>DASZTN010000082.1:0-20074 GCA_035547995.1 Bradyrhizobium sp. | reverse complement strand
CTTGTCGATCTGTCGCGCCGCGGGCGCCGTCTGGGCAAAGGAGGCGCGGCGCTTCTCGGCCTTGGCCTCGCCGAACAGGTAGGGATACAGAAATACCCACGCGATGCCGCCGACCGCCATCGCCGCCATGAAGGCCATTGCCAGCGTCTGCATGTTCATGGCCCGTTACCTTCAAACTTCGACCTTGACCTCAGCGGCATCCAGCGCCGCCGCAAGCCGCTTCTCCTCGCCGTAATAGCGTGCGCGCTCCCAGAAGCGCGGGCGGCCGATTCCGGTTGAGCGATGCCGCCCTACGATGTTGCCGTTGGCATCCTCGCCCATCAGGTCATAGACGAAGATGTCCTGCGTGATGATGGTGTCGCCTTCCATTCCCATCACTTCGGTGATGTGGGTGATGCGCCGGGAGCCGTCGCGCAGGCGGGCAGCCTGGATGATGATGTCGATCGACGCGCAGATCATTTCGCGGATGGTGCGCGACGGCAGCGAAAAGCCGCCCATGGTAATCATCGATTCGCAACGCGACAGCGCTTCGCGCGGATTGTTGGCGTGCAGCGTTCCCATCGAGCCGTCGTGGCCGGTGTTCATGGCTTGAAGCAGGTCGAACGCTTCGGGTCCGCGGACTTCGCCGACGATGATCCGCTCCGGCCGCATGCGCAGGCAGTTGCGGACGAGGTCGCGCATGGTGATCTGGCCCTCGCCCTCGAGATTGGGCGGCCGCGTCTCCAGGCGGACCACGTGCGGCTGCTGCAGCTGCAGTTCGGCCGCGTCCTCGCAGGTGATGATGCGCTCGTCATGATCGATGTAGTTTGTCAGGCAGTTGAGCAGCGTCGTTTTGCCCGAGCCGGTACCACCCGAAATCAGGACGTTGGCGCGGCAACGGCCGATGATCTGCAGGATGTCCGCGCCGGGCTGGGATATCGCGCCGAACTTGACGAGCTGTTCCAGGGTCAGCTTGTCCCGGCGGAATTTTCGGATGGTGAGGGCAGGGCCGTCGATCGCCAGCGGCGGCACGATGGCATTGACGCGCGAGCCGTCGGCGAGGCGGGCGTCGCAGATCGGCGAGGATTCGTCGACGCGACGGCCGACCTGGCTGACGATCCGCTGGCAGATATTCAGAAGCTGCTGGTTGTCGCGGAAGCGGATTCCTGTCCTCTGAATCTTTCCGGCGACCTCGATGAAAACCGTTCCCGCACCGTTGACCATGATGTCGGCGATGTCGTCGCGCGACAACAGCGGCTCGAGAGGCCCGTAACCGAGGACGTCGTTGCAGATATCGTCGAGCAATTCCTCCTGCTCGGCGATCGACATCACGATATTCTTGATGGCGATGATTTCGTTGACGATGTCGCGGATTTCTTCGCGGGCCGACTCGCCATCGAGCTTCGCGAGTTGGGCAAGGTCGATCGCTTCGATCAGGGCGCCGAAAATCGTCGCCTTGACCTGGTAATAATTGTCGGACCGCCGCGCGTCGACGGTGGGCGCGGGCGGCGCCGGTCTGGCGGGGGCCAGCGGGGGCGAGGAGACGGCAGGCGGAGGGACGTCGCGCGAGACAGGGGCGGCGCTGGGCGCCGATTCCATGGTCGATGCAGGCTTGATGGCCCGCAAATCGTTTTCTAGTCCGCTACGCTTACCAACCACGACGATACTCCACGTGGACGGCTTACTTTGCCCGCAGCTTCTCTAAAAATGGTGACAGCAACGAACTGCGCGGCTTCTTGGACTCGGAGCGGCCCGTCAGCCGCTGGGCGATTTGCAGGAACAGTTCGGTGACGCGGTGGTTGGCGGAGATTTCGGCGATCATCTGGCCGTTATTGGCTGCGGAGCCGAATATCTGCGGCTCGAACGGGATCGCGGCGATCGGCTGGCTTTCGATCGCCTTGGCGAATTCGCTGGCGTTGATTTCCGGACGTTTGGGAATACCGACCTGATTCAGGCAATACAGCGGGAAGCGGTCATTGGGCCGCGATGCCTTCAACAGGTCGAAAATGTTCTTGGTGTTGCGCAGGCTGGCAAGGTCGGGAGTTGCGACGATCAGGATATCATCGGCATTCAGCAGTGCCCGCTTGGTCCAACCCGACCATTGATGCGGAATGTCCAGCACGGCGCAGGGCATGCTCGAGCGCAGTGTATCGAAGATCGCATCAAAGGCCTCGGCGCCAAAATCATACACCCGCTCGAGCGTTGCCGGTGCCGCCAGTAGGCTGAGGTGATCGGTGCATTTCGACAGCAGACGGTCGATAAAGGCGGTATCGACACGGTCCGGCGAGAACACCGCGTCCGCGATTCCCTGCGGAGGGTCCTGGTTGTAGTCGAGCCCGGCGGTGCCGAAGGCAAGATCGAGATCGGCAACCACGGAATCAAGCGCGAGGTCGCGTGCGATCGCCCAGGCCACGTTGTGAGCAATGGTGGAGGCCCCGACGCCGCCTTTGGCTCCCACCACCGCAATGATCCGGCCGACTGCCTTGGCCTCCGGCGCGGAATAAAGGCCGCATACCGAGCGCACCATGTCGAAGGCGTTGATCGGCGCGATCAGGTAATCGCTGACGCCGCGGCGTACCAGTTCGCGATAGAGCGCAACGTCGTTGATGCGGCCGATCACGATCACCCGGGTGCCGGCATCGCACACGCTGGCGAGCTGGTCGAGGCCGGCCAGGATGTCGCTCCGGCCGTCGGTTTCGACGATGATCACGTTCGGGGTCGGCGCACTGCGATAGGCCTCGACGGCCGCGGCCATGCCGCCCATCTGGATCTTCAAATGGGCCTTGCCGAGACGACGGTCTTCGCCGGCCGATTGCACGGCGGCGGCCGTTTCCACCGTCTCGCAAAAGGCCTGCACAGACACCCGCGGCGCCGGGGCGATATGGTCCTCCGCGCTCGGCAGCGTGACGTCCGGCTGGTCCTCGGAATCTTGACGGGCGTAGCTGATCATTTGCCTGTATCGCTGAGTTTGGCTTTGTCGGCCTCGGGATAAGCAGTGGTGGTGGTGTTGCCTTTGCGATATTTTTCGAAGGCTTCCGTTCGCCGCTCGGTGTAGGCCGGGGTCTCGGCCCGCGGCTGTACGAGGTCGGACGGATTGGCAACCATTGCCGCCATGTTGCGCTGATAAGCGCAGCCGAAATTATAATAGTCCTGATTCTGGATGTAGCTCTTGTCGTGGATCGATGGGCCAAGGTCCTCGGGCCACAGGCCGCAGGGGCCGGCGACTGCAGCCATTTTTGGAAAAGTGAGCCGGATCGTCGCCATCTGGCGCGGATCATTCGGACGATAGCGGTGGACAATGATGCCGCGCGGCGGCACGCCGCCGGCGATCAGCAGCGATTGAGCTTCGCGGAACGCGTCTGCAGCCGCCGGGGCATTGGGCGTATCGACCGGCACGTCGGCGCTGACCGGTCCGGTGGCTTCATGGCGCCAGGATTGCGCCAGACCCATCACTTCGGCCCGGTCGGACGCCGAGAGGCCGCCGCGGCCCCTGCCGACGAAGATCACCATCGACTGGTTTGCTTCATGAATCGCGATCGGATGGCGATCGCGATAGTCGAATGGAACAGCCGGAATGCTCGCCGTCGTCTCTCCGTCGGTATGAGTACAGGCCCCGAGCAGGACGGAGAGGCAGGCAAGCGCTCCGGCAATGCGGAAAGCACGATGGCGATCGGCGGATATTCTGGCTGTCATCGTCGTGATCCCTGTCCCGCCTCAATCCGTGATGAAGCCATAGGTGCCGCGATAGCCTTGCGACGGTTCGGTTCGGCCCGGAACGCCGTAGATGCGATTGATGCTGCCGAGCAGATCGGCCTGCGGATCGGCTGCCGCCGCAAATCCGTCGTCCGGTCGCGACAGATCCTTCGGCGGCACCGCGCGAACGATATAGGGGGTCACCAGCACCATCAGCTCGGTCTGGTTGTTGATGAAGTCGCGGCTGCGGAACAGCGAGCCGAGCACCGGCAGAGTGTCGATGCCGGGCAGTCCGTTGATGGCCTGCTTTTGCTGCGACTGGATCAAGCCTGCCATCGCCATGGCGCCGCCCGAGGGAATCTCCACGGTTGTTTCGGCGCGTCGGGTCTTGATCGAAGGCACGGTGAGACCGCTGATGCTGATCGAATTCTCGCTCGAGACCTCCGATACTTCAGTCATCACATGCAGACTGATTCGGCCCTGGGTCAGCACGACCGGCGTGAAATTGAGCGAGATGCCGAATTTCTTGAATGCGACCGAGGGCGAGCATTGTCCGACCGCGCCGGAAGCCTGCGTCTGGCAGGTCACGCCGGTCGGGATCGGAAATTCGCCGCCGGCGATGAAGGTTGCGGATTCGCCCGAGATGGCGGTCAGGTTCGGCTCGGCGAGGGTGCGGATCACGCCCGCGCTTTCCATTGCACGCAGTGTGGCCGAGACCGACGGTTTGGTGCCGAACGACGTTGTAAGCGCGTTGTCCGAGACCAGCGCCTGGCCATTTGCCGTGAACGGATTGGAGTTGTTGAAGGTAACGACCGTGCTGCCGTAACTCAGGTTGGCGCTGAGATCGATGCCCATCTGCTTGATGAGCGAGCGCGAGACTTCGGCGACCGTGACTTTCAGCATCACCTGGTCGCGGCCTTTGACCGCGATCTGGTTGACGACCTTGTCGGCGCTGCCGGCAAGCCGCGTGGCAAGGTCGCCCGCCTGTTGCGCCTCGATCGGCGTGGCGACATTGCCGGTCAACATCACGCCGTCGCCCAGGCCATCGACCTGGATGTCGGAGTTCGGCAGCAGCTGCTTCAGCGCCGTGCGCAGGCCGTTGAGGTCGCGCTTGACGGCGATGTCATAGGCCGCGATCTGCTGGCCGGAAGAATCGAAGAAAACGATGGTGGTCTGGCCGACGGCGGCGCCGATGATATAGGCCCGTTGCGCCGAACGGATCACCGCGTTGGCGATCTTCGGATCGGCGACCAGCACGTCCTTGACGTCACGCGGCAGATCGATCACCACGGATTTGCCGACGCCGAGCGATAGTGGACGTGCGTTCATATGCCCTTCGGCGGCGGCGGCGGCGGGCGCAACGCCATAATCGGCGGCCACGACCGGGGCCAGGGACGGGCTCAGCGTCAATGCGACGACAGCCGAGAACGACAGCGCGCGGACCATGAAGGCCCGCATCCTTGGCTGATTTTCCCTGCACTTCATTTCCGTTCTCTTGGTCATTTCAGCGTCGTGACGTTGAGGCTGCCGCCACGTCGATAGGCTCGGTCGTCGCGGGCGCGGCCCTGGATAATGTTGAGGTCGGTGATGCGGTTCAGCGCCAGCGACAACGGACCGCTGTTCGCCCGCGCGCGGCCTTGCAGATGCAGGTCCGCTTCGGCTGGCGAGGGCCAGCGGCTGTCAGCTCCGCTCGCAGGGCACGCGGCAATGCCGCCGGCACCGACAGCGATGGTCAGGACCACAATGCGCGCGGTATTCATACACTTCACTTTCCACGATCACGCCGCGACGCTTCCGCCGCCATGACGGGAGTTGACCAGTTATTCGTCAAAGCATGGTTAATGAGGCGTATCTAAATCGCCTTAACGCCGGGTTTATCCGGGCCCGTGCCTTTCCGGTTCTGATGGGATCAGAACCGGGCTCCAGCCTTTTTGTTCTGACGCGTTTTCTTCACGCCGACGGGTTTCCGTCCTGCTATCCAAGTCCGGGACAGGCTTTCGCCCGAGAACGCTCCTGCTCAGTGGAGCGTGAAGCGAACGAGGTCGATTGCCTTGATCCAATCCGTCTCGGGATAGACGATCAACGCGCCAAGGGCGAGCGCGATACCATAGGGGATGCCGCTCTCCTTGGCGTGCAGCCGAAGCAGCCAGGCCTGGCCGGCCAATGCATAGGGTAGCGGCCATTGCCTGAACTGGAGCAGCAGCAATGTCAGCGCGCCGCCGAACAGCGAGGCATAGAGCAGGTAATCCAGCAGATGGTCGAAGCCGAGCCACAGCGCCGCGGCAGAGGCGACCTTGGCGTCGCCGCCGCCGATCCAGCCCATGGCAAAGCAGGCAAAGGCTACGGCCAGCACGCAGGCTCCGGCTTCGACATGGGACGCGATCTCGTAAAATCCCATGCCGCCCAGGAGGGCAAGCACCAGGAACCCCGCTGCAAGGGCAAGCGATATCCGGTTGGAGATGGTCATGGTGAAAAGATCGCTGGCGGCTGCGAACGCCATCAGGGCAGGAAACAGCAGAAGCCGCGCGATGTCGAGGATCATGAGATTACAGCCCGTGCTGCTGGCGCGAGGTCGGAGCGTCCAGGAGTTCTATTCGTCAGATATGAACAATCGGGAAATGCGGTGATGGTTCGCCAGTTGCTGCCGCCCGGCGATCGAGAACGCACACTGCGAACAGCAGTGTGATGCAGGCGGTTCCCGAGCCGTTTCAGCGGTTTTCCCGTGGGCTCTTTTCGGGCATCGCACAGAAGACCAATTTGCGCACCGTCACACCGATGCGCTCGGCTCGAAACAAAAAGGCCCCGGAACCGCCGGGGCCTCGATGCTGATAGCGTTGCGGCTATTAGTTGGTAGCGGTCGTGTGGAGCGAATCGTTGATGGTGCCGAAGGCGGTGCTCAGCTTGCCACCGATGCCGTTGATGACGGCAATGATCGCGAGCGCGATACCGGCCGCAATCAGGCCGTATTCGATCGCGGTGGCGCCAGATTCGTCCTTCGCGAAACGGGCAATCAGGTTCTTCATAAGTAACTCCATGTACACGTGGCTGGGTCGATCTACGTCTGGTCTTGCGGCGTTCTCAGCACCGTGACCATGCGCGTCACCCTAGGGCCGGAGAATTGCAGCGTAGTTAATTCGATCGCGTAAACACGGCTGCAGCGGCCAGTTCTTGAGCACAGTAAATTTGGGCTTAAGAGTTCAGCCAGAATTCGCTCGAATTTCGATCCTCTCTCAAGGAAGATTTGTGATGTATCGGCTGCATCGGCTGTGCTCCGACGCGCCAGGACGATTACAGAATCGCAATCGCTTCGAACCGAATCGAATCCTGACTTTGTTCTGTGCCTCGACGCTCTTTCTTCGCGAAGCCGTCCGTTCGAAAACGCGATAATAATGGCGGCTCGAAATTTATCTTCATTCTTTGCCCGCAGATGCTGCGTCATTCATGGCGAATGGCGTACATGGAGAAATGAAGCGGACCTTCGAACCGCTGCGCGGGGATCGGCCGGTGCTGAGAGCACCGTCCGAAGATGCTCGGGAGGGGGCGTGACGATCGCGCACAATTTGCCGGCTCGAATTTGCGCTTCTTTTATGAATTGAGGCCAGTTTGGGCGCTCCGGAGCCGGCCTCACCGCATATCCTTCGTGGCCAGTTCGGTAGTGCCCTGAGGTAGAGTATGTCGTTCAACTGCCTGCATATGCGCCTGCGCCCATTCTCCTTGTTCAGCTCGCTGGCGATGGCAGTCGTGCTGCTGCCGGCCGTTGCCTCGGCCGAGTCTTCCCCTGGAGCCATCGCGGTGAACGTCGATCAGGCCAGGCTCATCAAGCTTCCGGCTCGGGTCTCGACCATCGTGGTCGGCAACCCGTTGATTGCGGATGTCACGTTGCAGAGCGGCGGCGTCGTCGTGGTCACCGGCAAGGGTTATGGCGCAACCAATTTCATTGCCATGGACCGCAGCGGCGAGGTGCTGGAGGACCGCGTAATCCAGGTCGAAGGTCCATCTGACAAGCTCATTACCGTCTATCGCGGCGCAGAGCGCGAATCCTATAGCTGCATGCCGGTTTGCCAGCGCCGCGTCACGCTCGGCGACAGCGACTCCTATTTCAAGTCGACGCTCGACCAGGCCGGCACCTTGTCCGGCCAGGCCAGTGGCGCCACCGGGAACAAGTCGACTAATTAAATTCCGAGCACTCCTGAATCTGAAGTGTGATGCTCCAGGCTTCCTGTCGGCATCGCGGCAGTGACGATGATGTCGCTCGTCATCCCGATATTTTCTTTGGAGGCGCGGAGACCACGCGGCTGCGCGAACAGCAAAACCCGGCGGTTAATGCAGGGTTAATTGCAGGACCTTCGCTGCCCTGGTCGGGCGAAACAATTCAACAATTACTTTGAGCTAGCTGTTGCGTGCAGGCCATTTGCTGTCCCTTCAGGAACTTTCGGATGCCACCGTCGCTCGCTCCAATCGCCGCCGTCGGAAATATCTTGCGTCGATTCCGCCGCAACCGTCACGGCTCGGCCGCGGTCGAATTTGCACTGGTGGCGCCGATGTTTTTCGCGCTGCTGTTCGCGATCATCGAAACCGGACTGTTCTTCTTCGCCGGCCAGGTGCTGGAAACCATCACCCAGGATTCCGCGCGCGTCATTCAGACCGGCCAGGCGATGACGCCCGGCGGCGTCTATGCAACCCAGACCGGACCTCTCTCGCTGGCGGACTTCAAATCCAATGTCGTCTGTCCCAACATTCCGGTTTTGTTTAGCTGCGATAATATTTCCATCGACGTCGAGGCCTATCCGTCAACCTGGCCCGTGGCCCTATCGAGCCAGATCGACGCTTCCGGCAATTTCATCACCAGCAATCTGCAGTTCAATCTGGGCGGTCCGTGCGAGATCGTCGTGGTGAGGATGTTCTATCAATGGCCGCTGGTCGTCACCGGTCTCGGCTACAACATCTCGAACCTTTCAGGAAACAAGCGGCTGCTTTACGGGACGGCCGCATTCAGGAACGAGCCATACGCAGGGGCCTGCCCGTCATCATGAAGCTGAGTGCAAAAATCTGGCGCAAGGCACGCGTTTCCGTTCTCGGACTGATCCGGGACAGCAGCGCCATCGCGGCGATCGAATTCGCCATGATCCTGCCGATCATGCTGGTGCTGTTTTTTGGCACGGTGGAGTTTTCTTCGGCCATTGCGGTTGACCGCAACGTCAATCTGATGGCGCATACGCTGTCGGATTTGACGTCTCAGTCTCCAGCGACCGGCGTCAGCGACGCTGAAATAGCCACTTTCTTCAGCGCGGGCGCGGCGATCATGTTTCCGTATTCCGCGACCCCGCTGAAGGCCGTCATTTCCGAACTCTATGTCGATCCAAAGACGCTGGTGGCGCGGGTGCAATGGAGCAAGGCCTATCAGGGAGGCACAGCGCGGGTGACAAGCTCTCCCGTCACGATACCGACGGCGCTGGCGGTCGGCGGCACCTACCTGATCTTCAGCGAGGTCAGCTATCTCTATACGCCGGCGGAAGGCTATGTGATGTCGATGGCCGGCATTACGCTCAGTGGCACCGCCTACACCCGGCCTCGGCAGGCGAACTGCGTCATTTACCCTGCGGTCACGCCGCCGGCCATTGTGCCGGCCTGTCCGACCTCGTAAGAATATGTTGACCGCGCATCGGGCCGTCAGAGAAGGGCTCGATCAGCAACCATAGGCAAAAGGCCGCGCGAACCCGCACGGCCTTTTTTAGTTCGATGCGAGTTCGCTCGATACGAGCTGCCTTGATGCAGCTATCTCGCGGTTCCAGTCTAAAACCGGACCGGATGAATTGGCTTAGCCAGCGGCGCGCAGGTTGTCGGCCGAAGACTTGCCGGAACGGCGATCAGCCACGATCTCGTAGGAGATCTTCTGGCCTTCGCGCAGTGTTCCAAGCCCGGCGCGCTCGACGGCGCTGATGTGCACGAACACGTCGTTGCCGCCATCGTCGGGCTGAATGAAGCCATAGCCCTTGGTTGCGTTAAACCACTTTACGGTTCCCATGCTCACGGGATAGTCCCTTCTCAGATATCAAATGTCGAAACCCACGTTTTGCGGGCTGGTGAGATCGAATTTTTGGAAGGGTCGTCAGCGTCTAAACCGGCTGTACCGGTGGTTAGCTAATGTCGTCCGGCCGAAAATCGATGAAGCTATATTATGGGAAGCGGGCCCCCAAAACAATCCTGACGTGCACGATTTTTTGATCGAGACGAATTGCCGCTCCGTCTCGTCGTCTGGCCCGATTCCCGATGCTGTACGCACATGATGATGCGCGTTGGAAGTCCGCCTTAGCGGCGGCGGAACTGACCGCGCGGCGGAGCGCCGCGAGGACCTGCCGAGCCGCCCGGACGTTCATCCTTGTGGCGGAAAATCAGGCGGCCCTTCTCCAGGTCATAGGGCGACATCTCGATCGTCACCCGGTCGCCCGCCAGCGTCTTGATCCGGTTCTTTTTCATCTTGCCGGCGGTATAGGCGACGATTTCGTGCCCGGCATCGAGTTGCACGCGGTAGCGCGCGTCGGGAAGGATTTCGGTGACCAGTCCTTCGAACTGGATCAGCTCTTCTTTAGCCATGGATCATCTCCAGATCGATTAGCTGTTAGCGTGGTCCTTGGGTGCGGTTGGGGCGGCTATTCGGACGGCTTTCGCGATGCAGAAAGGCAACGCCCTGGATGCCTTCTGGCTTGACGCTCGCTGGCGTCGGACGCGACGGTTCGTGCCGATTAACCTCGTGACGGTTGGCTTGATGAGCACCATTATTAGCACCACGACGGCGTCGGCGGCGAGGGCCTTTTGACGAACCTGGTGCGGTTTCGTTTGCTCTCGTGCCATGCGCGCGGGGCGCTGGTCGATTACCCCGATGCTGCGGAGCAGCAGGCGCGCTATCGCGCTGGCCCGGTGTGCGACGATCCTCGCGTGGCAGCGTGATGCGGATCAGGCGTTCGATGTCGCGCAAATAGCCGAGCTCCTCGGCGCCCGCCACCAGCGAGATCGCAATACCGTCGGCGCCGGCGCGCGCGGTGCGGCCGATGCGATGCACATAGGTTTCAGGCACGTTGGGCAGATCGAAATTCACGACATGGCTGATGCCGTCGACATCGATGCCGCGCGCGGCAATGTCGGTCGCCACCAGCGTGCGAATCTCGCCGGAGCGGAACGCCGCCAGCACGCGCTCGCGATGGTTCTGCGACTTGTTGCCATGGATGGCATTGGCGGTGATGCCGGCCTTCTCCAGGCCTTTCACCACCTTGTCTGCGCCATGCTTGGTCCGGGTGAAGACCAGGGCGCGGTCAACCGGCTCCTGCTTCAACAGCTGCGCCAGAAACGCGGCCTTGGCGGAATGATCGACCTGGATCACGCGCTGGGCGATGCGATCGGCGGTCGAGGAGACCGGCGTCACCGCCACGCGCGCGGGATCGCGCAGCATGTGTTCGGCGAGTTCGGCGATGTCTTTCGGCATCGTCGCCGAGAAGAACAGTGTCTGTCGTTTGACCGGCAGCTTGGCGACGATCTTCCGGATGTCGTTGATGAAGCCCATGTCGAGCATGCGGTCGGCTTCGTCGAGCACCAGAAACTCGACCTGGTTGAGCTTCAGGCCGTTGCTCTGCACGAGATCGAGCAGGCGGCCAGGGGTCGCAACCATGACTTCGACGCCCTGCATGACCGAGCGGACCTGACGTCCCATCGGCACCCCGCCGATTGCCAGCGCCGAACTGAGGCGCAGGTGACGGCCATAGGCGTTGAAGCTGTCGAGAATCTGCCCGGACAGCTCGCGGGTCGGGCTCAGCACCAGCACGCGGCAGCTTTTCGGCTGCGGCTTGATGCGGTTCTGCAGAAGGCGATGCAGGATGGGAAGGGCGAAAGATGCGGTCTTGCCGGTGCCGGTCTGGGCAATGCCAACCACGTCGCGGCCGGCAAGGGCAAGGGGGATGGTCTGGGCCTGGATCGGCGTCGGCGTCAGATAGTTCTCTTCCGCAAGCGCGCGCGCGATCGGTTCGGCCAGGCCGAATTCCTGAAAGGAGGTCAAAAGGTTCGTTCTTTCCATTACAAAAGTCGGCGCCCGGCTCGAAAGGCCAGGAGCGGACGGATGTCAAAGACACCCGCGTGTTTGGGGCGTCGGCTTTCGTTAGCTGAAGGGGCAAGCCAGAGACCAAAAAGCGGCTCAGAACACGCGGCTCGCAATGACCCGGCGATTCCCTGGGTCGTGCAGATGATATGGAACACGAACGCGGCGCTTTCAAGGTGAATTGTGATCGGCCCAGCTTTCAGGGAGCTTCAATTCTCGCCGGTCTGCGCATCAATCAAGCATGATGGCCTTCAGTGCCGTGAAAAGCTGCTGTAAATTTAGACACTTTAGCCTAATTGCTTATAATATAGGCTAAATGCCGCCGCGGCAATCATTTTTTTGGCTCAAAAATTGGGCGGCAATTTCTAATTGTTTTCCCATGACATGAAGATTCTCGTTACGCTCCATGGGCTTAGGGCATCTTCTCGCAATGGCATGGTTCTTGCGATTCCCTTAACGCAAGGCGGCCGTGGGGCCGTTTGGCAGCGTCCAACGCCTGCGTCAGGGAGAAGACATTTCATGGTTACCAAGTTTACTCATCAAATCGGAAAGCCGATCACGCGGCGTACCTGGCTGACAGGCGCGGCGGGGGTTGCGCTTGGCGTGGCCGGATTTTCGCCCGCCTGGGCCGATGACGACACTATCAAGGTCGGCATTCTTCATTCGCTTTCCGGCACCATGGCGATCAGCGAGACGACGCTGAAGGACGTGATGCTGATGCTCATCGAGCAGCAGAACAAGAAGGGCGGCTTGCTGGGCAAGAAGATCGAGGCCGTCGTCGTCGACCCGGCCTCGAACTGGCCGCTGTTTGCGGAGAAAGCCCGTGAGCTGATCACCAAGGACAAGGTCGCTGCCGTCTTCGGTTGCTGGACCTCGGTGTCGCGCAAGTCCGTATTGCCCGTGTTCAAGGAATTGAACAACATCCTGTTCTACCCCGTGCAGTACGAGGGCGAAGAGAGCGAGCGCAACGTGTTCTACACCGGCGCTGCCCCGAACCAGCAGGCGATTCCCGCCGTCGACTACCTGATGAAGGAAGAAAAGGTGAAGCGCTGGGTGCTGGCCGGCACCGACTATGTCTATCCGCGCACCACCAACAAGATCCTCGAAGCCTATCTGAAGTTAAAAGGTGTCGCCCCGGACGACATCATGATCAACTACACGCCGTTCGGTCATTCCGACTGGCAGACCATCGTGGCCGACATCAAGAAGTTCGGCTCCGCGGGCAAGAAGACCGCGGTGGTTTCGACCATCAACGGCGATGCCAACGTTCCCTTCTACAAGGAACTCGGCAACCAGGGCATCAAGGCGACCGACATTCCCGTGTGCGCGTTCTCGGTCGGCGAGGAAGAGCTCGCAGGTCTCGATACCAAGCCGCTGGTCGGCCATCTCGCCGCCTGGAATTATTTCGAATCGATCAAGACGCCGGCAAACGAGGCCTTCATCAAGCAGTGGCATGAGTTCACCAAGAACCCGAAGCGCACCACCAACGACCCGATGGAGGCGCACTACATCGGCTTCAATCTCTGGGTGAAGGCGGTCGAGAAGGTGAAGTCGACCGATCCGGACAAGGTGATCGATGCGCTGCCTGGCATCGAGACGCCGAACCTGACCGGCGGCATGGCCAAGGTGCTGCCGAACCATCACATCACCAAACCGGTCTTCATCGGCGAAATCAGGGCCGACGGCCAGTTCGACGTGGTGTGGCCCGACAATCCGAAGAAAGCCAAGCTGGTCCCGGGCGACGCCTGGTCGGATTATCTCGAGGGCTCAAAGGACCTTGAAGCCGACTGGGTGACGCTGAAGTGCGGCAACTACAACAAGGTCACCAAGAAGTGCCTGGGTTCTGGCACCTGAACCACGTTTCTTGTTCAAAAAAACGGGGAGGGCGGCGGGGTCGCCGCCTTCCCTTGTCTGCCGCCGGGGTCATCAAGTGTCTGTCAACATCCGCGCCTGCCTTCGCACGCTCGTCCTTTCGATCGTCCTGATCGCCATTGCGGTGCCGGCCTTTGCCGGACCTTTCGAGGACGCGGTCGGCAAGTTTGCCAATGATGATTTTTCCGACACCGAAGAGGCGGTCAATGCGATCGCGGCATCGGGCAATCCGCTGGCGTTCCGGATCATCAGCGCATTGCAGGACGGCCGCCTGATGGCGGATTCCGACGCCAAGAAAGTCTACATCACCGGCAAGGACGGCAAGTCGGTGGATGCCGCAACCGGCGCGCCGGTCGCCAGCGTTCCCGACAGCGCCGACGCGGTCCGGCTCAACAATCATCTGCGCCGCGTGGTCGAGGCCGCGCTGAGCGGCCTGACGCTGTCATCGCCCGATCCCGATAAGCGCATCGAGGCGGCACGATCGATCTTCAAGTCTCATGAAGAGAGCATGTTGCCGGCGATTGAAGCGGCACTGAAGAAGGAAACCAACAACGACGCCAAACAGGCCTTCACCGAGGCCCGCGCCGCCATCCTGCTGTACAAGGACGATGCTACCGAGTCCGAAAAGCTCGATGCCATCGCGGTCGTCCGCGCCCGTGGCGACCAGGAAGCGCTGGCGATGCTGAACGACGTGCCGACCGGCCAGTCGCCGGCGATTGCGCACGCTGTGGCAAGTGCGATTGCGGCGGTGCAAAACCGGCTTGCGATCTGGTCCGTGGTCCAGAACGCCTGGTACGGCCTGTCGCTCGGCTCGGTTCTGCTGCTCGCCGCCATTGGCCTTGCCATCACTTTCGGCGTGATGGGCGTCATCAACATGGCCCATGGCGAGATGGTGATGATCGGCGCCTATGTCACCTTCGTGGTGCAGCGCTTTCTTCACGCCAGCTTTCCCGGATTGTTCGACTATTCACTGGTGATCGCGGTACCCGCCGCCTTCATCGTCGCCGGCGCGATCGGGATCCTGATCGAGCGTACCATCATCCGCTTCCTCTACGGCCGTGCGCTGGAAACGCTGCTGGCGACCTGGGGTCTGTCGCTGGTGCTGCAACAGGCGGTGCGCACCATGTTCGGGCCGACCAACCAGGAAGTCGCCAACCCCTCCTGGATGAGCGGCGCGTTCCAGCTTGGACAGATCACCATCACCTATAACCGGCTGTGGATTCTCTTCTTCACGCTGGCCGTGTTCGCGATCCTGCTGGCGATGCTGCGCTACACCGCGCTCGGGCTCGAGATGCGCGCGGTGACGCAGAACCGGCGCATGGCGGCATCGATGGGCATTGCGACCTCGCGCGTCGATGCGCTGACCTTCGGCCTTGGTTCGGGCATCGCCGGCATTGCCGGGGTGGCGCTGTCGCAGATCGACAATGTCAGCCCCAATCTCGGCCAGAGCTATATCATCGATTCCTTCATGGTCGTGGTGTTCGGCGGCGTCGGCAATCTCTGGGGCACGCTGGTCGGCGCGTTCTCGCTCGGCATCGCCAACAAGTTCCTGGAGCCGGTGGCGGGCGCGGTGCTCGGCAAGATCGCCATCCTGGTGCTGATCATTCTCTTCATCCAGAAGCGTCCGCGTGGCCTGTTCGCACTCAAGGGACGGGCGGTGGAAGCATGACGCCGCACGTGCTCACGCGTTCGCTGGACCGCAGCGCGACGGTCTTTTTGATCGTGGTTGCCGCCTGCGGCATCCTGATCCCGCTGTCGAATCTGCTGTTGCCGGCGAATTCGCTGTTTCAGGTGCCGACCTATCTGGTCTCGCTGTTCGGCAAATATGTCTGCTACGCCATCCTGGCGCTCGCGATCGACCTGATCTGGGGCTATTGCGGCATTCTCTCGCTCGGCCACGGCGCCTTTTTCGCGCTCGGCGGCTACGCCATGGGCATGTATCTGATGCGGCAGATCGGCAGCCGCGGCGTCTATGGCAATCCGATCCTGCCGGACTTCATGGTGTTCCTGAACTGGCAGAAGCTGCCATGGTACTGGTACGGCTTCGACATGTTCTGGTTCGCCTGCCTGATGGTGGTGCTGGTGCCGGGCCTGCTCGCCTTCTGCTTCGGCTGGCTGGCGTTCCGTTCGCGTGTCACCGGCGTCTATCTGTCGATCATCACGCAGGCGATGACCTATGCCCTGCTGCTCGCCTTCTTCCGCAACGATTTCGGCTTTGGCGGCAATAACGGCCTTACCGACTTCAAGGACATTCTCGGCTTCAACGTCCAGGCCGATGGCACCCGCGCGGCGCTGTTCGCGCTGAGCTGTCTGGCCCTGATCATCGGCTTCCTGATCTGCCGCGCAGTGGTTACCTCCAAGCTTGGCAAGGTGCTGATCGCGGTGCGCGATGCGGAATCGCGCACAAGGTTCCTCGGCTACCGTGTCGAATCCTACAAGCTGTTCGTGTTCACGCTGTCGGCCTGCATGGCCGGCGTTGCCGGCGCGCTCTATGTGCCGCAGGTCGGCATCATCAACCCCAGCGAATTCGCGCCGGGCAACTCGATCGAGGCCGTGATCTGGGTCGCGGTCGGCGGCCGCGGCACCCTGGTCGGGGCGGCGCTCGGCGCCGTGGTGGTGAATTATGCCAAGACCTACTTCACCTCGGGTCCGCTGGCGCCGTATTGGCTGTTCATGCTGGGCGCGCTGTTCATCCTGGTGACGCTGCTGCTGCCGAAGGGAATTGTCGGCACCTTCAATGCCTGGTTGGAGCCGTGGAAGGCGAAACGGCTGACGGCCAATGCTGCCAGCGCGGCGCGCGAGGACGGCGTCAGCGAACCCAACATGGCGGAGTGAGCGATGAACGTCATGGACACCCGCGCCACCTCGGCCATGCTCTATCTCGACGGCGTGCACGTCTCGTTCGACGGTTTCCACGCCATCAACAATCTGTCGCTCACGCTCGAGCCCGGCGAAATGCGCGCCATCATCGGACCGAACGGCGCCGGCAAGACCACGATGATGGATATCATCACCGGCAAGACCAAGCCGGACGAAGGTACCGTCTTGTTCGATGGCGTCACCGACCTCACCCGCCTCGACGAGACCCGGATCGCCGAACTCGGCATCGGCCGCAAATTCCAGAAGCCGACCGTGTTCGAAAGCCAGACCATCCAGGACAATCTGTTGCTTGCGCTCAATGTCGATCACAGCGTCAGGGGCACGCTGTTCTGGCGCGAAAGCAAGGCTGAATCCGAACGTATCGACCGGGTGCTGGAGACCATCCGCCTGACCGATGCGCGCAATCGCCTGGCCGGCAGCCTGTCGCATGGGCAGAAGCAATGGCTCGAGATCGGCATGCTGCTGGCGCAGGACCCGAAGCTGCTGCTGGTGGACGAGCCCGTCGCCGGCATGACCGATGTGGAAACCCATCAGACCGCCGAGCTGCTCAAGGAGATCAACCGCGACAAGACCGTCATGGTGGTGGAGCACGACATGACCTTCGTGCGCGAGCTCGGCGTCAAAGTGACCTGCCTGCACGAGGGCACCGTGCTTGCCGAAGGGAGCATCGATCAGGTCTCCTCGAACGAGCGGGTGATCGAAGTGTATTTGGGAAGGTAGGCGAATGGTGAGTGGCGAGTGGCGAATAGGGAAGTGCGGGAACTCATGAGCGCGGCGATTCAGATCATTCGCTGTTCGCTATTCGCCATTCGCGCGACCGGAGGTCGCACATGCTGGACGTGAAAGACATCAATCTGTTCTACGGCGCGGCCCAGGCGCTGCGCGGGGTCTCGATCTCGGCCCACCCCGGTAAGGTGACCTGCGTGCTCGGCCGCAACGGCGTCGGCAAGACCAGCCTGTTGCGCGCGCTGGTCGGCCAATATCCGATTTCGAGCGGCTCGATCACTTTCGACGGCGCCGACATCACCGGATTAAAGCCCTATGAGCGCGCGCGGCGGGGCATCGGCTTCGTGCCGCAGGGGCGTGAGATCTTCCCGCTGCTGACGGTGGAAGAAAATCTGAAGACCGGGTTCGGCCCGCTGAAGCGGGAGAACCGCAACATTCCCGACGATGTGTTCGCGCTGTTTCCGGTGCTGAATTCGATGCTTCGCCGGCGCGGCGGCGATCTGTCCGGCGGCCAGCAGCAGCAACTGGCGATCGGCCGCGCGCTGGTGATGCGGCCAAAGCTGTTGCTGCTGGACGAGCCGACCGAGGGCATCCAGCCTTCGATCATCAAGGATATCGGCCGCGCCATCTCCTACTTGCGTAATCTCGGCAATATCGCCATCGTCCTGGTCGAGCAATATCTCGACTTTGCCTGCGAGCTCGGCGACAATTTCGCTGTAATGGATCGTGGCGCAGTGAAATATGCCTGCGATCGGAGTAACCTCGACCCGAGCGAAATCAGCCGTCAGATGGCGCTTTGATCAAACCGTTCACAGATGCGACCGGCAAGGGTCGCGCCCCTGGGGGGAGGGGTGGATGCAGACCGATAAAATGCGCGCGGCATCGGAGATCTTTGCGGCCAACCGGGCGAGGGGGGCGGTCAGCTTCGATGTGCATCTGCAGGAAGGCGTGACACGCCGCCATCGTCTGCACGAATCCGGCTCGCTCCGGGTGCGCTTTCCGTCACCGGAAGACGAAGGCCTTTCCGCGGTTTTCGTCAACACCGCCGGCGGAGTTGCCGGCGGCGATCGGTTTGACATCGATATCACAGCCGGCGAGGGCACGCGGCTGACGCTGACGACCGCCGCGGCGGAGAAGGTCTACCGCACCGCTGACGCAGCAGCGCAGCTCAGCATCGCCTTGAGGGCGGCGGCAGGGGCACACCTTTCCTGGCTGCCGCAGGAGACCATTGTGTTCGATCGGGCTCGGGTCGCGCGGCGGATTGATATCGATCTGGCGGATACCGCTTCGCTCCTGCTTTGCGAAATCGTCGTGTTCGGACGCCGCGCCATGGGTGAGCGCATGCGGCAGGGAGAATTCACCGATCGCTGGCGCCTGCGCCGCGGCGGCCGGCTGGTGTTTGCGGAAAATATCCGGCTCGACGGCGATATCGGCGGCAAGCTGGCAAGTCCTGCGATCGCCAAGGGCGGCGTCGCCATCGGCACTGCGCTGATCGTCCCCGGCGACGACGCACTGGTCGAGCGCATCCGTGCGCGGTCCGGCACATTCGGCGGCGAAGTCGGCATCTCCTCCTGGAATGGATTTGCAATGGCCCGCTTCTGTGCGCAGGATGCGATGCGGCTGCGCGCCGACATGATGGCTGTGCTCGGCTGCGCCAGCGGCAAGCGGCTGCCCCGCCTCTGGCTTAATTAGAGCGGCTCGATGAGATCGATTGAAATTAGAGTGCATGCATGAACCTGTCTCCCCGCGAAAAAGACAAGCTTCTGATTTCCATGGCGGCAATGGTGGCGCGGCGGCGGCTGGAGCGCGGCGTCAAGCTCAACCATCCCGAGGCGGTCGCGATCATTTCCGATTTCATCGTCGAGGGCGCCCGCGACGGCCGCACCGTGGCCGAGTTGATGCAGGCCGGCGCGCAGGTTTTGACCCGCGACCAGGTGATGCCGGGCATCCCTGAAATGATTCACGACATTCAGGTCGAGGCGACGTTTCCGGATGGCACCAAGCTGGTCACCGTTCACGCGCCGATCCGCTAGTCTATCCGTCATTCCGGGATGGCCGGTACGGTCGAACCCGGAATCCAGAGGCTGCTAATTTCGAAATTTATTGCGCAACTGCATGCGCCGGAAAAGGAAACAAGATGATCCCCGGTGAACTCTTCATCCAGGACAGCGAGATCGAACTTAATGCCGGCCGCAAGACCGTGACGCTCACGGTCTCAAACACCGGCGACCGGCCGATCCAGGTCGGCTCGCACTACCATTTCTTCGAGACCAACCCGGCGCTCAAATTCGATCGCAAACGCGCGCGCGGCATGCGGCTCGACATCGCCGCCGGCACCGCGGTGCGCTTCGAGCCTGGCCAGAGCCGCGAGGTGCAGCTCGTCGCGCTCGCCGGCAAGCGCACCGTCTACGGCTTTCGCGGCGACGTGATGGGCAAATTGTGAAGTCGCGGCAAGCGGCAGGGGGGCTGAACTATGTCCGTAAAAATCAAGCGTTCCGTCTATGCCGACATGTTCGGCCCCACGACCGGCGACCGGGTGCGGCTGGCCGATACCGACCTCATCATCGAGGTCGAAAAGGATTTCACCACCTATGGCGAGGAGGTGAAGTTCGGCGGCGGCAAGGTGATCCGCGACGGCATGGGCCAGTCGCAGGCGACCAACCGCCAGGGCGCGGCCGATACCGTCATCACCAACGCGTTGATCGTCGATCACTGGGGCATCGTCAAGGCCGACATTGCGATCAAGGAAGGCCATATCAGCGCGATCGGCAAGGCCGGTAATCCCGACATTCAGCCCGGCGTGACCATCGTGATCGGTCCCGGCACCGACGTGATCGC
>DASZTN010000081.1:0-49116 GCA_035547995.1 Bradyrhizobium sp. | reverse complement strand
TCTATTATCCGCCCTACGATGTCGGCCCCTATGCCGAAGGCCAGTATGTGGTGTTCGTGCCGTGGACGACGCTCAAGCCCTATCTCAGCCCGGAGGGCCAGCGGATTTTCGGCGGCGAACGCCCCAAGGGCGGCAGCGACGATCAGCAATGACCGGCCGCTCCCCGCTCGATATCGACAGGCTGGCGCAGGAGTTGCGCTCCGGTCACCGCGCCGCGCTGGCGCGCGCGATCACGCTGGTGGAAAGCCGGCGTGCGGATCACCAGGCGGCGGCGCGCGATCTGGTGCAGATGCTTTTGCCCGATACCGGCAAGGCCATCCGGGTCGGCATCACCGGCTCGCCCGGCGTCGGCAAATCCACTACCATCGACGCGCTCGGCATGTTCCTGATCGAGCGCGGCCACAAGGTCGCCGTGCTCGCGGTCGACCCCTCTTCCGCCCGCACCGGCGGCTCGATCCTCGGCGACAAGACCCGGATGGCGCGGCTCTCGGCTTCCGACCAGGCCTATATCCGCCCCTCGCCCTCCTCGGGCACGCTCGGCGGCGTTGCCGCCAAAACCCGCGAGGCGATGCTGCTGTGCGAGGCCGCCGGTTTCGACGTGATGCTGGTCGAGACCGTCGGCATCGGCCAGTCCGAAACCGCGGTCTGCGACATGACGGATTTCTTCCTGGCGCTGATGCTGCCTGGCGCCGGCGATGAATTGCAGGGGATCAAGAAAGGCCTGATCGAACTCGCCGACATGGTCGCGATCAACAAGGCCGACGGTGACAACATCGCACGTGCCAAGGCCGCGGCCGGCGAATATCGCAGCGCGCTGCATATCCTATCCCCGCGCTCCGAACACTGGGATCCGCCGGTCGTGACTTATTCGGCGCTGACCGGCGCCGGCATCGCCGAGCTCTGGCAGAAGATCCTCGATCATCGCACCGCCATGAATGCCGCGGGCGAATTTGCGGCGCGCCGGCGTCAGCAGCAGGTGAAATGGATGTGGTCGATCCTGGAACAGCGCATGATGGCGCGGCTGCGGGCCGATGCGTCGATCCGCGCCAGGGTCAGAAAAATCGAGGCAGAGGTGGCAGAGGGCCGGATTGCGCCGGCGGTTGCCGCCGAACAGATCGCGGAGATGCTGCGCTGAGATGAGCGACAAACTCCGTATCCTGATTACCGGCTTCGAGCCCTTCCCCGGCGCGCCCTATAATCCGACGCAGCCGCTGGTGGCGCGGCTGGTGCGCCTGCGCCGTCCGGCTCTGGCCGATGTCGAATTGACGAGCCACATCTTCCCCGTGACCTATGACACGGTCGATCGGCAATTGCCGGAATTGCTCAGGCAATACAGGCCGCAGGCGCTGTTGATGTTCGGCCTTGCCGCGCGCACGCCATGGGTCCGGATCGAGACCCGTGCCCGCAATGCCGTCACCATGCTGTGGCCCGATGCCGATCACACCCGGATCCGCAGGGGATCGATCGCCGGCAGCTCCGATGCCCTGACGTTCGGCCCGCACACGGCGAGGCTGCTGCGCGCGGCACGGTTGACCGGCGTCGATGCGCGAATTTCGCGCAACGCCGGAAGTTATCTCTGCAACTATCTGAGCTGGCGGGCGATTGAGGCCGTGGATAGCGGCCACGGCCCACGCCTCGCCGCCTTCATCCACGTGCCACGGCTCGCCCGCGACGGCACTTCCCGGCCGCGAGGGACAAGCGGTCTCATGCTCGAAGAACTGGTCGATGCCGGCGAAGCGATGCTGATGGAAATGGTGAAGCTGACGCGCGCGGCGGTCCGGCAACGTTCATGATCCCACCGCCTTCCTGCGTAATGGGCGAGTAAAGATTAACCCTACCCTTAACAATCGCCACTCCCCCTGGCCGGCTTGACGGCATGGGAGCGCATTTCTGCGTTACTGCAGGCGTCGCGGCCGAGCAGCTGTGCCCGCGCTGGAAATGTGACCATGGACCTCAACCGCCGCCATCTGATCGGGGCGTCCGTTACCGGCGTTGCCGGCGCACTTGCCGCATCGCCCGAGGCCACACATGCAGCCGCGCTGCCGTCCGTGCTCGGACGCGACGCCACGCAATATGGCGTCCGGCCCGGCAGCGCCGACGATCAGACCCGAGCCTTGCAGCGCGCCATCGATGAAGCGACGCGCGCCCAGGCACCGCTGGCCTTGCCACCCGGCGTCTATCGCACCGGCATGCTTCGCTTGCACGGCAGTGCACAGTTGATCGGTGTGCGCGGCGCGACGAAGCTGGTTTTCAACGGTGGCGATCCCTCGATGATCCTGTGCGAAGGCGCTGATAACGCCGGGATCACCGGCATCACGCTCGACGGCGGCAACACGCCGCTGCCGGCCAGGCGCGGCCTGATCCATTGCCTTGGCGGCCGCGACCTTCGCATCAGCGATTGCGAGATCACCGGCAGCGGCGGCGTGGCGATCTGGCTCGAGCAAATCTCCGGAGAGATCAGCGGCAACATCATCACCGACACCGCATCCACCGCCGTGGTCTCGTTCGACGCCGCAGGACTCTCGGTTTCGCGCAACACGATCCTCGCTACCCGCGACAACGGCATCGAAATCCTGCGCACGGCGATCGGCGATGACGGCACGCTGGTCGCCGACAACCGCATCGAAAATATCAAGGCCGGCCCCGGCGGCTCCGGACAATACGGCAACGCCATCAATGCGTTTCGCGCCGGCAACGTCATCGTACGCGGCAACCGCATCCGCAATTGCGACTACTCCGCGGTGCGCGGCAATTCGTCCTCCAACATCCAGATCATCGGCAACAGCGTCAGCGACGTTCGCGAGGTCGCGCTCTATTCAGAATTTTCCTTCGAGGGCGCTGTCATCGCTGGCAACACCGTCGACGGCGCCGCGTTCGGCGTTTCCGTCTGCAACTTCAACGAGGGCGGACGGCTTGCGGTGGTCCAGGGCAATATCATCCGCAACCTGCGGCCGAAGCGGCCGATCGGCACGGCGCCCGACGACGATGCCGGCGTCGGCATCTATGTCGAGGCCGACAGCTCGGTCACCGGAAACGTGATCGAGAATGCGCCTGCATTCGGGATTGTCGCCGGATGGGGCCAATATCTGCGTGACGTCGTCATATCGGGCAATGTGATCCGCAAGGCGTTCGCCGGCATCGGCGTATCGGTAGCACCGGGCGCGGGCACGGTGCTGGTCAATACCAACATGATTTCGGAAACCCCGCGCGGCGCGGTCATCGGGCTCGATCACCTGCGCCCGGTTACGCCCGATCTCACCGGAGAAGGCGCGCCGCATTTTGCCCAGGTGGTGATCGGCACCAACGCGGTGAGAAGCTAAAGCGTTTTCCTCACGCAAGCAGGCGTCCGCCCGGATCAGGTCCGGGCCGGCTTTCGCTGGAAACGTCCCGCCTCATATCACGTTGCGCAGCGACGGATAGCGGTTGTGTATCCCCAGAACATTGAGCGGGAGATCGATCGGATCGTTGCGTTTGGGCTCGACAGCCGGCGGCGTCTCCGGTTCGGCCGGCCGGACCTCGATCGCTGGCTCCGGCGGCTTTTCATGCGAGGCAACACCGATCGCCTGTGAGATCGCGGCAAAAACCGATCGCGACACTTCGGGCGATACCAGCGCGGGTTGGGCCGGGACGGACGGCGTCCGGCGGGGCGGAACGTATGGCTCGACGGCGGCCCTGCTACGTCCAAGCCAGGAGACGTCGATCTTCTTGTTGTCGCGCGAAGCTTCGCTCGTCAGCAGGTCACGCCAGGCTTGAACGGCACGCTTGGCTTCCTGAATGTTTTCGAGAAAGGCCCGTTCGCTGTGATAGCGGCGCCAACGCCCCGTCTCGTATAGTTTGGTGAGATACTCCAGCCGCTGCTCGGCCAGGTTGCACCATCGCGCAATAATTTCGCGGCCTCGCGCCACGTCCGATCGTTGTGTCATGAATTAGCCCGCATAAGGAAAGACGGACGCAGACGCAACCGACCGAATCACTTGAGACGTAACCAGTGTATTCTGTGGAAAACTTCTTCATTGTCCAGTCAGTGCCGCAATGATGCGCGCTCCACCGGCGAAAAAGCAGGGGAAATGACTCGTCCCAGCTCTTTCCGCGGCTGGCCGACAGTCGGCTCCCGACAGTGACGGGTGGTTTTACGAGTAAGCCCCGGACGAGTAAGCCCCGGAAATGTGAGACCCGTCCGGGGGGACAACCGGACGGGTCAAGCCATATGGCGCTGGGGTGGATGGGCGCTCGCGCCGAATATAGCCTTGGGGAGGGATGACCGCTCCCACATCAGTAGGTCGCAGGAGGCCTCGCGCGCGTTCAAACGGAGTGAAGGATTTTTTATATCCGGCGGCCGGGTTCCATGACAGCGCATCTGCCCTGACCGGGCGCGGCAGGCCCGTCCGCCATCCGGATCACAGAACGGCCGGATCCCCTCTGGCTCAACTCAACATGAGTTTTTGAAAGCGGTTCCCCGCTTCGGAATGGAAATGATGTACCGGCGGATCGGCTGCCGATGCCATCGCAAGCTCGGGCTAAGCCACCACACGCGATGAGCGTTCGTCCCATAATGCGGCAATCTCAAACGATGCCGGGGGCTTGCGCATCGGCTCGGCGTCGATTGAAGCGAACAATTTCTGCATTGCGCAGACGGAAGGCGTTCCGAGACTTTCGTTGAGATCGACGATCGACATGCATTCTTCCTCGATCGCAGCATATTGCTCGGCGAGCCCGGCATCGCACGCCAGCGCCTTTTCGACGCTCTTTGCATCGTGCGCGTTCAGCGCACCGGCCGCATACCAAGGCAACAGCATTTCGATCTCACCGAGCCCCTGCTCCCGCAGGCTTTTCATTGTTATCATCGCCAGCCTCATTCCGCGCCGGCTGCTTCAGCAGCCCGGCAAGTTTCCGCATCTAAAAAATAGCCGCATCTTCAATGTGGTGCGTTGGCGGCCTGATCTTCCAACTCAGCCTCCTTCCGGCACCGTTGCACGGAGAGGCCGTGAGGTTTGATGGACGTAATTTGCCAGCAACGAAGCGAAGCGCATTGACGTGGCACCGTCCGCACAACGCCTGCACGGCATGCCCATTATCTTTGCGCAATCGGAGCGGTGGACATTCCATTCGAAACCGCCTTGGCCGCGTTTAACGGCCGACCTGCAAGGTTGGTCGGAGCGGATCGCCGACCGGTTCGATGGAACAAGCAAGATTTTTGAAATTATCGCGACAGTGAAATCCTGTCTGTGAAATAGCCCACAGGCGTCCGCGAAAACCAAGCCAGCGGTATTATGATATGCATCAGTACCATCGATCATGGCAATATGCCCCGAAGACGGGCCGGCTTGAGGCCGCCTTTCGCGATTCGCCGTCAGGCAACTTCTTACGAAACCAGCATAAATGCGAAGCGGTCAGTCGGAATTAAAGGCTGATTGATACCAAACCTAAAGGCTTTGCACCTTAAACTGGCGACGTCTGGTTTATTCAACGGCAAGGCTCAGGGGCAATTGCGCCCGCGTTCCTCAATCCATTTCCAATTCGGCGATGAAGAAACGTCGCCAGCTCATCATCCTCCAGGATAGAGTTCATGCGTTCGAAAGCAGCCTCCAACCCTGAAAATCTGCTTGATGAATTGCAGGCAACGCTCGCGCATGGAACGGTTGTGCGCCGGATCGAGACGCTGCGCCGGGTCACGGATCTCTTCATCAATGGGGCGGTCGACTATTCGGATGAGCAGATCGAACTGTTCGACGACGTCTTCCAGTGCCTGATCCTTCATATCGAGAACTCTGCCAAGGCACTGCTTGCCAATCGTCTTGCCGAGATTGACACCGCGCCGCCCCGGACCATCCGCACGCTGGCGTTCGACGATGTCATCGAGGTCGCAGGTCCGGTCTTGTCGCAATCCAACCGGCTCGACGATGACACGCTGGTCGAAACCGCGCGCACCAAAAGCCAGGCCCATCTGCTGGCGATCTCGATGCGGAAGGTGCTGAGCGGCGCCGTGACCGATATCCTGGTGCAGCGCGGCAATGACGCGGTGATCCACAGCACCGTTAAAAACCCCGGCGCTGAGTTTTCCGAGCGCGGCCTTACGCAGCTGGTCGACCGCGCCGAAGGCGATGACGATCTTGCGACCTGCCTGGCCTTGCGTCCAGCCATCCCGAGGCATCTCTACCTGAAACTGATTGCGAAGGCCTCGGACGCGGTGCGCACGCGTCTGGAGGCCGCCAATCCGCGTCAGGCCGCCGACGTGACGGGCGCGGTGCGCGAGGCCACGCGGCGGGCCCGCTCGGCGCCGGCGGCGATGACGGAACAAACCGCGATCGCCCATGCCCTGATCAAATCGCTCTACGATGAGGGCCGCCTCGACGAGCATCAGGTGGCGGCCTTTGCCGAAGCCGGAAAGTTCGATGAGGCCAACGCCGCCCTCGCCGCGCTCGCCAATGTCCCGGTATCGGTTGCGGAAAACATGATGGTGGAGACCTGCGCCGAGGGCGTGATGATCCTGGCCAAGGTCTCCAGCATGTCGTGGTCGACGGTCAAATCGATCATCAATATGCGCGACGATCTGTCGGGCATGGATCCAACCGATCTTGAGGCCTGCCAGGCGACCTATGAACGGCTGCGGCCGTCCACGGCACAGCAGGTGCTGCGCTTCCATCGCATGCAGCAGACCGCGCCGTCACCGGCATAGGCGCATCGCCCGCGGATCGAATCCAGGGGCAGGCTTTCGCGTGAAGACGCTTCAATAACGCAGGACGCGCGATCCAGCGAGTGCACCAATCGCAGCCACCGCGGCCGTGGCAATGCTGTACCAGGTCACCACGAACAGCGGTGAATCGTCGGTGCAATGGGAAGCATAAAGCGTCGCCGCCAGGCCCGCCGACATCATCCCGGCGACCGCGCCCGCAACCGCCGGCCGCGACGGCGCGCCGTGACGCAGGCTGATCAGCGACCCTGCCAGCAGCGGCATCGACATCAGCGGGATCGCCGTCATGCAGACCCGCGAATTGTTGCCAACCAGCCGTGTCATCATCGGCAGCCGCTGCGGCAGCATCATCTCGCCTCCGATGCCGGCGGCCAGGATTCCAGCCGGAATCAGCAACAGCAATCCCCAGCCTCGCAGCAGGGCCTCTGGCCGCGACAGATGCAGGCTGACAACCATCGCGGTGATCGCGAGCGCGAGCGTCACCACGAACTTCAGGTCGAAGAACGGATTATGCATCGCAGTCATGACATCGGGCCGCACGCCGAGCATGATGAAGAACATCGCGATCGACAGCGGAGCGGCAGCGAGCAGTCCCAACGCCAGCACGACACCAACGGGCTGCGCGCGTTGCGGATTGTCGGCGGCAAGGCTTCGAATGAGCTGGTCGGTATCCATCGTCATTGTTCCCGCAGTTTGGCGGTGAGATTGGCGAGCGCCCGATGCAGCGCCACCCGCACCGCGCCTTCGCTCATCGCAAATTTCGCTGCCGTATCCTTGATCGAGGCGCTGTCGACGGCGATCGACTGCAATACCTCGCGCTGCCGCGCCGGCAGGGACTGAAGCTGGGCCGTGATCTCGTTCGCCGGAACGGTCTCGGCTGCGGGCTCGCCCGGAAGCGTCTCGGCGAAATCGTCGATATCGACGAAAATCCGGCGGCCGCGCCGGCGCAGCGCGTCGATCAGCTTGTTGCGGGCGATCGCGAACAGCCAGGGAGCAAACGGTGCATCGGCGTCCCAGGTGTGCCGCTTCAGGTGAACCGCCAGCAAAATGTCCTGCACGATATCCTCGGATAAATCGACCGGTTGGCCGGCGCGGGCGAGACCACGGCGAGCCGCCGCCCTCAACACCGGCGTGACGGCCTTGAGCAAACGATGATACGCAGCATTGTCGCCTGAAATGGCCGCCCTCATCAGGCCGGTCCACTCGTCTTCACGTTCGCGCACGAGCGCTCCCACACCGCAATTCGGTTGCCCTTTCAATTTGTTACGCTGGCGAATGCCAGTCACGAAATCGTGATCCAAGTCGAGATAACGGGTATTCGCGGCCCGCTCACCTGTACCTTGGCAAAAGCCGCGGCTTGAAGCAGCGGCCTCGGAGATCTGAGTTGCAGGGCTCATATCACCGATCAGCCTAGCTGACATCCAGCGCTGCACGCGAAGAGGTGCGGCAGCTCTCTTCAATGCGCGCCAAGCAAGGACTTATCCCCCGCTTCGCATGGCTCCACGAACATTCCCTTTTTTTGCCCCGCTGCGGACATGCGGCGAGGTCTCTTTTGCGCTGGGGCTGGCACTTGGGGAGATGTCACATGACAATCAAAGCCAGCGGGCGCGCGGCGTTGGTACTCGCAGCAGGGCTCTGGATCTGCGTCGCAGCACCTTCGCAAGCCGCTGACAATGCCGACAGCGCCGCGACACCCGTCGTCAAGCACAGCGCGCATCATTGGAAAAAATACGCGCACCACACATCGAGCAAGCAGGCGGAAAAATCCTCCGAGGGCAAGAAAGCCGCGGATGCCGCTGCCGATGCCGATCCGGCGCTGAAATCGTCGCAGTTGCCGCCGTCGGTCGCCAACGCCAATGCGCAACTGGCCGATACGCCGGCCAGCAACGATGCCAAGGCCATGACCGAGCGCGCCAACGACATCGTGCAGGCCGCACCCGGCAACACCCCTGCTGCCAGTCAACCGGCGCCGGATACCCCGGTTGTCGCTTCCGACCAGCTCAATGACGTTGATCGCGCGCTGGCGCCGCCGCCCGCGCAGCAGGCCGAAGCGGCGCCTCCGCCGGATACCCAGCAAGCTCCGCCCGCCAATCCTCCCGCCGTCGTCGTTGCGGCCAGCAACGGCAATTCCACCTGGGACCAGACCTCCCTGATCGGGAAAATCTTCATCGGCTTTGGTGCGCTGCTGACGGTCGCCTCCGCCGCCCGCATGTTCATCGCCTGACCTGCCGCGTGATCCGAGGACCCGCGCCCGGCCCGTGAGTGCAATTCCAACATTCGCATCCTGTCTCGGCAGGACTTTTGCGAATGTTGGAATTAAAAGGATCACCAGCAAATTCAAAATTCTAGCACCTCCGGGCAGCCTCGGCTCAAATCCTCCACTTGAAGCGCACCCCGCCTGCGGGCACAGTGCCCGCAAAGTTAAGCCCGCGGGGTGGATCATGAGCACTTTCGAACACATTATCGTTGAGAGCAAAGGCGCAGTCGGTATTATCAAGCTCAATCGCCCGAAGCTGCTCAACGCGCTGTCTTTCGGCGTTTTCCGGGAAATTGCCGCCGCGGTCGACGATCTCGAGGCGGATGACGGCATCGGCTGCATCGTGCTGACCGGCAGCGACAAGGCATTCGCCGCCGGCGCCGACATCAAGGAGATGCAGCCGAAGGGCTTCATCGACATGTTCTCCAGCGATTTCGCCACCATCGGCGGTGATCGTGTCGCCAGATGCCGCAAGCCGACGATTGCCGCGGTCAGCGGCTATGCGCTGGGCGGCGGCTGCGAGCTCGCGATGATGTGCGACTTCATCATCGCCGCCGACAACGCCAAGTTCGGCCAGCCCGAGATCACGCTCGGCACCATCCCCGGCATCGGCGGAACGCAGCGGCTGACGCGCGCGATCGGCAAAGCCAAGGCGATGGATCTCTGCCTGACCGGGCGGATGATGGATGCCGCCGAAGCCGAGCGCTCCGGCCTGGTCAGCCGCATCGTGCCCGCCGACAGGCTGATGGACGAGGCGCTCGCCGCCGCCGAAAAGATCGCCGCGATGTCGCGCCCGGCGGCCGCGATGGCCAAGGAGGCCGTCAACCGCGCGTTCGAAACGACGCTGTCGGAAGGCATGAATGTCGAGCGCAATCTGTTTCATTCGACCTTCGCGCTCGAAGACCGCGCCGAGGGCATGGCGGCATTCATCGAGAAGCGCAAGCCGGTGAACAAGAACCGGTAGACCATAGCGTTTTCAGGCGAAGTGGATACCGGTTCGCGTGAGGAAAACGCGTCAAAACCAAAAGTCCTCGAACGCTGCGTCGCGTCAGTCTTCCCTGCCCCTCGCCAATGCTGCACTGACCAGCGCACGGTAGGCGCGCTCGGACCAGTTCGCAGGCCGGTCGAGCCCGAGCCTTGCGAGGCACTCGCGGTCGGAGGTATCCGGCGCGCGGGTCAGGCCGCGCCATAACAATCCGGCCAATTGCAGCGGCGTGCGCTGCGCCTCCTGAAGCACCTGCAATGCCGGAATCAGCCGCTGCTCGACCTCGGTAAAATCGCTGCCGAACGGAAACAGCGGCAGCAGGCCAGCCTCCCGCGCCGGCTTGAGCGCGCCCGCGATCCTTTCCGGATGATTGTCGCGATACGCTCCCTGGATTTCGAAGCTTCCCGGCAGCTTGCCTGCGTCCTTGGCCTGCCGCATCAGTTCGTTCTGAAACCGGGAATCCGTGATCTGCAGCATCGCCGCGATCGTCTCGGCATCGGATTTTCCTCTGAGGTCGGCAACGCCGTATTCGGTGACGACGATATCGCGCAAGTGCCGCGGAATGGTCTCGTGGCCATAGCGCCAGCGAATGTTCGACTGAAGTTTGCGGCCCGAGAACCGGGTTGCGTCCAGCGCCAGAATCGAGCGGGCGCCCTCCAGCGCGAAAGCCTGCGCCACGAAATTGTACTGGCCGCCGACCCCGCTGACGACCTGCCCGTCCTCCAGGCCATCGGAGACCGCAGCGCCCAGCAAGGTCGCCATCATCGCATTGTTGACGAAACGGGCATCGACCCGCGCGCGCCGCTTGGCGTCATCATCGCCATAGAGCTCGTTGGTGAAGGACACCGGCATCATCTGGATCCGCGCGATCTGCTCGGGCGTCATCTCGCGCAAGGCGCGGTAGAAGGAGTTCGGCCCGAGGAAGAACGCGCCGTGCAGCACGGCGCCGTCGACCTCGCGCTTGATGATGCCGGCCTCGATCAGGGCGAGAAAGGCCTCGAACAGCATTTCGCTGAGGCCATAGAGGCCCTTTTCAAACGGGCCGGTTTGCTGCTCCGGCTGATCTGCCGCCGGCGCCAGCCGTTTCATGGTCTCGTGAAATTGCGCATTGTCGCGATGGCGAATGATCAGCGCCTGCGCCAGGGCGTCGCCGACCTGTCCGATGCCGATCTGAAGGGTGCCGCCATCACGTACCAGCGCCGCGGTGTGGAGACCGATAGCGTATTTGCTGTCGCTAATCGGCTCGGAGGGCGGTGCGAACAGTGGAAACTGGGTCTCGGGAGACTCGAGGATCGCGCTGAATTCATCGGCCGGCAGGTCGCCCTGCCCCGGCATGAATGGCAGCTCGGAATTGACTTGTCCGATCAGTTTGAACGAGGCGCGGCCTTCGGCTCGGGCGCGCAATGCATTCAGCGTGGTGTCAGTATTGCAGCTTAAGCTGTAGCGGGTGACGCCATCGACGACGCGCCTGGCGACCAGCTGGGTGATGACATTCAATCCACGCGCCAACAGATAGGAGACCGCATGGGTATAATTGGCGGAGATGTAATGCTGCTGCGCGAACGGCACGTGCAGCCATTTCCCGGCCAGGAAGAAAAACTCGAAGACCCGAACATTGGGCGGCAGTTCGCCCGCATGCAGCGCTTCGGCATAGGCGATATCCGGATAGTCGCCGAACAGGCGGTCGATCACCGGGGTGATGAAGCGGCGCTCCAGCAGGTTCGCCGGTTTCGGCTTTTCGAGCGTCAGCGCAGAGAAGAAGGTCAGGTCGATGGTGCGGTCGGCGACGGCGCGCGCATAAAGCGCGTTGACGATGTGGTTGGCCTTTCCGAGCCCGAGCGGCAATCCGACCATGAGCTGAGAACCGACATCGCGAATGATGTGCTCGGCAAGCGCGTCGGGATCGGAAAATATCTTCGGCATTCAATCAAACCCTCGTGAAACGAAGACGATGGCGGACGCAGGCCGCAGGTTCCCCCAATAGTCTATCTGCATGTCACATTCGTCTGTGACGAACCGGCAACAACACGTGGCTGAATTCACAGGCTTTGTTCCTGCAGAGGTTTGCCTGTGGCGGTTTGTCCCACTAAACAGGTAAATCTGTCGGAGGCAGTCGGCGGGGGCGCGGACGGCCGAGGTTGGTTACGGATCAGATGGTTGGGCGTGCCGCTAGGGTTGGCCACTTGGGGAGGCACATGTTCCGATCGGGCATTTGCCTTGCCGCAACGTGGCTCGTGATCAGCCTCGGCACTCCCACGGGCGCGCGGGCCGAAAGTCTCACTGAGGCCTTGGTGAAGGCCTATCAGAACAATCCGCAGCTCAATGCCGAACGGGCCCGGCAGCGCGCCACCGATGAGAACGTGCCGCAGGCACTGGCCGGCTACCGGCCTCAGATCGTCGCCAGCCTGAGCGCCGGCCTGCAGGCGGTGCGTAATTTGCTGCCGGACAACACCATTCAAGGCGCCACCCTGAAACCATGGGTGATCGGCCTGACGGTGACGCAGACCCTGTTCAACGGCTACAAGACCGCCAACAGCGTTCGCGTCGCCGAATTCCAGGTGCAGTCGGGCCGCGAAGCCCTGCGCAATGTCGGCCAGGGCGTGCTGCTCGACGCGGTTACCGCCTACAGCAATGTGCTGGCCAACCAGTCGCTGGTCGATGCGCAGCGTTCCAATGTTGCATTCCTGCGCGAGACCTTGCAGATCACGCAGCGGCGGCTCAAGGCCGGCGATGTGACGCCCACCGACACGTCGCAGGCGGAAGCACGGCTGAACCGCGGCCTTTCCGATCTCAACGCCGCCGAAGTCAATCTCGCGGTCAGCCAGGCCACCTACGCCGAGGTGATCGGCAATCCGCCGTCGCAACTGAAACCGGCCGGCGTGGTGGACCGCCTGCTGCCACACAGCCGCGATGAAGCGGTGACGATGGCGCTGAAGGAAAATCCGGCCGTCGTCGCCGCCGGCTTCGACGTCGATGTCGCAACCACCAACATCAGCGTTGCCGAAAGCAGCCTGATGCCCACCGTTACCGTCCAGGGCAATGTCAGCCGCGCCGCCCAGGATGATCCGACGCTCAGCACCTTCCGGACCGACCAGGCCTCGGTGGTCGGCTCGGTCAATGCGCCGCTTTATGACGGCGGTACCGGCGCCTCGCAAACCCGGCAGGCGAAGGAAGTGGCGACCCAAAGCCGCCTCGTTCTCGATCAGGTTCGCAGCCAGGCCAAGACCGCGGCAATCGGGGCCTGGGTCGCCAATGAAGGCGCCAAGGTCGCGGTGACCGCGTCGGAATCCGAGGTGAACGCGGCGACGGTGGCGCTGCAGGGCGTGCAGAAGGAAGCCGCGGGCGGGCAGCGGACCACCGTCGACGTGCTGAACTCGGAAGCCGATCTGGTTTCGGCCAAGGCGCGGCTGATCAGTGCGGAGCGCGACCGCGTGATCGCTTCCTACACCCTGCTCAGCGCGATCGGCCGGCTCGATGTCAAGACGCTCGGGCTGCACACGCCGGACTATTTGCCCGAGACGCACTACCATCAGGTGCGTGACGCCTGGGAAGGCCTGCGCACCCGCACGCCATCGGGGCAGTAGGCTGGGTCCGCGGCCAGCTTTTTGCTTTGACGCGTTCTCTTCACGTGAATCGGTAACTATCCCGGCTCAAGTCCGGGACAGGCGTTCGCGCAAGAACCTGGACTGGCTGTGAACGCATAAATCCCGGACGGACGGCTTGCCAGAGCCCGCTATGCACCGATAGCCGTCAAATTCTACAGAGCAGCTAAATGATGCGAAGGGCCAATTCCTGACATAGCCGCGATGAAGCTCCGATGACGCTTAGGGTCAACTCCGGCGGAGCAGCTTGCTCATGCTAATTCGTCGTTCGACCTGATAGCCAGAGCGTTCATAGAATGCGACGACCGCCGAGTTGGACTCGAGCACCTGCAGATTGACCTTGATGCAGCCGAGTGCTGCGAGCCGTTCCTCAACGGCGAAAATAAGCGCTTCTCCGACGCCTTTTTTCTGGTGCGACTTCAGCACCGCGATGCGTGAAATCCACCCTCTGTGACCATCGTAACCAGCCATAACCGAGCCCACGACCAAATCGCCATCGAGCGCAACCAATATCAAGTCAGGTTGAAAGCGCGTCTTTTCTGGGATTGCGACGGAGGCGACATTCCAAGGGTTGTCGTTCGGAAATGCGTCCTTCCACAGCGCATCAACTCCTTCAAAATGCTCCTTCCGATAGCCCACGATCTCCGGCATCTGGCCCTCCATAAGAGGTCAGCAAAACACGAATCGCGCACTACCGGCAATCGAGACGACGTGCTCCAATCGACGGTAGCGTTCCACAGCCGCTTCTGGTCATTCGCGACTAGGTCGGGCCGACAGCAAGCCCGTCCAAGTCCGCTGTACTGTCGAAAACGGAAGCGAATTCAGGGCACTTTAGCTTTTGTTTTGACGTATTTTCTTCACGCGAACCGATATCCACGCCCCGTTCTAAGTCCGGGAGCGCGCCTTCGCTCGAAAGCGCTCTACTACAGCGTGATGGCTTTTGGTTGAATCGGCGGTCTATCCACGTACTCGCTTCGCCTCTCCCGCTTGCGGGGGAGGCCGTATCGCATCGAAGATGCGATACGGGTGGGGGAAACCCTTTCCATTCGAACGCCGAGAATCGCTGAGACACCCCCACCCCAGCCCTCCCCCGCAAGCGGGAGAGGGAGCGCAGTCGCCGTGCGGTTCAATTCAACCTAATCGCATTCCACCATCGCCCCCTCGCCTATCGGGCCCGCCGCGAGAAGAACGAGATCAGCACCGGCAGCGTCACCAGGATCACCAGCGGCGCCAGCATCATGCCGGTCACCACCACCACCGCCAGCGGCTTTTGCACCTGCGATCCGATGCCGGTCGACAGCGCCGCCGGCAACAGGCCGACGCCGGCGACCACGCAGGTCATCAGCACCGGCCGCAACTGCATTTCACCGGTGCGCACCACGGCGCTGAGCCGGTCGAGGCCATCATCGATCAGCTGATTGTATTGCGACAGGATGATGATGCCGTCCATCACCGAGATGCCGAACAGGGCGATGAAGCCGATCGCGGCCGAAACGCTGAAGGGAATGCCGGTGAGGAACAGCCCGAGCACGCCGCCGAAGATCGCCATCGGGATCACGCTCATGGCGAGCAGCGTATCGGTCATCGAGCCGAAATTGAACCACAGCAGGACCGCGATCAGCGCCAGGCTGATCGGCACCACGATCGACAGCCGCCGGATCGCGTCCTGCAGGTTGCCGAATTCGCCAACCCATTCGAGCCGCGATCCCGGCGGCAGCTTGACCTGCTCATTGACCTTTTCCTGCGCTTCCTGAATGGCGCTGCCGAGGTCGCGTCCGCGCACCGAGAATTTGATCGGCAGATAGCGCTCCTGCTGCTCGCGGTAGATGAAGGCCGCGCCGGAAACCAGCTTGATGGTGGCGACCTCGCTGAGCGGCACCTGGGTGATGGTGCCGTTCGGCCCTGGCGCGCCGATCCGCAGGTTCTGGATCGCCTCCGCGCTCTTGCGATATTCGGGCGCCAGGCGAACGATGATCGGGAAGTGCCGGTCGCTGCCGGGCTCATAGAGATCGCCGGCCGTGTCGCCGCCGACCGCCACCTTGATGGTGGCATTGATGTCACCCGGCGAAAGTCCGTAACGGGCCGCCTTGGCGCGATCGATATCGATCTGGATGGTGGGCTGGCCGAGCGAGGTGAAGACCGCAAGATCGGTGATGCCCTGTACCGTGGCAAGGACGTCCTTGATCTTGTTGGCGGTATCGGTGAGCGTCTGCAGATCGTTGCCGTAAAGCTTGATCGAGTTTTCGCCCTTCACGCCGGAGACGGCTTCGGACACGTTGTCCTGCAGATATTGCGAGAAATTGAATTCGACGCCGGGAAACTTGGCCTGCAATTTCTTCAGCATCTCCTGGGTCAGCACGTCCTTGTCATGCGTCCCCGGCCATTGGTCGACCGGTTTCAGCGGCGCAAAGAATTCCGCATTGAAGAAGCCGGTAGCGTCGGTGCCGTCGTCCGGGCGGCCATGCTGCGACACCACCGACTGCACCTGCGGAAAGCTGGCAATCAGCCTGCGCATCTGGTTGACATAGGTGTTGCCGGTCTCGAGCGAGATCGTCGGCGGCAGCGTCGCCCGGATCCAGAGATTGCCTTCCTCGAGCTGGGGCAGGAATTCCAGGCCGAGCAGGCGGCCGAAGATGATCGTCATCACCACCAGCCCGACCGCGCCGGCCATGACCAGATTGCGGTTGTTCACCGCCCAGTTCAGCACCGGCGTATAGAGCCGATGCAGGATCGCCATGATCCGGGTCTCGGTCTCCTCGACATGCGCCGGCAGGATGATCGCCGAGAGCGCCGGCGTGACCGTGAAGGTTGCGAGCAGACCGCCGGCCAGCGCATAGGCATAGGTCCGGGCCATCGGACCGAAGATATTGCCTTCCACGCCGCTCAGCGTGAACAGCGGCAGGAACGCGGCGATGATGATGGCCGCGGCAAAGAAGATCGAGCGCGAGACGTCGGCGGCGGCGGAAAGAATGGCATGGTTCTTCATGCCCATCATGGTGTCGGCCGAGATGTGGCTTTGTTCGGCCGCGGAAAGCGCGGTGGTCTGGGTTAGCCGCCGGAAGATCGCCTCGACCATGATCACGGTGGCATCGACGATCAATCCGAAGTCGATGGCGCCGACCGAGAGCAGATTGGCGGATTCGCCGCGCAGGACGAGAATGATCACGGCAAAGAACAGCGCGAACGGAATCGTGGCGCCGACGATCAGCGCGCTGCGGAGATCGCCCAGGAAAATCCACTGCAGCAGCACGATCAGGAGAATGCCGACCACCATGTTGTGCAGCACGGTCGAGGTGGTGATGTCGATCAGGTCCTTGCGGTCATAGATGCGTTCGATCTTGACGCCCGGCGGCAGGATCGAGGAATTGTTGATCGATTTGACCAGTTCCTCGACGCGGCGGATGGTCGGCGAGCTCTGCTCGCCGCGCCGCATCAGTACGATGCCCTCGACGATGTCGTCGTCGTCATTGAGCCCGGCAATGCCGAGCCGCGGCTTTTCGCCGACGGTCACGGTGGCGACGTCCTTGACCAGGACCGGGTTGCCGCCGTTCTGGGCCACCATGGTATTGGCGAGATCGTCGATCGAGCGGATCAGGCCGACGCCGCGCACCACCGCGGATTGCGCACCGATATTGACCGTATTGCCGCCGACATTGATGTTGGCGTTGCCCACCGCCTGCAGCAATTGCGGCAGCGTCACACCGTTGGCGACCAGCTTGTTGAAATCGACCTGGATCTCGTAGGTCTTGGTCTTGCCGCCCCAGCCGGTGACGTCGATGACGCCGGGCACGGCGCGGAAACGGCGCTCCAGCACCCAGTCCTGCAACGTTTTCAGGTCCAGCACGCTGTAATTCGGCGGGCCCTTCAGCCGGTAGCGGTAGATTTCGCCGATCGCGCTCAATGGCGAAATCTGCGGCTGCACGTTGCCCGGCAATGGCGCGAGCTGCGACAGCCGGTTCAGAACCTGCTGCAGCGCTTCGTCATAGGTGTAATCGAACGAGAACTGCAGCTTGACGTCCGAGAGGCCGTACAGCGAGATCGTGCGGATGGTCTGCAGGTTCTTGATGCCGGAGACCTGGGTCTCGAGCGGAATGGTGATATAGCGCTCGATCTCTTCCGCCGAAAGTCCGGGACTCTGCGTCACCACGTCGACCATCGGCGGCGTCGGATCGGGATAGGCCTCGATATTGAGCTGTTTGAAGGCGATCAGGCCGCCGATCATGACGAGGGCCAGCAGGCCCACCATCAAATAGCGGCGGTCGACGGCAATGGCGACGAGGCGATCCATTCAGACCGGGACTTTCAATGCGCTATAGGGAGGATTGGAGTCCGGGACGGATCATGCTCTAGCTGCCCGACGCCGCGCGGTCGATGAACAGGCTGCCCCTTGTAACAATCTGCTCACCGGGTTTCAAATTACCGTCGACTTCGACGAGGTTGCCGTTGGTCAGGCCGGTCTTGATCTGGCGCAGCTCGATCGACTTGTCGTCATGGGCGACCCAGATATGAACCCGCTCGCCCTCATAGATCAGCGCTTCCTTCGGCACGCCGACGGCCTTGCGGTCTCCGCCTGAATAGATCGTGACGTTGGCGAACATCTCCGGCTTAAGCAGCCCTTCCTTGTTGTCCACGGTGGCGCGCACCAGCAGCCTTCTGGTGTTGGGATCGATCGCGGCAGCGACGTAATCGATATGCGCCTTGAACGGATGCGACGGCAGCGACAGCACCGTGAAGGAGACATCCTGCCCCACCGAGACGACCGAGGCATCGCTCTCGCGGACAAAGGCGATGAGCCAGACTTCCGAGAGGTCGCCGATCACATAGACGGGATCGCTGGCGCCGGAGCTGATATATTGGCCGGGGCCGATCTTCCGTTGCACCACGGTGCCGGCGATCGGCGAGAACACGGTGGTGTCCGGATCAAGCGTGCCCTTCTCCTGGAAAGCCTTGATCGCCTCGTCGCTGAAGCCAAGGATCTTCAACTTGTTTCGCGCAGCCTCGAGCGCCGTCTTCGCCGAGCGCATGTCATTCTGCGCCTGGACGAAAGTGGCCTGTGCCTGTTCATAGTCCTTTTGCGGAACCGCCTTGCCCTCGAACAGATCCTTGGCGCGCGTGTCCTGCAACTGCGCAAGATCCAGCGCCGATTTCGCCTTGTTCAGTCCGGTGAGCGCGGTGATGAAATCATTCTGCGCCTGCACCGTGTCGGCGGCCTCGATGACGAACAAGGGCTGGCCCTGCTTGACGGTGTCGCCGGGCTTGACCAGCAGTCTGACCACGCGGCCCGTATATGGAGAAAAGACCGGCGTCGAGCGATCTTCGTCGACCGCAACCTTGCCTTCGGTGACATGCTCAGCCCTGAAGGTCCGCTCGGCGACCGGCTCAATGGTCAGGCTGGCCCATTCGCTGGGCGTCGGCTTGTAGGTCGACTCGTTGCGGGACTGGCTCGATATGTCCGAATTCACCTTCGGCGCTTCGCCGCCAAAATGCAGGAAGCCGTAAAGAGCCGCGCCAAGAACCAGAAGAGCGGCCGCGCCCACGGCCATTTGCTTCCGGTTAAGAGGCTGGAGTTGCTTGTTAAATTCTGGCGGCATAGGTTCCGGTCATATCGGCGATGATTCGGCCGTCGGCCGCCTCTTGGCTACGCTAATAGTGCCCATTTGATGTTTCAAACAGACTAAAAACGCCAAAAACGCCGGACTTTAGTGAAAATTCCGCGAGCCGCGGCTGAGCGGTCATATCCGCGCCGGCCATTGCGCGGGATGACTGCCGAGCGGCATCGCCGGCCGTTCCCAGAACGCCGGCGTTTTCGACAACACTGCCGAATGTCTTACCGAACGAAGCTGACCCAAACCTGACGGAAGCTGTTCGAGGAAGCGCTCCACCGTGTCGGGCCCGAACTCGCTCGCCGCAAGGCCGTCGGCGATGCGGCCCAGATTCCACAGCCAGCGTCCGGTCTGGGCCAGCGAGACCCGGACATGCCAGCTGCCGCCCTCGCGCGACTGCCGCACCCGCGCCATCATGGCGCCGAACGCCATCAGATAGCCGGAGGCGTGATCGAGCACCTGGGCCGGCAATTCCTTGGGACCATCGATGCCGGCGGCCTGGCCTTCGGCGTGGTTGAAGCCGGTCGCGGTCTGCACCAGCGAGTCGAAGCCGCGGCGTTCCGCCCAGGGCCCGGCATGGCCATAGGCCGACAGCGAGACGTAGACGATGCCGGGGCTGATCTGTGCCGCGTCCTCGGGCGAAAATCCGAGCGCCGCGAGCGAACGCGGGCGATAGCCTTGCGAAAAAATATCCGCCTGCGCCAGCAGATCACGCAGGACCTCGCGCCCCTGCCCGCTCTTCAACTCGACAAAGCTTGTCAGCTTGCCGCGGCCGGTATCGATCGCAAGCCAGGGGATCGACGGCAGATCCGGCCCCGAGATCAGCATGACATCGGCGCCGTGGGCCGCAAGGGTGCGGCCGGCAACCGGACCGGCGATGACACGCGACAAATCCAGCATGCGCAGGCCTGCGAGCGGACGATCGCCTTGCGGCCAAGGTCTGGGCGCGGCCTCGCCGATTTTCTCGATCGAGAGCAGCGGCAGTTCGGCGAGCGTCCTGGCATGCGGCAAGGCCGACCATTCATCGTGGGAGCGCATCATCGCCACCACCCCGCCTGCCGCGTAGGCCGCGCTCTCAAACGGCTCGGCATCCCACTGCATCAGCGCCGCCTGCACCTGTTCGCGCTCCGGCCTGCAATTCAGCACCCTGCAGACGGCATCGCGATGATGCGGGAAGTTGGTGTGCAGCCGGACGAAGCGTTGATCACCGGTCCGGTAGACGCCGGCGATCGCATCCCAGGCCGGCGGCGGCGGCTTGCCATCGAGCCGCAGATATCGCTCGCTGCGGAATTCGACCAGCGCATGCGTGATGTCGACGGCAACGTTCTGCGATTGGCCGTTGCGCAGTTTCCAGATCTCCGCTGCCGCCAGTCCGGCCGCGGCGATGCTCGCCTGCGCCGCCGCACCGACACGGAAGGTCGAAGGCAGTTGCGGTTCCTCGCCGGTCAGCGTGACATGGTCGAGCGCAGAGACATCGCCGCCGCCGGCGGTCCAGATCTCTGCGAGAACTTCCCTCGGACTTTGCATGATGCCTGCTCTTGCTTAAATCTTTAAAAGCTCTAGCCCCGCCACGGGAGGAGTTGCAATGGCTGCGATCGATCCGTTTTCACGGGTATGACGGCGCGTAAGGCTCAATGCTCTTATTTTCAATGCTCCTATTTAATGAAAATCCCTTGATCGCGGCAGGATGCGGACATTGCGCGGATGGCGGATTTTCTGCGCGGGATGGTCGAGATGTTCGCGGCGATCATCGTTCATCGGCTCGGGGTCGGCCGGCACGGCATGGCGGCGGCCGAGCGCGTCATTGGCAAGGCCGATCAGATCCTGCGAGCGGTCGAACATGCGTTCGGCGACGAGGTGCGTCACTTCTTCCGGGCTGCTCTGGATGTAGCCTTCGATCAGGACCAGCCGAGCCCCCATCACTTCCTTGCGGAACTGCTCCATCACCTTCGGCATCACCACGATATTGGCAATGCCGGTTTCGTCTTCCAGCGTCATGAAGATGACCTTGGAACTGCCCGGATGCTGCCGCACCAGCACCACGCCGGCACAGCGCACGCGCTTTTTGTCGTTGCGATGAGAAATCTCGCTACAGGCGACGACGCCTCCGCGTGAAAACATCGGCCGCAGGAACTGCATGGGATGGCCCTTCAGCGACAGGCGGATGGTTTGATAGTCGGCGACCACCTGCTCCGGCAGCGGCATCAGCGGCAGTGGTTTGGCGTTTTCGTCGGGCTGCTCGCGCGCGATCGCCACTTCGAACAGCGGCAGCGGCTTGTCGTCCGGCAGGCGCCGCACCTGCCACAACGCCTCGCGGCGATCGAGCCCGAGGGAACGGAACGCATCGGCGTCCGCGAGCAGGATCAGCGCACGCTTGGGCAGGCCGGTGTCGCGGGCAAAATCCTCCAGCGAGGTGAACGGACGACGCTGCCGCGCGGCGACGATGCGCTCGGCCCAGTCGTTCTTCGCCTCTCCCGCTTGCGGGGGAGGCCGTATCGCCTCGCAAGATGCGATACGGGTGGGGGAAACGCTCTTCACGCAATGAGCGTCAATCGAGGCGACACCCCCACCCCGACCCTCGCCCGCAAGCGGGAGAGGGAGCGCAATCCCTTCGCGATCGACCGAATGGGATTCTACTCGTGACCCGCCCCGAAATGACGCCTGAATTTGCTTCAGCCTGACCTCATCCGGATCGATCCATTTGAATCCATCGATCTGGCGGAAACCGAGGCGGACGGCGCAATATTTTCCGCCGCCCTGCTCCAGCGTATTTTGCGCAAAACTATAGGAGACATCGATCTCGCGTACCTCGACGCCGTTCTTGCGGGCATCGCCGACGATCTGCGCCGGCGCATAGAAGCCCATCGGCTGCGAGTTCAAAAGCCCGCAGCAGAAGGCATCGGGGTGATGATGCTTGAGCCATGACGAGATATAGACGAGCTGGGCAAAGCTCGCGGCATGGCTCTCCGGAAAGCCGTAGCTGCCGAAACCCTTGATCTGCTCAAAACAGGCATGGGCGAATTTGGGATCGTAGCCGCGCGCGATCATGTTGCCGACCATCTTGTCACCGAACTTGCCGATGGTGCCGAGATTGCGGAAGGTCGCCATCGAGCGGCGCAGGCCGTTGGCCTCCTCGGCGGTGAATTTCGCCGCCTCGATCGCGATCCGCATCGCCTGTTCCTGGAACAGCGGCACGCCGAGCGTCTTGTGCAGTACGTTGCGCAATTCGTTCCTGTCGCCGCCTTTGGGATAAGGATATTCGATCGTGGCGGGATCCAGCTTGCGGCGCTTCAGATAGGGATGCACCATGTTGCCCTGGATCGGCCCCGGCCGCACGATCGCGACTTCGATGACGAGATCGTAGAAGGTGCGCGGCTTCAGGCGCGGCAGCATGTTCATCTGCGCGCGACTCTCGACCTGGAACACGCCGAGCGATTCGCCGCGGCACAGCATATCGTAGACTTTTTCATCGTCCTGCGGGACGGTGGCCAGCTCGTAGCGCTTGCCCTTGTGATTGTCGATCAGGTCAAAGCATTTGCGGATACAGGTCAGCATGCCCAGCGCCAGCACGTCGACCTTCATCATGCTCAGCGCATCGACATCGTCCTTGTCCCATTCGATGAAGGTGCGGTCGTCCATCGCGGCATTGCCGATCGGTACATAGGTGTCGAGCCGGTCCTGGGTCAGCACATAGCCGCCGACATGCTGCGACAGGTGGCGGGGAAATTCGATCAGCTCGGTGGCAAGCGCCACCGCAAGCTCGACCATGGAATTTTGCGGATCTAACCCGGCCTGCTTCACCTGCATCTCGCTGAGGCCCGTGCCCCAGCTTCCCCACACGGTATCGGCCAGCGCCGCGGTGACATCCTCCGTCAGCCCCAGCGCCTTGCCGACATCGCGGATGGCGCTGCGCGGACGATAATGGATCACGGTTGCGATGATCGCGGCGCGATGGCGGCCGTAGCGGCGATAGACATATTGCATCACCTCCTCGCGCCGCGAATGTTCGAAATCGACGTCGATATCCGGCGGCTCCAGCCGCTCCTTGGAGATGAAGCGCTCGAACAGGAGGTCGACCTTGGTCGGATCGACCGAGGTGATGCCGATCACGTAGCAGACGGCGGAGTTGGCCGCCGATCCCCGGCCCTGGCACAGGATGTTCTGGCTGCGCGCGTAATGCACGATGTCGTGGACAGTGAGAAAATAATGCGCGTAGTTGAGCTTCCTGATCAGGCGCAATTCCTTGTGCAGGACCTTTTTTGTTTTCGGTGCGATCCGGATCGGAAACCTTTTATGCGCACCGGCCCAGGTCAGGTCTTCCAGATGACGCTGCGCGGTCTTGCCCGGCGGCACCGGCTCATCCGGATATTGATAGCCTAGCTGATCCAGCGAAAATTCGATGCGGCCGGCAAAGCGCATGGTCTCCGCGATTGCCTCCGGCACATCGCGAAACAGCCGCGCCATTTCGCCTGGGGGCTTGAGATAGCGCTCCGCATTGGCCTCCAGGCGCTTGCCGATCGCCGCGATCGTGGTCTTCTCGCGGATGCAGGTGAGGACGTCCTGCAGCGGCCGGCGTGCGGGATGATGGTAGAGCACCTCGTTGGTGGCAAGCAGCGGCACGCCTGATGTTGCAGCGAGATGATGCAGCCGGGCCAGACGACGCCGGTCATCGCCGCGGTAGAGCAGGCTTGCCGCAAGCCATACGCCATCGGCAGGACTTTGCTTCAACCGCTCCAGCAGCTTCAGGGCGGCGGCCGCGTCATAACGGTGCGGCAGCACCAGGACCAGAAGCTGACCTTCGGCGAATTCGAGGAGATCGCCGAGCCTGAGACGGCACTCGCCCTTCTCGACCTTCTCGGCATCGATGCCGCGCTTGCCGCGGGTCAGCAACTGGCACAGCCGCCCGTAAGCCGCACGGTCGCGCGGATAGACCAGAATGTCCGGCGTGCCGTCGATGAAGACCAGACGTGAGCCGATCAGGAGTTTCGGCTTGTGCTTCACTTCCGGGTTTTCGAGTTCCTTGTAAGCCCGCACTACCCCGGCCAGCGTGTTGTGATCGGCGATCCCGATCACGGGAAGACGCAGTAGGCTCGCCTGATGCACATAGGCGCGTGGGTCCGAACCGCCGCGCAGGAAGGAAAAATTCGTGGTGATGCCGACCTCGGCATAGTCAGGCATTGGCTCAATGCCGCCAGGACCGGTCTTGCGAACAGCCGTCATGCGAATAATCCATGCACGAACCAGCTGGCCGGAACGGGCCTGCCCTGTTTGTCGACCAGTTCGCTGTAAAGCCCGTCGCGATAGATCCAGAAGCGCAGGCCCTGCTCGTCCTCGATGCGGAAATAGTCGCGCGTCAGCACCGCGCCGTCCTGCTTCCACCATTCCATCGCGATGCGTTCGGGACCCTCGACCCGGACCACCTGATGCTCGACCCGCCGCCAGGTGAAATGATGCGGCGGCCCGTCCGGCACCGTCGCGAACGGCACCTTGATCGGCTCCGGTGTTTCGAACAGCCGCAGCGGACGCAAGGGCGGTTCGCCCTCGGCCCGCGCCGGCCACGCCGCCTGCATCGCCGCGGTCAGATGATGCTGCGCCGGTTCTGCCGATACCGCGCATTCGGGAATATGGCTGTCCTGCGGCAGATAGACCACCACGCGTTTGCCCCCGATGCGCGCGGCGATGCGGTCGATCAGCGCCGACAGTTCGTCGCCGTCATGCACATGGGCGTCGAGATCGCGCTGCTGCTGCACCACGATCTCGGTGCGGCCGGCGGACAGGCGGATCAGATCGAAGCCGAAGCCGGGATCAAGCGGATCGCTGAGGGCATCGAGCCGCTCGCGAAACAGGCGGTCGATGATTTCAGCGCGCGTCACCGGCCGCCCGGTGTCGACCACGATTCCGCGCACCACGCCGTCGGTGCGGAAGAAGCCCGCTTCCAGCCGCCGCGCGCCCTTGCCCTGCTTCTCCATGGTGGCGACCAGTGTTGCCGCCAGCCGCGACAGGCTTGCCAGGATCACCTGATCGGTCGCCACCGGCTCGGCAAAGCGCTTCTCCACGATGAAATCCGGCGGCGGCTTGCGAGGGCTGATCGGCGCATCGCCCTGTCCCAGCGCATGCTCCAGCAAGGTGGTGAAGCGGGCGCCGAAGCGTGCGGTGATCTCATGCCGGCCGCGCGCGGCGACATCGCCAATGGTCTTGAGACCGGCGCGGCGCAGGCCGCGGATAATGGCGTCATCGGCGCCGAGCGCGAATACCGGCAAGGAGCTGACCGCCTCGGCTTCCCCGCCCTCACCGATGATGCGGCCATGGACATGATTGCGCAGCGTCCGCGCGCAAGTAGAGGTGCCGGCGATCGCGGCACTCACGGCAAAGCCTTGCGCCGTCATCACGCTGCACAATTGCTGCATCAGTCTCGCCTCGCCGCCGAACAGATGGGCACAGCCGGTGATGTCGAGAAACAGGCCATGCGGCGGATCGAGCGCCACCAGCGGCGTGAAGCGGTCGCACCAGTCGGCGATGCCATTCAATAGTTTGGCGTCGGCAGCTTCATCGGCATCGAACACCTCGACCTCAGGACAGATCGCGCGGGCATTGGCCAGCGGCAGGCCGACCTCAAGACCGAGACGGGCCGCGGCATCATCCAGCGCACAGATCTGCAGCGCGTTGTTCTCTTTGGCGACGACGATCATGGGCGCGTCGCCGGTGGTGTTCCCTCCTCCCTTGCGGGGTCCGAGGCGAGCGAACTCCGGCGTTTCCGGCTTGCCCCCTCCCCAACCCTCCCCCGCAGGCGGGAGAGGGAGCTGACCGCCCGAGTCGTGAGAGACAGCTTTATCGTGAGAGATAACTTCAATCGGCGCGGCACTGTCGTTCCCTCCCCCCTTGTGGGGTCCGAGGCGAGCAAAGCTCGCTCTCGAGGCTAGGGAGGGGGGTGAGCCGCAAGCACTGGTGTTCGTGGCACCTCCCTCTCCACCTCTCCCCCACAAGGGGGGAGAGAGCTGACCGCTCGTGTTGGGAGAGATCGCTTCAGCCGGCGCGCCGTGCGCCTTTCTCAAAGATGCCTCGCGCTGGCGCCTGATGCGGTCGGTGGACAGGCGCGGCAGCCACAGGCTGAGGATACGTCGCTGGTTCGCTGAAAAGGCACTCATCACATTTCCATTCCATGATCCATCGGCCGATAAGGCCGTGACGATTGCGAACAAGTTCAACATCGAACCTGGGCGCGCCCCACGCGGTCTCGATGCCTACTGGCGGCGAATGTGCCGCGCGCACAACCCATCGGGTCTCCGCGGTCGAAGGTGACGGCGTGGCTGCGACGCGCAGCACGAGACAAGTGACGCCGGAGGCTTGCGCCGCCAGCGTCAGCTTGCGGGAGGCGACGAGGTCGAGCTGCCTGCTCTCGCCCCAGACCTCCAGCACCACGGCGCCGACCGCGTCGCAGGCCAGCGCATCGGCTGACGTGCGCAAGGCCTGCTCGATATCGGTGGCGCGCACCGTCACCAGGCAGCGCGGATCGAGCCCGAACTCGGCCAGCCCGCTCATCGACAGCGCTCCCGATTCAATTTCGGTAAAATCCTGACGCACCCAGACCAGGGGACGCCGCGCCGTGACCCGGCCGGCCAGGCCGGAGATGAAGCCCGTGGCGGCGGCACTCTGGTGGCCGGCAGCGAACACCTCATGCACGGCCGCTCTTGCCAGGCCGCCCTGCAGCATCGTGTCGACGCCGGCATGGCCGAGCGCGACCCGGTTGAGACAATGCGCGCCGTCATGCGTCTCGAGGCGCTCGATCCGGCCGCGCAACGTCGCAAGCATGCTCATGCGTGCAGCGCATGATCCGCCAAAGTGTGAGCGGTTTGGCGACATGATCATGCGCCTCTTAATAAAAAACGAGCGCGATCGAACGCAAAACCGGCGTCCACTTTTGCTGATCGCGCTCGATCATGCGCCGCTTCCTTTGAAGATGGGGCCAGCTTGATTTCGAATGAACTCGAAGCTGGCTCATTTGTTCATGATATGTTCTAATATAAAGCTAACCGGGCCCGCGGAGTCAATCGAATTGGCGACCGCGAAGATTCTCGAATAAAATCAAAGGGATTAGGGAATGGATGTGCAACGCAAGCTGGAAATCCTGGCCGATGCCGCGAAATATGACGCTTCCTGCGCTTCCAGCGGCACCGAGCAGCGGGACAGCCGCGACGGCAAGGGCATGGGCTCGACCGCGCCCGGCATGGGCATCTGTCATTCCTATGCGCCGGACGGCCGCTGCATCTCGCTGCTAAAGGTCCTGCTGACCAACGCCTGCCATTACGACTGCCTTTATTGCGTCAACCGTTCTTCCAGCAACGTGCCGCGGGCGCGCTTCACCATCGACGAGGTGGTGAAGCTGACGCTCGACTTCCATCGCCGCAATTACATCGAGGGACTGTTCCTCTCTTCCGGCATCATCCGCAGCGCCGACTACACCATGGAGCAGGTGGTAAGCGTGGCGCGCAAGCTGCGCGAGGAGCACCACTTCCGCGGCTACATCCATCTGAAGACGATACCGGACGCCGATGATGCGCTGATCGCGGAAGCCGGCAAATATGCCGACCGGCTCAGCATCAATATCGAGATGTCCTCGGAAACGAGTCTCGCGAAACTCGCGCCGGAAAAGGACGGACGCGCGATCCGCCGTACCATGGGCCGGCTGCGCCTCAAGCTCGACGAGGCCGAAGAAGCCGGCAAGGCGGTCACGAAGACAAGGCCGCCGCGCTTTGCGCCGGCAGGACAAAGTACGCAGATGATCGTCGGCGCCGATGCCGCCACCGATCAGGCCATCCTCGCCACCAGCGCCAACCTCTACGGCTCCTACAGGCTCAGGCGGGTCTATTATTCCGCCTTTAGCCCGATCCCCGATGCCAGCCGCGCCTTGCCGCTGGCCGCGCCGCCCCTGGTGCGGGAGCACCGGCTCTATCAGGCCGACTGGCTGATGCGGTTCTACGGCTTCGAGGCGGATGAAATCGTCGAGCAGGCGGAAGGCATGCTGCCGCTCGATATCGATCCCAAGCTCGCCTGGGCGCTGCGGCACCGCGACCGTTTCCCGCTTGATGTCGCCAGCGCCAGCCGCGAGGAATTGCTGCGGGTGCCCGGCTTCGGCACCAAGGCGGTCGACCGTATCATCGCCACCCGCCGCCTCACCTCCATCCGCCTCGCGGATCTTGAACGGCTGAACATTCCCAAAGCCAAGGCGCTGCCCTTCATCGTGCTCAGCGACCACCGGCCGCAGCGCCATATATTGGATCACGCGCAATTGGCGGAACGGTTCAAGCCGAAAGCGAAGCAGCTTGGATTTGGCTTTTAATGCTTCTGATAACCCTCGACGGCGAGACCGATTTCGACGGCTGGCGTAAGGCGGCACGCGCCCTTGCGCTGAACCAGGTGCCTCCATCCGAGGTGATCTGGACCGTGCGTGGCAGCGAGCCGGAGCTGCTGGCGGACATCCTCGACCTTTCCGCGCCCGAGAACGCGTCAGGGACCTTCAACGTGCCGGCCAAATTCGTCGACCTCGCGCAGACCGCGATCCTGCATCGCGATCGCGAGCGCTTCGCCCTGCTCTACCGGCTGCTGTGGCGGTTGCGCAGTGACCACGATCTGCTCGAGGTCGCAACCGATCCGGACGTGGCGAAGGTCACGGCGATGGCCAAGGCGGTGCGCCGCGACGAGCACAAGATGCACGCCTTTGTCCGCTTCCGCGAAGTCGGGCGCGGGCGGGAGTCGCATTACGTCGCCTGGTTCGAGCCGGAGCATCACATCGTCGAACTGGCCGCCCCCTTCTTTGCCAGCCGTTTTGCCGACATGCCCTGGTCGATCCTGACACCTGACCTCTGCGCGCATTGGGACGGCCACCGGGTGTCGTTCACGCCGGGTGTCGCCAAGGCCGAGGCGCCGGCCGAAGACCGGCTGGAGGAAACCTGGCGGCGCTATTACGCCAGCATCTTCAACCCGGCTCGGCTGAAAGTGAAAGCCATGCAGGCGGAAATGCCAAAGAAATACTGGCGGAACCTACCGGAAGCCTCGATGATTAAACCCCTGATCGCCGGCGCGGAACGTACGGCCGGCGAAATGATCGCCACTGCGGCGACCGAACCGCACAAGCCGCAGAAACGGCCGGAGCCATCGATGAAACGCCCCCATGCCGCCGAAAGCCTCGCCGCGCTGCGCGAGGAAGCCGCCAATTGCCACGCCTGCCCGCTATGGCGCAATGCGACGCAGACCGTGTTCGGCGAAGGTCCGCAAACCGCCCAGATCATGCTGGTCGGCGAGCAGCCCGGCGACAAGGAAGATCTCGCCGGCAAGCCGTTCGTCGGGCCGGCCGGGCAGATGCTCGACCGCGCCCTCAAGGAGGCCGGCATCGACCGCCGCAAGGCCTATGTCACCAACGCGGTGAAGCATTTCAAGTTCGTACCGCGCGGCAAGATCAGGCTGCATCAGAAACCGAGCACGCCGGAGATCGCGGCATGCCGGCAATGGTATGAGCGCGAGCTGGCGTCGATCCAGCCGGCGCTGGTGGTGGCGATGGGCGCGACAGCGGCCCAGGGCGTGCTCGGCAAGATCACGCCGATCAACAAGAACCGAGGCCGCCTGATCGAACTCGAGGACGGCGTCAAGGCGCTGGTGACGGTACACCCTTCCTATCTGCTGCGGGTGCCGGACGAGGAGTCGAAGTTGCGCGAATATCAGCGCTTCGTCGACGATCTGAAAATCGCAGCCGCGGCGTTGAAGAAAATCGCAAACGCGGCTTAGACCTCTCATTCCCTCCCGATATCCGGAGGCGCTGCGAGGTTCCGCTTTCCAGGTTGCAACTAAATACCGCATATCGCTTCCGCGCATGTCGAGCGGGAGTGCGTGATCCTTATTAGTTTCAAATAAGAAGGCCGCATAAGGCAGCACGCCTGTTCCAGACGGCACCGCCCGGCATTGCCGCAGCCTGAACACAGGACTTTCGCGGCCACTTCACGTCGTTGTCACATGCCTAAAGCAAAGTTCGAGCATCGGATTTTGGAGAAATTTGCCATGAGCGATGTTGCGTTACCCGGCTCGATTGAGCCTGCCTCCAAGAAAGGCCCCGATCTCGATCGCGGCGTTAATCCGCTGCAGGGCATTATTTATATGGGTGTTGTGGCGGCGGGGATGTTGTTCGTCGCCTACAGCATTTATTCCGACATCAACGCGACCGGCACCAGGGTCTCGTCCTACGTGCCCTACATCCTGCTGTTCGTTGCGCTTTTGATTGCGCTCGGCTTCGAATTCGTCAACGGCTTCCATGACACCGCCAATGCGGTGGCCACGGTGATCTATACCCGCTCGCTGCCGGCCAATTTCGCCGTGGTCTGGTCGGGCCTGTTCAATCTGTTCGGCGTTCTGCTCTCGAGCGGCGCGGTCGCCTTCGGCATCGTGTCGCTGCTTCCGGTCGAGCTGATCCTGCAGGTCGGCTCCAGCGCCGGCTTCGCCATGGTGTTCGCGTTGTTGATCGCGGCGATCATCTGGAACGTCGGCACCTGGTATTTCGGCCTGCCGGCCTCGAGCTCGCACACCCTGATCGGATCGATCATGGGTGTCGGCATCACCAATGCGCTCCTGCGCGGCCGCAGCGGCACTTCCGGCGTCGACTGGTCGCAGGCGATCGGCATCGGCAAGGCGCTCTTGTTCTCGCCGCTGTTCGGCTTCGTGCTCGCTGCCGTGCTGCTATACGTCCTCCGCGCCGTGCTCGCCCGCGTCACGCCGGCGCTGTTCGGTGAGCCGCATGGCGACCAGCCGCCGCCGTGGTGGATCCGCGGCATCCTGATCCTCACCTGTACCCTGGTCAGCTTCTTCCACGGCTCCAATGACGGCCAGAAGGGCATGGGCCTGATCATGCTGATCCTGATCGGCACCGTGCCGACCGCCTATGCGCTCAACCGCGCGCTGCCGGAAAGCCAGATCGCGCAGTTCACCGCCAACTCCGAGGCCGCCAGCAAGGTCATCGAAAGCAAGGCTGCGGGTTACAACGTGATCGGCGATCCGCGTCCGGCCGTGACCCATTATGTTGCGGAACATCAGATCAACGAGGGCACCTTCCCGTCGCTGGCCGTGCTGGTCCGCGACATCAGCAATCAGGTCCATCAATATGGATCGCTGGCGAAGTTTCCATCCGGCCTCGTCGGCAATACCCGCAACGACATGTACCTGGTGTCCGAAGCCCTTCGCTTCCTGATGAAGGACAAGGAGGCCGAGCTCAGCAGCGCCGACGTCGCCACCCTCAACGCCTACAAGGGCTCGCTCGATGGCGCCACCAAGTTCATCCCGACCTGGGTGAAGATCGCTGTGGCGATCGCGCTCGGCCTCGGCACGATGATCGGCTGGAAGCGCATCGTCATCACGGTCGGTGAGAAGATCGGCAAGACCCATCTCACCTACGCCCAGGGCGCCTGCGCCGAAATCACCGCCGCCGCGACCATCGCAGCGGCCGATGGTTACGGCCTGCCGGTTTCGACCACCCATGTGCTGTCGTCCGGCATCGCCGGCACGATGGCCGCGAACGGGTCAGGGCTGCAATGGTCGACGATCCGCAACATCGCGCTGGCCTGGGTGCTGACGCTGCCGGCCGCGATGCTGATCTCCGGCCTGCTGTATCTGATCTTCTCCAGGATTTTCTGAGAGCAGCGAGACCTCCCGAAAATCGAAAGGCCCGCGTGAAAAGGCGCGGGCCTTCTTGTTTTGACTACCCTGTCATTCCGGGACGCGCGGCAGCGCGAGCCCGGAATCCATCAGGCCGCGGATTGCGTGGGTCGATGGATTCCGGACTCGTCCATCGGACGCTCCGGAATGACGGCTGAGGTCTGGATTGCTTTTTCATGCATTGCGTCAGCGATACGCATGACCCGCCAGCGGCTCACGCCGCCAGCATGTTCTCGACCAGCTTGATCCAGTACGAGGTGCCGTAGACGATCGCCTCGTCGTTGAAATTGTAGGCCGGATGGTGCAGCCCGGCGCTATTGCCATTGCCGCAGAAAATGAACGCACCCGGCCGCGCCTCCAGCATGTAGGCGAAATCCTCCGCGCCCATCATCGGCGGCGCCTCATGGACGTTGGCCTCGCCGGCGACCTCCTTGGCCACCTGGGTGGCGAACGCCGTCTGCGCCGCATGGTTGACAGTGACGGGATAGCCGCGCTCGTAGATCAGGTCGATCTTGGTGCCCGTCATCTGCGCCACGCCGGCAATGACCTCGCGCACCCGCTTCTCCACCAATTCGCGCGTCTCCGGCGTCAGGGTGCGAACGGTGCCCTTCAACTCGGCGATCTGCGGAATCACATTGCGCGCGTTGCCGGCGTGAAATTCGCAAACCGAGACGACAGCGGAATCGAGCGGATCGACGGTGCGAGACACGATCGACTGCAGCGAGGTGATCAGCTGCGCACCGGCCAGCACGGTATCGATGCATTTATGCGGCCGCGCGGCGTGACCGCCGAGCCCCTCGATCCGGATATCGATCGCATCGGTGGCGGCCATGATCGGCCCGGTGCGGATCGCAAACGAGCCGAGCGGAAGGCCCGGGCCGTTATGCATGCCATAGACCTGCTCGATGCCGAACCGCTCCATCAGGCCGTCCTTGATCATGGCGGCAGCGCCGGCCCCGCCCTCCTCCGCGGGCTGGAAGATCACGACCGCATCGCCGGCGAAATTGCGGGTCTCGGCGAGGTAACGCGCCGCGCCCAGCAGCATCGCAGTATGGCCGTCATGACCGCAGGCATGCATCTTGCCCGGTGTCTTCGAGGCGTAAGGAAGATCGGTCGCCTCCTCGATCGGCAGCGCATCCATGTCGGCGCGAAGCCCGATCACCTTGGCTTCGCCATTGCCGGCGGTCTTGCGGCCCTTGATGACGCCGACGACGCCGGTGCGTCCAAGGCCGGTGGCGACTTCATCGCAGCCGAATTCCCGCAACCGATCGGCCACGAATGCTGCAGTGCGGTGAACGTCATACAGCAGCTCAGGATGCTCATGGATATCCCGGCGCCAGGCTTGAATTTCCGGTTGCAGATCGGCGACACGATTGATGATTGGCATGAAAGCTCTCGACTAACGGCGAAATGGACTGCGGAAAACACGAACTCCTTCTCTAGCATGCCGTTGCGGATCGGCCCAACACTCTCGCTGTACAGCAGGCAGCCCTATGGCCTATCTGATTGCCTAGATCATGATCTGATCAGGTTGAATCAGATCGTGATCTCATCTCTTTGTTTGAGCATGGTCTTTTCGGAAAACCGCTACCCACTTTCCGGATCATGGCCTGAGCGGCTGCACGGTGGTGACTACTTATGACGCAGTTACAAGGTGATTTTGATTACATTATCGTCGGCGCGGGAACGGCGGGCTGTATCGTCGCCAACCGGCTGTCGGCGGATTCCAGCAATCGCGTCCTGATCCTGGAAGCGGGCGGCAACGACAACTGGATCTGGTTCCACATTCCGGTCGGCTATCTCTTTGCGATCGGCAATCCGCGCTCGGACTGGATGTTCAGGACCGAGCCGGAAGCCGGCCTCAACGGTCGGTCACTGGCCTATCCGCGCGGCAAGGTGATCGGCGGCTGCTCGGCGATCAATGCGATGATCTCGATGCGCGGACAGGCGGCCGATTACGACCATTGGCGCCAGCTCGGCCTCGCCGGCTGGGGCTACGACGATGTGCTGCCGGTGTTCAAGCGGCTGGAGGATCATTTCCTCGGCGCCGGCGAACATCATGGCATCGGCGGCGGCTGGCGGATCGAGGCGCCGCGGCTGTCCTGGGCCGTCCTCGACGCTGTCGGCGCCGCTGCGGAAGAAATGGGGATCAAGAAGGTCCCGGATTTCAACACCGGTGACAACGAAGGCGTCGGCTATTTCCACGTCAACCAGAAGCGCGGCCGGCGCTGGTCGTCGGCGCGCGGTTTTCTCAAACCGGTGCTGAACCGGCCCAATCTGCGGCTGGAAAAGAACGTGCTGGTCGACCGCCTGGTCGTCGAGAACGGCCGCGCGGTCGGCGTCCGCTTCATTCAGAACGGCCAGATGGTCGAAGCCCGTACCAAGGGCGAAGTGATCCTGTCCGCCGGCGCGATCGGCTCGATCCAGGTGCTGCATCGTTCCGGCATTGGCCCTGCAGACTGGCTGAAGCCGCTCGGCATCGACGTCGTGATCGATCGCCCCGGCGTCGGTCGCAACCTGCAGGACCATCTGCAGCAGCGGGCGATCTACAAGGTCGACGGCATCCGCACCCTGAACGAAACCTATTATTCGCTGCCGCGGCGTGGCCTGATGGGCCTCGACTACGCCTTGCGCCGCCGCGGGCCGCTGACCATGGCGCCGTCGCAGCTCGGCATCTTCACCCGTTCCGATCCGCATCGCGAGCGCGCCAACATCCAGTTCCACGTGCAGCCGCTGTCGCTCGACAAGTTCGGCGATCCGCTGCACCGCTTCCCCGCCATCACCGTCAGCGCCTGCAACCTGCAGCCGACCTCGCGCGGCACCGTGCGCATCCGCTCGGCGCAACCGGACGAAAAACCGTCGATCGCGCCTAATTACCTGTCGACCGACGAAGACCGCCAGGTGGCTGCGGACGCGATCCGCACCACCCGGCGGTTGATGAAGCAGCCGGCGCTGGCGCCCTACCACCCCAGCGAATTCCTTCCCGGCCCATCGGTCGGCGATGACGATGCATCACTCGCAAGGGCCGCCGGTGACATCGGCACCACGATCTTTCACCCGGTGGGAACTGCCAAGATGGGCACCGCCAACGATCCGATGGCCGTGGTCGACGAGCGCCTGCGCTTCTTCGGGCTTGCCGGCCTGCGCGTCGTCGACGCCTCGGTGATGCCGACGATCACCTCCGGCAACACCAACACCCCGACCGCGATGATCGCCGACAAGGGAGCGGAGATGATTTTGGCGGATCGCTAACTGAGAGCGTGATCCAGAAAAGGCGCGAAACCGGTTTCCTGAAAAGATCATGCTCCAACAAAGAAACGAGATCATGATCCAGGTGTTCGCGTATTTGTCGGCCGCCGGGATGATGCACCTGATTGATGTCGGTGCAGCTCCTGCAGCGCATTGGCTGCTGCGGAGCAACAAATAAGATGCTTGCTGATCGCCATTGAGCGGCTACAGCGCAGCCTCGGCAAAGGAGGGAAGCGTCATGAACTATTCAATTAGGATGCCCCTTGGAAGATCAATTCTCGGTCTGATCGCCGCAATTCTCCTTGGCATTGCAACTCCGGCCATCGCGAGGTCCCGCTTCGACGGGACATGGAATCTGACCTTCGTCACCCGACGCGGCCCTTGCGATCCCAGCTACAATTTCACGGTCGACGTCATCAACGGGTACGTCAGCCATCCTAACATCCGCACTTTCAGGGGGCGCGTCGCACCGTCGGGCGCGGTTCGAGCGTCGGTCAGAGTCGGTGAGAAGATCGCGTGGGGATCCGGCAGGTTGTCCGAATTCTCCGGCCGCGGCATCTGGAGCGGTCGCGCCGGACAGTCGCGCTGCTCCGGGAATTGGTTTGCTCAACGGTATTGACGCCTGGTTTCTGCCGGCGCCGGGAGTTGTCCTCCTGCGTTCGGTCCCCAAAGCTTTTCCGGTTCTGATGGAATCAAAACCGGGCTCCAGGTTTTTGTTTTGACGCGTTTTCTTCACGCGACCGGCGCCCACTTCGCTCGAAAACGCTAGCCGGACTTCTGAAGGTTGAGCAGAATCGAGCGGAGGCGGCTGACCGGCACGGCAAACCCAAATCCACGTTCGCTACCTGTTTCGTCGGAACGCGCCATGTTGACGCCGATCAGATCGCCGCGAAGGTCGACCAGCGGCCCGCCCGAATTACCCGGCCTCAAAGAGGCATCGATCTCGATAAGGTCCGCCTGACGTATTTCGCCATAGGATCGGTGCAGAGCGCTGACCACCCCGAACGAGACGCTTTGGCCGAGCCCCAATGCGTTGCCGAGAGTTACCACGAAATCTCCCGGCTGGAGGTCGTCGGCGTCATCGATGGTGACCGCGGCAAGACCCGTGGCTGCGATCCTCAGCACGGCGAGATCGGCATCCTTGTCGACGGCAAGTACATTGGCATCGAAATTTCTGCCGTCGGAGAGTGTCGCTGTTACTGTATCGGCCCCTTCGATGACGTGATTGCACGTCACCACCAGTCCGTCCGAACTCACGATGATTCCCGAGCCAACCATATTTTTCCTTGCTGGAAGAGGCGCGTCCGGAAATCCTCCTGACGGATCGATCGTGATCGGTCCGCCGGGCGGCGATTTCATTGCCCTGATCGCAACGACGCTTGGCAGGATGCGCCTTACCAGAGGCGCGAGTGTCGGGATTGGCAGGTTATTTTCGCGCACGCTGTCCGTGCCGCCGAAGGCTGGAGAGCCGGCGAAAAGCGAAAGCAGGATCGCCGTCACCGTGAAGCCAAGCCTCATCTCGTTGATTGCCATCTGACCGCCATCCGCATCCAAATTTCAAAACTCTATGGTGGATGACAGACAGGCGATTGAGAAATATCAACCTCAGCCATTTTTTCTCTCGTCGACAGCCTGGGCGGGAACCGAAAATCTTGATCCGTAGCAAGAACATCCCCCGGCAATTCGCGATCCTACTGATCAGGCAAGATGGTTCGAGCGGGGAATTTCAAATGACAAGCGTGTCGGTAAAAATCCTTCTGATGCTCTTCCTGTTCTTGGCACTCGAGGCCGGCATCCGTCCACCGAGGCACAGGCTGCCAAAGCGGTTGCGCCGTAAATTGGCCGCCTTCCGGCGCGTCCGCGTCTCACCGTAGTTCAGAAGCCGCGTCATGCGCGGGAACGTTGAGAGCGATGCGGCTCGAGGATGTGGCATCGGGACAGTCAGAATAACCCAGGTTAAAAACCGGCCCATATGCTTCCGGAAATGCCGGCTGATGTGAACATTCGTTCGGGCCGCATCATAGGAACCGAGCGTGCGCATCTTACGTTGGCGGGTTGTTGACCGCGCCAATCCGGAGAAGCGAACTTGTCAGACAGCCGCAACAGACTCGTGAACGCGCCAGCCGGCGGCTGGGGCGCGCTGAACGCCGTTGCCGCTTGCCCATCGCGACCAGCGCAGCAACACGCCTGCGGCAAGGTCGGTGCCGGTCCACATCACGGCCATGGCGGACGGCGAGCCGGTCGAAGCCGACGGCGGCGTTGCAGAACATGGCTGTCACCGTGACGAAGATCCACCGGCTGTGCCGCTGGCCTGAGGGCAGATGATGTCGTCCCGTTCAGGAACGCGTATCCCATCCTGATGTTCTTTGTTGATTGCAATGGAGAAAGCGCCTATGGCCGCGCCGTTTTCCGTTCTGCCGGCACGTTCGATGCTGAGAAGCGTGTTCTCGCGACGAAAATTTCTGGGCGCCTCGACGGCGGCCATGGCGGGCGCAACCCTTGCCGGCGATCGGCGAGCCGCAGCGCAGGCTGTCTCACAGCCTTCAGAGCAGCAGGCAAGCAGCAGCGATCCAGGGCCGCAAAACAAGGCTTTGCAGCAGCTGATGCCGGATGCCTTTTTCCCGCCTCCGTCCGACCACGCCTTGCCGCCGAACTTCTGGAGCTCTTTCTCGATGATGCACCGGCACATCCAGGATGGCGGCTGGTCACGCCAGGTCAATGTCAATGATTTCCCGATCTCAAAGGACATCGCCGGCGTCAACATGCGGCTGACCGCGGGCGGAATCCGCGAACTGCACTGGCACGAAGCGGATGAATGGGCGCTGATGCTTTACGGCAATTGCCGGCTGACCGCCGTCGATCTCGACGGCAACGCATTCGTCGATGACGTCACCGCCGGCGATCTCTGGTACTTCCCGACCGGCATCCCTCATTCGTTGCAGGGGTTGGGGCCTGATGGCTGCGAGTTTCTGCTCGTGTTCGACGACGGCAAATTCTCCGAGGATAATACCACGCTGCTGTCGGACTGGATGATCCATACTCCTCCGGAGGTCGTCGCAAAAAACTGGAGCGTGCCGCAAAGCGCCCTCGCCTCCTTCAAGTCCATCCCTTCAGAAGGACATTATATCTTCCAGGCTCCGGTGCCCAGTCCTCTCGAACAGGACCGCGCCGCCGCCCTCAATGCCGGGCAGTCCAGCCCGTCCGACTTCAGCTTTCGCATGATGAACATGCAGCCTCAAAAATCCAACCGCGGCGGCGAGGTTCGGATCGTGGATTCAACCAAATTCCCGGTCTCGAAGAACATCGCGATGGCGCATGTCACCGTCAAACCGGGTGCAATGCGCGAGCTGCACTGGCATCCGAACGCCAATGAATGGCAGTATTATATCGCGGGCAAGGGACGCATGTCGGTTTTCTTCAACAAATCGTCCGCCCGTACCCTCGACTTCAATCCGGGCGATGTCGGCTATGTCCCGCAGACGCTTGGTCACTATATCGAAAACACCGGGGATGCCGATCTGGTCTTTCTCGAGATGTTCAAGACCTCGCATTATCAGGACATCTCGCTCAACAACTGGCTTCGGCACATTCCTCCCGAACTGGTGATGCAGCACCTGGGAATTTCGCAGGACACCCTGCAAGCGATCCCGAAGGCCAACACCGCGCTCGTTCCGGCATGAGTCTCTCTAGGGCCAAAACCACTGCATCAGGTTTGGGAAACCTTCTCCCAAGTTGCTTCAACTGACATGCAGGCCCTGCGCCGACGCTCCCCGTGGCGGTTTGCGTCAGCCTGGCTGCCCAAAATTTCCTGGGAATAAATCCACCGCCGTTCCGATCATGTCGCTTGTGGCCCAATCAGGGGCTTTGAGGGAGATCGGCGATGAGCGGGTTCGACCATCATGATGAAGGCGGCGTCAATCGCCGCCAGGTGCTGGAATGCATGACCTGGGCCGGCACCGGCGTGCTTTGGACCATCGCGGGCGGCGTGCCGCGCTCGCTCGGACTGGTGGAGCAGGCCAACGCGGCCGAGCCAACCGGTCTGACTTTCCTGCAGATCAGCGACAGCCATGTCGGCTTCGACAAGCCGGCCAATCCCAACGCGCTCGGTACGCTGGAAGAAGGCATCGCCAAGATCAAGGCGATGCCGATCAAGCCGTCGTTCATGATCCACACCGGCGACATCAGCCATCTGTCGAAGCCTTCCGAATTCGACGATGCCGAACGCATCATTTCGCAGGCCAGGCTCGACGTGCATTACGTGCCGGGCGAGCATGATTTCCTCGACGAAGACGTCAAGCTCTATCATGACCGCTACGGGCGCGGCACCAAGGGCGCGGGCTATTATTCGTTCGACGCCAACGGCGTTCACTTCGTCGGCCTCGTCAATGTCGTCGATCTCAAGGCCGGAGGCCTCGGCAATCTCGGCGCCGAACAGCTCGAATGGCTCGAACAGGACCTGCACGGGCGGTCGAAATCGACGCCGATCGTCGTGTTCGCGCATATCCCACTATGGACGGTATATCCGCAATGGGGCTGGGGCACCGAGGACGGCGCGCAGGCGCTGGACTATCTTAAAGGTTTCGGTTCGGTCACCGTGCTCAACGGCCATATCCACCAGGTGATGCAGAAGGTGGAAGGCAATGTCACCTTCCACACCGCACGCTCGACCGCCTTCCCGCAACCGGCGCCGGGCACGGCGCCCTCGCCCGGTCCGATGAAAGTCGCCGACGACAAGCTGCGCAGCATGCTGGGCGTCGCCAGCATCAACTTCAAGCGCGGCGAAGAACGTCTCGCCATCATCGACACGCCGCTGCAGGGCTAGAGGACGACGGCGATGATCTCGGCAAGATTTAGCAAGCTCGGCATCCGCCTCGCCCTCGCGCTGCTGATGTCCTCCTGGCAGCTCGGCGCCGCCCACGCTGCGGAAACGAAGGTGTCGATCGACAATTTTACCTTCTCGCCGGCGTCGATCACCGTGAAGGTCGGCGACACCGTGACCTGGACCAACCGCGACGACATCCCGCACACCGTGGTCTCTGCGGGGAAATTCCGGTCGAAGGCGATGGACACCGATAACAGCTTTTCCTTCACCTTCACCAAAGCGGGCGATTACCAGTATTTTTGTTCGCTGCATCCGCACATGACCGGGACGATCAAGGTTGAATAGCGTTCCGATCCAAGGCATCACAATGGCGTCCGGCCCGGGCATCGAGCCGGCCGGACGCAAACAGGCCGGGCAAGAGGCGATGCCGATCCAAGCCAACGACGATGCCGAGAAGGCGCGGCGTTTTCGCGAAACCGCGCTTCCCTATCTCGACGACGTCTACACGCTCGCGCGCCATCTATTGCGCGACCCCGGCGATGCCGAAGACGCGGTGCAGGAATGTTTTCTGCGCGCGCTGAAACATTTCGACGGTTACCGCGGCCCGGCGATGAAGCCCTGGCTGTTTGCGATCCTGCGCAATGTCTGCCGGGCCGAATTCGCGCGGCGCGCCAATTCACCGATCAAGACGACCGACGAGCTGCCCGACGATGCCGGACAGAAGCCGCTCTGGCACGAGGCGGACGAAACGCCGGAGGCGCAGCTGCTGCGCCGGCGCGATGCCTCGACCATCCAGGAGCTCATCGCCGCGCTGGCCGAGCCGTTCCGCGAGACTTTCGTGCTGCGTGAGATTCACAACCTTTCCTATCGCGAGATCGCCGACATCGTCGCCGTGCCCGTCGGCACTGTGATGTCCCGCCTCGCGCGCGCCCGCGCCATGCTGCGGACCGCCTGGATGGCGGATGAGGAGCAATCCAGATGACTTGCGATGAAGCAGAAATCCTTCTGCACGCGCTGATCGATGGCGAACTCGATGCCGGCCATGCACGCGAGGTCGAAGCCCATGTCGCCGCCTGCCCGCGTTGTGCCCCGCAACTCGCCGCCTATCGCGAGATGAGCCGGCAAGTCGGGGATGCCGATCTGCATTACACGGCGCCGCTGTCGCTGCGCCGGCGGATCGAGGCATCACTGCCGCAATCAAAGACCGCGCCGAGCCGCCGCTCGCTGCTCAAGGGCTTTGCGATGGGATCGGCGCTGTCGGCGGTCGCGGCGACCGGCCTTTTCGCCATCGTGCTGCGACAGGACGACGACCGGCGCCTGCTGTCGGAGGTGGTTTCGGCGCATCTGCGTTCGCTGCAGGCGGGACATCTCACCGATGTCGTCTCCACCGACCAGCACACGGTGAAACCCTGGTTCAACGGCAAGCTCGATGTTTCGCCGCCGGTGGTCGATCTCACCGCGCAGGGCTTTACGCTGATCGGCGGCCGGCTCGACTATCTCGACACGCGCGAGATCGGCGCGGTGGTGTACCGGCGGCGCCAGCACATCATCAACCTGTTCGTGGCCCGGACCTCCGATACCGAACCGCGCCCGGCGAGGATGGAGCACATCCAGGGATTCAACATCAGGACGTGGAGCGCGCAAGGCATGAAGTTCTGGGCGGTCAGCGACGTTGCCCCGGACGAACTTGCCGAATTCGGCGAGAAGTTCGAGGCGACGCTGAAGGCGAATACGGTCGGTTAGGGCATGATCCGGAAAGTGGAAACCGGTTTTCCCTGGCGACAAACGCGGAACGCGTTTGCGCGGCGATCACGCTCAAAGGAGATGAGAACACGATCCGATTCCGTCTGATCGGATCATGATCTCGACCGGCTGTCAGGCCGATTTGCGCACGGCGTTGTCGACCAGCGTCTTGCCCAGCGACCAGATCGCGCCCGGCACCTTGTGGCTGGAGGCGATGACGCTGTCGAACGCCGTCTCGATCCACTTGCAATCGTCTTCGGTGATGTTCAGCGACGGCAGCAGCTTGATGGTATGGCTGCCATGGCCGGAGACCTGGGTCAGGATCTTGTGATCCTTGAACAGCGGCACGGTGATGAGCTGGCAGAACAGACCCTTGCTGGCGCTTTCCAGCACGTTCCACGACGCCTTCAGCCGCAGCGATTGCGGCGGGCCGAACTCGATTCCGATCATCAGGCCCTTGCCGCGGACTTCCTTGAGCAGCTCGTAACCCGGAACCATGCGCATCAAGGCCAGCTTCAGCTCGGCACCGCGCTTGGCCGCAGCCTCGACCAGCTTTTCGGATTCGATCACTTCCAGCGTGGCAATGCCTGCGGCCATTGCGAGATCGTTCTTCGCAAAGGTCGACCCGTGCACGACCGCACGATCCATCCGGTTGAAGATCTTGTCGAAGATATGCTTGCGGGTGAGCAGCGCGCTGACCGGCACGTGGCCGCCCGACAACGCCTTGGAGAGCAGCACGACGTCGGGCTCGACGTTCCAGTGCTCGACCGCAAGGAAGCGGCCGGTACGGCCCAGCCCGGTCTGGACCTCGTCGGCGACGAACAGGGTGCCGTATTTGCGGCACAGCGCCGCCGCACCGGGCAGGAAGTCATCCGACGGGATGTTGACGCCCTTGCCCTGGATCGGCTCGACGATGAACGCCGCGATCTGGCGCGACGACAGCGCCTTCTCCAGCGCGGCGAGGTCGTTGAACGGAATCGACGTGCACCCGGGCAGCAGCGGCTCGAACCCGCCACGGAAATTGGCGTCGTCGGTGAGCGACAGCGCGCCGTAGGTCAGGCCATGATAGGAGTGCGCGCAATGCACGATGCCGGGGCGGCCGGTGGCGCCGCGGGCGAACTTGATTGCGGCCTCGACGCATTCGGCGCCGGAATTGGCGAAGAACACCTTGTCCAGATACGGAACGTGCTTGATCAGCCGTTCCGCGAGCACGCCGGCGAGCGTGGAGACGTCGAGCTGCACCAGGTTGGGCAGATCACTGTCGAGCACGCTCTTCAGTGCGGTGCGCAGCGCCGGATGGTTGCGGCCGATCGCAAATACGCCGAAGCCGCTGAGCAGGTCGAGATAGCGGACGCCGTCGCGATCGAACAGGTACTGGCCCTGCCCTTTCTGAAACCCGACGTCGTATCCAATCGTCTTCAGGACCCGAACAAGTTGCTCGTTCAGGTGTTGGGTGTGCATGGAACTCCGCTGCGACTGGCGGTGCACAAACATCTCGGAAACGTCTAGATTCGAATATAGCATCGGTCACTTACTTCGGTTGATGGCCGCTTCGTCAACTGAAATCACCCAATACGGCTTTTTGCCCACGATTTGACCATCTCCAGAGCACAGGTTTGACGAATGTTGCACTGCCCGCGAAACACCCTCCGTACAGTAACATACTCTGCAATATTTTTGGCAACAGGACTTGTGTCGGCCTTCGCGGCGGATCCGACCGGCGATTGGCGGGTGGCCGACGGCGTTGCCAACATCCGGGTTGCAGAGTGCAATGGCAACATGTGGGGTGTGGTGGCCTGGGAGAAAGTTCCCGGCGGCCGTGACAAGAACAACCCCGACCCGGCGCTGCGTAATCGCCTGACCTTGGGGATGCCGATCCTGCTCGACATGAAGAAAAAGCCCGACGAAGACGAGTGGGAAGGCCACGTTTACAACGCCAAGGACGGAAAAACCTACGATTCCACCATCAAGCCGGTCGGTTCCGACCAGCTTGAAATCAAGGGCTGCGTGCTCGGCTTCCTCTGCGGCGGCGAAACCTGGACGCGGGTCGGGCCTCCTATTCCGAGCAGCCCGACCAATAGCATGGCCAAGCGAATCAAGCCGGCCCCCACGCCCGCTCCGAGGACGACCGGCTCGGCTCACAACACCGCTGCAGGGCAGAAAATGGCGAATGCGCACCCGAACGATCCGGTCGGGGATATCTGCCTACTCCCCGATATTGCGCGGTTTGCCCATTAGCGCAGGCTGGAACAAGAGCACGGCGGCGAGCGTGGTGAGCAGCGACAGCGCCAGCAGCTTGCCCATGCTCGCCGTGCCCGGATGACTTGACAGCCACAGGCTGCCGAAGGCGGTGGCCGTGGTCAGCGCGCTGAAAAAGATCGCCCGTGTCAGGCTCGACTGCAGCAGATTGGTTCTGCCGGCGCGCCACGCCGTAACATAGTAGATCTTGAAGGCGACACCGACGCCGAGCATCAGCGGCAGCGCGACGATGTTGGCGAAGTTGAGCGGCAGCCCGATCAGCACGCAGATCTCGAGCGTCACCGCGCCCGCGACCAGTAGCGGCACCAGCGTCAGCAGCACATCGACGATCCGCCGCAAGGCAAGCCAGAGCAACAGGCTGATGATGATCAGCGCCCACAGCCCGGCGTGGATGAAGGCGCGCACGATGGTTTCGCCGGATTTGAGGATCGATACCGGACCGCCGATCGCGTTGGGCTCGGCCTTGAGCACCGCGGTGGCAAACTTGCGCACCGTGTCATTGTCGTTGGGATCGCCGCGCGGCAGCGCTTCGACGCGCTGCAGGCCGTCCTTGGTCTTCCACGCCCTCACCAGGTCAGGCGGCAGGTTGTCCAGGCTCACAGGCTGCGCCTGCAGCGAGCTCTTGAGCTGATCGAGCATGATCTTGAGCGGCTCGACGAAGATCGCCTGCACCTTGTTCCGCATCGCCTCATTCGACTGGGCAAGCTTGGTGAGCGCATCGGCCAGCCGCCGCGAAGCGTCCGCACCCGGCCCCTTGGCATCGCCTGCGGTCTTGCGCAGGCTCTCTGCCGTCTCGTTCAGGGCATCGATATTCTCCTGATCGGACGGCGGCGGATCGATCGAATCCGGATTGAGCGCGGGGCCCAGCTCCTTGGCGCCTTCGGCAATCAGCTTCAGTTTCGCCGGCTGATCATCCGGCACGAAATCCTGCAGCGACATCACGCGGAGCACTTCCGGCAGCTTCGTCAGCCTGGCTGCGATCTTCCGGGCATCCTCATCCGAATGGGTCAGCACGTTGATTGCATTGGCGCCGGTATTGGGGTCCTTTCTCAGGTCGAGATAGGTCGAAATCGATTCGGCCTTGGGACTGCGCAGGTTGATCGGATTGAAATCGAATTTCAGGAAATAGAGCGCAGGCAGGCCGGCCAGCGCCACCGCAAGCGTGCCGACAATGATCGCGACGCGATGGTCTTCGAGGAAATGGTCGACCGGGGCCAGGAAGCCGTACCCGACCGGCTCCTTCTCGCCGGGCGGATTGAGCAGATCGAGCAGCGCCGGCAGCACCGTGATGCTCGACAGGAACGCGACCAGCATGCCGGCGCCGGCGATCTCGCCGAGCTCGGAGACGCCCTTGTAGTCGGTCGGCAGGAAACAGAGGAAGCCGGCTGCGGTTGCCGCCGCCGCCAGCGAAAGCGGCACCGCGACGTGATGGGCCGCGCTTTCCAGCGCCGCCCTTAAGTCGTGGTCCTTGAAGCGCTCGGAGCGGTAGCGGACGCTGAACTGGATGCCGAAGTCGACACCAAGGCCGACGAACAGCACCGCAAAGGCAACCGACAGCATATTCAGCGAGCCGACCATCGCCAGCCCCAGCGCCGTCGTGATCGACAGGCCGATGAACAGGTTGATGAACACGGCAGAGATGATCTTCACCGAACGCAGCGCCAGCCACAGGATCACCAGCACCACCAGGATGGTGCCGAGACCGTTGGTGACGGCGCCGTCCTGCACCGTCGAGAATTCCTCGTCGGCCATCGGGACCGGCCCGGTCAGCCTGACCCGCGCGTCATATTTGCCGGCGAGATCGATATCCTTCGCCGCCTGCCGGATCGCGTCGCTCGCCTCCTTGCCGGGTTCGAGCGCGTTGAAATCGAGCTTCGGCTTGAATTCGATGAAGGCGCGGCGATCGGAATCGGTCAGCGGCTTGTCGCTGACGAGCCCGCGCCAGGAGAAGGTCGCATGGCCGTTCTTCAGCGCATCCTCGATCGTCTCGGCGACCTGGTTGAAGGGCCGCGCGGTGCTGTCGAGCTTGATCTGGCCGCGCTTGACGCCGACCAGCCCGGTTTCCAGCGCGCCGGTCAGGCCGCGGATCGAGGGATCGCCGGCCATGATCTCGATCAGCGGCGCGGCCGAGGAGAACTGGCCGGTCAGCTGGCGAACCTCGGCTTCGGGCAGGAACAGCAGCCCGTTCTTTTCGAAGAACTCGCCCGAGCCAAGCGGCTGCATCGAGGAGAAATGCGTGGTGTCGCCGGACAGTTTCTGCAGCAGCGCGGCGCTCGCGGCGCCTGCGAATTCCGGCGTCGGCGCATCCACCACCGCCAGGGTCGTGCTGTCGCGGTCGAACGCCTGGTCGAACTGATTGTCCCGCTTGCGCCAGTCCAGATTGGGGGAGATCAGCGTATTGATATCGGTATTGATCGAAAAATTGCGGGCCGTGTAGAAGCCCGCACCGATCGCCAGGGCCAGCGCGACAACGACGGTAAGGGCGGAAAATCGCGTACAAGCTTTAACGATCGATACGACAATATTCGTCAGCACATCTTTTCTTTCTAATCTTAAGAGACTGCCCGGGACGCCGCTCTTTAGCGGAGTTCCACTTCCGAACCTAATGTTGCTTTGGGTGCTTTTGCTTCGGAACAGGAACGGCTGGCGCAGAAGCCGCCTGATTGCCCGGCGCGGGTATAATCCGCATTAGTGGGCAGTAAAGTGACGAACAAGTGAGTGTTTTGCGGCTTCACGTCACAGTGTTTTCCATACTATATTACCGATTCCTCGCAATCAGGGCGGCCACTTTGCGTGATCTGCCTTTCCTAACCGATCATTTTTTGACACAAAGTCGTGGCCTTCCGTGCGCTTAGGGCCGGAATGGATACAAATTGTGGCGCAGGCATATTCCGGGGCATTCTCGGGGGCGGACTGATCAGACATATGGTTCGAGACGAGGCCTCCGGAACAACGTCCCGGGGCAATGCCTAAGTAATGGTCTGCGCCATAGACTTTTGGAAATGAGGTTGGTTCATCTTGCGCAACGGGCGTCCCATGGAAGTTTATCTGGCGCAGCCACGCGGGTTTTGTGCAGGCGTGGTGCGCGCAATCGAGATCGTCGAGCGGGCGCTGGAGAAATTCGGGCCGCCCGTCTATGTGCGCCATGAGATCGTGCATAACAAATACGTGGTCGAGAGCCTGAAAAACAAGGGCGCGATCTTTGTCGAGGATTTGTCGGAAGTACCGCCCAGGGCGGTGACCGTGTTCAGCGCCCATGGCGTCGCCCGCAGCGTGGAGGAAGAAGCCGCCAGCCGCGACCTGCCGGTGCTCAATGCCACCTGTCCGCTGGTGACCAAGGTCCACAACCAGGGCAAGCGCTATATGTCCAAGGGCCGGGCGCTGGTCCTGATCGGACATGCGGGCCACCCCGAGGTCGAGGGAACCATGGGCCAGGTTCCAGGCCCGGTGCTGCTGGTCCAGAACGTTGACGACGTGGCCGCCCTGACCCTGCCGGCCGATACACCTGTTGCCTATATCACGCAGACCACGCTCAGCGTGGATGACACCAGGGACATCATCCTTGCCCTGCAGCAGCGTTTTACGGATATTCAAGGACCGGATATCCGGGATATCTGCTATGCGACACAGAACCGCCAATCTGCGGTAAGGGATCTTAGCAAATTCGTAGACGTCATCCTCGTGGTGGGCGCCGCCAACAGTTCCAACTCGAACAGGCTTCGCGAAATCGGCACTGAAGCCGGGGTTGCGAGTTATCTGATTGCGGACGGAAGTGAGCTGAACCCGGAATGGCTGAAGGACGCAAAGGCTGTCGGCATTACCGCCGGTGCATCGGCACCCGAAGTTCTGGTCGACGACGTAATCGAGGCTTTGAGGCGGATCGGACCGGTCCAGGTGTCCGTGCTTCCGGGCCGTGAGGAAAACATCGAATTTCGGCTTCCAGCTGAACTGGCGGCGAGCTGACCCACCTTTTTATCCATCCAGAAAGAAAATTCGTAATGGCCATCCCCTTCCACAAGGAAATGCGTATCGGTGCCTATCTGTTCAAGCAGAAACTGCTTGGCCGTAAACGCTATCCGCTGGTCCTGATGCTGGAGCCGCTGTTTCGCTGCAACCTCGCCTGTGCCGGCTGCGGCAAGATCGATTATCCCGACGCGATCCTCAACCGCCGCATGACCGCCCAGGAGTGCTGGGACGCCGCCGATGAATGCGGCGCGCCGATGGTGGCGATTCCCGGCGGCGAGCCGTTGATCCACAAGGAGATCGGCGAGATCGTACGGGGTCTCGTGGCACGCAAGAAGTTCGTCTCGCTCTGCACCAACGCGCTGCTGCTGGAGAAGAAGCTCGATCTGTTCGAGCCCTCGCCCTATCTGTTCTTTTCGGTGCATCTCGACGGCCTGCGCGACCACCACGACAAGGCGGTGTCGCAGAAGGGCGTGTTCGACCGCGCGGTGTCCGCCATCAAGGCGGCGAAGGCGCGCGGCTTCACCGTCAACGTCAACGCCACCATTTTCGACGGCCACCCGGCGGAAGAAATCGCCAAATTCCTCGATTTCACCACCGAACTCGGCGTCGGCGTTTCGATGTCGCCGGGCTACGCCTATGAACGTGCGCCGGACCAGGAGCACTTCCTCAACCGGACCAAGACCAAGAAGCTGTTCCGCGACGTCTTCGCGCTCGGCAAGGGCAAGAAGTGGAATTTCATGCATTCCGGCCTGTTCCTGGACTTCCTCGCCGGCAACCAGAGCTATGAATGCACCCCGTGGGGCATGCCGGCGCGCAACATCTTCGGCTGGCAGAAGCCCTGCTATCTGCTCGGCGAAGGCTACGTAAAGACCTTCAAGGAGCTGATGGAAACCACGGACTGGGATTCCTACGGCACCGGCAAATATGAAAAGTGCGCCAACTGCATGGCGCATTGCGGCTACGAGCCGACGGCGGCCACGGCAGCCATCAGCCATCCGCTCAGAGCCCTGTGGGTGGCGCTGCGCGGCATCAAGACCGCCGGTCCCATGGTGCCGGAGATCGATCTCTCGAAGCAGCGCCCGGCGCAATACATCTTCTCGGAGCAGGTCCAGAAGAAACTCTCGGAGATCCGTCGCGACGAAGCCGTCGCCGCTCAGGAAAAGGCCTCTACGGCCGCCTGACGCAGGGACAACGGCGAGAGCCAGATCAAATCAATAATAAAAGCCCGGTTCTGACCAATCAGAAC
>DASZTN010000080.1:0-5387 GCA_035547995.1 Bradyrhizobium sp. | reverse complement strand
AATACCGACTGGAAGGAAACGCTCGGCAGCGAATGGCGGCAGTACGAGGAAATCTTCCCGGCGATCGCGCAAAGCCGGATCCAGCAGGTCGCGATCGAATGCCGCAACTCGAAGGTGCCGCTCAGCCTGCTGTCACTGCTGAAGGGCAAGGTGGTGCAGGCCGGCGTGATCGATGTCGCCAGCGACACCGTCGAGACGGCCGAGGATGTCGCCGCGGTGATCGACGAAGTCTCGAAATTCGTGCCGAAGAGCGACATCATCGCCACCACCAATTGCGGCATGGCGCCGATGCGCCGCGACATCGCCGAAGCCAAGCTGATGGCGCTCGGCGCCGGCGCCAGGCTGGCACGCGAGCGGATGGGGTGATTACGAGGGATTTTTATCCGGCTTCTCCGCGATCGCGTTCCGTCCCCGCTCCCGCTTGCGGGGGAGGGTTAGGGTGGGGGCCAGCCGCAAAGCCGGTGCTCGTTGCTGCTCCCTCTCCACCTCTTCCCCGCAAGCGGGGGAGAGAGCAGACCCTGCTCACCTGCTGATATCGCGACCTACACTCGGATGCAGCAGCGGCTGGTAGCCGGCAGCGAACGCGCGCAGCGTCGAAGGCGGGGTGAGCAGCTTCGCGTGATCCAAAGCGCGCTCCGTGCGCGTATAGCCGGCTGGCGACCATAGAAACGCCCTGCCCTGCGCGATCAGGAAACTGTCGTCGCCGTCCTGCACCATCGTGCCATCCGGCAGCTTTTCGATCTTCATCGGCAGCGGATGCAGCCTCCTGCCGCTGGCGAACCGCTCGCGATGGAGCACCGCGTCGATCTCAGGCGCCAGCACGTCCCTGACGCCGTTGCCTTCTTCCCATGCGGCGCGAAAACGGCTCGCGTCGTCGCGCCGGCAGTAAAAGCATGGGCGGTGGCCGGCGGCAAAGGCGGTGGTTTCGTCCAGGAAAAACAGCTCGGTCCAGCTTCGCCTCGCCATCACCTCGCGTCGCCGGCCGCGAAATTCGAGCACGCAAGTGAGCCAGGCCGGCGTCGACCAGCGTTTCTTCAGCAGCGTCCTGGTCGCGGGATCATGGATGATGCCGCGGTTGCCGGTGAACAGGCCGCGGTGCGGATCGGCGATAATTTCTCCCGTTGGCGTGACGCGGTTCTGCAGGGGCATGAAAGGGCTCCTTCGCCTTCGGCTGCGGAGCGGGCGAATAGCGAATGGGGAATAGCGAAGCCGGCTGGCGTTCCCCCACTCGCCGCTCCCCATTCGCTACTCGCCTCTACGCTGCGCCGTCGCGGATCGGCGGCTGGAACGACAGCGCGGTATCCCAGGGAAAGAAGATCCAGGTATCCTGCGATACTTCGGTGATGAAGGTGTCGACCAGCGGACGTCCCTTCGGCTTGGCATAGACAGCGGCAAAATGGGCGTCCGGCAGCATCTGCCTCACCAGCCGCCCGGTCTTGCCGGTGTCGACGAGATCATCGACGATCAACAGCCCCTTGCCGGTGCCGCCGCCGAGCTTGGCGATGTCGGCCGAGACGCCTTTGAGGACCTTCAGGTCGCCCTGCTTGGTGTGATCGTAACTGGCGACGCAGACGGTATCGATGGTGCGCAGGCCCAGTTCGCGCGCCACGATCGCGGCCGGCACCAGGCCGCCGCGGGTGATCGCAATCACGGCGTGGAATGGCCCGACCTCGTTCAGCCGCCAGGTCAGCGCCCGGCAGTCCCGGTGAAACTGATCCCACGACACCGGAAAGGCCTTGCCTGCCCGCTCCTGCGCGCTGAGTTCCAAACTTCTATCCACCATGTTTCCGCCTAGTCCGATCAGGCCATTACCGGTTCACCTGCAAGCCCGCCAGCATCTCCTTCACTGCCGTCATCGCCGCATTGAGCTTGTCGGGTTCGCGCGAACGCACCACGAGGTTGGTGTTCGGCTTGTTGTCCTCGTCGGTGAACGGATAGCTGCCGATGATCGTATCCGGATGCGCCAGCGCGATCTCGCGCAAGGGCCCGCCGATATCGCCTTCGCGGGCATTGGCGCGAACCGATTCCGACAGCATGCGCACGCCTGACTTCAGCTTCGGCGCCACGATGTCCATCATCGCCTGCATGATCGTGGGGATGCCGGCCATGACGATGACGTTGCCGAGCTTGAAGCCGGGCGCCAGGATGGTCGCGCTCTGGATCAGCTCGGCGCCGTCGGGAACGCGGGCCATGCGCAGCCGCGCTTCGTTGAGATCCTGCTCGCCCCAGCGTTCGCGAAAGCGCGCCACCACGTCGGGATGATGATGGATGTCGACACCGAACGCTTTCGCCACGCTGTCAGCAGTGATGTCGTCATGGGTCGGTCCGATGCCGCCGGTGGTAAAGACATAGCTGTAACGGTGACGGAGCGCGTTCAGCGCGGCGACGATTTCGGCTTCCTCGTCCGGCACGACCCGGACTTCCTTGAGGTCGATGCCGATATTGGTCAGGTATTCCGCAATGAAGCCGATGTTCTTGTCCTTGGTCCGGCCGGAAAGGATCTCATCGCCGATCACCAGAAGTCCCGCCGTAACAATCTCGCTCATGACCTTCCTCGCCTCGCGTCCTCCGACATTATCGCCCAGGGACGCCCCTGAAGCCATGCCGCTCGTCCTGCCGCCGAATTAAGCATCGGACAGCCCTTTTTACGGGCACTCCCTTGGCTATCCATAGCAAATGCCCTTGCTGAATGCATATCGTGCTGGCCCGAGCCTTGCTACCATCCCTTTCAGTCGTGCACTGTTGCGTGGGACGTCGGAGAGCAATCTTTCGGACATGGCCGTTGCGTTCGATGAAATGAATGGACCGGACGGCGACCCCCGCCCGGCCTATCAGGAACTCTCCCGCTGGCTGAAAGAAACGCCGCCGGAGGCGCTGGAATATCGCCGCCAGGAAGCGGAGCTGTTGTTCCGCCGGATCGGGATCACCTTTGCCGTCTATGGCGATGCCGAAGCCCAGGAACGGCTGATCCCGTTCGACGTGATCCCGCGGATCATGTCGGCCAAGGAATGGGGCGTGCTGGAACGGGGCCTGACCCAGCGGGTCCGCGCGCTCAACATGTTCCTCAGCGACATCTATCACGCCCGCGACATCCTGCGGGCCGGTATCATCCCGGATGACCTGATCTTCCAGAACCCGGTATTCCGCCCGGAGATGAACGGCCAGGATGTCCCGCATGACATCTACGTCCACATCGCCGGCATCGATGTCGTCCGTGTCGACGCCGACAATTTCATCGTGCTGGAGGACAATGCGCGTACCCCGTCCGGCGTCTCCTACATGCTGGAGAACCGTGAGATCATGATGCGGCTGTTCCCGGACCTGTTCGCCCGGCACCGCGTCGCCCCGGTCGAGCGCTATCCGGACGAATTATTGTCGGCGCTGCGCTCGGTCGCGCCGCTCTCGGCCTCGGCCGAGCCCACGGTGGCCCTGCTGACGCCCGGCATCTACAACTCGGCCTATTACGAACACTCGTTCCTGGCCGACAAGCTCGGCATCGAGCTGGTCGAGGGACGCGACCTCGTGGTGCGCAACGACGAGGTGTTCATGCGCACCACGGAAGGCCTGAAGCGGGTCGACGTCATCTACCGCCGGGTCGATGACGACTTCCTCGATCCCCTGACCTTCCGCCCCGATTCCGCGCTCGGCGTGCCCGGGCTGATGTCCGCCTATGCGGCCGGCAATATCACGCTCGCCAACGCCGTCGGCACCGGCATCGCCGACGACAAGGCGGTCTATTCCTACATGCCGGACATCCTCAAATTCTACCTCGGCGAGGAGCCGATCCTGAAGAACGTGCCGACCTGGCGCTGCCGCGAACCGAAGGATCTGTCCTATGTCCTGGACAATCTCGACGACCTGGTGGTGAAGGAAGTCCACGGCTCCGGCGGCTACGGCATGCTGATCGGCCCGGCCGCGACCAAGGCGACGATCGAGGCTTTTCGCGACAAGCTCAAGCGCGAGCCGGAGGGTTTCATCGCCCAGCCGACGCTGGCGCTATCGACCTGCCCGACCTGCACCGCCTCAGGGCTGGCGCCGCGCCATGTCGATCTCCGGCCCTTCGTGCTCACCGGGCGCGACCGCGTCACCATCGTGCCCGGCGGCCTGACCCGCGTCGCGCTGAAGGAAGGCTCGCTGGTGGTGAATTCCAGTCAGGGCGGCGGCACCAAGGATACCTGGATATTGGATGAGTGATTTGAGTCTCGGCACGGCATTCTTGGATTCCCTCCCCCTGCAAGGGGGAGGGTCAGGGTGGGGGTCGGCCACATACTCCGTATGGAGACAAGACCCCCTCCCGACGCTTCGCGCCGACCTCCCCCTTTCAGGGGGAGGAAAATTCGGCACATGTCGCGTTTTGTGAGGACTTCCGCATGCTGTCGCGCACCGCCGAGAACCTGTACTGGCTGGCCCGCTATGTCGAACGCGCGGAATATCTGGCGCGCACCATCGATGCGACGCTGCGCGTCACGGCGCTTCCGGCGGCCTATATCGGCAAGACCAACGAATGGGAGTCGGCCCTGCTCACCGCCGGCGTCAATGCGAGTTTTTACGACGTCTATCAGGAAGCCAATGAGCAGAGCGTCGTCGAATATCTATCGTTCTCGCCGGACAACCCCTCTTCGATCAGGAACTGCATCGAAGCGGCGCGGCTCAACGCCCGCTCGGTGCGCACGGCGCTGACCAGCGAAATGTGGGACGCGATCAACAGCGCCTGGCTCGAACTGCAGAGCGTATGGAGCAAGGGCACCAGCACCCGCGAGGAACTGGCGAAATTCCTGCGCTTCGTCCAGGAGACCTCGCTGCGCTTCGACGGCTCGGCCTACCGGACCATGCTGCGCAACGACGCCTATTGGTTCTCGGGCCTTGGCGTGCACCTCGAACGCGCCGACAACACCGCACGCATCCTCGATGTCAAATATCACGTGCTATTGCCTGAGGAGGAGCATGTCGGCGGTCCCCTGGATTTCTACCAATGGAGCTCGATCCTGCGCTCGGTGTCGGCGCTGACGGCCTATCACTGGGTCTATCGCGAGACCCTGAAACCCTGGCTGATCGCCGACCTGCTTATCCTTAACGATTCCCTGCCGCGGTCGCTGGCAAGCTGCTATGGCAATCTGGTGCGCAATCTCGACCAGATCGGCGTCGCCTATGGGCGCCAGGGGCCGGCGCAGCGCCATGCCCGCGGCATCCGTAACCGCCTGGAACACAGCCATATGGACGATATTTTCCAGCATGGCGTGCACGAATTCATCCAGGAATTCCTCACCGATAATTCGCGGCTTGGTGAAATCATCACCAGGCAGTACCTGATCTAGAGTTAGAGTTCATGAGGTGGTGTGTGACTGATTTGCGAGCGCTTTCTTACCTCTCCCGTCGGGAGAGGTCGG
>DASZTN010000079.1:0-29619 GCA_035547995.1 Bradyrhizobium sp. | reverse complement strand
TCAGGCCTGAGCCGTTCGTCGAGCATGCAGAGGAGCCACTTTGGAGACCTGCAAATGAGTCATTCTCACTATCGCTGGGTGATCGTCGCGGCCGGGGGCCTATTGGGCTGCGTGGCCATGGGCGCGTTGTTTTCATTGCCGGTTTTCCTGCGACCGATCACGCAGGAAACCGGCTGGTCGGTCACCGGCGTGTCCAGCGCCATGACGATCGGGTTCCTCGCCATGGCCTGCACCAGCATGATCTGGGGCACCTTATCGGACCGGTTCGGGCCGTTGCCGGTGGTGATGGCCGGGTCGATCGTGCTGGCGGCCTCGCTGGTGCTGGCGAGCTGGGCGTCGTCGCTGATCGAATTTCAATTCATCTTCGGCGTGCTCGCCGGCGGCTCGACCGCGGCGATCTTCGCGCCGATGATGGCTGCTGTCACCGGCTGGTTCGATACCCATCGCAGCCTCGCGGTGTCGCTGGTCTCCGCCGGCATGGGCATGGCGCCGATGACCATGGCGCCGTTCGCGGGCTGGCTGATCACGATCCATGACTGGCGAACCTCGCTGCAGATCATCGCCCTCATCGTTGCCTTCATCATGATCCCGGTGTCGCTGCTGGTGCGCCGTCCGCCGGTGCAGAGAGATGAACAGGTTGCTGCGGCGGCCGATGGCGCGCCGGCTGCGATGTCGCTGAAGCAGGCATTGGGCTCGCCGCAATTCATCATCCTGCTGGCGACCAATTTCTTCTGCTGCGCCACGCATTCGGGGCCGATCATCCATACCGTCAGCTATGCCGTCACCTGCGGCATCCCGATGATGGCGGCGGTGACGATCTACAGCGTCGAGGGGCTGGCGGGCATGGGCGGCCGCATCGTGTTCGGCCTGCTCGGCGACCGTTTCGGCGCCAAGCGCGTGCTGGTGTTCGGTCTGCTGGCGCAGGCGTTCGGCGCGCTCGGCTATGTCTTTGTGCGCGAACTCACCGCCTTCTATGCGGTCGCCGCCACCTTCGGCTTCATCTATGCCGGCACCATGCCGCTCTATTCGGTGGTGGTGCGCGAAAACTTTCCGATGCGGATGATGGGCACCGTGATCGGCGGCCTCGCCATGGCCGGCAGCCTTGGCATGGCCACCGGCCCGTTCGCCGGCGGGCTGATCTACGACACCTTCGCCACCTACACCTGGCTCTATGTCGGCTCCTGGGCGTTCGGCATGGGCGCGTTCTTCATCGCGCTGACGTTCCGGCCGTTCCCGAAACGCGCGGCGGCGGTGGAAGCTGAGCCGGAGGCGGTGCCGGCGTGAGGACGCCGCACCGTTCTTGCCGCCGAAACTTCACTTCTGCTCGAGCCGGCTGACCTCGATTCCCGAGCCGACCGGCAGCAGCACGCTGGCGATGCCGGGCTTGGCGCGCACGGCCCTGCCGTAGCGCTTCACGTCTTCGTTGCCCGGCATCAGCATGTTGTCGGCGACGATGATGGCGCCCGGATTGAGCTTCGGATAGAACGCCTCGAGGCAGGGGACATAGAGATCCTTCCAGAGATCGAGCAGCACGAAATCGATGCCGCTGCGCAGTTCGCCGATCATCTGCACGGCATCGCCCACCTTGAAATCGATGTAGTCGGCAAGTCCCGCCTTCATCGCCATGTCGCGGGCGAAGGCGGATTTGTAGTCGTGCAGCTCCATGGTGATCAGGCGGCCGCCGCTCGCCCGCGCCGCATCGCCGAGCCAGATGCCGGAATAGCCGAAGGACGTGCCGAGCTCGAGGATGGTCGGCGATTTGAGGCTTTTCGCCAGGATGTTGATGAGCTGGCCCGTATTCGGTCCGACGGCGCGCAGCCGGCGATCCCGGTCGCGCTCCTGGCCGGCCGCCGCCATCTCCCGCGGCTGTTCGCGCTCCTGACGGATCAGCTCATGATAGGTGTCGAGCACTGCCGTGATTTTTTCGTCCATGAATTCCACCGTCTGCTTTGGCCGCCAGCCTGGGGTTCCGATGCAGATTAGATATATCTAAATCAAGGAAATGGTAGCGTCCGAACCTTACAATGCTTCAAAACTGTGTGTCGGCGCGGGTTGCGGTCTTCTCCCGCTGGCGAGGGAGGAATTGTCATTTGCGGAGCAATCCATCGCGCCGGCCGCTCAAGGGCATGGATTGCTTCGGAGCTCGCGTTCTCCCCTTGCGCAAACGCTTTACGTTTGTCGCAGGCAATGAGAATAGTCGGTCCTGCCCGCTCGGCAAATCACTCAAAGCCCGTCCAGCCCTTTGCGCAAAAATATTCCGACTTCACATCTGACCCAAATCACCGCTTTAACTGCGGCTGTCTCACCGCGGATTGAGGGGCGGGTCGCGATCGTCACGAACGTTGCGGTGGGATGCGGTGGACGCAGCAGCGCGCGAGGACGAGGCGCGCTTGAATTGCGGACGGCGAAGCCGTGTGGTCCTGATGCCCCGACGCTGGCATCAAGTCGCGCAGAAGCATCTGCGCGGTGACGGTGACAACAAAGCCCGGTCACCGGGGAGAGCCCGGAGTAAGCCGTTAAAACCATTGCGCAGGGAAGGCCGGATGATTCCGCTCCTACCTGTGGCGACTACACTCGTGTGCTTTTTTAATTGCACACGGGGCCGCGGGTGCGGCGGGCACCCGGTCTTCCCTGCACCCTCTGCTTCTTGAGGGAGAAGACCTTGCAAAAACTCGGGCGCCCGGCGCCGCGAGATCGCGAGCGCATGTCACGTTGTTACCCTGTTCGTTATGCCCGGGCTTGTGCAGGGCGAGCCCGACCATGACGACCTTTATCCGCGGGCTTTATCAGCTGTGTGATAAGCCGGTCTGCTGGACTAACTAATTAGCCGGGGGCGAGCATGCTTGCTGAGGATGACAATCAAATGATGTGACTGAATTAATTAATTTAGTTGTGTGAGATATTTCACTGGCCAATTTCGGCATTCCTTGCACAATTCGCCCTCGGGATGAAAATGGGAGGGTAACATGTCGGAGGTTGCAAAGCCGGATATGGTCTCGGAGCAAGAGCTCGAGATGATCCGGTCGCTAAAGCCCGGGTTGCGGGATATGCCGGTATCGAGCGCGATCACACACATCATGGCTCACGGCTCGCTTCAATCCTTCACGCATGACGCTGCGGTGCCGGTCAAGCTTTCGGCCATGGAGCACCGGCATTCCGATGCATTACAGAATCCGCGTACGAAAGCGGATATGGAATCCCTGCTGACCAAAATGCAGGCCGCGGCGAAGTATTTTTTCGGGCGCCTCGACAACTCGTTTCACTACAGCATCGATTCATCCCTGATGTCCTATCTGACCCTGCCTGGACAGGGAAAGATGTACAGCACGGGGTCGCAGCCAAGCGATCTGCCCGTCTCGATTACGTTCATGGGACAATTTATCGATCATGACCTGACAAAGAATGCGACGACTCTTATTGACCCTGAATTGAACCAAATAGATGACGAAGCTTCGCCTTACATTGATCTGGACAGTGTCTACGGGCCGCGCCCGGATTTTCATACCGGCGGTGGCTTGCCGTCTCCGATGAAATCGGACGGCCGTTTCGAACTGACCAAACTTGACGCGACCAACAACGCCTATGATGTGATGCGCAAGTCGGACGGCACTGCGCGGATCGCGGATGGTCGCAACGACGAAAATCAGCTCGTCCTGCAGGTTCATATCCTGTTGATGCGCATCCATAACCTGTTGATCAAGGAAAAACATCTTGACGCGCAGCAGGCCCGCCGCGAGACGATTTTCAACTGGCAAAGCGTGGTTCTCAACAGTCACCAGGCTTCGGTGCTCAAAGCAGACACGCTCCATGAAGTGATGGAGGATCTCGCGGCGGAGGTCGCGAATCCCGGACATGGTCCGGCAAGATTGAAATATCGGCCGAGCGGTCCCCACAAAAAATTGAAATTGCCGCACGAATTTGCAATCGGCTTCCGTTACGGACACAGCCAGTTGCGCAACGAGTACACGGTTGCGCCGGGCCGGACGTTTAAACTCTTCGATAATTTCCTGGTGGGCCCCGATTATGCCGATCTGCGTGGTAAACGGCCTTTAAAGGCAGAGCGGGCGATCGACTGGCCGTTCTTCATCACGCCCGACCATGAGTTCAAGAAGTCGAACAGGCTCGACACGTTGATTACGAGCGCTGTCTTCAACCTGCCGGAAACCGCCGTCCCCGATAATCCGACGAACTTCCTCGGCAATCTGCCGCAACGCAATCTGATCCGCAGCCACGAGATCAGATTGACGAGCGGCGAGCGATTGTTCGATTTCTACTTCGGGGCAGATGCGGAGGGTAAGCTCACGCCCGATCAGATTGAGCCGAACAAGGCCTACCAGGGGCTGTTCAGCCTACAGTCGCACGCAGGCTTTCAGACGCCTCTCTGGTACTATCTGTTGAAGGAAGCCGAGTTGGAGGGCGGCCTTCGGCTCGGTAAACTCGGCAGCCGACTGGTTGGTGAGGTCGTGGGCGGCGCTATCTATTACAATCCCGTTTCCTATGTTCGCCAGCCGGAGTGGAAGTCGGCCATCAACAATTCCCGCGTCGTCACAATCAAGGATCTGGTCGACTTCGTTCAAGACAAGGATGCCACCTGAAATTCGATGAACCAAGATCTGCGGATAATACGAGGCAAATCTCCAGGGAATGCGGTCCGTCTCGGTTCGCATTCCCGGAAGGCTTTCGTTCAGGGCGCTATCATCTCGTGCGGCGGACGGCGCGCACTTTCCTGCTGCTGCCGCCGCCGCAGAAGAACTGGTCACGGCCGTCGGACTCCAGCCCCGACACGGTGATGTCGGGCGGCATGTCGAGCCGCTTCAGCTCCTCACCGGTTCTGGCATCAACCTGGGACAAGCCTCCTTCGTCATTCTCCCAGCTGCCGTGCCAGAGTTCGCCATCGACCCAGGTGACGCCGGTGACGAAACGGCTGCATGCGATGGTGCGGAGGATTTTGCCGGTCTCGGGATCGACCTGATGGATCTTGCGCGCGCGATACTCGCCGACCCACAGCGTGCCTTCGGCCCAGGCCAGCCCGGAATCGCCGCCCTTGCCGGGCGCGGGGATGGTGGCGAGCACACGGCCGGTCTTCGGATCGATCTTCTGGATGCGGCTTTCTGCAATCTGAAACAGGTGCTTGCCGTCGAAGGCGGTGCCGGCATGGGCGGGGACATCGATCCCGCGTTGCGTCTTGCCGCTCGCGGGATCGAAGGCGCTGAGCCTGTCGCCGGCGGCGATCCAGACCTGGTTGCCGTCGAAGGTCACGCCATTGACGCGCTCGACGTCGAAGGGGCCATATTCCCGGATGATTTCGGCGGCGGACTTTTTCATCTGTCGGTCCTTTCGAGCGATGCGGTTTTTTAAACGCGTCGAAGCACAGTTTAGTCGCCGGGCAGCGGAGCAGGGAGTAACAAGGTGGTCGTGAATCCCGGCATCGGCGGCATCATCCAGCGACGTGCCCGGCCGCGGCCGAACCATTGCACCTTGCCGCCCGCCGCAAGCTGGTCAAGCGCGCGCTGCACCGTGCGCTGGCTTGCGCCGAGCGCAAGCGCTAGCGCCGAACTCGACCAGGATTCGCCGTCGGCGAGAAAGGCGAGCAGCGCGGCATGTTCTTCCTCGACCGGCCGCGCCAGCACGATGACTTCGCGGGCGTGTTTCGGTTCGATCGCAAATCCCTGCCTGGTCGCGGTGACGGTGGCGAGTTGGCGCAGCACGGTGCGAAGCCGGCCGATCTCGACCCGCAGCCGGGCGCGGTGCGATTCATCGGCGCGTTTGGCGCGAAAGGCACGGGCGACAAGGGCGTCCCGCGACACGTCCCCGGGCCAGGCTTCAGCAAGGCTGCGCGCGAGCGTGAACAGCACCGGACGCGTCGCCAGCGAGATCGAAAGGCCGGCGTGGCGCACGAGGTTGCGGCAGGCATCGATGATGAGTGCCTTCGACGCCTGCAGCGTCTCGACTTCTTCGAGCAGGAGCGGGCGTTCGCCGTCCTCAGCGATCAGGCGCGCAGCGGGCGTCGTCAATAGGCCGAATGCGCTTTCGACTTCTGCCGTCAGTGCGGGGATTGCGGCCTCGCGCATGGCGTGGCTGGCGCGGGTGAGCGCCGCGCGCGCCGGTCTGGTCCGCAGCCGCCGCATCGCAATGCCCGCGATCATCAGCTCGTGGACGGTTCGCAGCGCCGGCGGCAGGATTGTGGGATCGATCCCATCGAGCGTGCGCTCGGCTTCGTCGAGCCGCCCGATCAGCAGCAGGCGCCGGACCTCAAGATGCCGCGCATGTGCGGCATTCACGCGGTCGCCGTGCTGTTCGAGCGTGGCGCGTGCCGCATCGAGCGCAGGTGCGGGCCAGGTGAGATCGCGCGAGGCCAGCGCGACCTCGGCTTCGGCGACGATGCATCGCGCACGCGCCACAGCCTCCCGCGGGCCGAAGGCGCGCGCCGCTCGCCGCAGCAGCAGTTTGGACCGATCGAGATCGCCGAGCTGCGCCATGGCGATGCCGCGCAGCGCAAGCGCCGGCGGATCGTCGCGCAAGGCGACCAGGTTCAATGCGTCCAGCGGATCGCCGCCCGCCAGCGCATGCGCCGCCGCCGAGATCAGCGAGTCCATCGGAATCCCGTCACACTTGTCACTCTCACCCTCCGGGCATCGGCTCCTAATCTACCTCATCGCGACCAACCCGTGCGCCGGCCCCAGACGGCGCGGAACAGTCAACGGAGAGAGACATATGACGGCACATGCTACCGGAACACGCGAACAATGGCTGAAGGCACGGCTCGATTTGCTGGAATCAGAGAAGGAACTGACGCGGCGGAGCGACCAATTGGCCGAACAGCGTCAGGCGCTGCCGTGGGTGCGCATCGACAAGGAGTACCGCTTCGAAACCGACGAGGGCGGCGCGTCGCTGGCCGACCTTTTCAGGGGCCGCTCGCAGCTACTGGTCTATCATTTCATGTTCGGACCCGATTATACCGCGGGCTGTCCGTCGTGCTCGATGATCGCGGACGGATTCAACGGCTTTGCGGTTCACCTTGCCAACCATGACGTGATGCTCTGGGCAGTCTCGCGGGCGCCGCTGGCGAAATTGCGAGGCTACAAACAGCGGATGGGCTGGAGCTTCCCATGGGCGTCGTCGGCGGGCAGCGACTTCAATGCCGACTTCAACGTCTGGTTCAGCGCCGAGCAGCAGCGCCAGGGCGGGATCGACTACAACTACCGCCGCGAGGCGGCCTTTGAATGGCGCCCGGGGCAGCCGGGCAGCGAAGGAGCCGTCGGCAAGTTCGCGGCAACGTGCGGCACCGATGTGCCGACCTATCAGCGCGACCGGCCGGGCATGAGCGCCTTCGTAGCCGAGGACGGCATCATCTATCACACCTATTCCACCTATGCGCGCGGCGTCGACAGCATCTGGGGCGTTTACCCCTGGCTCGATCGTGCCCCCAAGGGACGCAACGAGACCGGCGGCATCTGGTGGAAGCGCCATGACGAGTACGGCCATGGCTGATGTCGCGGCTTCCTGCCATGCGACCGCGACGAAGCCGGTGCCGCGATCAACTCGCGGCGCGGCCTTCTGGCTCGGCCTTACGGCCGCGCCGAGCTTTGCGATGATGGCGCTGATAACGGCCGTGTCGGGCAGCAGCCAGCCGCAAATGCTGTGCTCGGCGCATGGTGGATCGGCGCTGGGTGGAATGGTCCCGATGTACCTGTTGATGAGCATCTTCCATTCCGCACCGTGGCTGAAGCTGATCACACGCGCGCGACCTGACGACAACGTGGGCGGGGAGGAGCGAAGGCCGGCTTGACCGCATCAGCCAAGTCGAGTTCGATGGCTGTCGCGAACAACAACGGCGAGAATTCTGATGGCACGGGTACGCTGCTTTACTGAAATGGGCATGGGGGTCGACGTTCACGGCAAGGACGCCACCAAGGCCGCCAAGCGTGCGGTGTCGGACGCCATTCGTCATTCCAGCGTCGGCTTCTTCCGGATGGTGGGAAAGACTCCCCATGACATGTTCGTCGATGTCACCATCGGCGTGCCGGACCCTGCGGGTGTCGATACCGCCGCGGTCGCGAAAGAGCTGCCTTACGGCACCGTGACCGTCACCGCGGTCAAGGGCGGGCTGGAAGTGCCGGCGGAGCAGGGGAGTGACGCCATCATCATCGCCAATGCCGCGGTGCTGGTGAGCCTCGATGACGGCAAAGGCTAGCTAGCACGCTTTCTTCTCGCTGGTCCTTTTGAGGTGTGGTTTTGGGTCCCTCGGCCCGCGCTGCTTTACAAATCCGCTCGTTCATGTTTTGTTCTTTGCGGACAAAATTGAGTAGCGCGTCATGGATCAAGATGGAAACGGCGGCCGGCTGTTTTTTGCGGTTTTGCCCGACGCCGCAACGGCAGCGCAGATTTCATGTCTAGCCAGGGTGCTGAAGCACGCTCACGGATTTCGCGGCGGGCTCATCGGGCCGGAGCGGCTGCACGTGACGCTGTTCTTCCTGGGGCAGGGGCATTGGTCCGAACCTCTGGTTCGGCTCGCCTGCGAGGCCGCATCGGAGGTTGGAGAGCGACCATTTGACATTTGGTTCGACCGTACCGTCAGCTTTCGCGGCAGGCCGGGTCGTCATCCATTTGTGCTGGCCGGAGGCCGCGGACTGGACCGGCTGAAGTCGTTCCGGCGCCTGCTGGGCGTCGCGATGGCGAAAAGCGGATTGCGGCGAATGGTGCGTGACGAATTCACCCCGCATGTCACGCTGCTCTACGGCGAACGTGACGCCGGAGAGCATCCGATCGAGCCGATTGGCTGGACGATCAGGGAGTTCGTGTTGGTTCACAGCCTGAATGGCCATGTTCGCATCGGGAGTTGGCCGCTCCATGCATGATTGCAGCCTCGGTCCACGTGTTCTCTCGGCGGATCGAAGCCGCCGTTCTTCACACGATTTGCACGTTGATGGTGCGCATGGCCATCTGGCGCGGCGCTCGCCGCAAGGCTAGTTTCGCCTTTCGTGAATTCACCCGAGGATCCGGCTTTGCCCACCACGATCTATGGCATCAAGAATTGCGACACCATGAAGAAGGCCCGCGCCTGGCTCGACAGCCACGGCGTGACTTACGACTTTCACGATTACAAGGCTGCCGGCATCGGCAAGGACACGCTCAAGAAATGGAGCGATGAACTCGGCTGGGAGACTCTGCTCAATCGCGCCGGCACCACTTTTCGCAAATTGCCCGAGGCCGAGAAGGAGGGGTTGAACGAGCGCAAGGCGCTGGCGCTGATGCTGGCGCAGCCGTCGATGATCAAGCGGCCGGTGCTCGATATCGGCGGCAGGCTTGTTGTCGGATTCAAGCCTGAAATCTACGCCAGGGAAGTGACGTCCTCGTCGCGCTCCAAAAAAGCCTAATCCAGTTCGACCAGGTCATCGGATCTGCGGCTTTTCATGGTTTCGCCGACAAGGTCGGTATCGATCACGGCGCGCAGCAGAGGTACCGGCGGCGCCTTCGGCTCGGGGCCCATCAGATTGTCGACCTTGAAACGCCCCTCGACGCTGATCGTCTTGTAGGAGCCGACGATCTGTTCGACGTGGTCGGCGCTTCCAAACGGCAATAGCAGCCGCTCATAGGAAACCTCCTTGCCGTCGGCGTCCTGCACGGTCGTGATCGAATAGGTCGGCCGCCTTCGTGCGAGCAGCGTACGGTAATAGATCGCGACGCGGGCGTAGCGGTGGGGGCCGATCGCATCATCGAGATAGCGGTCGGTCCGCTGCGCGGGGTCGTCGTTTCCGTATGTCACGGCGAGCCTGGCGCCTTCCTGCGTGATCAGAAAACGCGCACCGTCCCCTTGGCCTTCGACGTTGAAGCCCATCATATCGACCAGTTCATCGGCGATGTCTTCCGGCTGGAAATCAGCGATAGCCGGCAAGCCTTTAGGCTGACGTGGCATGCGCAGCCACGCATTCAGAAGAACGCGTTGCTTGATGGACCGGATCACCGAAGGATTGGCGCTTGCAAATTCCATTTGAGCTCGATGAGATCAGCGGCCGCGATGCAGTTGCGCTTCCCATACGCTCCCCGCGTTAACGAACATTTTTCATTCCCCTTTTGAGCGCGCGCCCCGAAAGTTCCCGCAAGCAGTAACCGGCAATGCAGCAGTCCCATTCGACTAATGGCGAAGACGAGCCCGCCGGAGGACGGATTCGGAGAAAAGCTTTCTACCTTGCGTAAACCGTGCTGTTGACGGCATATTCCGGCGCGGAGGCGGTAGGTTAAGACGGTATTTTAGAAGACTGCCGAAAGAACCTGCCGGTTAACAAGAATTGGCCTTGCGCGAGGGATATCGCGGCAAGAGGCGACGGGGGAAATTGATTGGCCGATGAATTCATTCTCGAAACCCACGGATTGACCAAAGAATTCGCGGGTTTCTTTGCCGTTCGCGATGTGGACCTCAAGGTCCGTCGCGGCAGCATTCATGCATTGATCGGGCCGAACGGCGCCGGAAAAACCACCTGCTTCAATCTGCTCACCAAGTTCCTGCGGCCTTCCACCGGACAGATTCTCTATAAGGGACAAGATATTACCGCGATGGCGCCAGCCGATGTGGCGCGCCTTGGGCTGGTCCGCTCGTTCCAGATCTCAGCTGTATTCCCGCACCTCACGGCGCTCGAGAACGTCAGGGTCGCCCTCCAGCGCCAGCATGGCCATTCTTTTGATTTCTGGCGTTCGAAGTCGGTACTTGATCGCTTCAATCGCCGCGCCTGCGAACTGCTCGAAGATGTCGGCTTGAGCGAGTTCGCCAATACGCCGGCGGTAGAGATGGCCTACGGACGCAAGCGCGCGCTGGAAATTGCAACCACGCTCGCGCTCGATCCGGAAATGATGCTGCTCGACGAGCCGATGGCCGGCATGGGGCACGAGGACATCGACAAGATTGCCGCGCTGATCAAGCGCATTTCGGCGAAGTACACCATCCTGATGGTCGAACATAATTTGAGCGTCGTTGCCAATCTTTCCGACATCATCACCGTGCTGACGCGCGGGCGCGTGCTCGCCGAAGGGCATTATGCCGACCTGACCAAGGACGAGCGCGTCAAGGAAGCTTATCTGGGAGCCGGTCATGGCTGATCTGAAAACGGCCGACGCGGCTGCGGCAAGCGCTGCTGCCACGCCCGCTACAGCTGCGCCGGTGCTGTCGGTGAGGGATTTGCAGGCCTGGTACGGCGAATCCCACATCCTTCATGGCATCAATTTCGACGTGAATGCCGGCGAAGTGGTCACGCTGCTCGGCCGCAACGGCGCCGGCAAGACCACGACGCTGAAATCGGTGATGGGCATCATCGGCAAGCGAACCGGCTCGGTGCGATTCCACAATCAGGAGATCATCCGCGCCTCCTCGGACAAGATCGCGCGCCTGGGCATCGCCTTCTGTCCGGAGGAGCGGGGGATATTTGCCAGCCTCGACGTGCGCGAGAACCTGATGCTGCCGCCGGTGGTGCGCAGCGGCGGACTGTCGCTCGACCAGATCTTCGACCTGTTTCCCAATCTCAGGGAACGGCTGAGCAGCCAAGGCACGAAACTGTCGGGCGGCGAGCAGCAGATGCTGGCGATCGCGCGAATCCTGCGCACCGGCGCCCGTTTCCTGATGCTGGACGAGCCGACCGAGGGGCTCGCGCCGGTCATCATCCAGCAGATCGGACACACCATCGCACGGCTGAAATCAGAAGGCTTTACGATCCTGCTGGTGGAGCAGAATTTCCGCTTCGCCTCGACGGTCGCCGACCGTTACTACATCGTTGAGCACGGCAAGATTATTGACGGCTTCGCCAATACGGAATTGCAAGCCAATATGGAAAAGCTGCACACCTATCTCGGCGTCTGACAAACAACGAGAAGAAAATTCAAACGGAGGTACATATGAAAAGGAAGGTTTCGGCGCTGCTGTTGGGAACGGCGCTGGCATTTGCGGCGACAAATGCGGCCTTTGCCCAGGACAAGTTGGACAAGACGGTCAAAATCGGCTCGCTCAGCGACCAGTCGGGGCTTTATTCGGATCTCGGCGGTCCGGGCTCGACGCTCGCGGCACAAATGGCCGTCGAGGATTCCGGCCTGACCAAAAAAGGCTGGAAGATCGACGTCATCTCCGGCGACCATCAGAACAAGCCCGACATCGGTGCCAATATCGCCCGTCAATGGTTCGACGTCGACAAGGTCGATGTCATCGTCGACGTGCCGAACTCCGGCGTCGCACTTGCCGTCAGCAATATCGTCAAGGAGAAGAACGGCGTCCTGATTGATTCCGGTGCCGGCACTTCAGACTTGACCAATGCGCAGTGCACGCCAAACACGATCCATTGGACCTACGACACCTATATGCTGGCGCACGGCACCGGTACGGCGCTGACCAAGGCCGGCGGCGACAGCTGGTTTTTCCTCACCGCCGATTATGCATTCGGCGCAGCGCTGGAGCGCGACACCACGGCAGCGGTGCAGGCGGCGGGCGGCAAGGTGCTTGGCGATGTCAAGCATCCGCTGAGCACATCGGATTTCTCCTCCTTCCTGCTGCAGGCCCAGGCCTCAAAAGCCAAGGTCATCGGCCTTGCCAATGCCGGCGGCGACACCACCAACGCGATCAAGCAGGCCGCGGAATTCGGGCTGACCCAGGGTGGCCAGAAACTGGCGGCGCTGCTGTTGTTCATCAGCGACGTGCATGCGCTTGGTCTCAGCACCGCGCAGGGCCTGAACTTCACCGAGACGTTCTATTGGGACATGAACGACCAGACCCGTGCGTTCTCGAAGCGCTTCCAGGAGCGCATGAAGAACCACACCATGCCGACCATGGTGCATGCCGGCGTCTATGCGGGCCTGCTGCACTATTTCAAGGCACTGGAAGCGCTCGGCGGCAATCCGCATGACGGCGCCAAGGTAGTCGCCAAGATGAAGGAGATTCCGACCGATGATCCGCTGTTCGGCAAGGGCAGCATCGAGCCGAATGGTCGCAAGATCCATCCGGCCTATCTGTTCGAGGTCAAGAAACCGTCCGAATCGAAAGGCCCGTGGGACTATTACAAGCTGGTTGCGACCATTCCGGCCAACGAGGCTTTCACGCCGCTCGACAAGAGCACCTGTCCCTTGCTGAAGAAGTAAATCTTAAGCGCCCGGCGGCATCACGCCGCCGGGCGCTTCCATTCGGAGCTGTTGAGCGCGCGAGAGATTCATGCAGGCCCTTTATGCCCAACTTCTGGTCGGACTGATCAACGGCTCGTTCTACGCGCTGCTCAGTCTCGGACTCGCCGTGATTTTCGGCATGCTCAACATCATCAATTTCGCGCATGGCGCACTCTATATGATGGGCGCGTTCTGCGCCTATTTCCTGCTCAATCTCGCCAATATCGGCTATTGGCCGGCGGTGATCATCGCCCCGATCATCGTCGGTATCTTCGGCATGATCCTGGAAAGGACGCTGCTGCAAAGGCTGGCCGGCCTCGACCATCTTTATGGGCTGCTGCTGACCTTCGGTCTTGCGCTGATCATCCAAGGCCTGTTCCAGAATTATTTCGGCTCTTCCGGTCTGCCATATTCGATTCCGGACGCACTCAGGGGCGGCATGAATCTCGGCTTCATGTTCCTGCCGATTTATCGCGGTTGGGTGGTGGTCTTCTCGCTCGTGGTGTGCCTGGTCACCTGGTACCTGATCGAGCGGACACGTCTCGGCGCCTACTTGCGCGCCGCCACTGAAAACCCGACGCTGGTCCGGGCGTTCGGCATCAACGTGCCGCGGATGATCACGCTGACTTATGGGCTCGGCGTCGGCCTTGCGGCGCTGGCCGGCGTGCTGTCGGCGCCGATCAATCAGGTTCGGCCGCTGATGGGCGCCGATCTGATCATCGTGGTATTCGCGGTGGTGGTGATCGGCGGCATGGGCTCGATCATGGGATCGATCATCACCGGCTTTGCGCTCGGCGTGATCGAGGGACTGACCAAATACTTCTATCCGGAAGCCTCCAACACCGTGGTGTTCGTCCTGATGGTGCTGGTACTGCTGGTGAAGCCGACGGGATTGACGGGGCGGGCAAGCTGACATGACGGTTACGACAGACGACGCAATCCCGGTAACGCCGCAGGCGGTCCGCCACGAGATGACAGTGTTCGGCATCATGACGGTGCTGTTGCTGGCCGTGCCGTTCACCGGCCTCTATCCGTTCTTCGTGATGCAGGCGCTGTGTTTCGCCTTGCTCGCCTGTGCCTTCAACCTGCTGGTCGGCTATGGCGGGCTGTTGTCATTCGGCCATGCGATGTTTCTGGGCACGGCGGGCTATGTCTCAGGCCATGCGCTGAAGGTCTGGGGCCTGCCGCCGGAACTCGGCATTCTCGTAGGCACCGCGGCTTCCGCGGTACTGGCGGTCATCACCGGCGTCATCGCCATTCGCCGCCAGGGCATCTATTTTGCGATGATCACGCTGGCGCTGTCGCAATTGCTTTATTTCATCTATCTGGAGACTCCATTCACCCATGGGGAAGACGGCATCCAGGGTATCCCGCAAGGGATGATGTTCGGCTTTCTCAACCTCGCCAACCCGACGGTGCTCTACTACGTCGTGCTCGCCGGCTTCCTGCTCGGTTTCCTCCTGATCTTCCGCATCATCAACTCGCCATTCGGCGAGGTGCTGAAATCGATCCGGGAAAACGAGCAGCGGGCGATCTCGCTCGGCTACAAGACCGACCAGTACAAGCTGATCGCGTTCATTCTCTCAGGCACGCTGGGTGGATTTGCCGGCGCGCTGAAGGTGTTTGTTGCGCAAAACGCCTCGCTCACAGATGTGCAATGGCAGATGTCGGGCGAGATCGTGCTGATGACGCTGGTCGGCGGTCTCGGCACTGTCTTCGGCCCGGCGGTCGGCGCCTTCGTGATCATCGCCATGGAGCAGTATCTGGCCGGGTTCGGCCAATGGGTGCAGGTGATCCAGGGCGTGATCTTCGTCGCCTGCGTGCTGGCATTCCGCCGCGGGATTGTCGGCGAAATCGCGCATTTCTTCCGGCTGTCCCTCTAGCGACACCCGGCTTCCGTCCCAATAAAGCCGTGGAATGGCGGCGTTCACCGCAGGACGGCTTGCGCGTTACCCCGATAAATTGTTTATGACGTTTATGTGACAGCCGATCTGGCTGCCACTGGTCAACGACGGGTATTTTTGATGCTGCGCTGGTTTCGTGCCTTTTTGCCGAAAGAGGAGCGATTTTTTGATTTATTCGCCCGGCATTCCCAGGCGGTGGTGCAGGGGGCACTGGCGCTGCAGGATATGCTGCGCGGCGGTGAGGACACCCTGACCGCCTGCCAGCGCGTCAGCCGCTTCGAGAACGAGGCCGACAACATCACCCGCGAAGTGCTGACGGCGGTGCGGCGGACTTTCATCACGCCATTCGATCGCGGCGACATCAAGAACCTGATCACGGCGATGGACGATGCCATCGACCAGATGCAGCAGACCGCCAAGGCGGTGGTGCTGTTCGAGGTCCGCAGCTTCGAGCCGCCGATGCGCGAAATCGGGGGGCTGCTGGTAGAGTGCGCCAATCTGGTCGGCCGCGCGCTGCCACTCCTGCAGTCGATCGGCCACAATGTCACGATGCTGACGGCGATTACCGAAGAACTGACCAAGCTCGAGGGCCGGGTCGACGATCTCCATGATATCGGCCTGAAGGAATTGTTCCTCAAGCACCGCAACGCCAACACGATGGATTTCGTGGTCGGCGCCGAAATCTACGATCACCTGGAAAAAGTCGCCGACCGTTTCGACGACGTAGCCAACGAGATCAACAGCATCGTCATCGAGCAGGTCTAGGGCAGGGCCGCATTGTGGATTCCACGCTGGGTCTTCCCATCCTCGTCGGGCTGATCGCCGTTGCGCTGCTGTTCGACTTCCTCAACGGCCTGCATGACGCAGCCAATTCCATCGCCACGATCGTCTCGACCCGCGTGCTGCGGCCGCAATATGCCGTGTTCTGGGCGGCCTTCTTCAATTTCGTCGCCTTCGCTGCATTCGGATTGAATGTCGCCCAGACGATCGGGGTCGGCATCATCGAACCCAGCGTGATCGACGCGCAGGTGATCTTTGCCGCGCTGATCGGCGCGATCGTCTGGAACCTGATTACCTGGGCGCTCGGCATTCCCTCCAGCAGTTCGCATGCGCTGATCGGCGGGCTTGTGGGCGGGGGCGTGGCAAAAGCGGGATTCTCGGCTGCAGTGTGGAGCGGCCTGTCGAAAGCCCTGCTTGCCATCGTGCTGTCGCCGCTGGTGGGGTTCCTGCTGGCGCTGGTGCTGGTGGCGATCGTGTCCTGGGCATCGGTGCGGTCGACGCCTTTCGCAGTCGATCGCGCGTTCCGCATCCTGCAATTCGGCTCCGCCTCGCTGTACTCGCTCGGCCATGGCGGCAATGATGCGCAGAAGACCATGGGCATCATCGCCGTGCTGCTTTATTCCCAAGGCTATCTCGGCAAGCACTTCTTTGTGCCGTTCTGGGTGGTGCTGGCCTGCCAGGCCTCGATGGCGCTGGGCACCTTGATGGGCGGCTGGCGGATCGTCCGCACCATGGGCCTGCGCATCACCAAATTGACCCCGATGCAGGGCTTTTGTGCCGAGACCGGCGGCGCGATGACCTTGTTCATCGCGACCTTTCTCGGGGTTCCGGTTTCGACCACCCATACCATCACCGGGGCCGTCGTCGGCGTCGGCGCGGCACGGCGTGTCTCCGCGGTGCGCTGGAACGTCGCCGGGTCGATCGTCTATGCCTGGGTGATCACGATCCCTGCCGCTGCGCTGGTCGCGGCGCTGGCCTATTGGGCGGTCTCGCTGATCCGATAAAGCGGATTGGCGTAAGGCGATCCGATCCCTATATGGAGAGGGTTCCTTCAATTGACGCGTTTTGTTAACGCGAACCGGTATTCATTCCGGGTTCGCGGGGATATTCCAGTCCACCCTTGATCCAGCCCGGTTTCCCTGCCACAGGCTCGCGAATGTCTGATCTTGCTGTTTCCGCCGAACCGTCCGTCCGTCCGCCGTTCGCTTCCGAAGTCGAGCGTCGCCGCACTTTTGCGATCATCTCGCACCCGGACGCCGGCAAGACCACGCTCACCGAAAAGCTGCTGCTGTTCGGCGGCGCCATCAATCTCGCGGGCCAGGTCAAGGCCAAGGGTGAGCGGCGCAACACCCGTTCCGACTGGATGAAGATCGAGCGTGATCGTGGCATTTCCGTCGTCACGTCGGTGATGACCTTCGAGTTCGAGGGGCTGGTATTCAACCTCCTGGACACACCGGGCCATGAGGACTTTTCCGAGGACACTTACCGCACGCTGACCGCGGTGGATTCCGCCGTCATGGTGATCGACGCCGCCAAGGGCATCGAGGCGCGCACCCGCAAGCTGTTCGAGGTCTGCCGCCTGCGCGACATTCCGATCATCACCTTCATCAACAAGATGGACCGCGAGAGCCGCGACACCTTCGAATTGCTGGACGAGATCGAAAAGACGCTTGCGCTCGACACCACGCCGATGACCTGGCCGGTCGGCCGCGGCCGCGATTTCCTCGGTACCTATGACGTCATCAAAGGCGGCGTGCGGCTGCTCGAGGGCGGCGGCGCCAAGACCGGCGCGGCGGAGCAGATCGATATCGCCGATCTCGCCGGCCGCAATCCCAATCTCGATGTCAACGCGATCAAGGATGAACTGGCGCTGGTGTCGGAAGCCTGCCAGCCATTCGAGCTCGAGGCGTTTCGCGAAGGCCATCTGACGCCGGTCTATTTCGGCAGCGCGCTGCGCAATTTCGGCGTCGGCGATCTCCTGGAAGGGCTCGGCCGCTTTGCGCCGCCGCCGCGTGCGCAGGAGAGCAATGCGCGCAAGGTCGAGGCCGCCGAGCCGCGCATGAGCGCGTTCGTGTTCAAGATCCAGGCCAATATGGACCCGAACCACCGCGACCGCATCGCCTTCGCGCGGCTGTGCTCGGGCAAGCTCACCCGCGGCATGAAGGCGAAGCTGGTGCGCACCGGCAAGAACATGTCGCTCTCCAGCCCTCAATTCTTCTTTGCCCAGGACCGCGCCCTGGCGGACGAAGCCTTTGCCGGCGACGTCGTTGGCATCCCCAATCACGGCACGCTCAGGATCGGCGATACGCTCACCGAAGGCGAAGACATCGCCTTTGTCGGCGTACCGAGCTTTGCGCCGGAAATCGTCCGCCGCGTCCGGCTGACCGATGCGATGAAAGCCAAGAAGCTGAAGGAAGCGCTGCAGCAGATGTCCGAGGAGGGCGTGGTGCAGGTGTTCCGCCCGCGTGACGGGGCGCCGGCGCTGGTCGGTGTGGTCGGTCCGCTGCAGCTCGACGTGCTGAAGGCGCGGCTCGAGGCCGAATATGCGCTGCCGGTGGAATTCGAAGTCAGCGAATTCCAGTTGGCACGCTGGATTTCGTCCGACGACCGCAAGAAGCTCGATGCCTTCATTGCCGCCAACGGCTCCGGCGTCGCCGATGACGTCGATGGCGATCCGGTATTCCTGGCCAAGAACGAGTTCTATCTCAACTACACCCGCGAACGGGCCGAGGGCATTGTCTTTTCCAGCGTCAAGGATGTCAGGCGGAAAGCCTGAAGTCCGGCACCCGATTGCGGAAGACCATCTGCGAACGCGGATGTGAACGGCGCCAGGCTTGATGCCGGCCTTGCGGCTGCTCATTATTTTCATCAGGCGGGATGTCGTTTGCGGGGGTCGCATTGATGCTGCGGCGCGTCGTTATTGGTGCTGTTTTCCTTACCTTGGCCGCTGCGCTGACCGCAGGTGCCGAGGCGCGCCACCGGCACGAGATCAACGCGGTCCCGTTCTCTCATTCGCCCTGCAGCGTGCTCAGCCATCATCCCTGCACGCCAAGCTATTGCAGCGTGTTCAATCACGGGCCCTGCATTCCCGAGATCGATTTTCCCTATGGCGAGAACCTGCAGCTGACGGTCGAAAGCGTGCCGTCCGAAAGCGACAAGGCAAAGTATGTCCGGCCTGATCACGATCTCGATACGATCGGAGATCTGTTCGCAGAATTGCGATCCTGCTGGTCACCGCCGCCGACCGATGCCGCGCAGAAGGGCATGCAAATGACGGTGCGCTTCAGCTTCAAGCGGGACGGCGGGATCATTGCCGCACCGCGCCTGACCTTTGCGACCGCCGGGGTCTCGGCCGAGGTCCGGACCACCTATCTCAAGGCCATCAACGCCTCACTCGATGCCTGCCTGCCGTTGAGGTTTTCCGATGGCCTCGGCGGCGCGCTTGCCGGCCGTCCGATCGCGATTCGCTACGTCGATAACCGCGAATTGGACAAGCAGCCGGCTACGCCCTGACGTCCTTCGGGAATAATAATGATGGGGCGGCTCGATGCGGAAAATGACTGGCAAAACAACGAGCCATAAGTAGGCTGTCCGGGTGGACTATCGCGCCTCGGCGTACGCTCGCGCCGGAAGATCAATCAAAAGAAAATCGAGAGGAAACGTCATGAAGTCAGTGGCAGTACTGTGCCTCCTCATATCGGTGTCTTCGTTTCGGGAGGCGGACGCCCAACATAAGACGCTGCCACCGGTCGACTTCTCGGCCATGACCTGCGACCAGTTCTGGACCAAGACCGCCCCTGACGACAGGGGACCGTTCCTGTTTTGGCTGAGCGGCTATTTCGCGCACAAGAACAATTCGGCCGTACTTGACCCCGTGAGCTTTACCGAAAAGACCAAGGCCCTGTCCGATTACTGCGCCAAGCAGCCCAACGACACCATCCTCGCGGCTGCCGAAAAGACGTTCGCAAATTAGGACGGGTCGTCTCGCCCTTCGGCTTTTCGGCAGGCGTTTCGATCGCAGCCTTTCATGGCTGTGGCGCGGCTTTAGCGCATTGCGGCCCGAGCCTTTAAAGTGATAGGCGTGCAGGCAAGCTATTCGCGGGAGGAACGATATCGTGGGACTGCTGGTGATGATCCTGGGCCTCATCCTGTTCTTCGGGGTCCATCTGATCACGACACAGCGCGAGCTGCGGGCGAGGTTCGTCGCATCGATGGGCGAGGGGGTCTACAAGGCCGTCTATGGCCTGGTGTCGCTTGCCGGCCTGGTGCTGATCGCATGGGGCTTTGCGGCCTATCGCAGGGCCGGAATGATCGAAGTATGGGAGCCGCTGGTTCCGGCAGGTTTCCTGACGATGCTGAGACACATCACCGTGGCGCTGATGCTGCCCGCGGTGATCCTGGTGGTTGCCTCCTACATTCGTGGCCGGATCTACACGGCGCTGAAACATCCGATGCTGGCCGGCATCAAGCTATGGGCGGCGGCGCATCTGCTGGCCAATGGCGATCTCGGCTCCATCATTCTGTTCGGCTCGTTCCTGGGCTGGGCGGTATTCGACCGCATCTCGCTGAAACATCGCACCGACAGCGGCGCGCCGCCGATTCCGGTCGGCGGTCTCGGCAACGATTTTATCGCGGTGGCGGTCGGCATCATCGCCTATCTGGCGCTCGCTTTCGTGTTTCACCCCGTCGTCATCGGCGTTCCCGTTATCGGAGTCTGAATATGTCCATTCAATCGAGCATCAAGCGCAAGACCGCGCCGGAGATCCGCGCCCGCAAGAACGGCGAGCCGATTGTCATGCTGACATCGTATCACGCCCACACCGCGGCGCTGGTGGACCGCCATTGCGATGTCATCCTGGTCGGCGACTCCCTCGGCAATGTGATGCACGGGCTGGAGACCACGGTGCCGGTAACGCTGGAAATGATGATCCTGCAGGGGCGTGCGGTGATGCGCGGCTCGCAGCAGGCGCTGGTCGTGGTCGATATGCCGTTCGGCTCCTATGAAGCTTCAAAAGAGCAGGCATTTCATTCCGCCGTGCGGATCCTGAAAGAGACGCATTGCGGCGCGGTGAAACTGGAAGGCGGCGTACGGCTGGCCGAGACCATCGCCTTCCTGTCCGAGCGCGGCATTCCGGTGATGGGGCACGTTGGATTGACCCCGCAGTCCATCAACACGCTCGGCTCGTTCCGCGCTCAGGGCCGCGAGGAGAGCAGCTGGGAGCCGATCGAGAACGACGCTCGCGCGGTTGCGCAGGCCGGCGCGTTTTCCGTCGTGGTCGAGGCGGTGGCCGAACCGCTGGCGCGCAAGATCACCCAGTCCATCGCCATTCCGACGATCGGGATCGGCGCAAGCCCGGCCTGTGATGGCCAGGTGCTGGTGCTGGAGGACATGCTGGGCCTGTCGCCGCGGCCGCCGAAATTCGTTCGCCGCTATGGCGATCTCGGGCCGATGATCGAGGCCGCGGTCAAGGGCTATGCCGATGACGTGCGCGCCCGCGCCTTTCCCGGTCCGGAACATGTCTACGGCATGAAGAAAGGCTGACGCGCCGGATGGACTGGTCAGGCTACCCGATCCCTGCGATGCGGCTCGAAGCGCGCTTCGGCGATCGGGTGGTGCCGGCGTTTTGCGAACGGCCGCAAAGCGTCTGGGCGATGGTAGCCGAGGCGGCGGACAGAAATCCGGACGGCGAGGCGCTGGTCTGCGGCGAAGCCAGGATGAGCTGGCGCCAGGTGGCGCAGCGGTCGGCCAGCATCGCGGCGGGCCTGCACCAGCTTGGCATCCGGGCCGGTGACCGGGTGGCGCTGCTGCTCGGCAACCGCATCGAATTTGTGCTGGCGATGTTTGCGGCGTCCCATCTTGGCGCCATCATCGTGCTGCTCGGCACCCGGCAGCAGAAGCCCGAAATCGCGCATGTGCTTACCGATTGCGGCGCCATCCTGCTCATCCACGAAGTCTCGCTGTCGGACCGGCTGCCCGAAGCGACTGACACACCCGAGCTGAAATATCGTATCGCTGTCGACGACGGTGGTGCCTCGGCGTTTGCCAATCTGGCGAGCCATGCGCCCGTGGTGGCTCCCGCCAAGGTCGACGAAGAGGACACGGCGATGATCCTCTATACCTCCGGCACCACCGGGCGGCCCAAGGGCGCCATGCTCGCCCATTGCAACATCGTCCACTCCGCCATGGTCTACGAAGCGTGCATGGAGCTGACCGCAGCGGACCGTTCGATCGCAGCGGTGCCGCTGGCACATGTCACGGGCGTGGTCGCCAACATCATGTCTATGGTGCGTTGCGCCGGCACGCTGATCATCGTCGCGGAGTTCAAGGCGGCCGATTATCTGAAGGTCGCCGCGCGGGAGCGCGTCACCCAGACGGTGATGGTGCCGGCGATGTATAATCTGTGCCTGCTGCAGCCGGACTTCGATTCCCATGATCTCAGCGCCTGGCGAATCGGCGGATATGGCGGCGCGCCGATGCCGGTCGCGACCATCGAGAAGCTGGCCGCCAAGATTCCCGGCCTGAAGCTGCTCAACGCCTATGGCTCGACCGAGACCACGTCGCCCTCCACCATCATGCCGCCGGAACTTACGGCTGCGCATCTCGACAGCGTCGGCTTGCCCTGTCCGGGCGCCGATATCATCGTGGTCGACGCGTTGGGCCGCGAACTGCCGCGCGGCGAGATCGGCGAGATCTGGATTCGCAGCGGCTCGGTGATCAAGGGCTATTGGAACAACCCCAAAGCGACGGCTGAGAGCTTCACCGGCGGCTTCTGGCATTCCGGCGATCTCGGCTCGATCGATGCGGATCATTTCGTGCGCGTGTTCGATCGGCAGAAGGACATGATCAACCGTGGCGGCCTCAAGATCTATTCGGCCGAGGTCGAATCCGTTCTCGCCGGTCATCCCGCGGTGGTCGAGAGCGCGATCATTGCAAAGCCTTGCCCGGTTCTTGGTGAGCGCGTCCATGCCGTAATCGTGATACGCGACCGCTCGCTCGACGCTGAGGCGCTGCGAGCGTGGTGTGCGCAGCGGCTTTCCGACTACAAGGTTCCGGAAACGGTCGCACTAAGCTTGGAACCTTTGCCACGCAATGCGAATGGTAAGGTGATGAAGAAGCAATTGCGCGAAGCGTTGGCGACGCAGTAGTTCGAGCGCCATTACAAATCCGCAAAGTACGAAAACACTTCATCGCATGTTCCGTCGCGAAACTTAATTGAGTCGCGGCACGAACATTGCTTTGTATGGAATATGCCGGGAAAATTTTGGAGTGCGCAATGAAACGCATTGTCCTTGGCCTGGTGTTGAGTTCCTCGATTGCGGTGGTGAGTGCCCGTGATCTCGGGCAATGGGAAAACACCGACCCCGCCATCAGGCAGTGGTATCAGGCGTTGATGCAGCCGGATGTGCCGACAGCATCCTGTTGCGGCGAGGCGGATGCCTATTATGCCGACGAAGTGCATGTGCGTAACGGCAAGACCTACGCCGTCATCACCGACGACCGGCCGGACGAGCCGCGCCGGCGACCGCATATCCCCATCGGAACCGAAATCGAAATTCCCAACAACAAGCTCAAATGGGACAAGTCCAATCCGACCGGTCACGGCATCGTTTTTTTGAGTCGCGCCGGGTATGTCTATTGCTATGTCCAGCCTGGCGGAGTTTGACCGGCTGACGCTCGGACGGGCCGTATGGCCGCTTCCTGTTTTTGCATCGCGTTGAATTAATGAAGAAAATATTGGACGGGAGAGGCGGCGGCTTTGCCTTGCCACCGCCATATGACTAGGGTATCGCCGCGGCCAATTGGGGGCCAAGTGCAGTCCGTTTGGCAGTGCGGCCTGACCGGCGGGGCAGTGGGATAAGCTTAAGTGTCTGAATTATTTGATGAAGTAAGCGAGGACGTCCGTCGCGAGCAGCTCAAGAAGCTGTGGGATAAATATTCGATCCTGATCATCGCTGCGGCCTTCCTCATCATTGCGGCGGTGGCTGGCTGGCGCGGCTATGAATATTTGCAGGCCAAGAAAGCCGGCCAGATCGGCGCCGCCTTCAACAAGGCTATCGAGCTGTCCGAGCAGAACAAGCATGCCGAGGCCGAAGCGGCTTTCAACAGCATCGCGGCGACCGCGCCGTCCGGCTATCGCATGCTGGCGCGGCTACGCGCAGCCGCTGAAGCCGCCCGCCGCGACCCGCAAGCGGCGGTGAAGATGTATGACGAGATCGCGGCCGACCGCAGCGCTGACGCGCTGGAGCAGAATCTTGCCAAGATCCGCGCCGCCAGCCTGCTCGTCGACACCGCTCCCTATTCCGAGATGCTGCAGCGGCTCGAGCCGGAGACCACGCCCGAGGCGGCGTTCCGCCACACGGCGCGCGAGCTGCTGGCGCTGTCGGCCTGGCGTGCCAATGATATGACAGCGGCCCGCAAATGGCTGGATCTGATCGCCAACGATGCCGAGACTCCGCCGGGCTTGCGTTCGCGCGCCGAAGCGATGCAGGCGCTGCTTCCGCCGGTCGCAAAGAGCTGACGGCAGCCAGAAGTCGAGTGAGAAACCAACCATGCGCCTTTCGCAACGCTTGATCGCTGCAACCGTCCTGATCGCGCTGTCCGGGGCGCTGGCGGGTTGCTCCGGCGCGGGCTGGGATCCAACCGACCTGCTGGATTTCCTCGACACCAAGAAGAAGCTTCCGGGCAAGCGCGAGCCGGTTTTCCCGGACGGCGTGCCTGGGCTCGAGCAGGGCGTTCCGAAGGACTTGTACAAGGGAGCCGTCGAGCAGCAGGAGCAGGCCGATGAGGCGGCTGCTGCCGCCGCGGCTGCGCCGCCTCAGACCGCAGAGGGGGCAGCTGGCAAGAAGGACGCCGGCGCTGCGCCCTCGCAGGAAAGTGCTGCGGCCTCCGAGCCGGCCAAGCCGAAGAAGAAGATTGCCCGCCGCAAGCCGAAAAAGCCGCCGCCGGCTGAGCAGGCTGCCCAACCGGAAGCGCAGCCGCCGGCCCAGCCCCAGGCGCAATCGGCCCAGCAAGCGGCGCCATTCCCGGCGCCGCTGCCCAGCGGCAGTTTCGCACACTGATTTTACCCTGTATTTGGATCGGCATGCGCTCGATAGGCAGCGCAGGGATTACCTATGGCTTTCACGATTGCCATCATTGGCCGGCCGAACGTCGGAAAATCGACGCTGTTCAATCGGCTGGTCGGTCAGAAGCTCGCGCTTGTCGATGACGAGCCCGGCGTCACGCGCGACCGCCGCGAAGGCCAGGCGCGGCTTGGCGATCTCCGATTCACGATCATCGATACTGCAGGCCTGGATGAGGGGGCCAAGGGTTCGCTGACGGCGCGGATGCAGGAGCAGACCGAAACCGCGATCGATCTGGCTGATGCGCTGATGTTCGTGGTCGATGCCCGGGTCGGGCTGACGCCGAACGATCGCGCCTTCGCCGATTTCGCCCGCCGCGCCAACAAGCCGGTGCTGCTGCTCGCCAACAAGGCCGAGGGCAGATATGGCGAGATCGGTGCGATGGAATCCTACGCGCTGGGGCTCGGCGATCCGATCCTGATATCGGCCGAGCATGGCGAGGGCATGAACGATCTCTACGAGGCCCTGCGCGAGTTGATGCCCGAGGCCGAGGAAGAGCTGGAGGACGCCGATGACCTCGAGGTGGACGAAGGCGATGTGCAGCGGCCGATCCGGGTTGCCATCGTCGGCCGGCCCAATGCCGGCAAGTCGACGCTGATCAACCATTTGCTTGGGGAAGAGCGTCTTCTCACCAGCGCCGAGGCCGGTACCACCCGCGATTCCATTGCCGTCGAGATCAACTGGCAAGGGCGTGCTTTCCGGGTGTTCGACACCGCGGGATTGCGGCGCCGTTCGCGGATCGAGGAGAAGCTGGAAAAACTCTCGGTCGCCGATGCGCTGCGTGCGGTGCGTTTCGCCGAGGTGGTGGTGCTGATGATGGACGCGCAGAACCGCTTCGAGGAGCAGGATCTGCGGATTGCCGACCTGATCGAGCGCGAGGGCCGCGCGATCGTGCTCGCCGTCAACAAATGGGACCTGATGGATCGCCAGCCGAACCAGATCTCGGCGCTGCGCGCCGACGCCGATCACTGGCTGCCGCAGGTCAAGGGGGCGCCGATCGTCGCGGTATCCGGCCTGATGGGTGAGGGCATCGATCGGCTGATGAGCGCGATCGAAGAGGCTTATGCGGTGTGGAACAAGCGCGTGCCGACCGCGGCGCTGAACCGCTGGTTCGAGCAGGCGGTGGCCGCCAATCCGCCGCCGGCGGTATCCGGGCGGCGCCTGAAGCTGAACTACATCACCCAGACCAAGGCGCGGCCGCCGAGCTTCGTGCTGTTCTGCTCGCGCGCCGATGCCGTGCCGCAGTCCTATCTCCGTTACCTCGTCAATTCCTTGCGCGATGTGTTCGGCCTCCCAGGCACGCCGATGCGGATTTCGCTGCGGGAGAAGGCCAACCCGTTCGCCCACAAGCGCAAGCGATTGTGATAGGGATCTTCGAGGCTCCCGGAGGCCGTGCCGAGCCGATCAGGCTGCGGCGCGGTGCTCGTCCCGCGCTGCGGTCCAGACCTCGTGCGCCGCATCCGCGTTCATCGCAGCAATACACAGACCGACAACCAGATCGGGCCAGGCCGACTTCCAGATGAAGGCCGTCGCGAGCCCCGCAATGATGATCGCGATATTGGCAATCGTGTCGTTTCTCGCGGAGAGGAACGCCGCCCGCGTCAGGCTGCCGCTATGCGTGCGATAGCGGGCCAGCAACAGCGCGCAACCAAAGTTGACGGCAAGTGCACCGAGACCGGCCAGGGATAGCGGAACAGGCTCGGGCGCCAGCGGCAGGTTGAATTTCTGCCAGGCCGTCCACAATGTGGCGACGGCAGGCGCCAGAAGAATAACGGCCAGCACCATGCCGAGCCGGGCCCGATACTTCGCCGGCCAGTCGAGCGCGACAAGGATCAGCAAGTTGACCGAAGCGTCTTCCAGGAAGTCAACCGAATCCGCAAACAGCGAGACTGAACCGATCGCCAGCGCCACCGCGAATTCCACACCGAAATAAGCCAGATTTGCCAGCGCGACGATGGTCACCGCGCGGTGAAGCGGTAAACGGTTCGCTTCGGCGGTCTCGGTCATGCGCTATCTCGGGCTCCGGGCATGGATTGCGATCGAGATGATCGTAACGCATCCTACCGCAGCGCGTCCGGATTGGTCAGCTTGAACTTTTGGATCCGCTTCCCGGTATCGACCTCGGCGGTATAGACATTGCCCTTGGCGTCCACTGCGATGGCGTGCACCCAGTGAAATTCACCGGCGTTGCGGCCATTATGGCCGAACCGGCCGACCACGGTGCCGTCCTCGCGGTTGAGAATCCGGACCTCGTTGTTCTCGCCGTCGGCGCTGAGCAGATAGGTCTGCTTCGGATCGGGCCAGATCGCGATATCCCACACCGAGCCGTTGCCGAGCGTGTTCTTCTCGTAGAACCACTCCTTGACGAAGCTGCCGTCCTTTTTGAACACCTGGATACGGTCATTGATGCGGTCGCAGACATAGACCAGGCCGTCATCCGCTATCTTTACGCAATGCACGGGATTGCCGAACTGCTGCGAGACCGGCGCCTTCGGATCATAGGCCGCCTGCTTTTCATCGTTCGGCCGGTTGCCATAGGCGCCCCAGTGCCGCTTGTAGGCCCCGGTAGTGGCATCGAACACGATGACGCGGTGATTGCCATAACCGTCGGCGACGTAGATTTCGTTGGCGTCCTTGTCGACTGCGGTTTCGGCCGGTTTGCCGAGCTGGGTGGTATCGTTGCTGCCGCCGCTCGGCGCGATCTTGCCGATTTGCGAAACGAACTTGCCGTCAAGGGTGAATTTCAGGATCGCATTGTCGTTCTCGGCATTGCCGCCGATCCAGACAAAGCCGTTGTCGGTGACCTCGATGCCATGTTCACGCCCGACCCATTGATAGCCTTCGCCGGGACCGCCCCAGGCGCGCAGCAGATTGCCCTCAGTGTCGAACTCGAGAACGGGCGGCGCCGGAATGCAGCAGTTCGAACGCGGCGGCGTCAGCGCCGCGCCTTTCTCGTCATCGGTGAGCGAGCGGGGGCGCTGGATGATCCAGATATGCCCCTGGTGGTCGACCGTGATGCCGCCGACCTGGCCGAGAATCCAGTTGTTCGGCAAAGGCTTCGGCCAGGACGGATCGACTGCGAAGGTTGGAATCTCACTGGCTTCGGCCGCTTGCAGCAAGGCGGGAGAAGCGATCGATGCGAACGCGATGATGGCTGCCGGGATCAACCGCAAGGGCGGGAACGCCTGAAAAATGCCGCAAGCAAAAGATCTCGAACGGCCGCGATCTGACGTCGGCATCATGGCATCCTCCCGTATCTTTGCGCCGGGTTTTTCCCGTTTCGCAGACAAGTAGAATAGGAGGATATGCGGGAGTCAACGTCCGCTATAGCGTTTCCGAGCGAAAGCCTGTCCCGGACTTGATCCGGGATGGATTCCGGTTCGCGTGAAGAAAGCACGTCCAAACAAGAATCCAAAGTCCATTTCAGATGTCACGCCGGCGCACGAAAGCTCATCAGGCTGCGGCTCTTGTAATCATAGATCTTGCCGGTCTCGGTCCAGGAGGGCGCGCACATCGGCACGATGAACGAGGCGACCTGCTCTGGCGTGTCCAGCGTCATCGGATCTTCGCCGGGAAAGACCGCGGCGCGCAGGCGGGTGCGGATCGGGCCCGGGTTGAACAGGTTGATGCGCATCGGCGTCGAAGCCGTCTCGCTGGCCCAGGTTCGGACCAGCGCATCGAGCGCGGCCTTCGATGTCGCGGAGGGGCCGAGATAGGCGGTTGCCTTGCTGGCGACATCCGAGGTGATGAATACGGCGCGGCCGGCGTCGGACTTCCGCAACAGCGGCTCCATGCATCGGATCAGCTGGAAATTGGCGGTGAGGTTGACCGCCATCACCTCGTTCCACGGTTTCAGCTCGATATGTCCAAGCGGCGAGGAAGGGCCGGCGATGCCGGCATTGCCAATGAGAATATCGATCTTGCCGTGACGTTCGTGCAGCGCGGCGCCAAGGCGCGCGATTCCCTCGAAATCGGTCAGGTTGAGCGGCACCAGGGTTGCACTGCCGCCGTCCTTTCTGATCTCGTCGTCGAGCTCCTCAAGGCCGCCCTGGGTTCGCGCGACCGCAACGATATGCGCGCCGGCCTTCGCCAGCGCCAGCGCGGTGGCATAGCCGATGCCGCGCGAGGCACCGGTGACGAGTGCGATCCGGGAGGCGAGCGGGAGCGACATGATCGGCGGGATTTATGATACTCTTGCCGGAAAATCAAACCCAAGAGCTCACGAATGACCGCCTATGTGGCCCTGTTACGCGGCGTCAATGTCGGCGGCAATACGCTCAAGATGAGCTGGCTGCGCGAAGCCTGCGAGCAGATCGGCCTCAAGCGCGTCCAGACTTACGTGCAGAGCGGCAACGTCATTTTCTCCTCGCCCCTGAGCGCAGCAAAGCTCGAGCAGAGCCTGAAGGAAATGATCGATCAGCAAACCCGGCTGCCGGTTGCGGTCACGGTGCGAAGTGCTGCCGAGCTGGAAGGCATCATCATCGCAAATCCCTTCCTCAAGCAGAATGGCATCGATGTCACGAAGCTGCATGTGACCTTTCTGGCCAAAGCCGTGGCCAGACCCGCGCTCGACAAGCTCGATGGGCTTGCCGGAACACGCGACCAATACCGGTTGATAGGACGGGAAATCTATCTGCACTGTCCGATCAACTATGGCGAGACCAGGTTGTCGAACAAT
>DASZTN010000078.1:0-2860 GCA_035547995.1 Bradyrhizobium sp. | reverse complement strand
CAGGACAAGTGCCGCGGCTGGCGCATGTGCGTCTCCGGCTGTCCCTACAAGAAGATTTATTACAACTGGACCTCAGGCAAGGCCGAGAAATGCATCTTCTGCTATCCGCGCATCGAGGCCGGCCAGCCGACCGTCTGTTCGGAAACCTGCGTCGGCCGCATTCGCTATCTGGGGGTTCTGCTTTACGACGCTGATGGCATCGAACGCGCGGCCGCGACTGAAAGCGAGCAGGATCTGTATGAAGAGCAGTTGAAGCTGTTCCTCGATCCGAACGATCCTGCGATCGAGGCGCAGGCGCTTGCCGACGGCGTCCCTCATGCCTGGATCGAAGCCGCCAGGCGCTCGCCGACCTATAAGATGGCGGTCGACTGGAAGATAGCGTTTCCGCTGCATCCCGAGTACCGGACCTTGCCGATGGTCTGGTACGTGCCGCCGCTTTCACCGATCCAGTCGCATGCCAATGCCGGGGCGATCGAGAGTATCGGCGAGATTCCTGACGTCCGCTCGCTGCGCATCCCGGTGCGCTATCTGGCAAATCTGTTGACTGCCGGCGCCGAGGCACCGATCGTCAGTGCGTTGGAGCGCATGCTCGCCATGCGCACCTATTTCCGGCAGCGGCAGCTTGGCGAAAGCGATGGCCAAGGCGTTCTGGCTCAAACCGGTCTGACCGTGACGCAGGTCGAGGAGATGCACCGTTATCTCTCTATCGCCAACTACGAAGACCGTTTCGTGATTCCGACCAGCCATCGCGAGGAGGCCGAGGACGCCTACGGCCTTAAAGGCTCCTGCGGCTTTTCCTTCGGCAATGGCTGCGACTTCGGGCCGCCGCATTCGACGCTGTTCGGCGGAAAAATGGGCCGGCGCAAGCTGACGCCGATACGCCATATCGATACGTGAGAGGATAGCCATGCTTTTGTTCCGAGCGATGAGTGCGCTGCTCTCCTATCCGTCCGAGGAGATGCGGAAGGCGCTGCCCGAGATCACCGATGTCATCGAGACAAGTTCCCTCGTTGAGGCGAGCGAGCGGCGCGAGCTCCTCGCTCTCGTTACCGAACTAGCCCAAGGCGATCTGCTGGAAGTCGAAGAGCAATATGTCGATCTGTTCGACCGCGGACGGGCCTTGTCCCTGCACTTGTTCGAGCATCTCCACGGCGACAGCCGCGACCGCGGAGAAGCCATGGTCGATCTGAAGGCGATTTATGCCCGGGCAGGTTTCGATCTCACAACCAGCGAGCTGCCGGACTATCTGCCGGTCGTGCTCGAATATCTGAGCTGCCGCGACCTCGACGAGGCGCGTGCCATGCTCGCCGATTGTGCTCATATCCTGGCGACGATCGCGCGCGCCCTGATCGCCCGGCGTAGCCGCTATGCCGCCGTGTTGCAGGCCTTGCTCATCATTGCCGGCGAAGCGCCGATCGATGCCGCGAACGTCCCGCCGGCGAAGGAGCGCACTGAGACGCTCGACCGCGAATGGGCCGAGCAACCCGCATTCGCCGGTGCGCCAGCACCCGGGGGACGGGTCTCCGGACAACCGAGCCGTTAGCAGGAGGAGCGACCATGCTGTCTGCCGCTTATGTCAATACGCTTCTGTTTGGCGTCTATCCCTATGTCTGCCTTGCCGTCCTCTTGATCGGCAGCCTGATCCGGTTCGATCGCGAACCTTATACCTGGAAGAGCGATTCCTCGCAGATGCTGCGAAAGGAACAGCTCCGGCTGGGCTCCAATCTGTTCCATTACGGCGTGATCGTCGTGATCCTCGGTCACTTCGCCGGATTCCTGGCGCCGAATTGGGCCGTCGACTGGGCGCTCACGCCGGCCGCCCACCAGCTTCTGGCGATGGTGGTCGGAGGCATTGCCGGCTTCGTCGCCATTGTCGGGCTTACCATCCTGATCGCACGGCGGCTGGGCGATCCGCGCATCCGGCTCAATAGCCGCAAATGGGATATCGCGGTTGTGCTGATGCTGTGGCTGCAGCTCGCGCTTGGCCTGCTGACGGTGCCGCTCTCTGCCTATCACATGGACGGCGCCATGTTCGAGACGCTGACGGGCTATGTGAAGGGCGTCGTCACGCTCAACGGCGATGCCGCTGCGTTGATGACCGGTGTCCCGCTTCCCTACAAGCTGCACATCCTGCTCGGCTTCACGATTTTCCTGATTTCACCTTTCACCCGCATGATCCACATCTGGAGCGGCGTAGGCGCGCTCGCCTATCTGGTCCGGCCCTATCAAATCGTGCGTACGCCGCAGACAAGGGCCAAGGAGCCGGTTCGATCATGAACATCTCGGTCAATGGCGTGGACCTTTCCATCGCAGCTGACGCAAATCCCGAACTTGCTGCCGCACGCGAGTTGCTCCGTCAGAGAGCGCTGGCGCTCGGAATCCTCGACGTGGCCTTCGCTGATGAAGCGGCGGTCGATGCGGCGATTGAGGAGTTGCTGGCGCGCGAGGTAACCGTGCCGTCTCCCACCGAAGACGAGTGCCGGCGCTATTACGAAACGCATCCGCAGGAATTCCAGAGCGGCGACCTCGTTCATGCCCGCCATATTCTGTTTCAGGTGACGCCGGGGGTCCGCATTCCCGAAATCCGCGCCCGGGCAGAGCAGACGCTGAGTGAACTGCTGCGCAAGCCGGATCGCTTCGCAGCCGTTGCGGCCGAACTTTCGAATTGCCCATCCGGCCAGCATGGCGGCAATCTCGGGCAAATCAGCCAGGGCGAGACGGTGCCGGAATTCGAACAGGCGTTGTTTCGTCTGGGACCGACGGGGTTGCTGCGCGAATTGGTCAAGACTCGTTATGGATTCCATATCGTGGCGATCGATCAACGTATTCCGGGCACGAAGCTGCCGTTCGATCTGGTACG
>DASZTN010000077.1:0-9056 GCA_035547995.1 Bradyrhizobium sp. | reverse complement strand
GGAGTGGCGATGACCTCTGCTTCGCGCCAGTCTAGTGATTCGGGTGGGCTCTTCGGCGCGCACCTTTGGCGACGCAGCCACCGGTCATTAGCCGCCCCTGTTCCAGGCCATCCGCCCCGATTCCAACTTAAAAATTGATTCGGAGTTCATTAACTACCATATGCACCTGACGCATATGAAGGCACGGGTTCCCAGCTTTTAGGCAAGGCCACTTCCCGCTGGCTCGCTACTCGGTTCGGCCGCCGCCGCGGGACCCGAGGAACCATCGCCGTCCGTCAGGTAGTATATTGTTTTTACGTCACTTTTTTCTCGATCCGGAAATGCCGTTAGTTCTCGCCCTGCCAGCTGGGACGGGCGCCGCCGATGGTTAAAGATTCGCTAGCCGCGCTATGCGTTTTGGGATTAGCTGCACCGCAGCATTGAGCCTCCCGCACTGCACTATCTTCCTCTATATTCATTTCAACGATGAGGCCTCGCTCAAGGGCTGAATCGATTAGACGAAGGAGATTTCCATGTTGCTCTCGCTCATCCGCATGATCCGGGCTTTCCGGGATTATCAGCGCAACTTCGCTGAATTGGCCGCGCTTAGCGATCGTGAGCTTGCGGACATCGGTTTGGATCGCTCGGACATTCCGCGCGTCGCCGCTGGACACTATAACGGCTGATTCGCTTTGATCGGCTGGTCGGACGGATAACGCCCGCTCAAGTAGCGGGCGCTGTCGTATTTGTCGTTCGCGCATTCCACTGCGCCCCAAAAAGCGCTAACCCTGCGCGATGATTGGTATCCCCTCCTCTGATCCCGTGCACGTCATCGGCGCGGGCCTTGCGGGCTCGGAAGCAGCCTGGCAGCTCGCCAATGCTGGCAGCCGTGTCATCCTGCATGAGATGCGCCCGGTACGCATGACCGAAGCCCATCGCACCGATGGGCTCGCCGAGCTCGTCTGCTCCAATTCATTTCGATCCGATGATGCCGCCAACAATGCGGTAGGGCTATTGCACGCCGAAATGCGCCGCCTGGGCTCGCTGATCATGCGCGCCGCCGACGCCAACCAGGTTCCAGCCGGCGGTGCCCTGGCGGTCGATCGCGATGGATTTTCCGCCTTCATCACCAAGGCCCTGACCGATCATCCCCTGATCGAGCTCGATCGCAGCGAGATCGCGGGTCTGCCGCCGGCCGAATGGTCCAACGTCATCATCGCCACCGGCCCTCTTACCTCCGAGCCGCTGGCGAATGCGATCTGCACGCTTACGGACGAGAACGCGCTCGCCTTCTTCGATGCCATCGCCCCGATCGTGCACAGGGATTCGATCGACATGTCGGTGGCATGGTTCCAGTCGCGCTACGATAAGATCGGACCCGGTGGCTCCGGGGCCGACTACATCAACTGCCCCATGACCAAGGAGCAGTATGAGGCCTTTGTCGGCGAGTTGCTTGCCGGCGAGAAGGTCGATTTCAAGGACTGGGAGACCAATACGCCCTATTTCGACGGCTGCCTGCCGATCGAGGTCATGGCCGAACGCGGCATTGAAACCTTGCGCCACGGTCCGATGAAGCCGGTCGGCCTTACCAATCCGCATAACCCGACGGTAAAGGCCTATGCCATCGTACAGCTCCGTCAGGACAACAAACTCGGCACGCTCTACAACATGGTCGGCTTTCAGACCAAGCTGAAGCACGGCGCGCAACAGCGCATCTTCCGCACCATTCCCGGTCTCGGGAAGGCTGAATTCGCCCGCCTCGGCGGGCTGCATCGCAACACCTTCCTCAACTCGCCAAAGCTGCTGGACAGCCAGTTGCGGCTGCGGGCGCAGAAGCGGCTTCGCTTTGCCGGCCAGATGACCGGCTGCGAAGGCTATGTCGAGTCCGCCGCGATCGGTCTGATCGCCGGCCTCTACGCTGCGGCCGATGCCCACTCAAAGCATCTGGCGCCCCCTCCGGCGACCACCGCACTCGGCTCGCTGCTGGGCCACATCACCGGCGGCCATATCGAAACCATCGATGCCGGCCCGCGCTCGTTCCAGCCGATGAACATCAATTTCGGTCTGTTTCCGCCGCTCGCCCATCCGCCGACCAGAAAGCCCGATGGCAGCCGGCTGCGCGGCAATGAAAAGACCATTGCAAAGAAGCAGGCGCTCAGCGCGCGTGCGTTGAGCGACCTCGATCGTTGGATCGCGGACAATCTGCAAATTCCGGCGGCGGCGTGAGTCCCTCATGAGCTTGCCCAAAGAGGATGCCGCTGTCCTGGCGGCGCGATGGACCGAAGGCGTGCTGCTGAAGCGCGACGTGTTCTCGACCGTGGAGCGCGGCCGGTTTCGTGGCGCTAATGGCGACGTCGATGCGGTGCTGCGTCGGCTCGATCAGGTGCCGTGGTGGTCATTTCTCCTCGCGTACCATTTGTTCTCGCGAGAGCGACGCGCCTTGGCCCTGGCCCGGGACCTTCGCGTCGGCCCCGACCTGCTATGGGCCGGCCGGCGCGCATTGGTGCGCGGCTTCATCAATGGCGTGGCGCTGCATCTGGCCAAGCCGGTCGGCGACGTCGCCTATTTCCGCTCGGCCAAGGAAGCGCTGCGCAAGCTGCACCGTGCCGGCATCTGCCATAACGACCTTGCCAAGGAGCAGAACTGGCTGCGCGGCAGTGATGGCCGCGCCTATCTGACCGATTTCCAGCTTGCTGCCTGCTTCAAAACCAGGAGCCGGCTGTTCCGCATCGCGGCCTACGAGGATTTACGGCATCTCCTCAAGCACAAGCGAAGCTATGCCCCGGAAGCACTGACCCCAAAAGAACGCAAGATCCTTGCCCGCAAGTCGATGGTGGCGCGGATCTGGCTCGTGACCGGCAAGAAGGTCTATCGCGCGATCACCCGCGGCGTCTTCAACTTCACCGACCGCGAAGGCGGCGGCCGACGTCTGGTCAACGACGCCCCGGTGCTGGCCGACCTGATCAAGCGCAATCCCGACGTCCGTGACACCGCCATCGTCGCATTTGCCGACCGACGCACCGGAGTCGGGCTTTATGCTTTTGTCGAAGCCGACCGCGCGGCGCTCGAGACGCAGCTTCGCAGCGAGCTGGCCGCCGCAAAGGGGCCGAAACCGCCGGAGCACATCCAGGTGGTGCAGGCGCTGCCGCGCGACGGCAGTGGCAGGCCGCGCACCGAAATCCTGCAATTGGTGGCGATGAACCAGATCGACCTGATCGAGCCGATGATGGCCAATGAAACCGACCGCGCATTTCTGATGAGCATCCTGGAATCACGCAAGAATTTGCGCGACCGCTTCAACCTCGAGGCCGATCTGCCGACGACATCGCCCTGAAGCCCGTCAGGAAAACATCGGAGAGCGCGACGCCCGCCATAATGTCCACAGGGTACGCAGCCGCGATGGCGGCTGCACCGCAAAGGGATCGGCATCCGCCCGTGACATCCGCTTAAGGTCGCGCGAGGCCAGCGCCAGCGGCAGGAACACCGGCCTCACTTCGGGCGGCACGCCTTCAAGTAGTGTGAATGCGGTGCCAAGGTGCCGCCGGGCATCCGAGATGAGCTGAGCGAGCGCCGCACGCAGCTTCGGCGTCTGCTTCCCGGCAAACACCTCTTCGATCCCGACCTCATGTTGCTGCAGCAATTGCATCGGCACGAACAATTGTCGCCGCGATGCGTCAAGCGGCAGCGCCGCCAACACTTGCGCGATGCCCTGCGCCAGCCCGGCATGGCTTGCGAGGTGCTCGATCTCCTCAGAATGCCATCCGGTGAGTTGGGCGCCGAGCGAAAACAGCACCGAGACCGTGTCGTTGAGATAGCCTTCCAGCGCCGCCGAGGTCGGCATCGGGTCGTTATAGAGATCGAATTGATGCTCCTCGATCAGCCGTGCCAGCCGATCGATCGGTAAACGTCCGCTGCGAATCGCCAGCAACAATTCGGCTGCGACCGGATTACCCTCGACGCTGCCATGGCCGGCGCCGGCAAGCATGTCGCTCCACCATTGTAGCCGGATCTCGCCTGGCAGCGCCTGGCTCACCAAGAGGCGCACGCGGGTAATCTCGACGTTGAAAGCGTAGAGCGCGAGCAATGCGCGCCGCTGCTCGGCCGGCACGAACAAGGTCGAGGCGTAGCGAGGAAAATCGTGGGTGCGGACCAGATCGGCGCAGAAGGCCGCCGCGTCCTTTGCCGTGACCGCCGCAGCGTCCGTCATGGCACGGCAATCAGCGCCGCTGCGACCCGGCGCCGCTCGCCCATCATGATGTTGTAGGTGCGGATGGCCGGCCCGGTCTGCATCGTATCCAGCACGATTTTCACCGCACGCAGCGCTTCGCGTAGCGGCGGCGGGGGCAGCCAGACTTCCGTGCCGGTGCCGATGATCAGCGTGTCGATACCCGCAGCCGCCTCGAACACGCGCTGCAGCGAAGCCTGGTCGATTTCCTCGGGCCTGGTGACAGACCATGCCCAGATCGCGTTCGGCAGGCACAACAGCGAGCCCCGATGCGACATATCGGCAAAGGCGAAGCCGCCTTTGCCATAGGCCTCGATCGGCGCCGATCTCGGAAGATGCGGAGCGTCCGAGCGGTCGGGCATTGGTTACTTCTTCGACGGTTTTTCCGGCTCGTCGGCCCGGTGGGTGCCGACGCCGAGATAAATCAAGATCGGCGCCGCGATGAAGATCGAGGTATAGGTGCCGACCAGCACCACGCCGAACATCATGACGGCCGTGAAGCTATGGATGGCATTGCCGCCGAACAAGAGCAGCGCCAGCAGCGCCAGGGTCACCGTGACGTGGGTGATGATCGAACGCGACAGCGTCGAATTGATGGATTCGTTGAGCAGTTGCGGCATCGGCATCTTCTTGTAGCGCCGCAGCATTTCACGGATGCGGTCGTAGATCACGACGGTGTCGTTCAAGGAATAACCGAGGATCGTCAGCAGCGCCGCGATGCTGGTGAGGTCGAAATCGACTTGCGAGATCGACATGAATCCGATCGTCAGCACGATATCGTGGACGTTGGCGATCATGGCGCCCAGCGCAAACTGCCATTCGAAACGGAACCAGAGATAGACCAGGATCGCGGCGATCGCGAGCATCAGGCCGAGCATGCCGTAGGCGAGCAGTTCGCCTGAGACGCGTGGTCCGACCACTTCGACGCGGCGATAGTCGACGCTATCACCGAGCGCGCCGCGCACCTTCTGGACCGCCTGCTGCTGCGCGGCGTCGCCGCCTGGCTGTTCGGCCACCCGGATCAGCACCTCGGCCGGACCGCCGAACTGCTGCATCTGGATATCGCCAAGCCCGAGCTTCGACAGCGTCGCACGCATCGCTGCGATGTCGGCCGTGCCGGATTTGGCGCGGACCTCAAACAGCGTGCCGCCCTTGAAGTCGATACCGAAGTTCAGCCCATGGGTGAAGAACAGCGTGATCGCGACGATCGAAAGCGCAGCGGAAATCGGAAAGCTGACGCGGCGGAAGCGGGTGAAATCGAAATGGGTGTTGTCCGGCACGATCCGCAGCGACGGCAGCCAGCCGAAACAGCTGACGATCGTCAGGACGACAATGAAGGCACCCAGCCCCAGGAGAACGAAATGTGTCACAACCGGCTCCGCAGATTAGATCGGCACGCTTTGCGGCCGCTTCCACCGTACCCAGCCCGCAACGATCAGCCGGGTCAGCGTAAACGCGGTAAAGACCGTGGTGATGATGCCGATGCCGAGCGTGACGGCGAAGCCGCGCACCGGCCCGGTGCCGATATAGAACAGCACCGCGGCGGCGATGAAGGTGGTGATGTTGGAATCCAGGATCGTCGACAGCGCCCGCTTGAAGCCGGCGTCGATCGCCGAGATCGCATTACGTCCGCCGCGCAACTCTTCGCGGATGCGCTCGTAGATCAGCACGTTGGAGTCCACGGCGATGCCGACGGTCAGCACGATGCCGGCGATGCCCGGCAGCGTCAGCGTCGCGCTGAGCAGCGACAACAGCCCGAAGATCATTGCGACGTTGACGGCGACCGCGATGTTGGCGAACACGCCGAACAGCCGATAGGTCACCAGCATGAACACGATGACCATGATCGAGCCGACATAGGCGGCAAGCTCGCCTCTCTCGATTGAGTCCTGCCCAAGGCCGGGACCGACGGTGCGCTCCTCGATGATGGTCAACGGCGCCGGCAGCGCACCGGCGCGCAGCAGAATGGCAAGATCGTTCGCCGACTGCACCGTGAAATTGCCGGAGATCTGCCCGGAGCCCTGGGTGATCGGCTCGCGGATGACGGGAGCCGAAATCACCTCATTGTCGAGCACGATCGCAAAGGGCTGTCCGACATTGTCCGTCGTGGCCTGTGCGAATTTGCGAGCGCCGGTGCTGTTGAAACGGAAATTGACGACCGGCTCGCCGCTGCGCGGATCAAAACCGGGCTGCGCATCGGTCAGGTCGCCGCCGGACACCAGCACCTGCTTCTTGACGATATAGGGGACCTTTGGCGACGAGGAACTCATCAGCACTTCGGAGTCAGGGGGAACCCTGCCCTGCATCGCCTGATCCGGCGACACAGACGTGTCGACCAGGCGGAATTCCATCTTGGCGGTCTTGCCGAGGATGTTCTTGAGTTGGGTCGGGTCCTGCAGGCCCGGCACCTGAACCAGGATACGGTCGGTGCCCTGGCGCTGGATCAGCGGCTCGACGGTGCCGAGTTCGTTGACACGACGCTCGACGATCTGCATCGACTGGTCGATGGTCTGCCGGATGCGTTGGGTGATCGCGGCTTCCGGTATGGTCAGCCGGATCAAGCCGCCGCCGGCATTGCTGACCTGGAGGCTGCGCTGCCCATTGGCGCCGAGCAAGCCGGTCAACGGCTGTGACAACGCGTTCAGCTTCGACATCGCGTTGTCCAGATCAGCATCCTTGACGTGGACTTCGACAGCGTCTGGACGCGACGCGAGACCGGTATAGCCGATCCTGGCCTCGCGCAGCGTGCGGCGCACGTCATCGCGGACCTGATCCAGCTGCTCTTTCTTGACGTAGTTGGAATCGACCTCGAGCAACAGATAGGAGCCGCCCTGCAGGTCGAGGCCCAGCACCAGACGGCGCTGCGCCCAGGCCGGCCAAGTCTTGACGGTAGCTTCCGAGAAGAAATTCGGAACGGCGCAGAGGCACACCACCAGCGCCGTCAGGATGATCGCCAGCGCCTTCCACCGCGTGAAATACAACATCGAGTTGACCTGTCAGAAATCTGCCATACGCCGCGAGGCGCATTAACCTGCGGAGACGTCTTCCTTGGCGCCGTCACCCTTGGCCGGCTCGCCCTTGGCGCGCACGCCCGCAATCATCTGCCGCATCTGCCGCACACGGACCCCGTCCGAGATCTCGAACTCGATCTGATCCTCGTCGACCACCTTGGTGACCTTGCCGACCAGGCCGCCGTTCGTCACCACGGTATCGCCGCGGCGGATATTCTTGACCAGCTCGGCATGGTCCTTGGCCTTCTTTTGCTGCGGCCGCAGGATCAGGAAATACATGATCACAAAGATCAGCGCGAACGGCAGCAACGACATCAACATGCTGTTGGTATCGCCAGCTCCCGCGGTCTGGGCAAACGCAGGGGTAATCAGCATGCGGACAATCCTCGTGAGACGGAAATGGACCGGCGACGCGATGGCGTGCGGCCGGCCTTGGGCAAATTCGCGCGGACTATAGCGGCCGCGGTCCCAATTGCAACGCCGCCAAGTAGCTCATTTGCCATTACCTTTGAGTAACTTGCGGCGCCCGGAAAGGCTCGTTATGGGTGCGGGCGAAGGAACCCGAAATGCCCAAAAAAGCCAATAAAACCACCCGCCGCGCGGCGTCCAAATCGGCTACGCGGAAATCAGCGCCAGCAGCGGCAAAACGCCCCGCCCCCTCGGCCATCGAGGGCGCTGAAGAGCGGATCGCACGCGCACTGGAAGCGATCGCCGCACACCTGTCTGCCGCCTCGCCGGCGCCCGAGCTCGTCGCCCCCTTCGACAATGCCGATGCTTTCGTCTGGCATCCGGATGGCCGGCTTGCCCCGGTGCCGCGCGTCAGCCGCGTCGACCTCGGCCTGCTCAAGGGAATCGAGCGGATGCGCGACATCCTGATCGAGAATACCGAACGTTTCGCCGACGGGCTGCCGGCCAACAACGCGCTGCTCTGGGGCGCCCGCGGCATGGGCAAGTCCTCGCTGGTAAAGGCCACCCACGCCAACATCAACGCCAGCCGCAAGCCGGCCGACCGGCTGAAGCTGATCGAAATTCACCGCGAGGATATCGAGAGCCTGCCCAAGCTGATGGAACTGCTGCGCGCCTCCAGCTTCCGCTTCATCGTGTTTTGCGACGACCTTTCTTTTGACGGCAACGACGCCTCCTACAAGTCGCTGAAGGCGGTGCTGGAAGGCGGCATCGAGGGCCGCCCGGACAATGTGATCCTCTACGCCACCTCCAACCGCCGGCATCTGCTGGCGCGCGAAATGATCGAAAACGAGCGCTCGACCGCGATCAATCCCGGCGAAGCGGTCGAAGAGAAAGTATCGCTGTCCGACCGCTTCGGCCTATGGCTCGGCTTCCATCGCTGCAGCCAGGACGAGTACCTCGCCATGGTCAAAGGCTATTGCGGGCATTTCGGCATCAACCTGTCGGAAGAAGACCTGGAGCGCGAGGCGCTGGAATGGTCGACCACCCGCGGCTCTCGCTCCGGCCGCGTGGCCTGGCAATTCACCCAGGAATTGGCGGGGCGGCTGGGTGTGAAGCTGACCGCGAGGTGAGCCGTGTCCATGACGTTCGGCGTTGCCGCACGCCGGCCGTCTTCCCCGCGAAGGCGGGGGATCTGCAGCGTTTCGGCTGTAGATTCCGGCGTCTGGAATACTGGATCGCCCGTCTTCGCGGGCGATGACCGCGGAATGCGGCCTCAAAGCCCGATCCGATCGGGCTTTGGTCTCAAAAACGCTGGAGCCCTACGCCCCGTTGAGGAACTGCAGCGGATCGACCGGCGTCGATCCCTTTCGGATCTCGAAGTGCAGCTGCGGTGACTGTACCTCGCCGGTTTGCCCCGACTTGGCGATGACCTG
>DASZTN010000076.1:0-11167 GCA_035547995.1 Bradyrhizobium sp. | reverse complement strand
TGAAGGACCAGACCGACATTTCCGGCGCGAAGGCGCTGATCGTCGAGGCGCGCTTCTATGACGATATCCAGGATGCGCTGATGGAGGGCGCGGTCGCGGAATTGAAGGCCGCAGGCCTCTCCCACGACGTCATTACGGTTCCCGGTGCGCTGGAGATTCCGGCGGCGGTGGCGATTGCGCTGGATGCGGCTGAAAGCCATGGCAAGCCGTATGACGCCGTGATCGCGCTTGGTTGCGTCATCCGCGGCGAAACCATCCATTTCGAGATCGTCTCGATGGAATCCTCGCGGGCGCTGATGGACCTTGCCGTCAGCCGCAGGATTCCGCTCGGCAACGGCATCATCACCGTCAATACCGATGAGCAGGCCTGGGAGAGGGCGCGCATCAGCGATCTCGACAAGGGCGGCGATGCGGCGCGGGCGGCGCTGGCAATGCTGCGGATCAAGCGCCGGCTGGCAAAGGCCTGACCATGGCAGACAGCAAAAATCCGGAAAAAGGTGCGGACCGGAAGGCCAATCGGCGCGGCGCGGCCCGGCTTGCTGCGGTGCAGGCGCTTTATCAGATGGATATCGCCGGGGCCGGGGTGAACGACATCTTCGCCGAGTTCGAAAGCCATTGGCTCGGCAATGAGGTCGAAGGCGACAAATATCTGCCGGCGGAAGCGGCATTCTTCCGCGACATCGTATCCGGCGTGGTCCGCGACCAGACGCGGCTCGATCCCTTGATCGACGAGGCGCTCGCCAAGGGCTGGCCGCTGAAGCGGATCGATGCCATCCTGCGCGCCGTCCTGCGGGCCGGCTGCTACGAGCTGCAGCGCCGCAAGGACGTGCCGGCGCGTGTCGTGGTGTCGGAATATGTCGATGTCGCCAACGCCTTCGTCGAAAGGGAGGAGACCGGCATGGTCAATGCGGTGCTCGACCAGATCGCGCGGCAGTTCCGCGCCGACGAGTTCGTCCGTGGCTGAGGCGCGTCCGGCGTCCGGCGAGGATGCGCTGATCGCGCGCTATTTCAGGCCGCTCGCGACCGATCCCGGCGCATTTGCGCTCGACGATGATGCGGCCGCCCTGAAACCCGCGGGCGCTGATGTCGTGGTGACCACGGATGCCATCGTCGAAGGCGTGCATTTCCTGCCTGATGATCCGCCTGATACGCTGGCGCGCAAGGCGTTGCGGGTGAACCTTTCCGATATTGCGGCAAAGGGGGCGACGCCGGCCGGCTTCGTGCTGACGCTGGCGTTGCGCAAGGTCGACGAAGCCTGGCTCAGTTCGTTCGCCGCGGCGCTCGGGGAGGATGCCAGGCACTATGATTGCCCGCTGCTGGGCGGCGATACCGTCTCCACGCCGGGTCCGCTGATGATTTCGGTCACCGCGTTCGGACGTATAGCGCCGGGCCGGATGGTCCATCGTGCTGGCGCAAAGCCGGGCGACCGGATCGTGGTGACCGGCACGATCGGCGACGCGGCGCTGGGGCTTGATGTGCTGAAAGGCGGCCCGGCTGCGGTCGCGCTTGGCGGCGATATCGCCGCCAAGGAAATGCTGGCGGCGCGCTACCGCGTGCCGCAGCCGCGCAACGGGCTGGCGGACGCGGTGCGCGACTTCGCCAGCGCGGCCATGGACGTCTCCGATGGTCTTGGCGGTGATCTCGCCAAGCTCTGCAAGGCATCGGGCATGTCTGCTGTGGTCAATGTTGCCGACATCCCGTTGTCTGCTCCTGCTGCTGCCCTGACCTCGCGCGGCGCGGTCGGCATGGAGGCTGTCATTTCCGGCGGTGACGACTACGAGATTTTGTGCACGATCCCCGAAGATCGCCTTGAAGCGTTCATCCGGGCCGCCGAAGCTGCAACGACCCCTGTGACTTCGATCGGCGTTATGGTCGGCGGTCTCGAGGCTCCCAGGTTTATCGATCACGAGGGCAGGGAACTTGCCCTGCAACGCCTCTCTTACAGTCATTTCTGAATTTGCGTTCTGACCTTGGGCAGCAGAAGGGATGCCCGCCCGTCCTGATCACGTGACTATGTTGCGGCCCGGATCGGCCGCGTCACCGCCGGTTACCTTGCAGGCTTTGGCTTGGCAGGTTTGGCTCGCTGCCCCTCCGACGCGCCAATGTCAAGAAAACCTCGTAAGAACCAGCGCTTGAACGCTTAAAAACGCAGCTTCACCGTTCTCGGCGTTGCGCCAAGGGTGTGATTTTGGCAAGGTCGCGGCCGATTTAGGGGCACACATTCTAAAATTGGCTGGCCACCTAAAAGGGCGCTCGCCGCTGATGCGGCACCGGCGCGGGGGAAAAACATCAGGGAATCTGAGGCAAAATCAATGACAGCATTATGGTTGATTGTGCTCTGCGGGGTACTGTCCGTGGTCTACGCGATCTGGGCGACCAGTTCGGTGTTGAGTGCGGACGCTGGCAGTCCGCGGATGCAGGAGATTGCGGCGGCGGTGCGCGAAGGTGCGCAGGCCTATCTGAAGCGTCAGTACACCACGATCGGCGTAGTCGGCATCGTCATTTTTGCGCTGCTTGCCTATTTCCTCGGAACCCTGGTCGCGGTCGGTTTCGCGATCGGTGCGATCCTGTCGGGGGCGGCCGGTTTCATCGGCATGAACGTCTCGGTCCGCGCCAATGTGCGCACCGCGCAGGCGGCGACCACGTCACTGGCAGGCGGTCTCGAGCTTGCCTTCAAATCGGGCGCGATCACCGGCCTGCTGGTGGCTGGCCTGGCGCTGCTCGGCGTCACCGTCTATTTCACCATCCTTACCCAGTTCCTGCACGAGGCGCCGAACAGTCGCACCGTGGTCGATGCGATGGTCGCGCTCGGCTTCGGCGCGTCGCTGATCTCGATCTTCGCCCGTCTCGGCGGCGGCATCTTCACCAAGGGTGCTGTCGTCGGCGGCGACCTCGTCGGCAAGGTCGAGGCCGGCATTCCGGAAGACGATCCGCGCAACCCGGCCACCATCGCCGATAACGTCGGCGACAATGTCGGTGACTGCGCCGGCATGGCCGCCGACCTGTTCGAGACTTACGCCGTGACCACGGTTGCGACCATGGTGCTGGCGGCGATCTTCTTCGGCAAATCGCCGGTGCTCGCCAACATGATGGTGTTGCCGCTCGCCATCGGCGGCATCTGCATCATCACCTCGATCGTCGGCACCTTCTTCGTCAAGCTCGGCGCCAATCAGTCGATCATGGGCGCGCTCTACAAGGGCCTGATCGCGACCGGCATCCTGTCGCTGATCGGGGTTGCGCTCGTGATCTATTGGCTGGTCGGTTTCGACAAGCTCGATGGCGTCGATTATACCGGCTCGGCCTTGTTTGCCTGCGGCGTCGCCGGCCTGGTCGTGACCGGCCTGATCATCTGGATCACCGAATATTACACCGGCACCGACTATCGTCCGGTGAAGTCGATCGCCGCGGCTTCGGTCACCGGTCACGGCACCAACGTGATCCAGGGCCTCGCGATCTCGATGGAGGCGACCGCGCTGCCCGCGATCGTCATCATTGCCGGCATCCTCGTCACCTACAGTCTCGCCGGTCTGTTCGGCATCGCGATCGCGACCACTACCATGCTGGCGCTGGCCGGCATGATCGTCGCGCTCGACGCCTTCGGCCCCGTGACCGACAATGCCGGCGGCATCGCCGAGATGGCCGGTCTGCCGAAGGAAGTGCGCAAATCGACCGACGCGCTCGACGCCGTCGGCAACACCACCAAGGCGGTCACCAAGGGCTACGCGATCGGCTCGGCCGGTCTCGGCGCGCTGGTGCTGTTTGCCGCCTATAACCAGGACCTCCGGTTTTTCATCGGCGATTCCGCGACCCATCCATATTTCGCCGGCGTCAACCCGGACTTCTCGCTCAACAACCCTTACGTGGTCGTCGGCCTGCTGTTCGGCGGCCTCTTGCCCTATCTGTTCGGTGCAATGGGCATGACCGCGGTCGGCCGTGCAGCCGGCGCGATCGTCGAGGAGGTGCGGCGTCAATTCCGCGAGAAGCCAGGCATCATGCAGGGCACCGACAAGCCCGACTATGGCAAGGCGGTCGACCTGCTGACCAAGGCGGCGATCAAGGAAATGATTATCCCGTCGCTGCTGCCGGTGCTGTCGCCGATTGTGGTCTACTTCGTGATCTATGCGATTGCCGGCGGCGGTGCGGCGGGCAAATCGGCGGCATTCTCCGCCGTCGGCGCCATGCTGCTCGGCGTGATCGTCACCGGCCTGTTCGTCGCGATCTCGATGACTTCGGGCGGTGGTGCCTGGGACAACGCCAAGAAGTACATCGAGGACGGTCACTACGGCGGCAAGGGCTCGGACGCCCACAAATCGGCGGTGACGGGCGATACCGTCGGCGATCCCTACAAGGATACGGCCGGTCCCGCCGTCAACCCCATGATCAAGATCACCAATATCGTGGCGCTGTTGCTGCTGGCGATCCTGGCGCATTGAGCCGCGACAGCCATCAAGACGAAAATCCCCGCGGTGCGAGCCGCGGGGATTTCTTCAAGGTCTAAAAGGAGGCCTGAGAGCCAAGAGGAGCCGGCAGGCAGGCCGCGCCGCCTCGACGACCGTCAATTGGCGCTGAGCAGCCTGAACAGCGGTGTCAGGTAGCTCATCTCCTGTCCCGACGTCGGCGTGGTGCGGCTGATGAAATCGAAGATCTTGCCGTCCTTCAGTCCATAATCGGCAAGTCGTCGGACCTGACGGTTCTTGTCGAAATAGATCGCGACCACCCGCTGATCGGTGATCCTGTCATTCATGAAGGCAAGCGGACGCTCGGCGCGCTGCGAAATGTAATAGAACACCTCACCGTCGAGGGTTGCGACCGTCGACGGCGTTCCCATCACGATCAGCACCTGGTCCTGGCTGGCGCCGATCGGAATTTGCTCGAGCGCGCCCTGAGGCATGATGTAGCCGCGCTGGAACTGCTCGCCTGTGACCAGGCAGCCCCCCAAGGTCGCGCACATCAGCGCGAGGGCGGCAGCCGTGCCGGCGCTGCGCCAGCGTGCAGCCGTGCCGCGCAAGGCAGGTGCGCCTGAAGCATTCGGGCTCGTTTCAATCATTTCGGAACTGGTCCCGTCCCCTTGCGTCGTGTGAGGCGTTGACGTACCGGGCTGCGTAGAGGATTGCAACATGCGCTGATCCCGACGGATTCGCGCTGGCGGAACCCATGATGCTCTGGCCGTTCAATCACTTCAGAAAACCCCGGGGCGCCCCGCGCGGCACCATTGAAGCCATCTATGGCATGATCGTGACACAGGCGCGAGAACCGGCATTTTACCGGGAATCGGGCGTTCCCGATACAGTTAATGGCCGTTTCGATATGTTGCTGCTGCACCTGTGGATCGTGCTGCAGCGGCTGAAATCGGCTGAAGGCGGCAAGGAGCTGTCGCAGGCGCTGTTTGACCATTTCTGCATCGATATGGACGACAATCTGCGCGAGATGGGAGTCGGCGACCTCACCGTACCAAAGCGGATGCAGGCGTTCGGCGAAGCCTTCTATGGGCGGGCGGCGGCTTACGATCGTGCCGTGGCCGAGAGCAGCGAGGCACTGGCACAGGCGCTGTGCAAGAATATATTGAACGGCGGGGGAATGGACAAAGCACGGCAGCTCGCCCGCTATACCGAAACGGCAATCGCTGCCCTCGAAGCGATCGATGGTGCGGCGCTGCTGCAGGCGTCGTGGACGTTTCCTTCTCCGACAAATCCGGGCGCTTGAGCCATGAACAGAACCAACGGCCCCATCAACAAAGCAGATCCCTGGCACCTTCCACTTGCGGTCGCGCAAATTCCGGAGACCGGACTGCATCGCGATCTGGAGGCCGACCGTGCGGTGCGCGAGGCGATGGCGGAAATCGCCGGCCTGCGCGAAATCCTGACGGCGAACGCCTCGTTCGATGTGACGCCGAAGAGCGGCGGCCGTTTCCATGTCGCAGGCCGCGTGCAGGCGCGGATCGGACAGACCTGCGTGGTGACGCTCGATCCGATCGAGAACGACATCGACGAAGCGATCGACCTGACCTTCGCTCCTCCGGAGCAGATTCCGCAATTGGCCGCGCTGGTCGACGAGACCGCCGAAACTGGAGACGAAATTCCCGATTCGCCGGAGCCGATCGAGGACGGTGTAATCGATCTCGGCCGGTTGGCGACCGATGTGCTGTTTCTCGCAATCGATCCCTATCCGCGGAAGCCTGATGCGATATTCGAGCCGGTGATTGCCGAGGCGGACCCGGAAGACCATCCGTTTGCGGCATTGAAGGCGCTTCGCACCGATGCGACCGCGCCGAACGGAAAGAAGCCGGGCGCCAAGCGCTGAGCCGCAGATGAACGGATGTTAATCTCGCATCGGAGTTGAAGCGGTTTGCGGGCCTACCTTCGAATTTCGGTGTAACATGTTGAGCTGTATAGCTTTGTGGGGTGTTCCTGATTCTGTCTGGGAACTCGGGAATAGCCAAAAGACGGCGGTCAAGAGGTTGTGCCGGAATAAGGACACGTTATTGTCGCGGCTCAGCGTGAGCGCTTGGCGTTGCGCCTCGCTGGCCGCCGTTTCTCGTGGCGGTTCAAGGTATCGCGGCCGAGCGTTTCGGGTCCGCTAAAGAGGTTAGGTTTCCGGGACATTCATGCCTCAAAAGGTTCGAATCGCGCTTGACGCCATGGGGGGCGATGTCGGCGCATCGGTGGTCGTTCCCGGCGCAGCCATCTCATTGTCCCGCCATCCCGACACCGAGTTTCTGCTGTTCGGCGACCGCGCCTTGATCGAGCCCGAATTGGCCCGGCATCCTGCGTTGCAGGCGGCGTCGCGCATCGTCCATACCGATGTCGCCGTCAGCATGCACGACAAGCCGAGCCAGGCGCTGCGCCGCGGCCGAAAGACATCCTCGATGTGGCTTGCCATCGATGCCGTCAAGAAGGGCGAAGCCGACGTCGTGGTATCCGCAGGCAACACCGGCGCGCTGATGGCGATGGCGCGCTTCAACCTGCGCACACTGCCCGGCATCGATCGCCCGGCGATCGCGGCGATCTGGCCGACGCTGCGCGGCGATTCCATCGTGCTCGATCTCGGCGCCTCGATCGGCGGCGATGCACAGCATCTGGTCGCGCTGGCGATGATGGGCAGCGCCATGGCGAGCGTGCTGTTCAATATCGAGCGGCCGACCGTAGGCCTGCTCAATATCGGCGTCGAAGAAATGAAGGGACATGAGGAGATCAGGGAGGCCGCGGAACAGTTGCGGGCAGCCAATCTGCCGCAGCTCAACTATGTCGGCTTCGTCGAGGGTGACGGGATCGGCAAAGGGATTGTCGACGTGGTCGTGACCGAAGGGTTTTCAGGCAATATCGCACTCAAGGCGGCGGAAGGAACCGCACGGCAAATGGCGGAGTTCCTCCGTACCTCCATGAGAAAGACCTGGTTATCGCGGATCGGCTATCTGCTCGCCCGCAGCGCCTTCCAGGCCTTGCGCGAGAAGATGGATCCCAGCAAATCCAACGGCGGCGTGTTGCTCGGGTTGCAGGGCGTCGTCGTTAAAAGTCATGGTGGTACCGACGCCGAAGGTTTTGCCTATGCGGTCGATGTTGGCTATGAAATGGTCCATTACGATCTCCTCACCAAGATCAATCAAATGCTCAATCGCAACGGCAGCGCACTCGCGCGGACCGCGCAGGAGGCTGTTTCGTGACTGCAATACGCTCGGTCGTGCTCGGCTGCGGTTCGTACCTGCCGCAGCGGGTGCTGACCAATGCCGAACTGGCAACGCAGATCGATACGTCCGACGAATGGATCGTGCAGCGCACCGGCATTCGACAGCGTCATATTGCCGCTGAAGGTGAGTTCACGTCACACTTGGCGATCAATGCGGCGAGGGCGGCGCTGGCCAATGCCGGGATCGACGCCCAGTCGATCGATCTCATCGTGCTGGCGACTTCGACACCGGACAATACATTTCCGGCAACGGCAGTTGCGGTGCAGAACGGACTCGGCATCAACCACGGCGCGGCCTTCGATCTGCAGGCAGTATGCTCGGGATTCGTCTTTGCGCTTGCTACGGCCGACAATTTCCTGCGCAGCGGATCGTTCAAGCGCGCACTGGTGATCGGCGCCGAGACGTTCTCGCGGATCCTTGACTGGGACGATCGCGGCACCTGCGTGCTGTTCGGCGACGGCGCCGGTGCACTGGTGCTCGAGGCGCAGGAGCAACCTGGAAAAGCGTCGGACCGTGGCGTCCTGACCACACATCTGCGCTCGGATGGCCGGCATAAGGCGAAGCTGTATGTCGACGGCGGACCGTCCTCGACGCAGACCGTCGGCCATCTCAGGATGGAGGGCCGCGAAGTATTCAAGCACGCCGTCGGCATGATTACGGACGTGATCGTCGATGCTTTCGAGGCGACCGGCGTAACTTCCGAGGACCTCGACTGGTTCATCCCGCATCAGGCCAACAAGCGAATCATCGACGCGTCCGCCCACAAGCTGCATATTGCGCCGCAGAAGGTCGTGTTGACGGTTGATATGCATGGCAACACATCTGCGGCCTCCATTCCGCTGGCGATCTCCGTCGCGGTTGCCGACGGGCGGGTGAAGAAGGGTGATCTGGTGCTGCTGGAAGCGATGGGCGGCGGTTTCACCTGGGGTTCGGCATTGTTGCGCTGGTAAGTACAGCGTTAAAAAACGATACGCATTTGCTCGCATCGTTCATGCGGTTGCATTGATCATGCTGTTGACCGTGGTGCATTAAGCTCATAATTTTAGGATATAATTTGTTCGCCGAGAGTGCGGGGCAGGCGATGACCGGAACCGGGAAAACAGTCACACGCGTCGATCTATGCGAGGCCGTCTACCAGAAGGTAGGACTGTCGCGCACGGAATCGTCGGCATTTGTCGAACTTGTGCTGAAGGAAATCACCGATTGCCTGGAGAAAGGCGAGACGGTGAAGCTGTCCTCGTTCGGCTCGTTCATGGTGCGCAAGAAAGGTCAACGTATCGGACGTAATCCGAAGACTGGAACCGAGGTCCCGATTTCGCCGCGGCGTGTCATGGTATTCAAGCCGTCGGCTATATTGAAGCAGCGGATTAATGGACATGCCGCCAATGGCGCGGCGACCGCCGAGTCCGCCAAGGATGATTCCGTAAAGGTTGAGTGATGCGTGCGGCCGATCCGGGATCGGCTGGCTAAGGATTCATCGAACCAGGCGAGCGAAAAGGAGCTGGCATTTGGACAAGGCGCCGGATGCGTTCCGAACCATTAGCGAGGTCGCTGACGACCTCGACATCCCTCAGCATGTGCTGCGGTTTTGGGAGACGCGCTTCTCGCAGATCAAGCCGATGAAGCGAAGCGGCGGACGCCGCTATTACCGCCCTGACGATGTCGATCTGCTTAAGGGAATTCGCCGGTTGCTCTACGGCGAAGGCTATACTATCCGCGGGGTGCAGCGCATCCTCAAGGAGCACGGCATCAAATCGGTGCAGGCGCTGGCCGACGCTTCCGCGCCGGCCTCGTTCGGGGCGATCGAGGCCGCAGTCGGACGCAGCCTGCAGGATGAGGATCACGACACCGATGACCATGGCATCGATGCCGATGATGACGATTACGAAGGGGACGAGCAACGCCCGACGCTCCGCCGTGCCCACGCGGATGATGAGGAAGACGAGGACTTCGACGACGATGACGGCCCGATTGCCGGTGTTGCCGATCTGGTGCAGCCGTCCGGCACCGCGCGACTCGAGGCGGCGCTGCGGGACCTGATCGCCTGTCGCCAGCTGCTCGATCAGGTCATGAAGGAAGGGTAGGGCCCGGAAAGTCTTGTCGATGGGCACTGAACCCGGTTCGAAGTTCAGGAATACCTGTCCCGAAGTTTGGACCCGCCACAGCCCGTTGCGGATGACAAATTTCGATAAAATGGTCGGAGCGGCGGGATTCGAACCCACGACCCCTAGTCCCCCAGACTAGTGCGCTAACCGGGCTGCGCCACGCTCCGACGCCGTTCCCTTAGCTTCGTTCGAGCTTTCGCGCAAGCAGGCCGCTCGCGGGCGCGTAGATCGAGCACGGATCAGGCTTCCGGAGGACGTGGAGGCCTCAATAAGTTCCCATTCCGATTTGATTTCCGGCATCGGCTGACCTATCAGATGAGGACAGGGCATATGATGAAGTTACAATGGTCGACAAACTGAGGGATTCGCTGGAAGGTCTAGAACCGCCGGCATGTCCCAGCTGTCGTATTCAAATGAAATGGGTCCGATCCGAGCTGGTCGACACAGAGCCGACCGTGATCATGCACCTGTTTCTATGCCCGACATGCGAACGTACTGAAACGAGTAAATCGTTTTCGAAGCCCGTGGACTTCCCGAAGGGCAAGCTCTCGGCGCCGCGTCATCGATTGAAGGCGGCCTGAGCAGTTCCGGACGTCCGCTGACCGGCTTTCGCAACTTTCAACCCACTTGAATTGCGGCAGCTTGTCCCTGTCACCGCCAAACTCTATCCATAGCCAAGCCTCTGTTCACAAGGCTCTGTTCATAGGTGTCGACCTCGTAGGATGCGGGACAAAGCCTATTCCAGAGCCGTATTGATCGTTTGGACTACGACCCCCTTCGCGTTGCTTATTGGCGCCGCAATCAGGCCGATGCTATGTAGTCGCATCGCAGGGAGCATAGGCATGAGAGTTTTCCGCGCGGCCGTGATGGCGGTGTTCTTGGCCGGGCTGATGGGGCCCGCTTTTGCCCAGGATCACATGCAGCAATATGGCGAAGCAGACAAGGACAAGGGGTTCGGGGAGATCCAGGACGAAAAAGCGGCAGCTCAAGCTTATAAGCGCTCCCTCAGCAACATCCCGGACCAGGCCGCGCCCACCGATCCCTGGGGTGGCGCGCGCGGCGCAAGTGCCGCGCCGGGTGGTTCGGCCGGCAAGACCAGTGCGAAATCCGCAAGGAAGACCAAGCCAACCAGGACCGGCAGCAATACGAATTGAGCGGTGGCCGGCAGCCGGTCAGTCGCGCTGGGCCGTTTGCGTGAGGCGGTTCACACTTCGCGGTTATCGAACAGGAACATCTCGACGCCGCCGGTGGCGAATTTCTGCACATCGGCCGCGGCTGCTTTTCCCTCGGAACTGGCGAAGCCTTTCTGGATGGCTGCGAGATTGTCGAAATAGAGCGTTGCGACCAGATGAAAGCCGGATGGACCGGCCGGCGTTGC
>DASZTN010000075.1:0-90288 GCA_035547995.1 Bradyrhizobium sp. | reverse complement strand
ATTATTGCGCATCACGTCGATTGAGCGATGCGTATAGGAGAGCCGGTTGTTGACGGTCAGGAAATCCGTGACGTCCCATCTGTCGGTCAATGTGGGGCGGATGTAATCCTGATTGGCAAAGGAAAATGGCGTCGAATATTTGGCGCTGGTCGAAACGCCGGTGATGGGTGATCCGTTCAGATAGATCAGGCCGTAGGAGTCCGGCGTCTGATGGATATGGCGGGCGTCGAGCGCAAAGGTAAGCGTGTGGTCCTGGATGTGCCAGGTGAATTCAGGGCGAACCTCGTAATCGCGACTGGCAAGGTCGCGAAAGCCGTCGGCACGCGAGAAGGTGGTGTCGAGCCGGTAGTTCAGGCCATCGATCGTCGTCGGGCCCGTGACATAGTTGCTGTTGGTGACGGTGCCGAACGATCCGGCCTCCAGGCTGCTGCCCCAGTGGAATATGGGCGACGGATCGTAGTGAACGATGTTGATGGTGCCTCCGGGCGGACCGCTGCCGAACAGGGCCGAGCCTGGGCCTTCGAGAATCTCGACCCGCCGGACGCCGTTGAGCGAATGGGACAGGCCGCCGAGCTGGTCGCCGTCGGAAAAGCCGTCGGTATAGACCTGGGCGTTCAATCCCCGGATCAGGAAGTGATCGAAATACCCCAGTGAATCCTGGCCGCCGGTGTTGATGCCGCTGGCATTGGTGACGGCGTCGCGCAGCGTCGTGGCGGCCTGCTCGTTCAGCACTTCGCGGGGAATGATCTGAACGCTGGCGGGCAGATCGGCGAGCTTGGTGCCGGTTTTGCCAAGCGAGGGCGCCTGCTGCAGGGGAGGGCCGGAATTGTTGTTATTGGGACCATTGCCATCGTCGGCTGGGTTTGCTGCCTGAGCCGGAGGCTTTGGCGGCTGGTTTGCGCGCACCGTTCGTCGCCGCGTCGCGGGCCTTGTCGTTGCAGACGCATGTCTTGGCACAGGACGTTTTTTCGGAGCCTCGATCTGCACCGGAGGAAGATTTGTCGGCTGCCCTGCTGTTTGCGCTCGGGCGGAGATCGGCATCAGGACAATCATCACTCCGCAAAACAATCCGGCGTAGCCATAGGTCTGATGACACCGATCGTTGCCGGTTTTTGGCTTGTCAATGCACCCCTGTATTTTCATGTGCTGCCCCCAACGCAAACATTAGACTGGAATGATCCCGATGTGCGGCTGCGCTCGGCTTCCGCGCTGCTGCACCCGGTACTTACAATCGGGGGGACGGTGCTATTCCAAGTCTCTCCGTAATCGACACGTTGAATGTTTCTAAAATACATGCCGCGTAACGGCGCTGCCGTTCTCGCCGCGCGTGCAAGTTTCGACCAATTCTGATGAGTTTGAGCGTCGGCTGGCGGCCAATGTCCGCAGCTTGATGCGACGTCGTCAGCTGTGCGCGATCCGCAGGATGATTGCGCCGAGCGCCCCTAGCCACAGCGCGGTGCAAGCCGTGGCCTGGATGCCGAAGCCGGGAGCGCGCTTTCCTGCGGCGCGGATATAGCCGATCATGTAGAGAGCGCGACCGATGATCCAGACCAGGCCGAGCGCGGCGGCGCTTCTATCGCCGACATAGATTGCAAACAGCCAGAGCGAGGGCAGGAATATCGGCATCCACTCCAGCGTATTCATCTGCACGCGAAACACCCGCTCGAAGTCAGGGTGCCCCGATATCGCGGGCGCCTCGACGCCATAGGCCGCCCGCGCCCGCGCCACCTGCACGCTGGTGAAGAAATAGAACAGGATCGCAAGGCAAGTGATGAGTGCGGTGAAGTGATACATTGGCTAGTCCCTGCTCCAGAGCGATCTCAATAGCCGGTCATCTCAAGATACCCCACGCCGCTATGGCTTCCGGTGAAGCTGATCGGCCCTTCCCAATAGGGGAAGCTTGTGGCCATCCAACTCCGGGCATTGAGGGCGACGGTCTCGACTGCAAGACCATGCCGCCTGATTTCGATGCGCCAGGCGGTCGGCAATTTGCGGGCTGCTATTTCTGTAAAAGCTGTCGGCGTCATCTTGATGTCTTGAGGCCCGATGGGCTGCGGCGCGCCTTCGGATGAAATCCAATTGCCGGAGACGTAGTTGTTGCTGTCAGTCTGACGCAAGCGAAACAACATCAGCTTCTCGCCCGAGCCGAGATGCAGCGAGAACCAGTCCCAGCCGGTTTGATCCGAGGCGAGCGGCTGGCTGCTCCATTCACGATCCATCCAGGCCTGGCCGGTGATCTCGACCGGTTTGCCGTCGATGACGATGCGGCCTGTCGCCGTGAAGAAAGGCTGGCTGTAATAATAGGACGCCTGTCCGCGCTCGGATTTCTGGCTGTAGCCGGCGTCCCCTTGCAGCACCAGCGGCTTGCCAGTGTCGAGCTTCAGCGCATAATCGAAATCAGAGCCTGAGGCGCTCAATTCGAGCGGGGAGATCGTGCGGTCATTCATGCCGTCGAGCCCGCGCATCTCCCAAGCGTCGATCCAGCCCTCGAACGGTTTGGCGGTCACGCCGGCCTGACCGATGCCGCCGCGTGCAAATGTTTCGCTGAACCTGTGGAGATCGGCACGGGTGATGGCCGCATGGCCCATCCAGATCTGCTGATTGGCCCATCCGTCCAATTGCGGGCCGGGCTTTTCGGCTTCGCGAAACAAGGTCCATTGCACGCCATAGGCGGCGCCGGTCGGGTCCGTCAGGTTCGCGGTGATGTACCACCACTCGATCCGGAAATCCGGGTGCGGACCGAGATCGGCGGGAAAGGCAAAGGCCTTGCCGGGGACGACTGCGGCAAAACCTTCCGCGCTCTTGCCGAGCCCCGCAAAGCCTTGTGCCCGCGTGTGCCTCGCTTGTAATCCGAGAACGGCGGCACCGCCGATGAAGGCGCGGCGCGATATCGGCCACTCATCGCTCATTGGCGAAAACCTTGACCAGTTGCGCCGGCTGCATCCGCGCCAGCTTGAGCGCGGGAAGGATTGCTGCAAGAAGTGAGGCCAGCATCGCGACGCCGACCAGCTCGATCAGTTGCAACGGAAAGACCGCAAACGGCAGCCGCCAGCCAAAGGCCTTTACATTCACCACCGCGATCAGGCACCACGCCACCACGAGCCCGAGCGGCAGCGCCAGCAGCGTCGTGATCAGTGCAACGGACATGGTTTTCAGAAGTTCAATCCAGGCCAGCCGTTGCCGCGTGACCCCGATTGCCCATAAGGGAGCAAGTTGCGGCAAGCGCGTATTGCCGAGGGTCAACAGGCTGGTCAGCAGGGCAACGCCGGCGATGGCGAGTGTAAATGAATTGAGCGCGGCAGTCACTGCGAAGGTGCGATTGAAGATGCGTGTCGAATCGGCCTTGAGTGTTGCCTGATCGATCAGGTTGCGGCTATCGAGGCCGAACTGGTTTTGCAGCGCGGCCATCAGCGCCGGAATCCTGTCATGGGCGACGATCAGGCCGAGCCGCGTTTGCGGGGCCTGCGGAAAGCGCCGTGTCAACGCAGCGAAATTGACTGCGATCTGCCCCTTGGGATTGCCGTAATCGGCATAGATGCCGACCACCTCCAGCGTCCAGTCGCCGCCGGATGCAGGCACGTCGATATGGTCGCCGATGGTTACGTTCAACCGACGCGCCAATTGCTCGCTGATGAAACACGCATCGCCCGGACGAAGGCGGATCCAGGCATTGCCTGCGGCCGCCAGCAGCGGCCAGCGATCGCGATAGGTTGCATGATCGGGCAGGCCAAGCACTTCGATCGGTGCGCCTCCTATCTCAGTATCGGCGCGGCCGCCCGGCAGGATTGCCTGCACTTCGGGCCGCTGTTCGAGCCACGTCCTGATTTTGACAGCCTGCGCATTGTCTTGCGCGTTGATATAGACGTCGGCCGCCAGCCTGCCGTCGAGCCAAATGATGAAAGTCCGGCTGAATGTCTCGACCATGGTGCCGACGCCGACATTGACGGCGAGCGCCAGCAAGAGCGCCATCAAGGCCAGCGACAGGCCGGAAAGCTGCTGGCGGCAGTCGGCCCAGCACCAGACCACGAGCGCCTGGCGGGCGTGGTGCTGGCCGAGCGTCAGTACCAGCGCCAGCAGCGTCGGCAGCAGCAGCGCCGCACCCAGCAGCAACGCCGCCAGCACGGCAAACCCGGACAGCAATGAATTTCCAAGCCACAGAAAGCTTGCGGATGCGATCAACATGACACATGCGACGCCGCATTGGGCGGTCAGCCATCGACGTTGCTGCTGTTGCCAGGCCTGCGGCTGCGCCGTTGCCAGTACGGGAAGGCGCGCCGCCTTGATCAGGCTTGCGGTCGCCGCGGCGAGGGCGCCGATGACGCTGATGGCGAGGCCGGCAAGCCACCATTGTGGTTTCAGCGTAAGCTGTCCCGGAATTTCCGCGCCGTAGAGGCCGCGTAGGCTGGCGGCGACATCCGGCAACAATGCAGCAGCGATAAGATATCCGCAGACCAGCCCGATCACGCCGGCGGCGAGCGCCAGCGTCACCAGCTCGAGCAGCAGGGCTACGTTCAGCAGCCGGGCGGAAACGCCACAGGCGCGTAGTGTCCGAAGCATCGACAGGCGCTGCTCGAAGGCAAGTCCGATTGCCGAATTGACGATGAACAGTCCGACGAAAAACGACAACAGGCCAAACGCCGTCAGGTTGAGGTGAAAGCTGTCGGTGAGGCGTTCGAGATCGCTCTCGGTATCCGCCGGCACCAGATGCAGTCTATCGCCGACGACGGTTTCAAGCGGCGTGCGAGGTCCCTTGGCTCTCCCGACCACAAGACGCGAAATCTGCCCGGGCCGGTTCAGGATCGTTTGCGCAATGCCGATATCGACTACCAGCAGACCCGGCGCCAGTTGCGACTGCACATGCAAAGGAGGCAGTGACGCGCCGCTGCTCGCCAGCGGCGTCGCGCCTTCCGTCAAATGGAGTTCGGAAAGGGTTTCCGGCGCCACCAGCGTTTGACCCGGCGGTTCGACGAAGGTTTGCAGATCGGCCTGCCCGACGACGGGCGCACCGCCGGTCTCAGTCGGCAGTGTGACCGGCTCGATTCCCAGCAAGCGGAACGACCGCCCATCGATCTGGATGCGTCCCTCGACGATGGGGGAGACCGGCCAGCCAGAGCGGCGGAGATCGACGAAGAATTGCTGCGGGAACACTGGTCCATTCTTGGCAACCAGCATCGGCAATCGTGCTCCGCCGAACGCTGCCGCAGCGCGGTCGTAACTGCTGCGCGCCTGCTGATTCAGCGCCTGCACGCCGCTCCACAAAGCGGTCGCGGAAATCAATCCGACCAGCAGGGTCGCAAGCTGCATCGGATGGCGGCGCCAGTGGCTGAGCAGGACCGCGACGATCCAGACCAGGCCCTTCATGCGATCAGCCCGGCGCTCAAGTTGACATGGCGATCGAGCGTGGAAGCGAGCCGCGTGCTGTGCGTCACCATCAGCAGGCTGCAGCCGGTTTGCGCAACGAGATCGCGCGTGAGCGCAAGAACTTGATCGGCGGTCGCCTCATCGAGATTGCCGGTCGGTTCATCGGCGAGCAGCAATAATGGCCTTGTTGCGAGCGCACGGCCGATCGCGACGCGCTGCTGCTGGCCGCCGGAAAGCTGCTCCGGGTAGCGTTTCAGCAGATGACCGAGGCCGAGCCGTTCGACCAGCTCAGCCTGCCAGGCGGCATCATGACAGCCGGCGATGCGTGCCTGAAAAGCGAGATTGTCGGCGACATCCAGGCTTGGGATCAGATTGAATTGCTGAAACACCAGGCCAAGCCGATCGCGCCGCAGCGCCGCTCGTCCGGCATCCGTGAGATCGCCGACCTTGACGTCTCCCAGCCGGATTTCCCCGTCGTCGGCCCGATCGAGTCCTGCGATCAGATGCAGGAGCGTGCTTTTGCCGCTGCCGGATTCTCCGGTCAGGGCGACGCGCTCGCCTGCGGCGACGTCAAGATTGACCCCGCGCAGCACGGCGATCTGCTCGCCGGCTGTGCGGTAGGTCTTGGTCAGGTTACGAACGCTCAGCACGCTGTCTTTTTTGCCCGCCATGCTCCGCGTTGCAAGCTCTCATTCCGGCTTTTGGAATTTGAGCACGAATTCATCGACCGGTACGGCCGGATGAAACACTGGAACGTCGCGTGGATCTTCGCCGTGGCGCAGAAAATCGCCCTGATCCACCAGCTTGAAACCGGCAGCTTCGATCTCCTGGCGCAGCGTCGCCTCGTCGATCCGGTGCAGCGTCTTGGCGACCGTGGTGCCTGCGCCCGGCTTCGCTGAATGGTCTGCGACGACGAGGAATCCACCTGGCTTCAACGCCGCAAACATCTTCTCGTTCATCTTGGCGCGATCGACCGGCATGTAGGTCACATCATGATAGGCGAAGAAGAAGGTGATGAGGTCGAGCCCTGAAACGTCGGACGGAATTGGATCGTCGAAATCCCGGATCACATGCACGACGTTCCTCATCGCAGGGCTTTTGGCGCGGTTGTCGAACTTGTCCTTGACGTGGCGTTCGATGATGGAGGCCGGGTCCTGCGCATAGACCGTACCGGTGGGGCCGACGGCGCGTGCGAGCAGCTCGGTGCTGTAGCCGGCGTTTGCTTCCATATCGAGCACTTTCATGCCTTCCTTGACGCCGGTGAAGGCCAACATCTTGGCAGGCTCGCGCCGCGGGTCGATCTGCCGGTCGGCGTCGCTGCGGTCCGGAGCCGCCACGATCGCCTGATAGTCCGGCGTCCTGGCATTCTGTGCCTGCGCGGAGGGCGCTACCAGCAATGAGACGGCGAACAAGCCGATGGCAGCGGCGCAATGCGTGAGGCTGGTCATGTTCACTCCCTGGCTTTTCGGCAAGATACCAAGGCCGTGGTCGCAGATCATCGTCTCAGTGATATGACGACGCGATCGTGATCTGGTTGCAGCGCAAGCAAGCTCAAGACGGCGTCAGATGGTAATCCGAACGGTCTGTCGGTTACGAGACGGATCAGCAAGCCAAATGCGGCGTTGCATTGATCCACAAGGCATGCGTAGCATCGCATCAGGTCCGGTCAACAGGACCGATGCAACGGCGGGGAAGGTTTATGGTCGCGCAGCCGACGCCCAAGGGCGCCTGGAGAATCACGTTTCTCCTGTTTTTGTTCATGGTGGTGAATTTTGCCGACAAGATCGTGGTCGGGCTCGCTGGCGTGCCGATCGTGACCGATCTGAAGCTCGAGCCTGACCAATTCGGTCTGCTCGGTTCCTCGTTCTTCTTGCTGTTTTCGATCTCGGCCGTGATCGTCGGTTTTATTGTCAACCGCGTCTCGACCCGCTGGGTGCTGCTGATCCTGGCCACGGTCTGGGCCCTGGCGCAGTTTCCAATGGTAGGAAATATCGGCCTCACAACGCTGTTGATCTGCCGTGTCATCCTGGGGGCGGGCGAGGGGCCGGCCTTTTCCGTGGCCGCGCACGCGATCTACAAATGGTTTCCCGATGAAAAGCGGACCATGCCCACCGCTGTACTGTCCCAGGGTTCCGCATTCGGCGTCATCCTGGCTGTGCCGGCGCTGAACTGGGTCATCGTAAATCATTCCTGGCATGCTGCCTTTGGAGCGCTCGGCATAGCCGGCCTGCTCTGGGCCCTGGCCTGGCTGATCCTGGGCAAAGAAGGTCCGCTGACGCAAACCGCGGTGATGGCCGCAAACGAGCCAAGGATTCCCTATTCCCGCCTGCTGACGTCGCGGACCTTTATCGGCTGCGTCATCTCGACATTCGGAGCCTATTGGGCATTATCGCTTGGACTGACGTGGTTCACGTCTTTCATCGTCAAAGGCCTGGGCTTCTCGCAGCAGGAGGCCGGCTACATCTCGACCTTGCCGTGGGTGTTTGGCGCCATCGTCGTGATCTTCACCGGCTGGATTTCGCAACGGCTGATGGCGCGCGGCGTGACGACGCGCATCGCGCGAGGCGTGCTCGGCGCGACGCCCCTGATCGTCGGCGGGGCGATCATCGCAACGTTGCCCTATGTCGACCTGGGCGGACTCCGGATTGCACTTCTCGTCATCGGCTCCGGGCTTTGCGGATCGATCTATGTGGTCTGTCCACCGATGATCGGCGAGTTCACGCCGGTATCGCAACGCGGTGCGGCGATCGCAATCTACGGCGCGATTTATACTCTTGCTGGCATCCTGGCCCCGGCGGTGATGGGCGGCGTGATTCAGCATGCGGGAGGGCTGATGGAGGGTTACTTGACGGGATTCACCATCAACGCCGCCGTACTGATCATCTCGGGATTGCTGGGGCTGATGCTGCTATGGCCCAACACGGAACGCGCACGGCTGATGGCGCAGGGAGAGACGCAGCCGAAATTCGCCTGAGCCATGACCGTCGCTTCGGCCCTGATTCATCAGGGCCGAAAGCTGGTCAATTCCAGCCTTAATGCAGGCCTTGCGCGCCCCGGATCAGCCGTCCCGGGCGCTGACCGGTAGCTTCTCCGCCGCGTTGCGTCACCACACCGGAGACGATGGTCGCATCATAGCCGTCGACCTTCTGCAGCAGCCGCCGTCCACCGACCGGCAGGTCGTAATGCACCTTCGGCGGATGCAGGTGCAGCCGATCGTAATCGATGACATTGATGTCGGCCTTGTAGCCGGGGGCAAGCAGGCCCCGATCGTTCAATCCGACCGACAATGCGGTCTTGCGCGACTGCGCCGCCACGACAAAGGGGATCGACAGCTTCTCGCCGCGTTTGCGGTCCCTGGTCCAGTGCGTCAGCAGATAGGTCGGAAAACTCGCGTCGCAGATGATGCCGCAATGCGCGCCGCCATCGCTTAAGCCCGGCACCGAGCAGGGATCGCGCAGCATTTCGTATGTCGCGTCAAGATTGCCGTAGGAATAGTTCAGGAACGGCACGTAAAGCATGCCGCGGCCCTCGTCTGAAAGCATCGCGTCATAGGCGAGTGCTTCCGGCTGCCTGCCTTGACGCCGCGCCTGTGCCCCAAGCGCATTCTCCGGCGGCTGCTCGTAATCGGGCGGATCGCCGAGCAGAAACATCTTGTCGTAGTTCGGCCGGAAGAACAACGGATCGTCGGTGGTAGTGGCGGTTTCGCTCAAGATGGCGGCGCGCACCTCTTCCTGACGCATCCGCGCCAGCCGTTCGGCCAGCGGCAAATCGGCAATTGCCCGGTAGCTCGGATGGGTCTGGAACGGATTGCGCGACAATTCGAGCCCAAGCAGCAGCCCGACGGGGCGCGCAGCGATCTGCGCCGTGATCGACAGTCCTTTCGCCGAGGCCTCATTGATGCTGTCGAGCGTCTGGCGCCAGCGTTGCGGCGCCTTGTCGTTCTGGGTGACCGAGAACGAGATCGGACATCCGGTATTCTCCGCCACCCGCAGCATCATGGGCAGGTCTTCGTGGATGGTGGAGAGATCAAGCACGAACTGGAGGACGCTGCGGCCGACGCCGTGCATCGCGCCGGCTATGGCGGTCAGTTCATCCTCGCCCGCTTTCAAGGTTGGCGTGAAGTCGCCGGTCGAGGTGCGGTGGTTGAGCGTGCGCGAGGTCGAGAACCCGAGCGCGCCGGCACGAACGGCATTCCCCGCCAGTGCCGCCATTGTTTCATTATCTTCGGCCGTCGATGGATCGCGGCGCGCGCCGCGTTCGCCCATCACATAGACGCGCAGGGCAGCGTGCGGCAGTTGCGCACCGATGTCGACGTCGAAATTCCGCTTCGACAGCCAGTCCATATAATCCGGAAAACTTTCCCACGACCAGGGAATGCCGGCGCTCAATACCGGCTCCGGGATGTCCTCGACCCCTTCCATCAACTGGATCAGACGCTGGTGATCGGTCGGCTTGCACGGTGCGAAGCCGACGCCGCAATTGCCCATGATCGCAGTGGTGACCCCATTCTGCGAGGAGGGGGTGATGTCCTGGCTCCAGGTAACCTGACCGTCATAATGGGTGTGGACGTCGACAAAGCCTGGTGTGACCAGCTTGCCCCTGGCGTCGATCTCTTCCTTGCCTTTGGCCGCGATCTGGCCGACTTCCACGATGAGGCCGTTCGAAATTGCAATATCGGCTTCGAAGAGATCGCCGCCCTGTCCATCGGCGATGGTGCCGCCACGAATCACGAGGTCCGGAGTGCCGCTCCCTGGGATACTGCTCATGGTGTGTTTCATCCCGCGTTTTGTTTGTTAGCGCATCATGGGACATCCCCCGACGCCGTCAACCGCCGCGGGCGGAACTCAGGAATGCGCAAGCTTTGCGGCTGCGCCGGCTGCATTGCTTTGCGGCTTGCGGTCGGTGATGAAACCGAGCACGACGGTCAGTGCCATGAACGCGGCCGAAGCCCCGAACACCCAGCGCGGCATGGTCTGGTCCATGATCCAGCCGAACAATAGCGGGCTGATGATGCCCCCGACATTGAAACCGGTGGAGACGATGCCGAACGCCCGGCCTGCCGCGCCCGGCGGGGCAGCCTGGCGCACCAGCATGTCGCGCGATGGTGCGATCACGCCGCTTAGGAAGCCGGCAAGTGTCATTGCCGCCGTCAGCGCCGCGGGCGGCAGGCTTATGAAGGCGATGATAAGCACGACGATGGCATCGACGGCAAAGCAGGCGGAGGCCACCTGGCCATGGCGATGGGTTCGGTCGGCAAGAAAGCCCCCCGCCAGCACGCCGACGGCGCTTGCCCCGAGAAACGCCGTCAACGCAATATTCGCGACCGAATATGCCGCGCCATAACCGCTCATCAGCGCAACGACGCCGAAATTGTTGATTCCTGCGGTGGACAGATTGAGCAGCAGGAAGAAGATCGTCAGCGTGATCAGCGTTGGTGTGAGGATGTTCTGGCGCAAGGCATTGGTACCATCGGCCGTGCCGTTTGCGCGATGTACATCGGGCGTGCGAAGCGCGACGATCAACAGCGCAGCCAGCGGGCCCGCCACACCCGATACGACCAGGGCAGCATATCCGCCGATCGTACCGGCCATCGCGGCGACAATGCCCGGTGCGACCGCGCCGCCGAGGAATCCGGCGAAGGTGTGAATCGAAAACGCCCGCCCCATCCGGGTCTCGTCCATATGCGCCGACAGAATTGCGTAGTCCGTCGGATGATAGACGCTGTTGGCGATGCCCAGCATCACGGCGCTGGCCATCAGCCAGAGATAGCTCAGATGCAGGCCGAGCATGATCAGGGAAAGTCCGCCCAGCGTCAGACCGATCAGCAGGACTTTTCGCGCGCCGAAATGATCGGCCAGATAGCCGATCGGGGCCTGGGTCAGCCCGGAAACGACGGCAAAGATGGTGAGAGCAAAGCCAAGATCCATGTAGCCGACGCCAAGCCGTTCCCTCAGGAATGGAAACAGCATCGGCAGCACGAACATATGGAAATGGCTGACCCAATGAGCGACTGAAATCGCGGCGAGCGTGCGCAGCGAACCATCCGCCTTCTTTTCTGGCGGTTCTATTAAAACGTCGACCATCGCGGAAAAACAGACCTCGATTGAATAATCGCCCGGCAAGGCAGCGGCAAAACTATCGTCGGGAGCGGCTATCTGTCCATGAACGGCGCTGCATGGCAGCTCTGGCAGGCTGGTGAGAAAAGGTCATAGCGGCTCATCGTCGGGGCCGCTGCGGTCGCGCTTCGGGGTCGCCATATCGCCATCCTCATACCAGTCATCTTCGGCCGGTTCGACCGGCGGCCGCGGTACTCTCGGCCGGCTGTCCTGGTCCTTCGGCGGCTTATTCTTCCTGCAAATCCCACCCATCTGAGCTCCCGGATCTTCGTTTTTACGGTGAGCCGCCAAATCACCGCTAAATAAATTTCATATCAGAACCCAGTCGAAACGAAGTTGATCTCGCTCAATCGCGGGCCGTATTCCGCACCCGCAACTCTTGCGGAATCATTCAAATACCACTTATGATAGGTTATCCATTTTGAGCGCTCCTAAATGAAATTTTCCATTCGCGCGATCATCGTCGCGCTGTCTCTCATCGCAACAGTTTCGATATCCTTTGCTGGCGGGCCATACGGTTCGGTCAACGTTGGCAACTGGCGCGGCGGCGCCTACACCAGCGACAAGGATGGCTCATTCTCTCACTGCGCTGCCGGGGCGACCTACCAAAGCGGCATCTATTTTATGGTTTCCGTCAATGCGAATTTTGGCTGGACGCTTGGCTTCGCGCACCCCAATTGGCAATTGACTTCCGGCCAAGCTTTTCCGCTGGCGCTCACCTTCGATGGTCGGAGTGCCGTCCATGTCCAGGGCATGCCGATCGGCGCCCATCTCGTGGCCGTGGCCATGCCGACCAATTCTTCGCTGATTTCGCAATTCCGCAAAGCGAAGACGATGACGGCCTTTGCGCAAAATCAGCTCTTCCAATTCAACCTCAACCAGACGGGTGAGCTTTTGCCCTCGCTCATCAATTGTGTCGTCACGATCAGGAAGAAGGGCATCGCCAACGCCACCGAATTCGCCGTTGCCAGACAGCCCGCGGCGAAACCTCAGACGGCAGCATCCGGATCCGCCGCCCCGCAGAAAACAGCCAAGCTCGGCACCAAGATCGGCACCGGAATCGTCATCAGCAGCAACGGTCACGTGGTGACCAATCAGCATGTGGTCTCGGGTTGCGTGGGCGACATCCAGGGCAGTCTGGGCGGCGAAGCGCCGGTCAAGTTGCGCCTCGTCTCGAGCGATGAAACCAATGACCTGGCGCTGCTGCAGGCGCCGAGCCCGCTCAAGGCAGTCGCATCAATCAGGAGCAGGCCTGTCCGTTCGGGCGATTCCGTCGTCGCCATCGGCTATCCATTCCATGGCCTGTTGACCTCTGATTTTACGGTAACAACCGGCATCGTCAGTTCGCTGAGCGGCATCATGAACGATACGCGCTATCTGCAAATCAGTGCGGCGGTTCAGCCTGGCAACAGCGGCGGGCCGCTTCTGGATACGGCCGGTCAGCTTGCCGGCGTAGTTGCAGCGAAACTGGATGCGTTGAAGTTCGCCAGGGCAACCGGCGATATCCCTGAGAATATCAATTTCGCGATCAAGACCGGCACGTTGCGTGATTTTCTCGACAACAGCGCTGTCGACTATCAGACTGCCGACGCCAAGACGGAGATGAAGACTGCAGATATCGCGCAGAACGCAAGAACTTTCACGTTGCTGATTTCCTGCTCCGCGGCCGAGGAGACCGCGAGTGCAAAGAGACCGGAGTAGAGCATGATCCAGAAAGTGATGACCGGTTTTCTGAAAAGATCATGCTCAAACGAAGAGATTAAGATGATGATCATCTGATCTAGCTGGCGCAACAGCGGTGGCGATCAGGTCGCCGCTGGATCAACAGGCGTCCTGTGGTCGAGCGCCGGATGCGGATTCGGCTCCGGAGCAGGCTGTGAGTTCATCCGCTGCGCATACCAGCGCGCCATCGATACCTTCACCGCGAGCACATGCTGGCGCATTTGCTGTTCGGCCTCGCGTGGCTCCCGGCAGATGATCGCTTCATAAATGCGCCGGTGAGCGGCATTGCGCTGCCGCATGTCCGCGATATCGAATGCGACAATGTTGTGGGCGCTGGCCTGCGGCACCCGCTGGCACATCCGCAGTACGTCCCTGATGAGGGGCGATTGGGCGGCTTCGTGAATGGCGCCGTGAAAAGCTTCATTGGCTTCAGCGTAGCGCGTGCGGCGCTCGCCATCATCGGTTTCGGACGAAAGCGCCTCGTCACCAGCCAGAAGTGCCGCCTCCAGGCGGCGGCGCAAGTCCTCGCTCATGCCGCGCTCCGCCGCCAGTCGTGCCGACAACCCCTCGGCAAGTGCCCGCATCTCAAAGGCATCGATAATCGCGCTCAGCGATTGTTCAGGGACGGTGAAGCCGCGGTTGGGTACGTGGTGCAATAACCCTTCGCCGGCGAGCGTCTGCAGCGCTGCACGCAGCGGCGTGCGCGAAACAGACAGGGTGCGCGCCAGGTGCACCTCGTTGAGCCGACTGCCGGCGGCAAAGGCGCCATCAAGAAGTGACTGCCTGAGCTGTTCGGCCAGCAGCCGGGACTGCGTCGAAATACCCCGTGGCGCGGACACCTTGGTCGTCATGCTCATTCCTCGACTGTGTACATATCTCGATTCGTCCGCCAGTCGAACTGTCGGCCTGCCTTCATTTCCGGCAGGCGCTGCACGTGCAATCATCAAAGTGTATACATTAATTCATTGACAAAACTAGATTGTACTCATTTCATTGCCTTGCGTACGCCGTGCCGGCCGCGGCCAAGAAAGGAGAGAGCCAATGCTCGAAACCACCCCGATGGCTCCCATCGCACCTCGACCCGTTACCCTGCCCATTGCAGGCGCCGGTGCGCTGCTTGGGGTTCGCCGCGTCTACTGCGTCGGCCGCAATTATGTCGATCATATCCGTGAGATGAAGGAAGCCGACGAGCGCGATCCGCCGTTCTTCTTCCAAAAGCCGGCGGATTCGATCGTGCCGGAAGGCGGCGTGGTGCCGTATCCTCCGTTCACCGAGGATTTCCAGCACGAGGTAGAGCTTGTCGTGGCAATTGGCCGCGGCGGATCCGACATCCCGGTGGATGCGGCGCTCGATCATATCGTCGGTTATGCGATCGGCATTGACATGACCCGTCGTGACCGCCAACGCGAGGCGCGCGAGCGCGGCCTTCCCTGGGAAATCGGCAAGTCGTTCGATCATTCCGCACCGTGCGGCCCAATCCATCCGGCACGCAGCGTCGGCCATATCGCGGCCGGCAAAATTTCGCTCGCGGTCAACGGCAAGGAACGGCAGCGCGGCGACATCGCGCAGATGATATGGAACGTTCCGGAGATCATCGCCAATCTCTCGCAGCAATACGAACTGGTGCCGGGTGACTTGATCCTCACCGGGACGCCTGCGGGCGTCGGACCTGTGGTGCCCGGCGATCGGATGGTCGCCAACATTGCAGCTCTTGGCGAGGTTGCCTTCACCATCGGCGAAAGGAGCGCACGATGATCATGCTACCGACTGACCGGCTGACCTATTCGCCCATCACCGAACGTTCGCCGCTCAAGCTGCCGAACGGTGCGCGTCTTGCGGTCTGGGTGATCGTCAATATCGAGGAATGGGACGCGCGCGAGACCATGCCGCGCACGGTGTTGACGCCGCCAGCCGGCGGTTCGCCCAGCCCTGATGTCCCGAACTGGGCGTGGCATGAATACGGCAATCGGGTCGGCTTCTGGCGAATGCTCGAAATATTCGACGCGCTGCGGATCAAGGCGGCGCTCGCCATCAATGGCTCAGCGATCCAGGCCTACGAGCCGATCGCCCGTGCGGCGCGCGATCGCGGCTGGGAGTTCATCGGTCACGGCTTCTCGCAGAAAAACATGCAGAAGGTCGCCAATGAGCGCGAAGACATCGTCAAGACGACCAAGGTCATTGCCGATTTCGTCGGCCGCAGGCCGCGCGGCTGGCTGGGACCGGGTCTGACCGAGACCTGGGAGACGCCTGATATCCTCGATGAGGAAGGCTATGACTATGTCTGCGACTGGGTGCTCGACGACCAGCCGGTGTCTCTGAAGACGCGCAAGGGTTCGATCATCAACATTCCCTATACGCAGGAGTGCAACGACGTCGCGATGATGCTGATCCAGCATCACAAGGCATCGGAATATCGCGACCGCGCCATCGATCAGTTCGAGCAGCTCTATGCCGATGCCCGCGATTCCGCCCGCGTCATGGCGCTGGTCGTTCACCCCTACATCATGGGGGCGCCGCACCGGCTGCGCTACTTCCGCGAGGCGCTGGATCACATCGCCGCCAGGCCCGGCGTGTTGTTCCAAACCGGTGAGGAGATCCTCGACTGGTATCGCGCGGTCATCAAAACCTGAGACGGCCGCGTCAGGCATGGCACGCGCGGAGCTGAAGTTCTTTCATCATCACTAACGGACGGCGGGGCACCGATCATGGCTACTGAGAGCACTGAAGTTCCGGTTTTCAGCAAAGCGGAGACGCCGCTTTCAACCGGACTGATGTTGTCGATGTTCGTCCTGCTGCTCGCTTCCTATGCGGTCAATGCAATGGACCGGCAGATCTTTCCGCTGCTGGCCACCGACATCCGCAAAGAATATGGCTTCTCGCTTGCCGACATCGGCCTGCTCTCCACCATCTTCACCCTCGGAATGGCGGTCGCGGGCTGGCCGACCGGGTATCTGCTGGCGCGCTTCAGCCGCAAGACCGTGCTGCAGATCGGCGTTGCGATCTTTTCCGCCGGCACGCTGCTCACAGCCTTCGCGACCGGCATGTCCGACATGCTGATCTATCGCGCGGCAACGGGGGTCGGCGAAGCAATGCAGCTCACCGCGCTGATCGCGATCGCCACCACGGCCTTCGTACGCGTCCGCGCCGTTGCGGTCGGGTCGGTCAATGCCGCATTCGGCATCGGCGCGATCATCGGGCCCCTGCTCGCAAGTGCGGCACTCGCAGCTTATGGAAGCTGGCGAGGGCCGATCATCCTGTTTGGGCTCATTGGATTCGCCGCGATCGTCGTGATCGCGCTGCTGGTGCGGCCGGCATTCAGCGAAATGAAGGGCCGTTCCGATGGTGGAGAGCTTTGCGGCGGCGCCGTCAGCCTCATGAACCGGAACACGGTGATCCTGGTGGTCCTCAGCATCATCGGTGGCCTGATCATTTACGGCTATCTCGGAATGTATCCGGTGTTCCTGCGTGAACAGCTGCACTACTCGCCGGCGGAAACCGGCCATGTCATGAGCATCTACGGTATCGGGGCGTTGTGCTCGGTGATCGGCGGCTGGTTCGGCGACCGCTTCCCGGCGCGCTTGGTTCTTGGGTTAGCCTTTCTCGGCGCGGCGGCTCTTGGTTATCTCCTGTTCTCCGGCGCCCAAAGTTTCGCCGCGCAATCGTTGTTCTCGTTCCTCTGGGGCTTCATCGTCAGCGGCACGATCTACGTCAATCTCGCCGGTTTTCACGTCAAGTCGGTCGATGCGGCCTTGGCGGGGCGGGCCTCCGGAATCTTCGTCACCAGCCTCTATGGCGCTGCAGCAGTCGCTGGTTACCTGCTCGGCTTCCTCGCCAACCGTATGGGCTGGGGCCATGCTGGCCTGATCCAGATCTCCGCGCTTTCCATCATCGGCGTGGTGCTGTCTCTTGCGCTGCGGTCGGAGACGATGTCGGTGCGCGGCACCGCTACGTCAGCCTGAAGGGCAGGCCGGAGATCAACGCCCGAACGTATCGCTTCCTTTGATAGTGCCCGTTCAACGAGACGCGAGGAAGCAAAGCAGGTTTCTTCGCGCTTTCGCGCCTTAGAACCCCCGGTTGGGTCGTGACTGCCGCGACATAGCCGCAGTCCAGCGCCGCCGATGCTTCGCGCGGACCGACCGCATGCCGGTTACCATAGGGATACGCAAATGTATTTGGCGAACGGCCGCAATAATCGGAAACCCGGATCGCGGATTGCTGCAGTTCGCGCTGGAGACGCATCGCATCGACGCGCGCGAGATTGGGATGGGTCAAGGTGTGCGCGCCAAGCCGAGCGAGCGGATCATTCTCGGTCAGCTCCCTCAGTTCCGTCGCGGTCATGATCTCATCGTCGACGATTTGGCGGCCGTCTGCGCCGTAGGCGAGCGCTGCCTGGTCGATTGCGGCGACTGCCGCATCCTCGTCGGTCTGCTGCACGAAAGCGGCAAGTCTTTCGAACGCCATCCATTTCTCGCTGATCGAAGCGCTGGGCACGATCTCCGCACCCTTGCCGAAATCGAAGCGGAACGAATTCACGGCCCGTGTCAGCGCCTCGGCGGTTTCCCACCATATGGTTCTGGTCCGTTCCACGAAACCCGGCGTTATGAAGATGGTGTAGGGCACGCCGTGCTTGCGGAATATCGGGGCGGCGTATTTCGCGTTGTCGCGATATCCGTCGTCAAGGGTCACGCAAAACAGCCGGCGCCGGTCGGCAGGATCGGGCAGGAGTTCCGGTAATTGCTCGAGCGGCACCGGCTCGAGCCCGGCTTTGCGCGCGGCGGTCAACGCAGAATCGAGAAATTCCGGGGTGATGGAAAGGTGGCCATTCGGCTCAAAGGCGAAATCGCGCTGTGGCCGGACGTGATGCAGGGTGAAAATGACACCGCGGCCGGCGGCCGAACTCGCAAACCGGTCAACGCCGCTCAAGGCAACTGCCTCAAGCCCGGCCTGGATCGCCAGACGCTTGACCAATCGCTTCGCGGCGAAGCGCAGGGAATGAGAGATCATCTTCGCGTTCTTCGTTTCGTGCGCATTCGAGATGTCCGTCGGTTTAGGCGAAGTCGAAATCGATCAGCTCATAGCGATCGAGCTGCATGGGCGCCTTGTCGGGCCGAAAGTCTCGAAGCTGCACCAGCATCGGGGAAGGACGGACGCGCTGAGGCAAAACCAGACCGGGCGGTCTCGGTAATTTGTTGTTGACGCCTACATAGACGAACAGCCGGTATCCCCACATTCGACAGGCCGCGCGCACGGCCTCATCGAGTTCGGTTTGCGATGCGCGATGGCCCGGCCGGACCAGAAAACCGCATAGCAGCGTATGGTCGATTCCCCTGGAGCGCCGCGGGGATGAGATCAAGAGCAGATTGCCGAAAACGTGGATTCCATATTGGTTCGCCGGGCGGGAAAGGCGATCGAACAGCATGATCTCGTTCCAGACTAATCCATTGTCGATGTCCGTGCCGCCAAATTGCGCCAATAGCGGCAACAAACGGTTACGGTCATCCGGATTGAACCGGAACGAAAGACCCTCGACCGAGGCTGGTCTGGCCAGGCTTATTCCCATGCTGAACGGCAGCGTCAGATAGGGCTGCAAATGGAAGAAATGCGCATTGACGCTGAGCGCCTTGGCGTTCGGCATGCCGACCGCAAAGCGAATCTTCTGCTCGATGAATTGCCGCTCAACCTCATCATAGAGCAATTTGAGTGATTGCCTGCCGCGGTAGCCGGGAATGATGAAAAGATCGACCAGCTGCGCGGCCGTTTCGCGCTCGCCGGTCTGCTGCAACGTCTGGCGGACAAGCGCGATCTGCCCAACCTTGCGTGGGCCGTCGCGCAGCGCAATCACCGTCGTCCCGGAAGAAAAGGAGCGATCGTAGAGCCATTCCAGTCGCTCCGGCGCTATCGGCTCCTCTACCGCAAATGCCAATGTCATCATCTCCGCCGTGGCGGCGTAATCTACGCGTGGCTCGCACTCGGCGGTCAGGATCATGGTTAATTCGGCTGATAATCAATTATTCTAACTGGGGCAGTGTTGATATTGTGTTGAGATAAATTGAACGGTTGTGGCGAGCTGTCGATCTCCCTTGAGGTCGCCGGGTTTGCTGGGATGAGCCGGATCTTACTAAGATGAACGATGTCGACGTACAAAAGCTGGTCATCGAATCCGGAAAGGCCGGATCGATCTCAGGGCTGTTGATCCGGCCGCCGCAGACGCGCGCCTGCTTCGTGTTCGCCCACGGTGCGGGCGCCGGAATGACGCATCCTTTCATGGAGACATTCGCGGTTGGTCTGGGCGAGCGAGGTATTGCGACGTTGCGCTATCAGTTTCCTTACATGGAGAAAGGCAGCAGACGGCCCGATTCACCGCTCGTTGCCCAGGCCGCGGTTCGGGCGGCCGTGGCCGAAGCCGGAAGATGCTGCCCGGGGCTTGCGCTGATCGCCGGCGGCAAATCGTTCGGCGGGCGAATGACGTCACAGGCACAGGCCAGTGCACCTTTGGCCGGCGTCCACGGGCTGGCGTTCCTGGGCTTTCCGCTGCATCCGGCAGGCAAACCGTCCAGCGACCGGGCGGCGCATCTCGACAACATCCGTATTCCGATGCTGTTTCTGCAGGGGACCCGCGACAATCTCGCGGAGGTAAAGTTGCTGGGGCCGGTCGTTGCCCGTCTCGGCCGATCAGCGTCGCTGCATTGGGTCGATGGCGCCGATCACTCCTTCCACGTGCTGGCGCGATCGGGGCGCAATGATCGCGAGGTCATGAGCGAGATCCTGGATACGTTCGCGGCCTGGGTCGGCACCGTTGCGGCAGGCGGATGAAGCCTCGACTATCGCCAGGGAAAGAGCTGTCCCGGTCCGTTATCCTTCCAGGCAGCGGCGAGTCTGAACAGGTTCACCGGGATGAGCGCGGTGTGCAGCATGAAGATCGGCGCGAGATGGAGCCACCCGGCATAGACGAGGAATGCGACGTTGCTGCAGAGGGCAATCAGGCGTAACGGCACCATGCCTCGCATATAAAAGGTCAGAAACACCAGCGAAGAGGCGACATAACCGCAGAAATCGATCCACTGCACGACTGACCTCTTCGCTTTATTGGCGCCGCTCGATTCCTCCCTTGCCTTTGTTCTCGTTCGCCGCGTCTGTCATTATCCGCCGAACCACGACACGCCCGGAAATGATGGCAGATCCCCATCTGCAGGGGCATCATGCCTTGTATTCAGCAGCGCCGGCGCGCTGAGGTCGATAGCCTCCAAATAAGGGATCGTTGATATTTTGCGTGTGAACTGAATCACAAGCGGCATGTTTTTCGATTCGCCAATGGCGCATTTTCTTTCATCAAATCCTTCATGAAAAGATTGTCCTGCTGTCATTGTTTACATCCCGCTCAAAATACAAAAATGGATTCAAAAAAGTTCGGCAGAAAATGGCCGCCGAATCTGAAGAAATTTCGTAGAAGATCGCAATGACCGGAAAATGAAGTTGGCTGTCGCCTTAAGTCAAAGTCACAACCTGATTGGTTCGCCGCACGAAGGTTACGTAGCTTTTTATGGCCTGATAATCGCAAGCTTCAGGACCACGCCATAAAAGGATTTATTCCAGCGACCAGAAATTTTGCGCAGATTGCGCATTTCGCGATGCGAATACCGTGGATTCAATCTTTGCGTGTAAAAATTAGCTTTCGCATCGTTGATGCGTTTTAGCCCTGATAGAGCCCCTTGTCTCGTGCTTTCTGGATCGCCAGCGCCCCCATCAGATCGAGCATCGGCGTCGACAGTCCCGCAGCTCGGGCAAAAGCGGCCGGAGCCCGCACCAGCACGTCGATCTCCATAGCGCGGCCAAGCTCATAGTCCTGCAAGATCGAAGGTTTGTGGTCGGGCGCGGGGCCGCTGCGGCTGACGCGTTTCACGTCAGGGCAGCAGCTTTGCCCGATCGCATTCGCCTCGTCGAGCAGACGCGGGATGACGTCGCGCAGGGCGGGATCATCCCTGACGGCTCTGGCGGTCTGACCGGTCAATAGGCACAGTACCGACATTGACATGTTGGTCAGAAGCTTGGACCAGATCGCTTCCCTGATCTGGGCCACCGGCGGCGAGGCGATCGAAGCCTGGTTGAGCATGGTCCTCAGCCGCTCAATCCGATCGGTGGGGTGGTCGTCGCATTCGCCGATCTGCAGCATGTTCCGTTCGGGAGACAAATTCCTGACAACGCCGGGTGCGATCACCTCATTGGCCGAGAAGATCACGCCACCAATGATCTGCCTTTGCGGAACGGTCGCGCGCAACCGGCCGCCCGGATCGAGAAAGGAAAGGTCCGGCAGCGGAGAAGCGGACGCAAGGCCAAGGTCGTACCACCAGGGAATGCCGTTTTGGGCAAAGATCACCGCAGTATCTTCCCGCAGCAATGGCGGCAGTCCTGTAACCAGGCTTTGCAGTCCGGTCGCTTTCAGCGTGCTGATCACCACATCCTGAGGGCCGAGGACGGACGGGTCATCAGCCGCCTTCACAGCGGCCTTGAATTCGGCGTCCCCGACGAGAAGCTTCAGGCCCCGTACTTTAGCCGCCTCAAGATGAGGTCCGCGCATGATGCAGGACACGTCGTGCCCCGCTAGAGCGAGGCGTACCGCAAAGTGGCTCCCGACCGCGCCCGCGCCAAAAATACAAATCCGCATCGCCTGATATCCATCCGTACCTTTAATTCCCAGGGGGTTAGTGGCCCTGTTCCGACTTCGTTTCCCATCCAGCAGGTTTTCGAGAGCCAGAACAGGGCCACTCTAGCAGGATTGGTGCTGGTCAGCATCCGCGCGAGTCGGATAAAGCACCCTCTTGCTGGCGAGCATTCGAGCATTGAAGGCGCAGGGAATGACAATCGTTTCGCTCACGGTATCGGAGGTTTTCGATATCGCCCTGAAATCCTATTACGCCGGAAAGTTCGCGGAAGCCGAACAGCTTTGCCGCAAGATATTGTCGGCGGATCCCGAATCCGCCGGCACGCTGAATTTGCTCGCGGTGATCCATGCATCACTCGGCAGGCATGAGGCGGCGCTGGCCAGTTATGACCGCGCCTTGTCGCTGCGGCCGGACTTCATCCAGGCGCTCAACAATCGTGGCGCGCTGCTGAAAGCGATGCGCCGGTATGACGAAGCCCTGGAAAGCTATGACCGGGCGCTGGCGCTGCAATCCGATCACGTCGAGGTGCTCAACAATCGCGCCGGCGTCCTCCATGAGCTCGGCCGGTACATTGAAGCGTTGGAGAGTTATGATCGCGTGCTTGCGATCCGGCCGGACTATCCCGAAGCGCTCAATAATCGCAGCGTGACATTGCAGGCGCTTGGACGGCACGCCGATGCGCTGGAAAGCTGCAATGCCGCGCTTGCCTTGCGTCCCGATTTCGTCGAAGCGCTGGTCAATCGCGGCATCTCTCACTACGCGTTGAAACAGTTTGACGATGCGCTCTCAAGCTATGACCGGGCCATCGCGTTGCGGCCGCACAATGCCGACGCGCTCAGCAATCGCGGCAACGCGCTGGGCGCGCTGGACCGTCACGAAGAGGCGTTGGCCAGCTACAATGCAGCCCTCAATCTCCAGCCGCACCATGTCGAAGTGCTCTACAATCGCGGCACGGCCTTGCGCAAGCTCCGCCGCCTTGAGGAGGCGCTTGCGAGCCATGACGCCGCACTGGCCTCGCGTCCGGACTACCCGGAGGCGCTGCTCGGTCGTGGGGCGGTGCTGCACGATCGAAAGCAGTTCGACGCGGCGCTGAAGAGCTATGACCGGGCCATCGCGCTGCGTCCGGACTATGCCGAGGCGCTGGTCAATCGCGGCGCCGTCCTGCATGAACTGGGGCGTTCCGAAGAGGCGCTGGAGAGCTTCGAAAGAGCATTGGCCGGGCAGCCCGACAATATCGAGGCGCTCACCAATCGCGGTGTCGTGCTGCACGATCTGGCGCGCTATGACGAGGCGCTGCTACACCATGAACATGCAGCTGCGATGCGCCCGGCCGATGCAGCCGTGCTGCATAACCGCGGTGTCACCCTGCATAAGCTCAGGCGGCTCGAGGAGGCGCTGGCGAGCCACGACTCCGCGCTTGCGGCGAGGCCGGATTACGCCGAGGCTCACGCCAATCGTGGCGTCACGCTATACGATCTCAAGCGGTTCGACGAAGCGCTGGCGAGCTACGATCGGGCGATTGCATTGCGGCCGGACTATGCCGATGCGCATTTCTTCAAGAGCCTGTCGAGCCTCGTTACCGGGGATTTCGATGGTGGCTGGGCCGAATATGAATGGCGCCACAAGGCGCCGGCGGCGAGACTTACCGGACGCGTCTTCCATCAGCCGCTTTGGCTCGGTGAAAATGATATCGCCGGCAAGACCATCCTGCTCCACAGCGAACAAGGATTTGGCGACACCATTCAATTCAGCCGTTATGTGCCGCTGGTCGCGGCACGCGGCGCGCGCGTCATCCTTGAGGTTGAAGAGCCGCTTTGCGAACTCATGAACGGGCTCGCCGGTCCGGCGCAAGTGATCGCAAAGGGCGATCCGCTGCCGGACTTCGACCTGCGATGCCCGTTGCCGAGCCTGCCTCGGGCATTCAAGACCCGGCTGGAAACCATTCCCTCGGATGCACCCTATCTGCGGCTGGCCAAGCAGGCGCTGGATTATTGGGGCGAGATGCTGGGACACAGGGAAGGCCTAAGAGTGGGCCTGGCATGGGCCGGCAATACGAAGCATGTGAGGGACAGCGAGCGGTCGATGCGGCTGCGCGATCTGCTGCCGCTGACGGACATTGCTGCAACCTTCGTCAGCCTGCAGAAGGACGTTCGCCCGGGCGATGCCGAGGCGCTCAGAGGCTGCAAGATGATTCAATTCGGCGAGGAACTCGGCGACTTCTCCGACACGGCCGCGCTGATATCGCAGCTCGACCTGGTGATATCGGTTGATACCAGTGTGGCGCATCTGGCCGGCGCGCTGGGAAAGCCGGTCTGGATCCTATTGACCCATGCGCCGGACTGGCGCTGGCTGCTCGACCGGGACGACAGCCCCTGGTATCCGACCGCGCGCCTGTTCCGGCAGCACGGCAGCCGCGAATGGAGCAGCGTGGTTGCGCGCTTGCGCGAGGCGCTGCGCAACTTTGCTGCGAATTGAAGCCTGCGGCCGGAGGTGCTTTCAGGGCTTGATATGAAGCGCGGCTTTGGTCGCGTCGATGGCGTGGTTGAAGGCCGCCTTGGTCTGACCGGCGAGCGTGTTGGCTTCGTAGGTGGGACCAGCCACAAAACCGGTTTTCGGCTTCAGCCCAACCGCCACTTGGACCTGGGACAACGTATGGGCAAAGCTCGTCTGGGTCGCATTGGCAGCCTTGCCGATTGCCGCTGTCTGTTTCGAGAGGGTTGAGGATATCGACGACGTGATCGAGGATAGGTCGGTCATTGCGGTGCTCCCTGTCTCAGGGACCATCAGTCGGTATGGTTAACAAGTCATTAAAGGCCCAGCGTCCAGTTAAAGGAAATGTAAGTCTTCCGTCCGTCCACCCCTTGCCAAATTGGCGTATTCGATCGCGAGGAACAGGCCGCCGGCCGCGTAGATTTTGCGGGCTTGAGATGCTGCGAGTGTCCGGCTGAGGCGAAGGGCGTCCTCGATCGAGGCGGCGACATGGACCGCAGCTTCCGGGTTGGCCTGGCGCGCTGCTGCCGCGACGGTCTCCGCGTCGGCCCCCTTGTGGTGCGCGGACGTGCAAATGATCGTGTCGAATGATGGCGCCAGCACTGCCGCGATCTCGTCTGCCTTCTTGTCGAAGGAAATGCCGAGCACCAGAATCCAGCCATCCGAACCGTGGGCCGCCTTCAGGCCTGTGAGCGCCTGCCTTACACCATCAGGCGTATGGCCGACGTCGATCACGGTGAGAGGATTCTGCGCGATCACTTCGAGCCGCCCGGGCCAGGACGTACTGCCAATTCCGCTCCGTACCGCAGCTTCAATCGCCGCAGGCGCCGCTTCGGGCCGGGTTTCCCGCAGCCACAGCAGGAACAGCGAGGCTGCGATCGCGGCATTGTTGAACTGGAATGTGCCCGACAGGCGAATTTCGAGCGCACGAAAATCGTAGGGTGGAACGGACAGGTCGAAGTGCTGTCCCGATGCCGAGATGATCTCGCCGCCAATGCCGATCTGGTCACGCACAAACTGCGAGGTGATGTCGCGGTAGCGATTATATTCGAGGATATGGGACCGCAGCGCCCTGCAATTCTCGCCATAGACGATGGTGCCGCCGGAGGCGCAGGCGTCGCTCTTGTCGGATACGATCAGCTCCAGCCGATCGCCGAGCAATTCGACATGTTCGTAATCCACCGAAGTCACGCCGGTGAACAGGGCGCCCACCAGCCGCACCGGATCATAGCGACCGCCAATGCCGGCTTCGAACACCATAAGATCGCACTGCTTTTCCTGGAAATACAGGCAGGCCAGCGCGAACATGGCCTCGAAATTGCTGAAGCGCTGGTTTCGCCGCTCTGAGATGTCGGCAATAGCGGCTTCAATTCGCCCCCGGAGCCGGGCCACATCGTCATCGCCGATTTGCGTGCCGTCGATCTGCAAACGCTCGTTGACCTCGTAAAGATGCGGCGAGGTGAACAGGCCGGTCCGCAAGCCGAACGCCCGGCCGATATTGGCGCAGAACGCAGCGGTGCTTCCCTTGCCGTTGGAGCCGGTAACGACCACCGACAGGCGCTGCAGCCGCCCGCGATCGACGTCGATGGCATCAAGCAGCTCGGCCAGCCTCGCGAGGCAGATCCCGTCGCCATATTTCGGCAGATTGAACACTAAAGCAGCCCCATCACGGAAAATGTGTGTCGCCAGATTCTCAGGATCAGGTCCGGCCGGCCGCTTTCCTCCAGCAACCGGATCGAGGGATTCGAGTTCACCTCGATTACCGCGCTCGCGCCGGCTTTGCCCGCGATGTCCGTAAACAGATCGACTGCGGCGACACGAAGCCCAAGAGCGCGGGCGGCCCTTCTTGCCAGGTCTGACACGGCATCAGAAGGAATCTCTTCGAGAACCATCGTTCCTCCCGCGCTCAGGTTCTGTCGGCCAGGGATTTCCCAGCGCTCGCCCTTGGCAAGAACGCTGTCGAGCAAATGGCTCCCGTCGGTGCTTACTGCGGCCGCGGAAAGTCCACGCGCCTGCAGCGCAGAATTATGTGCGTCCAGCAGATCGCGGATCGGATGAATGCCGTCGCCAAGCAGGTAGGGCGGATATTTCCGTGCGGAATAAAGCACGTCGTCATCGAGGACGAAAATCCGATATTCGAGCCCGGACACGATCGGCTGCATCAGGATCGAGTCGTAATAACGCGACACCTTGCCGATATAATCGGCAAGGTCGGCCTCGCCAGAGATGCTTTGCGCAAAGTCACCGCGCGATCCCGTCAACGGTTTGACGAACGCCGCTCCGCCGAGTTTTCGAAAATAGCCGTGGGCATCGTCGATCTCATGTCCGGCTGCGCGATGCACGCGGTGTCTTTGGTGCAGGAAGAAATAGTCGCCGCCCAGCGTCGGAATGCTGCTGCGTTCGAGAATGACATTGGTGAAATATTTGTCCGAGGCGAGCGTCGCGGCGGTGGCATTGTTCTGCGGGTACCAGGAGCAGCGCCCGGCGCCGAAATGGATGCGCCTGGTTTCGGAAGCAATGCTGAAAACCAGCCCCGTCCCGCCATCGGCGTCCTCGAATCTGAGCCCGGATTCGGCACAGGCGTAGGCGGCATAGACCGATTGGTCCGGGTAGAAGCCAGGTTTTCCTAGGCGGATGTCGGCGAGGGTCTGCATGCGTGCTGAACGGGCGTTTTCAGGGTTAACAGGGTAGAAATTTATTGCCGTGATGGCCTCGATTTCAGCAAGTTAATTGCGCGTGGAGGGCCCTTCATCGAACCATTTTGCATAATAAAGCGCCTGCGCTTTTAATCGCTCAATTGTGCACCTGCGAAGGTTGACTATCCCTGACATTGGCTTACGTCACGGGTGAAATCGATGGCGGTTTGGGGGATTTTCCGGTTGCCAGACGCCATCGTTCCCGCCTCGAAGCCCATCATCGGAACTATCAAAGCATATGAGCGCGTTTTATCGAGAGAAGGTTCTTTCTGTCCGACACTGGACCGACACGCTTTTCAGCTTCACCGCGACCCGCGATTCCGGTTTTCGCTTCCTGAATGGACAATTCGCGATGATCGGCCTCGAGGTCGACGGTCGGCCCCTGATGCGCGCCTATAGTATGGCGAGCGCCAATCATGAAGACGAGCTGGAGTTCTTCAGCATCAAGGTGGCGGATGGGCCGCTGACCTCGAAGTTGCAGAGGATCAAGGAAGGCGACACCATCCTGGTCGGTCGCAAGGCGACTGGAACGCTGGTCGCGGACAATCTGATCCCGGGCAAGCGCCTGCTGCTGCTGTCGACCGGGACCGGGCTTGCGCCGTTCGCCAGCCTGATCAAGGATCCTGACGTTTATGACCGGTTCGAGACGATTGTGCTGGTTCACGGCTGCCGTCAGGTGGCGGAACTCGCCTATGGCGAACAACTGGTGGCAAAGCTGCGGGACGACGAACTGTTTGGACCGCTTTTGGCCGAGAAGCTGTTGTACTATCCGACCGTCACCCGTGAGCCGTTCCGCAACCGTGGTCGCATCACTGATCTGATCACGTCGGGACAATTGTTTTCCGATGTCAGCCAGCCGCCGCTGGATATCGCAATCGACCGCATCATGATGTGCGGCAGTCCGGCAATGCTGGAAGAGTTGCGCGGGATTTTCGAGACTCGCGGTTTTCTCGAGGGCAACCACGGCGAACCCGGCCATTTCGTGGTCGAGAAAGCATTCGTCGAGCGCTGAGGCGCAGCCGTTCGACGCGATGCCAAGGCCACGCAGCGCCTTCCTCTTCCGACATTGCACTGCACTGCAAAATAGGGCCCGGCTCTGGCCACCAGCGCCGGGCTTCGCTTTTCCATGGCGGCCTTTTGTCATATCGCCGACCGGGGGGCCCGATATCGTGTTACCTCTCGCCCTGCGTTTTGAATTAGGGTGTGGCCGACACGCTCACAGGGCGGACCTGCCAGAGGCATCCCATGGAAACATTGCTGCTTCCATTCTCTCCGCGTTTCATCGTTCTCACGATTTGCAGCGTGGTCACTGCGCTACTGCTCGGGATCGGATTGATCGATCATAGGGCATTCGACCTGGTTCTGATCCCGCTTCTGATTTTTGGCGCGCTGACCCTGCTCGGCATTCATGACATCACGCAGAAGAACCACGCGGTCCTGCGCAATTATCCGATAGCGGCGCATTTGCGGTTTCTGCTCGAAGAGATCAGGCCCGAGATGCGGCAATATTTCTTCGAGAGCGAAAAGGACGGCATGCCGTTCAGCCGCGACACCCGTGCCGTGGTCTATCAGCGCGCCAAGATGGTGCTCGACAAGCGGCCGTTCGGCACGCAGGAGGATGTCTATCGCGAAGGCTATGAATGGATGCACCATTCGGTGGCGCCAAAAGCGCATGCGAATGAGAAATTCCGCATCACTATCGGCGGGCCGGATTGTACCAGGCCGTACTCGGCCTCGGTATTCAATATTTCGGCGATGAGCTTTGGCGCGCTCAGCCCGAATGCAGTGCGCGCGCTGAATGCCGGCGCCAAGAAGGGCGGTTTTGCCCATGATACCGGTGAAGGCGGCTTCAGTCCCTATCACCGCGAGAACGGCGGCGATATCATCTGGGAGATCGGCTCGGGTTATTTCGGCTGCCGCCATCGCGACGGCTCCTTCAACCCGGAAGAATTCGCCCGCGTTGCATCCAGCGACCAGATCAAGATGGTCGAACTCAAGGTTAGCCAGGGCGCCAAGCCCGGCCATGGCGGTGTGCTGCCTGCGGCCAAGGTGTCGGAAGAGATATCGAAGATCCGCGGCGTCTCGATGGGCGAGGATTGCATCTCGCCGGCATCGCACCGGGCATTTTCGACGCCGCTGGAGATGATGGCCTTCATCAGCGAGATGCGGCGGCTGTCCGGTGGAAAGCCGGCGGGCTTCAAATTGTGCATCGGCCATCCCTGGGAGTTTTTGGCGATCTGCAAGGCGATGCTGCAGAGCGGGGTCTACCCTGATTTCATCGTGGTCGATGGCAATGAAGGCGGCACCGGTGCGGCTCCATTGGAGTTCATGGACCATCTGGGCATGCCGATGCGCGAGGGCGTGAATTTCGTCCACAATGCGCTGGTCGGGATCGGCGCGCGCAACCGCATCAAGCTCGGCGCCTCCGGCAAGATCGCTACCGCCTTCGACATGGCGCGCGCGATGTCGATCGGCGCCGACTGGTGCAACTCGGCCCGCGGCTTCATGTTCGCGCTGGGCTGCATCCAGTCACTGAGCTGCCACACCGATCGCTGCCCGACCGGCGTGACCACGCAGGACCCGACTCGCAATCGCGCGCTGGTGGTGCCGGACAAGATCGAGCGGGTTTACAATTACCATCACTCGACGCTGCATGCGCTGGCCGAGCTGATCGCAGCGGCGGGACTCGAACATCCGCAGGAATTGAGGCCGATTCACTTCTCGCAGCGCAATTCGACGACCGAGGTACAGTCCTTTGCGCAGCTATATCCGGCGCTGCGCCCGGGTGAATTGCTCGACGGCACCAGCGATATTCGCTTCCGCGACGCCTGGGCAATGGCGCGGGCAGATTCCTTTGCGCCGGCGGGGTGATGGCCGTTCTCCGCGCTGCGCGCTCGAAGCGACACGCCCCCTAAAGGAGCCGCTGGTCCGAGCGAACGGAAGTGCGCCCGGCCTCCGGCGTCATTGCGAGCGTAAGCGAAGCAATCCAGATTTTCGCCGGCGGATGCAGTCTGGATTGTTCGTCGCTTTTGCTCCTCGCAATTGGCCTGCCGGTATAAGGCCGAATGCGGCTGCAACGCATTGCAGTGGTTGTGCCATTGACATGCCCGACGGCCTGCGCAATTGGCTGTTGTTCATGGAACGCCCGCTTGCGGCCTGAGCCGCCGCGCCGGTAGCGAGAGTTCGCTAAACTTGTTCGCTCACTCCAGCAGGAGGACACCACCATGAGCATTCGCGTCGGCATTGTCGGGATCAGCGGTTTTGGCGGCGGCGAGGCGATGCGCCTGGTCGCGAGCCACCCATCTTTCGAGCTGATCTACGCCGCGGGCGAGGGCAGCGCCGGCAGCCGGTTGGTGGACCGCTTCCCCGGTGTGCCGGCAAAGCTGGCCGAGCTGGTGATCGAGAAGTGGGACCCTGTGACGCTGCCGAAGCTCGACGTGCTGTTCGCGTCGCTGCCCACGGGCGCCTCGACCGAGGCGCTGGCGCGCGTCCCCAAGGACGTGAAGATCGTCGACATCGGCGGCGACTACCGCTACGTCGAGGGTTGGGCGTACGGCTTGGCCGACGTCTGGCCAGCGCAGATCGAGGGTCAGATCCGCGTTGCCAATCCCGGCTGCTTCCCCGCGGCGACGCTGAGCGCGCTGGCGCCGCTGCTGGTCAACAAGCTGATCGAGCCTGGCAACATCGTCATCGACGTCAAGACCGGCATCTCCGGTGCCGGCCGGGGCGGCGCCGACAGCAAGTTCGGCTACGCCGAGAGCAACGAGAACTTGCTGCCTTACGGTCTGCTCAAGCACGTCCACATGCCCGAGATTGCCAAGACGATCGAGCGGCTGAGTGGCGGCAGCGCGGCCGGGCTGGTGTTCACGCCACACTTAGTGCCGATGACCCGCGGCGTACTCGCCACCATTTACTGCCGCGGCCGCGCCACCACGGACCAGTGCTTGGACGCGGCCCGGCGCTTCTATGCCGGGCGAGCGTTCGTCCGCGTGACTGACAAGCCGCCGCAGACCAAATGGGCTACCGGCTCGAACCTCGCGTTCGTCAGTTATGCGGCCGATCCAGAGCGCAACCTGGTGATCGCGATGGGCGCGGTCGACAATCTCGGCAAGGGAGCGGCCGGTCAGGCGGTGCAGAATGCGAACCTGATCTGCGGCCTGCCAGAAACCGCAGGGCTGGACGGCGTACCTGTCTGGCCGTGAGATCTTTTGCGAGTCCGTGTTGTCCGTCGTTTGCTTGTTCGTCTTTGCAGCCTGATCAGCGGATGCCTTAATGCGGATTTTCCAGGCTGAATGTTTCCGACTGCTCGTCATAGGCGAACAGCTCGGCGTAGCGGCCCCATGAGACGATCGTCTTCAGCGTTTCGTCCGCATAGTCCTCCGACATGTAGTCTTCGAGCTCATTGCGGAAGCGCGCGGCGGGTGCGGTATGCGAGGGCCGTTCGTCGAGCACGCGGCGGATCAGACCCATGACCGGCACATTGTTGATGAGGTGTTCGGCGAACAGTTTCTTGCGATCGTCGGTTTCGAGATTGGCAAAGCGCATGCCGGCATCCGTCAGCACGATATCGCCTTCTCTCAATTGTGCGAACTTCAATAATTGTAGCGCTTCGCCGAAGTGGAACAGCTCGTCGGCCTCCATCTGCAACTGGCCGGCGAGAACCGGCAGGTCGGCGTGGCCGTTATAGGGCCTTCCTGCCAGGGTCTCGATCAGCCCGGACAGCTCGTTGGAGGAGATATGGTTGAGGACCGTGCCGACGCCGATGCTGGGAGCGCCGCCGGGGATCGGAGTCTTGGGTTCCTCGCGCTGGGTCATCCGGGCATAGATGCTGTCGACGAGCTGGCGGAATATTGGATCGAGACGGTTGCGCGGATGCGGCAGGTCGACCCTGATCTCGACCGCGACGCGGCCCGGATTGGATGAAAAGACCAGGATGCGGTCGCACATCAGGACCGCCTCCTCGATATTGTGCGTCACCATCAGCACCGATTTGATCGGCAGCCGGCCGTCGGTCCACAGGTCGATCAGGTCGGTACGCAGTGTCTCCGCGGTCAGGACGTCGAGCGCCGAGAACGGCTCGTCCATCAACAAAAGATCCGGATGCACCACCAGTGCGCGGGCAAATCCGACGCGCTGCCGCATGCCGCCTGACAGCTCCTTCGGATAGGCGGATTCGAAGCCGTCGAGGCCGATCAGGTCGATCGCCGCCAGCGCCCGCTTGCGCCGCTCGGCGCTGTCGATGCCAAGCGCCTCGAGGCCCAGTTCGACATTCTGCAGCACGGTCAGCCAGGGAAATAGTGCGAACGACTGAAACACCATGGCGACGCCATGCGGCGGCCCCTTGATCGTCTCGCCCCGGCATTTCGCCTCGCCCGTCGATGGCGAGACAAGCCCTGCGATGATGCGCAGCAGCGTCGATTTGCCCGAACCGGAGCGGCCGAGCAGGCCGACAATTTCGCCCGACTGAATCGTCAGGTCGACCTTGTCGAGCACCAGCAGGTCTTCGCCGCTTCCTTTCGGAAAGGAACGGCAGACGCTGCGAATGTCGATGAGGCTGGTTTGTTTCACTTGATCGAGCATGCGTTCCTCTTGAAGACGTCAGCCGAGGCGAAGACGGCGCTCACCGAATGCATAGAGCGGCCGCCACAGCAGCCGGTTGAACAGGGTGACCAGAATGCACATCACGGTGATGCCGAGCACGACGCGCGGAAAATCGCCGGCCTCGGTCGCCTTGGCAATATAGGCGCCAAGACCCATCGCTTGCAGATGGGTATCGCCCCAGCTCGCAACTTCGGCGACGATCGAGGCGTTCCAGGAGCCGCCCGACGCCGTGATCGCTCCGGTGATATAGTAAGGAAAAATGCCGGGCAGGATGGCCTTCACCCACCAGCGCCATCCCTCCAGGTGCAGGCTGCCGGCCGCCTCGCGAAGGTCGCTCGGGAAGGCGCTGGCGCCGGCAATGACGTTGAACAGGATGTACCACTGCGTCCCCAGGATCATCAGCGGGCTCAGCCAGACATCGGCATTCAGGCCGTAGCGAACGATGACCACCACGAAAACCGGGAAGGCCAGGTTGGCCGGAAAGGCCGCCAGGAATTGCGCCAGCGGCTGGATCAATTCGGCAAGCCGCGGCCGAAGTCCAATCCAGACTCCGACCGGCACCCAGATCAGCGATGCCAGCGCAATCAGCACGATGACGCGGATCAGCGTCAGCAGCCCGTAGCCGAAGGCGTTGAGCACGTCTGACAGACCCAGCGTCGCTGAAAGATATTCATAGGCCCGCCAGGCGGCATAGCCGGTGCAAGCGCCCACCAGCACAACCCATAGCGCGTCGACCGTGCGCGAGGGCTCTCTGCGGGCTTTCGGCCTCGTCAGCGACAGGCCGGGAATGCGGATGTGCAGATTCGAGACGATCTTGTTCAGCGCCGTGAACGGAATCGACAGCGCCCGCAGCGCGCGCGTGCGGCGGAACAGATCGAGCACCCAGGATGTCGGCGCATTCCCCGAGGCGGTCTGTTCGAACCGGAACTTGTCCGCCCAGGCGACCACAGGGCGAAACAGCAGCTGGTCATAGACGATGATGACGAGCAGCATGGTCAGGATCGCGTAGCCGATCGCAGCGAGGTCGCGCTTCTGGATCGCAAGCGCAACATAGGAGCCGACGCCGGGCAGCGTCACCGTGGTGTTGCCGACTGTGATCGCCTCCGATGCGACCACGAAGAACCAGCCCCCGGACATCGACATCATGGCATTCCAGATCAGGCCGGGCATCGCGAAAGGCACATCGAGCCGCCAGAAATGCTGCCAGCCGCTGAGATGGAAGCTCTGGGTGGCTTCCTCCAGGTCCTTCGGCACGTTGCGCATCGACTGGTACATGCTGAAGGTCATGTTCCAGGCCTGGCTGGTGAAGATCGCGAATACGCAGGCGAGTTCGGCCCCGAGCACACGGCCTGGGAAAACATTCATGAAGAACACGACCGTGAAGGTCAGAAAGCCCAGGATCGGCACCGACTGCAGGATATCGAGCAGAGGGATCAGCACCATCTCCGCCCGCCGGCTCTTGGCGGCCAGGGCGGCGTAGATGAAGGTGAAGACGATCGAGCAGGCGATCGCGAGCAGCATGCGCATCGTCGTGCGCAGCGCGTAGTAAGGCAAATTGCCAGGGTCGAGCGTAACCGGAGAAACGCCGAGTGCCGATAGCGGTGCCGTGGTCTGCTCGCCGCCATAGACGATCAGCACCATCGTGCCGATCACCAGAATCAGCGCGACGATGTCCCAGATGTTGGGCTGCAACGCCTGTCCGAGTGCGACCGGGCGACTGTCCTGTACCGCCATAAACGCTGCCTGCTTTGTAGTTTGGAGCCTGATGCAGAAAAGGGTTTGCCGCCCTGTCCCGATCAAGCCCTAGAATTCGCCGTGGAAACGGGCCGAGAACACGGAGACGGGTCCGCGGTCGGCGTTATAGGCGGGATTTGTGATGAGTTGATAGTCCGCAGTGACCGTAAAGCCCTTACGCACCGAATAAGCGTAATAGGTTTCCAGGATCTGCTCCGGTCGGTAGTTGAGCCGGCCGTCGCCAATCAGGAGGCCCAGACCGCCCGCGGCGAGGAAATCGCGATGCGCGTCCGACAGGCCGTTGATCGCACCGCCGATGCCGACCGTATCGCTCGGCCGTCCCCAGAAGCTGCCCTTGATCGACAGCCCTCCTGACAGGCTGCGATCAACGTCGGTGAATGACAGGATTTCGGTCTGGCCATTGTTCCAGCTCGCGCGGGCGAACAGCCCGACGTCCTTGACGAGCTGCTGTTCGCCGTTGAGGTAGAATCCGTATTTAAGGTTGTCATGCCGGATACTTGCCATCACCGTATTGATGTCGAGCGCAGGGTCTGCGTTTTCGATCGCCAGCGCCTGGCGATAATTGCCGGTATTGCCGCTGTTGGCGAAGCCGCCGATCCGCAGCTTGCCGGGCTGATCGAAAATGGTGTGGCGCTCTTCGAACTCGACCACGGTGCCACCGGTCTTGTAGGTCAGGACGTCGCTGTTGGGAGCATTCGGCACCTCGAACGCGCCGGCGCGGATCGCCCAATCCTTGCGGTTGTATTCGACCACGGCGCCGGTGGTGTAACCCGGCAGGTCGGCCGGAAAGTCATAGGCCACCGAAGACCACAGCGCCCAGTTCATGAAGTCGGCGCGCGGATCGTGCGCGTAGCTGTTGTTGTCAAAGAAGTCGCCGACCGCAAAGCGGCCGATGATCAGCGTGATCCGGTCGATGTCGCGCTTGCCCGGAAGCTGGTTGGGGCCGTCGTCGACATCCTCCTGCCCGCCGCCGAGCCCGAACGTCTGTTTGAAGTAGTAGCGTTGCGGCCGGATCTTCGGCTCCGCGGCGCCGGCTTTTTGTGCCTCCCCATTGGGGAAGCCGGCGATGCCGAGCGTGCCGCCAATGCCGAAACCCTGCGCCAGTTCGGGGTTGAAATAGAATTCGCCGCCCTGCCACAGCCGCACGCCGAGGAATGCCGTGGTGGTCCAGGTCTCCTGCACCTGTCCGCCGCCGGGCAGGCTGTTGGCGCCTTCATAGGGCGAGCGGAAGGCCGGATAGGCTTGCGGCAAGAAGGTCGTTTGCGCGTGGACATTCCACGCGTCGGACTCGGGCAACGCCGTCTTCACATTGGCGGAAGGGGCATTCCACGCCGCATCGTCGGCAAAGCGATAGTTCAATCCGACCTTGAAGAGATTGATATTGGGATCGACCTTGACGCTGGGCAGCCCGAAGGGCGTGAGGTCGTAGGTTCGACTGGCCAAAGAGATGTAGTCGTATTCGAGCTTGGCGCTCCAATTGCCGCTGACGGCAAACTCGACGCCGGCCCCGGCGGCCCATCCGATCTGGATTTGTCCGGGCGTGGCAAAGATGCCGCCTTCATCGTCGTTGAGGTTGACATGGGTATGTGCCCAGGCAAAGCCGCCGGTCACGTAGGGCATCCACCTTCCGAATGCATAGCCGACCCGTCCGCGCACGGTGCTGATGTAATCGATCGTCGAGTTGAAGGCCGCGGGCGCAAGACGTGCTGCATCGAGCGGGCTCGCGAACGATGCATCGGCCTCAACACCGAGCACTACATGATTCGGCAATTGCTTGTTGTAGCCGGCCTCATAGCCGCCGATCACGCCGGTAGCGCTGGAGGCGAACATCCAGCTTTGCTCGGGAAGCGGGTTGGTCCCGGGCCCCAGGCTGCCGCCGCCATAGCCGAAATGGCCGCCGATGTAGAAGCCGGTCCAGTCGTAGACGCTTTGCAACGCGGGCGCCTTGAGCGCCATGTCCGCAGCAACCGCCGGCGTTGCGAGCGCAAGCGCGCTAAGCCCGATACCGGCAAATACGTAATTGATGGTTCGGCTGCAGCGGCTCATCGGGCGGTGTGGTCCAGCGCGAACATTCCGGCGGTTTCTTTTGTCATCACTGCATAGATTTGCTGTCGCGCCGCTACCGAAGAAATCAGCCGAACAAAGTCATCGGTGGATTGGATGCCTTCGCCTCCCGCCCGAAGGGCAGCTCAAAAGCCATGGAATGTGTTCCAGGCTCCTGAGGTATACACAAAATAGCTTATTGCGAATGATTCGCAATTAAAAGCGGATGTGTCGGAGCCAATCTTTGTTGGCATTGTTCTGTGACGAGCATGCAACACAAGACGTTGGTCGGGAAAATCGCTGGAGAAGCACCGCGCCGGCAGCCAACCGCAGATGACGTCAGCTGGCTGGATGAGCCGAGAGCGTGGCCGGATCAAACTTGTCGATATCGGCGAGCAACTCGCAAAACGCTGCCGCGCCGTGATCGAGCAGGCGCTGACCTTTTTCTGCCGATGCCTGGGTAGCATCGCCGACAGCCCCGCTGGGATGAAGATCCTGTGCCTGCCAGGCCAGGGGCGCAGGGCGCTGCGCCGAGAGCCATCGATAGTCCTTCTCCATCGCGATGCTGGAGGGACGGAAATCGGCGATCTTGTCCTGGCGCACAGCTTGCGGATATCGCGCCAGCATGATCGAGGTCTCGACCGCGCCGCCATGGATGCCGTGGCGCAATTCCTGTTCCGGAAACAAGCCGTCAGGCACGCCGAAGCGCGACCAGCCCGTGGTGACCACAAGGACCCCGTGCTTTGCCCGCAGATCCTGCGCAACCAGGCCCATGGCTGCGCTGTTGCCGCCATGGCTCGTCACCATCACGAGCTTCTTGATGCCGGCGCGGACAACGCTTTCACCAAGCGCCATCCAATTCTGCAGCGCGGCTTCGGTCGGCAGCGTCAGCGTGCCCGGAAAGTCGATATGTTCGGTCGAAATACCGGCCGGCTGCACGGGGAGGAACGTCACCGGCGCGGTATCCGGCAAACGCTCGCGGACGCGCGTGAGATAGGCCTCGGCGATCATCACGTCGGTGCCGAGCGGCAGATGCGGACCATGCTGCTCGGTCGCCGCCAGCGGCAGCACCGCGATCCATCGTGCGGTCGAACCTCCGGCCATATCCGGCCAGTGGATGGCAGTCCAGTCGCGGGGTGGGACAGCTAAACTCATCGAGCGGAGCGTTTCTTTGAGCCAATTTGCAAGGTAGTTTGCGCGTTCCGAAAGCGGGCCGCATCTGGCGTCCCGCGGTTCTACCCTCCCATCATGGGCCAGAACGATCGATGGAGTCCAATCATGAAGCTAGCCCTTTTGCCGCGAACGTTAACGGCCGGCCTGCTGGGCGCCGTGCTGGCGGCCGCTTCCGCTGGCGCCCAGACACTGGACAAGGTCTCATTTGGAACCAATTGGGTTCCGGAGCCCGAGCAGGGCGGGTTTTTCCAGGCCTTGGCCGATGGCACCTACAAGCAATATGGGCTCGATGTCACGATCGTGCCCGGCGGCCCGAACAACAATAACCGCATTCTCCTGATCGCCGGCAAGCTCGATTTCTTTCTCAGCGCCAACACGCTGCAGTCGTTCGATGCCGTCACCAACAACATCCCGGTGATCGACGTCGCGGCAATATTTCAAAAGGATCCGCAGGTGTTCCTGACGCATCCGGAATCGAAGGTCACCAAACTCGAGGATCTCAAGCCGCTGACGCTGTTCATTTCCAAGGAAGGCATTGCAAGCTATTTCCAATGGCTGAAGTCGGAATACAAGTTCAGCGACGACAAGGTGAAACCCTATACCTTCAATCCGCAACCGTTCATTGCCGACAAGCAGAGCGCGATGCAGGGTTATGTCACCTCCGAGCCGTTTGCGATCGAAAAGACCGCCGGCTTCAAGCCGGGCGTATTGCTGCTCGCTGACTACGGCTTCAACGCCTATTCCACCATGATCGAAACGCGCCGCGATCTGATCGACAAAAATCCGGACCTGGTCCAGCGTTTCGTCGATGCCTCGATCATCGGCTGGTACCACTATATCTACGGCGACAACACGGCCGGGAATGCGATGATCAAGAAGCTCAATCCGGAAATGAAGGACGATCTTCTGGCCTATTCGGTCGCCAAGATGAAGGAATATGGAATTGTCGATTCCGGTGACGCCGTGCACGACGGCATCGGCGCCATGAAGGATGCGAGGGTTACCAGCTTCTTCGAAAAGATGGTGCGAGCCGGCGTCGTGCGCAGCGATATCGACTATCGCAAGGGCTATACGCTGCGCTTCATCAACAAGGGCGTTGGGCTCGACCTCAGGCCGAAGAAATAACCCCTCAAAGATCGGTTGTCCGACCTTCGCGCCAGCCGCGCGTAGAGACCGATCGTGTCCGAAAGCGTTATAGTCATTGCCATGGAAAATCCCGCAGTCTCGCCCGAGACCCATATCGATCCGGCCGGCCTTGCCATCAGCCTGCGCGGCGTCACCAAGGTCTATGACAGCGGCGTTGTGGCGTTGGGCCCGCTTGATCTTGATGTGCGCCACGGCGAGTTTGTCTCACTGCTCGGCCCGTCCGGCTGCGGCAAGTCGACGGCGCTGCGCCTGATCGCCGGGCTCAATGCGCCGACGTCCGGCACCGTCGTGCTTGCCCATCGCAAGGATCAGGCGCGGGCAGGGCAATCCATCGGCTTCGTCTTTCAGGAGCCGACGCTGATGCCCTGGGCCAGCGTCGGCGACAATGTGCGGCTGCCGCTGAAGCTTTCGCGCGCGCCGGCCGCCGAAGCCAATGCGCGGGTAAGGGAGGCCTTGGCGCAGGTCGGGCTCACCGAGTTTGCCGACAGCTATCCTCGCGAATTGTCAGGCGGCATGAAGATGCGTGTTTCGCTGGCGCGCGCCCTGGTCACCGACCCCGACATCCTTTTGATGGACGAACCCTTTGCCGCGCTGGACGAGATCACCCGTTTTCGTCTCAACAATGATCTGCTGTCGCTGTGGCGCAATTTGCGCAAGACGATTCTTTTCGTCACTCATTCGGTGTTCGAATCGGTATATCTGTCGCAACGGGTGATCGTGATGACCGCGCGCCCCGGACGCATCAGCAGCGAGTTTCATGTCGATGCTCCGGAGCCGCGCAGCGAGGAGTTTCGAACCTCGGCCGAATATGCCGGCTATTGCCGCCAGGTTTCGAACGCGCTGGCGCCCTCCTATGGCGGGAACGCCGGCCAATGACTTCTCCGCAAAGCTCGCCGGTCTCCGTGGCAAACGGAAAGCAAACCCGCTCCCTTCGCATCGTGCAGGTCCTGCTTCCGGCGGCCGTGCTCGCCTTGGGCATCGTGGCATGGGGGGTCGTGGTGCGGCTCTACCAGATTCCGCCCTATGTGTTGCCCGGGCCGGACGTGGTGTTTCAAACGCTGGTCAGCGATTGGCCGGTGCTATGGCGGTCGCTGCTGACCACGCTTGGGACCACGCTTGAAGGATTCATCGCCGCCTCAATTGGCGGCATTGCGCTGGCGCTATTGTTCAACCAATCGAAATGGCTGGAATATTCGCTGTTTCCCTATGCCGTGATCCTGCAGGTCACGCCGGTCATTGCCATTGCGCCATTGTTGCTGATCTATCTTCCGCAACAGACCGCGGTCATTGTCTGCGCCTGGATTGTCGGCTTCTTTCCGGTGCTCTCCAACACCACGCTCGGCCTCAATTCGGTCGACCGCAATCTCGCCGGCCTGTTCCAACTGTACGGTGCTTCGCGGCTGCAGACGCTGCTATATCTGAAATTACCGGCGGCACTGCCGTTCATCCTCGGCGGCCTGAGGATCGCCGGCGGCCTGTCGCTGATCGGTGCCGTCGTTGCAGAGATCGCGGCGGGATCGGCCGGAGCCGGATCGGGCCTTGCCTATCGAATCGCGGAATCCGGCTACCGCCTCAACATTCCCCGAATGTTCGCCGCACTGCTGTTGCTCTCAGCCGCCGGAATTGTCATTTATGGGCTGCTGGCGCTGATTTCGCACCTGATATTGCGACACTGGCATGAAAGTGCGCTTGGAAAGGAAAACTGATGGCGGGCGGAAACAACTCTTCCGATAAGATCGACCTTCTGGTCTACGGACCACATAAGCCGATCGTCAGTAACGGTTTTTCCGACCAGTTCGTGCTGCACCCCTTCGAGACGACAGGCGATCTCGAACGGCTGACGCCGGCGATTGCCGAGAAAATTCGCGGTATTGCCATCACCTACAATTCGGTGCGGGGCGATGCCAAGACGCTGGCCCGGTTTCCCAAGCTCGAAATCGTCTCGACCTTCGGGGTCGGCTATGACCACGTCGACGCCAATTACGCGCGCGAACATAACATCATGGTGACCAACACGCCGGATGTCCTGACCGAGGAAGTTGCCGATCTCGCGCTGGGGCTTTTGATCGCCACGCTGCGCGAATTCATCAATGCCGACCGCTACCTTCGCGAGGGCAACTGGACCAAGCAGAATTTTCCGCTGAGCGCCGGTTCGCTGCGCGATCGCAAGGTCGGAATGGTCGGCATGGGCCGGATCGGGCAGGCGATCGCACGTCGGCTCGAGGCCTCATTGGTGCCGGTGGTCTATCACACCCGCAACCCCGTAGCCGGCGTCTCCCACCAGCACTATCCCGACCTGATCGAAATGGCGAAGGCGGTCGATACGCTGATCGTGATCGTGCCGGGCGGTCCGAGCACGGCCAAGATGATCAATGCCGATGTGATGAAGGCGCTGGGGCCGCGCGGCGTGATCATCAATGTTGCGCGCGGCACCGTCGTTGACGAGCAGGCGCTGATCGACGCGCTGAAGTCGGGCACCATTCTGGCGGCCGGCCTCGACGTGTTCGAGAAGGAGCCGAATGTGCCGGACGAATTGAGGGCGCTGCCAAACGTCGTGCTGTTGCCACATATCGGCTCAGCGTCAGTGGTAACGCGTAATGCAATGGATCAACTCGTGGTCGACAATCTGAAGGCCTGGTTTGCCGGCAAGCCTCCGATCAGCCCGGTGGCGGAAACCCCGGTCGGAAGCCGGTGATGCTGAGCCGCACCGGCATCGCCGTCGCCGCATCTTTCGCGGCGGCGATGTGCCTGTCATCGGTGCGGGCGCAGGACGCCACCGACCTGCGCAAGGAGATGATCGGCCAGTGGGAGCTTGCGACCGCTGACCGCAGCAAGACCTGCGTCGTCACGATGAAGAACGACGCGGCGCCGCAAGGCCTGAAGCTCGACCTCGAGCCCGGCTGTGCCAGCGCGCTGCCCTTCACCAAGGATATCGCCGCCTGGAGCATCAAGGGGCTCGGTGACATTGTGCGCTTGCAGAACAAGGCGGGCGAATCGGTTCTCGACCTCACCGAGGTGGAGAGCGGGATTTTCGAAGGCAATCGCAGCGGCGAGGGGATTTACATCCTGCAGACCCTCGTGGCCGCCCGTTCGCTGGCGAAATCGATGGACCAGATGATCGGTGACTGGGCGATGGTTCGCGGCGACGGCCAATCGATCTGCGGCATCACGCTGACCAACAACGAAGCCACCAACCCCGATAATTTCCAGGCGTTTCTGAAGCCCAAATGTGATCCGGCCGTTACGGCCTTCGCACCGACCCAATGGCGGCTCGATCACGGCCAGATTCTTCTGATTGCCGATAGCGGGGAGACCTGGACCTTCGAGGCCGATGACAATGCGCAGTGGCGCCGCGTGCCCGACAGCGCCGATCCCCTGATCCTGCTTCGGCAGTAGAAACTGCCAGCCGGCCGGTCGGATCGCCCGCTCGGCTCGATGATAGTCCGAGCCCAAAATGGCCGGGCAACTCCCGTGGGCGACCATGCCGTTTCGCTGCTTGACTAATGCATAACTCGATGGTTATAGATAAACCGATAACCATCGAGTTATGTATTAAATGTCGAACGCTCAGGATGTGCTCTTCAGAACGCTCGCCGATCCGACTCGCCGGGCGATCTTCGAGCGATTGTGCAGCGAAGGAGAGCAGACGGTCGGAGCCCTCACGGCCCGGGCCGGAGTCTCCCAGCCGGCGGTCTCCAAGCATCTCGGCATCCTGAAGCAGGCCGGGCTGGTGCGCGACCGCCATGAAGGTCGCCAGACGCACTATAGCGCGCAGCTCGATGCTTTGGCGCCGTTGGTCGACTGGACAGGTCAGATGACAAGGTTCTGGCAGGCCCGGTTCGATGACCTCGAAGACCTCCTCAAAAGGATGGACCAATAAGCGCCGACGAACGACGCACCCCTACCATCAACGTGGCAAACGGAAGGGAATACCGATGAAGATCAAGCTGACCACCGTGTATGTCGACGACCAGGAAAAGGCGCTGCGCTTCTATACCGACGTGCTCGGCTTCACCAAGAAAGCCGATTTCAGCAATGGGCCGTTTCGCTGGCTGACCGTGGTCTCAGCCGAAGCGCCTGACGGAACCGAGCTGCAGCTCGCGCTCAACGACAACCCGGCAGCCAGGGCCTACCAGCAAGCCATATTCCAGCAGGGCCAGCCCGCGGTCATGTTTTTCACCGACGACATCAGAGGCGAGTGCGAGCGCGTCAAAACCCGCGGCGCCGAGTTCAGCATGCCGCCAACCGAGGTACCCGGCTCGACGATCGCCAAGCTGAATGACACCTGCGGCAATCTCATTCAGATCACGCAGCTTGCTCGCTGGTAGAACGCACCTCCGGCAGCGGATTACCTTGCCGAGCGCCGATGCTGAGAGCGGGATGGATCAATGAACGGACCATCGAGTGGAACGCGATCCGTCATTGTCGAACGCGAATTTCCGTTTCCGCCGGAAAAGATCTGGCGCGCCCTGACACAGCCACACCTGATCGAGGAGTGGCTGATGCAGAACGACTTCAAGCCGATCGTGGGCCACCGCTTCAATCTTCGAAGAACGCCCCAGCCTGACGTGAACATCGTCGTCGACTGTCAGGTCCGGGTGGTCGAACCCAACAAAGTCCTGTCCTACACCTGGACGGCCTATGGTCTCGAAAGCGAGGTGACCTGGACGCTCAGCCCTACGAGCAAAGGGACGCTGCTGCGCATGGAGCAGTCGGGCTTCCGGCCGGATCAGAAACAGGCCTACGGCGGCGCCATGGGCGGCTGGCGGCAGTTCTTTGCAAATCTGGAGCAGGTGCTGGTGCGGATCGGCTGAAGATCTTCGAACTAGAGCTTTCCCGGTTCTGATGGAATCAGAACCGGACTCTATTTTTTTGTTTTGACGCGTTTTCTTCACGCGAACCGGCGCCCACTTCGCTCGAAAACGCTCTGGCTGGCCGTCTCAAATCAAGCGCATCCCCTTCAGACTGGCATGCCCGTGCTTGCCGACGATGATGTGGTCATGCACGGAAATGCCGAGAGGCTTGGCGATATCGATGATCGCCTTGGTCATCTGGATGTCAGCCTGCGACGGCGTCGGATCGCCGGAGGGGTGGTTGTGCACCAGGATCAGCGCGGTGGCGGATAATTCCAGCGCCCGCTTGATCACCTCGCGCGGATATACCGGGGTATGATCGACCGTGCCGGTCTGCTGCACCTCGTCCGTGATCAGCTGGTTGCGCTTGTCGAGAAACAACAGTCGAAACTGCTCCTTGTCAGCGAACGCCATGCTGGTTCGGCAATAGTCGATCACGTCATTCCAGGACGATAGCGTCTTGCGTTGCTGCACCTGGCCCTTGGCGATGCGGGTTGCCGCCGCTGCAATCAGTTTGATCTGCTGGATCGAGGCCTCGCCGATGCCATCGACTTCCTGCAGCCGTGCTTCCGGCGCATGAATGACCTCGGCAAACGAGCCGAACTTCTGGAGCAGCGATTTGGCGAGCGGCTTGGTGTCGCGCCGCGGCAGGGCGGCAAACAGCGCCATCTCCAATAATTCATAATCGTTCAGCGCATCGGGCCCGGCGCTGCGAAACCGCTCGCGCAGCCGTTCGCGATGGCCGTGATAATGCGGCGTTTCCTTGGATTCGTCTTGGGACTGGCTGGTCTTGGCGGGCATTGGCACCCACCATGCCGTGCCCGGCAGGTTTTGCAACCGGGAAGTGAGACATAGAGCGTTTTCGAGCGAAGTGGATCAGGCGGGGATCGGCGGCTTTTCGCCGTGGCGCTCCGACAGCGTGAAGATCTCGACACCGGTCGCGGTCACGCCGACCGAATGCTCGAATTGCGCCGACAGCGAGCGGTCACGTGTCACCGCGGTCCAGCCGTCGGACAGGATCTTCACATGCGGCTTGCCGAGGTTGATCATCGGCTCGATGGTGAAGAACATGCCTGGCTTGAGCGGCACGCCCTCGCCGGGCCGGCCGATGTGGATGATGTTCGGCTCATCGTGGAACATACGGCCCAGACCGTGGCCGCAGAAATCGCGCACCACGCTCATGCCTTGCGGCTCGACGAAGCTCTGGATGGCGTGGCCGATATCGCCGGTAGTCGCTCCCGGCTTCACCGCGGCGATGCCGCACATCATGGCCTCATAGGTCACTTCGATCAGCCGCTCGGCTTTGCGGGCGATCGGGCCGATCGCATACATCCGGCTGGAATCGCCATACCAGCCTTCGACGATGAAGGTGACGTCGATATTGACGATGTCGCCTTCCTTCAGCACCCGGTCACCGGGCATGCCGTGGCAGACCACATGATTGAGCGAGGTGCAGGTCGAATAGCGATAACCGCGATACATCAGGGTCGCGGGATAGGCGCCATGGGCGAAGGCAAATTCGCGAACGAATTCGTCGATCCGGGAGGTCGGAATTCCCGGCTTTACGATATCGGTGAGGTCATCGAGGCATTTCGCCACCAGTGCACCGGCCTTGCGCATGCCGGCGAAGCCGCTCGGCCCGTGCAGCTTGATCTGCCCGGTCTTACGCAGGGACGTTTCGGTCGCTTCGACATAACTCATCGGTGGATCACGGTTTGGCGGGTTGAATTGTGGTTGATTTGTAACGGTAATGTAATGATCGGAGCGGACAGCGCAAGCCAATGCCTGCAGGGAAGTGGCCACGCTCGGCAATCTCGGTGAAGTGGAACTGGTGCTCCGGCGCCCGGATCGGGTTCCTGCGGCATCTTCGAGCCTGTCCCGGACTTGATCCGGTCCGGATCGCGGCTCGCGCAAAGAAAACCCGGGCCGTAGGCCAAATCAGCTGGAAGTTTCGATGACGGTCTCGATCGGAAGCGGCCCGCCGCGAACCCTCAGTTCGCGGACGGGATAGGGCACGCGAATGCCTTCCCGTTTGAAGGTATCCCAAAGGTTCAGCATCACGTCGCTCTTCGCATTATCCATTCCATCCGGATCCGGAATCCAGAATGTGAGCGAATATTTCATCCCTGCGTCAGTAAAGTCGGTCAGGATGCAGTTTGGCGTCTTGCCCTTGGTGGCGCGCGGAGAGGCGGCCGCGACGTCCACGGCAAGCTTGCAGACCTGCCGCGGATCGGCATCGTAATTGGTCCCGAAAGTGACCTTCACCAGCGTACTCTTGTCGGTATAGGTCCAATTCGTGACTTTCTGGGTGATCAGGTCTTCATTCGGGATCAGGAATTCGCGGCCATCGCCGGCGGCGACGGAGATATAGCGGGTCTTCATCGCGCTGATGCGGCCGGAGCTGTCGCCGATGGTGACGAGATCGCCCGGCTTCACCGATTTATCCGCAAGCAGAATGATGCCGCTGATGAAATTGGCGATGATCTTCTGCAGGCCAAAGCCGATGCCGACGCCGGCTGCGCCGGAGAAGATCGCCAGCACCGAGAGATTGATGCCGACTGCGCTCATGGCAATCGCGACCGCGAACACCATGAGGCAGACGCGGATCATCTTGATCAGCAGCACCTGAATCGACGGCGTCAGATCGCCGGACCTGATGATCCGGCTTTCGACAAAGTTGCTGGCGATATTGGTCAGCCACAATGCGATCGACAGCAGCACGGCGAACTTGACCAGGACCAGCGGCGTCAGCCGCAGCCCGCCAACTTCGACGGAGACGGCATCAAGGGCATCGATGGTCGGCTGGAGTTGCCCGATGATGCTCAGCGCCACCACCAGCCATGCCGACAGCGATACCAGGCGGACCAGGAACTGGTTGCGGATGATCGACGTGACGAGGCGGATGACCAGCCACGCCAGGGCAAGCTTGGCGAAGATCGAAAGCAGGTAGCTGCGGCTCGGCCAGGTCCAGGTTTCCATCGTCAGCCGTGCCGCCCGCATCAGCACCGCAAACACGGCCGTCGAGGAGTAATCGACCAGCACGCGCACGATCATCCGCAGCGCCGACGGCCACCCCATGCCCAGCGTGGCGAGGTCGGTCCGCGCGCGGATAGTGGCGCCGACAGCAAATGAAATTCCGGCGCCGGCCAGCACCAGGCCGATCTGCAGATAAAACCACGGCGAGGTGACTTCCGCGCCGACCGAACGCAAGGCGGAATGCAGAAAATCAAGAATGCCGTTCATATCCATCGTCAGAATCTCGTCTCAGGGCGATCGGCAACCAATTTGATTCGAATATTCGAAGATTTCCATAATGTCGGCCACGGTGCCATCGCGACCGCCACTCCGCACAGCCGATCGGAGCACTCCATCAGGCAGATTGTCGCCATCGGCGCCAATGGCCTTGGCGGCGCAGTGTGGCGACGATAAGGATGCAAGTACAGGTATTTGCTCCGGCTTACGAACGCTCATGGCATCTCTCGACTCGGTCAGTCTGGCTATTCTCCTCGGCGCCGTCCTGGTGATGGCGGGCATCCTGTCGAGCCTGCTCGCGCTGCGGTTCGGCGCCCCCCTGTTGCTGGTGTTTCTCCTGATCGGCATGGTGGCGGGTGACTCCGGCCCGGGCCACCTCAATTTCGATGATGTGCGCACAACCTATCTGGTCGGCTCGGTGGCGCTGGCGCTGATCCTGTTCGATGGCGGCCTGCGCACGCGGTTTCAAAGCATCCGGGCGGTGCTGGCGCCTTCGATGGTGCTGGCGACCATCGGCGTGCTGCTGACGGCGCTGATCACCGCCCCGGTCGCCCGATATGCGCTCGACCTCAACTGGATCGAGGCCTTGCTGGTCGGCGCTGTCGTGGCATCCACCGATGCGGCGGCGGTGTTCCTGCTGGTGCACGCACAGGGCTTGCGGCTGCGCCCCCGTGTCGGCGCCACGCTGGAAGCCGAATCCGGCACCAATGATCCGTTCGCGGTATTTCTTACGCTGATGCTGGTGGAGCTGATTTCGAACGGGGGCGGATCGTTCGGGGAAATCGCGCTCGAATTCCTGCGCGAGGCGGTGCTGGGAGTCGTGATCGGCGTGGTCGGGGGGCGGGTCGTGGTGCTGGCGCTCAACCGCGTGGCGCTGCCACAGGGCCTGCATGCGCCGTTCGTCACCACCGCGGCGCTGGTTGTTTTCGGCGCCGCGCAGATCGCGCATGCCTCAGGCTTTCTGGCGGTCTATCTCGCCGGCATCATCATCGGCAACCGGCCGACCCGCGCGCATAATTCGGTGGTGACCTTCCTCGATGCCGCGACTTGGCTGGCGCAGATCGTGATGTTCGTGCTGCTCGGGCTTCTGGTGTCGCCACATCGGCTGCTCAGCAGTGCACTGCCGGCCGTAATCGTGGCGCTGTCGCTGATGCTGGTGGCGCGTCCGCTCGCTGTATTCCTGTGCCTTGTGCCGTTTCGTTTCAACTGGCGGGAAAAGATCTTCATCGCCTGGACCGGCCTGCGCGGCGCGGTCGCGATCTTCCTGGCATCGATCCCGATGCTGGTCGGACTCTCGAAGGCCTATCTTTACTTTGACGTCGCCTTTGTCGTCGTCATTATTTCGCTCCTGCTGCAGGGCTGGACCCTGGCTGCGGCGGCGCGGCGGTTGCACGTGGCGCTGCCGCGCTCGGAACGTGGCCCCCGCCGCGTCGAGCTGGACCTGCCCGGTCAGCTCGAGCAGCAATTGGTCGGCTATCCGGTCCGTCCCAAAAGCCTGTTTTTCCGCCGCGGCCTGATTCCATCCTGGTCGAAGCCGACGCTGGTGATCCGCGACCAGCATATCCTGTCGCCGAACGAGGCCGATCCGATCGCGCCGGGGGATTACCTCTATCTCCTGGCGCCGCCGCAAAAGGCCGAGGCGCTCGATCGTTTCTTTGTCGACATGCAGCCAAGCTCCGCGCCCGATCCGCATCTGCTCGGCGACTTCACCGTATCCGGCGAGGTGACGCTCGGCGACGTCGCACAGGCCTATGGGGTGAATGTGGACGCTGAACAGTCGAAGCTCACGCTGGCGGATTATTTCGATGTCCATCTCGACCATGCGCCCAAGGAAGGCGCGACCCTGCCGCTCGACAGCATCGTTCTGGTCGCACGCAATCTCAGTGGCGGCCGTGTCAATGTGATCGGCCTCCGGCTACCGGAAGATGGGGAAGAAATCGAACATCTCACCTGGCGCCAGTCGTTCAAGCGCAAGCTGGCGGATGTCTGGACTTCGGTGGCCGGGATTTGATTTCATCTTGCGAGGAGCGCGAGCTTGCGAAGGCAAACCGGATGATATCTCGCCATGTTCGCCCCGGCTTGCTTCGCTCGCAATTGACGTAATCGTCAACCCGTCAGCACCTTGACGCCGCCAAAGGCGGTAACGTGCCCGCTTTTCAGCATCACGATCTGGGTCGCCAATTGCCGCAGCTCGGCCGCGTCATGGCTGACATAGACCATGGGAATGCCGGCCTCGTCACGCAGCCGTACCAGATAGGGCAGGATCTCGTGCTTTCGTCCCTCGTCCAACGCTCCCAGCGGCTCGTCGAGGAGCAGCAGCCGCGGCTTTGACAATAGCGCCCGGCCGAACGCGACACGCTGCCGCTCGCCACCCGAGAGCCGGCCCGGCCGACGATCGAGCAGATGGTCGATGTCGAGCAGTTCGACGACGCGCTTGCGCTGCGCCGGATCGGCGGCAAGGCGATTCATGCGACGTCCGTAATCCAGGTTTTCCGCGACGCTGAGATGCGGAAACAGCCGTGCATCCTGGAAGACGTAGCCGATGCGGCGGCGATAGGCGGGCACGTGGATACGCGCCGCCGTGTCGTCGAGCGTGTCGCCGTCGATGACGATGGTACCGCGGTCGGGCCGCACCAGCCCCGCGATCATGTTGATCAGCGAAGTCTTGCCGGCTCCGGAGGCGCCGAACAGCCCGGTGACGCGGCCTTCGCTCTTGAACGAGGCTTCGAGCAGGAATTCGCCGAGCTGCTTTGAAACATCGACATACAGCATGATCAATTACCATGCACGCGCCGGGTGGCGCGCCGTGCAAACAATTCAGACGCCACCAGCGCGGTCGTGGCAAGCACGATCGAGACGATCACGAGCCGCAAGGCGGCGGCGTCGCCATCCGGCGTCTGCGTCAGCGAATAGATCGCCGAGGAAATGGTCTGCGTCTCGCCCGGAATGTTCGAGACGAAGGTGATGGTGGCGCCAAATTCGCCGATCGCCTTGGCAAAGCCCATGACCATTCCGGCGAGCACGCCCGGCAGCGCCAGCGGCAGCGTGACGGTCAGGAAAACACGCCATGGCGCTGCGCCCAGCGTCTCCGCAGCCTGTTCCAGCTTCTGGTCCACGGCCTCGATCGACAGGCGTATCGGGCGCACCAGAAGCGGAAACGACATCACGCCGCAGGCCAGCGCCGCTCCGGTCCAGCGGAACGCGAACACGATGCCGAGATGATCGGCGAGCCATGCTCCGACCAGTCCACGCCGGCCGAATGTCAGAAGCAGCAGATAGCCGGTGACGACCGGTGGCAGCACCAGCGGCAGATAGATCAGCGCGTCGATCAGAGACTTGCCCCAGAAGTCACGTCGCGCCAGCAGCCAGGCCACACCGATTCCGATCGGTGTGGCCACCAGCGTTGCGACCGTGGCAACCCGCAGCGATAGCTCGATCGCCGTCCACTCAGTCGGCGAAATGTCAAACACGAACGTCCGTTCCGAAGTTCGGCACCGGCGTCAGGTAGTCGGGGTGACGAGGAAGGAGAAGCCGTACTTCTCGAAGATCGCCTTGGCCGCCGGAGTCTTCAGGAAGGCGAGATAACCGGTGGCATCCGGCTTCGCGGTCGAGGTTGCGGCGACGGGATAGATGATCGGCGGATGAGAATCGGCCGGGAAGGTGCCGACGATCTTCACGCCCGGCTCAACCTTGGCGTCGGTCGAATAGACGATGCCGAGCACGGCCTCGCCACGCGCCACCAGCGCCAGCGCGGCGCGCACGCTTTCGGCCATGGCGAATTTCGATTCTGCCGCCTGCCACGATCCAAGCTTCTCCAGCGCCGCCTTGGCATATTTGCCGACCGGCACCGATTTGACGTCGCCGGTAGCGATCTTGCCGTCACCGGCGAGCTTGGCGAGGTCGAAGCCCTGTTTGATCGTCACGTTATCGATCTTGGAGTCCTTTGGTGCGATCAGCACGATGCTGTTGCCGAGCAGGTTGACGCGCGTCTTTTCATTGATGGTCTTCTTGCCGACCGTATAGTCCATCCAATCGGTGTCGGCAGAGACAAAGATATCCGCCGGCGCCCCCTGTTCGATCTGCTTGGCGAGCGTCGAACTCGCGGCATAGCTGGCAGAGACCTTGACGCCGGTCTTGGCAGTATAGGCAGCATCGACGTCATCAAGCGCATTCTTCATCGAAGCGGCGGCAAAGACGGTGAGGCTTTTGTCCTGGGCCTGCGCGGGCGACCAGGCCGATCCGAGCAGGATCGTGAAGGCGAAAAAAAATCCGGCGAGACGATGCATATGGCGCTCCGTACCTGTTTGCGGGCGCATCGGCACGCAAATCGGGCGTTGAATAAGGGGTTCAATGCGACAGGCGGAAGCGCCGTTCCGTCGATCCCGGCTGACTGACGGTCAGCGGAATATCGCTGGAAACAATAATAACAGGCTGACAAGTCAGGTAAAGATGACTGTTCGTCTATTCGGAGGGCAGAATCGCCACCGACAGCGTATTCTCCCTGGCGCCGCTGATTTGCACCACGAACGGGCCTGCTGAAAGTTCATATTTCATGGTCTTGCGGATGCCGTCGCAATCGGTTGCGCCGCTAAAACCTTTCGGCCTCAGGATATGCCCATTCTGGACCACGTCGATCCAGGCGCCGGCGGACAGGCTGATCGTATAGAGGCCGGCCTTCGGCGCATCCTTGAAGTTCATATAGGCGGCGAAAGTCCCTTCCCTCGGCGTGCGCTCGGGCGGCGTTGGCAGCTTGGCGTCGGCCGGCGTCACCAGCGTCAGGGCAATGCCGGTGGCCGGCGGCGCTGCCAGTTCGCCGCCGGATGAGAGCTTGACGCGGTCCGGCGCTGTCAAGGCCGCACGCTCCCGCTCGATCGGCCATTTGAACTTGTCGCAACCGCTGGGCTCTTCCGCCGCAAAAGCGGAAGCCGTACCGAACAGGACAAAGCCGATGAGCAGAGCCGCCGCGCGCATGGTCAATCCACTGCGATCATAACGTCGGAGGCTTTCACCACTACCGTGACATGGTCCTTGGCCTTGATGCCCAGTTCATCGACCGCTTCGTTGGTGATGGAGGAGGTCATGATCTGGCCGTTGCCGATATCGACGCGGACATGGGACGTGGTTGCGCCCTTCTTCACCTCGACGACGGTGCCCTTGATCTGGTTGCGTGCACTGATGCGCATGGTGACTCCTTCTACGTTCTAGCCCAGCCGAATTCCGCGCCGGCACGGTGCCGGCTTGAAAACGGCATAACGGCACTGGAGAGGGATCAGCAGCCCTGACCCGCAGCATCATCCGCGCTTACGGCGCGGCGATATCCGACAATATAGCGTTTCCAGGCGACGTAAATACCCCGTTCACGTGACGGAAACAGGTCAGCACAAATGGCCGCGATTTCTCGCGCTTCTGAATGGGTTCACTGCTTCTCATCGGGCGCTGCCAGCACCTGGCGGCAACCGGCCGGCATCTGCGCCAATGTCAACGGCGGCTTCGGCTTCGGCGGCACCTTTGGCGGCTTCGGGTGAAGCACGGGCTCGCTGAACCAATAGGCGAAGTCGGAAGGCTTGCAGCCCTCGCCCTGTGGTGGCGGCGGCTGCGCCTTGCATTGCGTGGCACCGGCCGGACAGGTGATGCGAATATGGAAATGATAGTCATGGCCGTACATCGGCCTGACCTTCGAAAGCCAGCTCCGATCGCCGGTGGCCTCACGGCACAATGCCTTCTTGATCGCGGCATTGACGAAGATGCGCTCCACCCGCGGCTCCCGCGCGGCGTCGCGGATCACGGCGAGATGGCCCGGCGTCCAGACTTTCGGATCGATGTCGAGGCGGTCGGGCCGCACCATCATCACCGCGGACATGTCCTCGCGCTCTTCGCGGGACAGGAGATGGTCCGGCATCGGGGTCAGCCAGACGTCGGCATCGAGCCCAACCTGATGGCTGGCATGGCCGCTATACATCGGTCCGCCACGCGGCTGCGCCATATCGCCGATCAATATCCCGGGCCAACCCGCATCCTTATGCGCCTTGACCGAAAGCCTCTTGAGCAGCGCGATCAGATCGGGGTGGCCCCAATTGCGATTGCGCGACAGGCGCATCACCTGCCAGGTATCGCCACTGATCGGCAGCGCATGCGCGCCCGCGATGCAGCCGTTGGCATAGAAGCCGATGACACGCGGAGCTCCCGCCGAGGGCAGCACTTTACGCGCGAACAGTTCCTTGGCGCCGAGCTTGGGATCGTTGGGATTGGCGAGCGGTGGCAGCGGCTGCGGGTTCAGCGTACCCTTGTCCTGTGCTTGAAGTGCAGTCACGCTGGCCAGCACCGCCGGCAGCAGAAGCATCAAAATCAAGCGCAGATTCATTCGATCTCTCGACGGCGCAACCGCTGCCTTCAAAACTAGCGGCTGCACATTAAGCGCGCCAGTCGCATTTGCTTGATCTCCACTGCGGCCGTTGCTGCCGGGGCGTCCGCTTGCAAAACGGTATCGGCTTCGGCGGATCGCCGGCGTGAAAAGTAAATTTCGCTACCTTCGAGCGACGGTCTTAACCGCCCGATAACCTTGCCGACAATTGCCGGAATTTGATGCGGAAGAAAGGGGTTGCGTGCATTGTTTGTGCAATCCGCGGCTTTCGACAACATTGCTCGTTAATTCTGCCTCGCATATCTGCGATCGCAGTCATTACTGCCATGTCAGCCAACTTTTATTGCGCAGCCGCCTGTTCCCCGCCTTCCAAACAGGCACTCGGAACCCCGCCAGTAACGCCCTCGATGGAAATAGATACTATTTTTTCAGACACTTAACGGAGAACATTCGGCCGCAGATGGCGAGTGGGGCGTAAGCAATGCCGAGAATTCGGCCCAGAATGATCAAGAAAGTAAAACGCAGGCCGAATTCCCGAGGTCCTGGTCGGCCGGCAAAACCCGGTCCGAAACTTTCCCGCAACAAGGATCGAGTCGTTTCGGATGCGGCGAGTGAGATCGCGCGCACGCGGATGGAGGCCGAGGCTGCGATTGCCGAGGCGCGCAAATCCCATGAGCGGCTGCGCGATGCGATCGAGATCCTGCCGCAGGGGATCGTATTCCTCGACGCCGACGGCCGCTACATTCTCTGGAACAAGAAATACGCCGAAATCTACAACCGAAGCTCGGACCTGTTCGAGCGCGGCGCGCGCCTGCAGGACACGATCCGGGTCGGCGTGGCGCGCGGTGATTATCCCGAGGCGGTCGGCCGCGAGGAGGAATGGATTGCCGAAAGGCTCGCCAGGCTTCGTGAGCCCGGCGAACGCCACGAGCAGAAACTGGCTGATGGTCGTTGCATCCTGATCGAGGAGCGGCTGACGGGAGATGGCGGCGTCATCGGTTTGCGCGTTGACATCACCGAATTGAAGCAGCGCGAGGCGTCGTTCCGTCTCCTGTTCGACAGCAATCCGGTGCCGATGATCGTCTGCGCGCTCGACGATGAGCGCATCCTTGGCGTCAATGATGCTGCGGTGGAGCATTACGGTTATAGCCGCGCGGAATTTGAAAAGCTCACCATTCGCAGCATCCAGGCGTTCGAATCCGAGCCGCCCTGGGCCGGCGATCACTCCAGCGATGAACTCACCGCCCGCACCTGGAAGCATGTCAGGGCCGACGGAACGCTGATCGATCTCGCCATCTATTCGCGCCAGCTCCTCTATGCCGAGCAGCCGGCGGTGCTGCTGGCGCTGATGGACATCACTGAGCGCAAGCGTGCCGAAGCGCGGCTCGCCTTCATGGCGCAGCATGACGGCCTGACCGGGCTGCCCAATCGCAATGTGCTGCGTCAGCACATGGATGAGATGCTGGTGCATACGCGGCGCAGCGCGGAAAAGATCGCGGTGCTGATGCTCGGGCTCGACAATTTCAAGACGGTCAACGACACGCTCGGTCATGGCATCGGCGACAAGCTGCTGCGTGCCGTTGCCAAGCGCCTGCGCTCGACGCTGCGCGAGGAGGACATGGTCGCCCGTCTCAACTCGGACGAGTTCGCGATCGTACAGAGTGGGCTGGGGCGGCCTGAGGATGCGGTGCTGCTGGCGCGCCGCCTTCTGGAAGCGATCGGCGAGCCCTATCTGCTCGATGGCCAGTCCGTCGTGATCGGCGCCAGCATCGGTATCGCCATGGCGCCCGGTGATGGCGATGAATCCGAAAAGCTTCTCAAGCACGCGGCGATGGCGTTATCGCGCGCCAAGAACGATTCGCGCGGCACTTTCAGCTTCTTCGAAGCCGAGATGGATGCGCGCGCCCAGAGTCGTCGCAAGATCGAGATCGATCTGCGCGAAGCCATTCAAGACGACGTGCTGCGGCCATACTATCAGCCGCTGGTCGACCTCGCGACCGGCCGGATCTCCGGCTTCGAAGCGCTGGTGCGCTGGCCGCACCCCGAGCGCGGCATGATTTCGCCGGGCGAATTCATTCCGATTGCTGAAGAGACCGGGCTGATCAATGCGCTCGGCGGCCAGATGTTGCGCCGGGCCTGTATGGATGCGGCGCAGTGGCCGGATGACGTCCGTGTCGCGGTCAATCTGTCGCCGCTGCAGTTCCGCGCCGGCAACCTGCTTTCCGTGGTGATGGAAGCGCTGAAGCAATCCAGTCTGCCCGCCAGGCGGTTGGAACTCGAGATCACCGAAACGCTGCTGCTGGAAAAAAGCAGCCAGGTGCTGGCGACGCTGCATGCGCTGCGCGCGCTTGGCGTGCGCATTTCGATGGACGATTTCGGCACTGGCTATTCGAGCCTCAGCTATCTGCGCAGCTTTCCCTTCGACAAGATCAAGATCGATCGCTCCTTCGTGCGCGACCTCGGTACCAACCCCGAGGCGCAAGCGATCGTGCGCGCGATCATCAGCCTCGGCGTGGGCCTTGGCGTCACCATCACGGCCGAAGGCGTCGAGACCGAAGCTGAACTCAGCTGCCTTCGGGCGGAAGGCTGTCACGAGGGGCAGGGCTTCCTGTTCAGCCGCGCCCGGCCGAACGCCGAGATCGTCAGCCTGTTGACGGCGCAGCGTGGCGCGGGATTGCCTGCGCCTGATGGTGAAAAGACGGCGCTGGTGGCCTGAACGCGTGATGGATTGAGGTCGTCATTCCGGGGCGCGCAAAGCGCGAACCCTGATGTGCACTTGCACATCGGAGAATCTCGAGCTTCCCGTCCAAGGACCGACGCCGGCGCGGCACCCGGATCAAAGAAATTGGAGCTGCTCCCGGGCCATGAGGTAGCCCCGGATTCCACCGACAACCAAAGCTATAGCAAGAGCCACGAGAACGATTGGCCGTTTGGATTGGCTCCTTGAGCTTGCGTTGAAATATAGAAAGCTGAACAGCGTTATTGGCGCTTGGATAGCTAACGCTGTCACATAGCGCGCAACCGAAATGCCATGCTCGTAAGACTCCATGCATCCGGGTATGCAGACATTTGAAGGTGTCAGATAGTCGTAACAATACCAAGTCAATACCGCCGCTAGCGGTAAGACCAGCAATGCCGCGAACCGCGCTCGATCACCCAACATTTGGCGTGATGCACGAATCGCCTCCGCCTGAAAAAACTGAGGCAGCGTAAATACCAGGAAAGTTCCTACGAACGCGACGAGGCCAAACACTGGCGTATAGGCTTTCATCATGAATAGCGCGTTTTCCTGCGTTCGGTGCGGGTTGCCGTGCACGAAATCGACAAACAGCAATTCCACGACGTTGATCTCGGCGGCTATCAGCGCCATAAAAAGCGCTATCCACAATAAGCTTTGCATATATGACATGTGGATAGTGATTTTGGTCATTGGTGGCGGCCCGTAGGTTATGTGCCGGATGGGTACCGCGAATCCTCAAGGCGCGATGCGCAAAAATTTGGGATTTTTTGCGCATGGAAATTTAGCGGCGCCTGGCCTCTCGGTCGCGGCCCTGGAGACCTTGAGCGAGTCCTCGCTTTGCTCTAGGTGCGAGATTCCGGGTTCGCGCTTGCGCGTGCCCGGAATGACGGCCATGACAGACCCCGCAGGAACGCTTCAGAGGATCGTCGCAGCCGCGTTGGGGTCGATCGCCAGAAGCGCCCGGCCAACATCTTCATAGTGGGTATCGCGGGCCTGGATCTGCTGGGCGATGGCGTGCATGTCGCGGAAGCGGCGTTCGAACTTGTTGGCACGAAATACCGCGGTGGCGCCCGCCATGTGATAGGCGGCATCAACCACGGCGGCCGACTGATGGATCGTCCAGGTCGAGGCAAGGCGGAGCATCACGCGGTGCTCTTCGGTATAGGTGCCGGTGCGCACCAGATCGTTCCAGACCTGTGCCGCGGTTGCGAACAGGTAAGCGCGGGCGGCGCGCAGGTTGCCTTCGGTGCGGCCGATCAGTCCCTGCACGGCATTGTTCTCGCGCATCGCCTTGATGCCTTGCGGGGTCTTCTTGCGAGAGAGCTCGATGGCGGCATCCAGCGTCGCGCGGGCGACGCCGAGCGAGACCGAGGCAAACCCCATCGCAAAAACGATGTTGGTGGTGAGCTGGTAGAGCGGCCCCTTTTCGCGCACCGCGCTCGGCTCGTCGCGGAGTGCAGCGAACCGCTCGGGGATGAACAGATCCTCGACCGAATAGCTGTCGGTGCCGGTGCCTTTGAGGCCGATCACGTCCCATACGTCATACATCGTGGCGCTGGTGATCGGAAACAGGATGGTGCGGATTTCCGGCGCGCCATCACTCTTGCGTCGCCTGCTGCCGTCAGCCTCCACTACCTGGACATGCGCGCCGAGCCATTTGGCCTGGCGTGAGCCGCTGGCGAAATCCCAGCGGCCGTGGGCGCGGTAGCCGCCTGATACGACCTGGACCTCTCCGGCGATCGCGCCCCAGGCGAGAATGCCGTCGGGCGGAGCGAAGATTTCGCGCGCCGTCTCCAGATCAAGATAGGCCGCCGTCATGGCGCAGACGCTGCACTGGCCGAGGCACCAGGCGGTGGAGGCATCGGCCTTCGCCACCTCCTCGAGCATCTGCATGAAGACTTCCAGCGGCGCCTCCGCGCCGCCCGCGTTCTGCGGCAGCAGTACCTTGTACAGCCCGTTCTCGATCAAGGCTGACACCACTGGTGGTGTCAGCCGCCGCGTCCGCTCGATTTCGTCGGCTTCGCTCGCGATCAGCGGCGCCAATGCCCGTGCGCGCTCGACAAGACCGAAGCCGGATACCTTGTTCATGGGGTTCCTCGCCCTTTTTTGAGGTTTTTGATTGATGGACCTGCATGGTGGTCCATCCGCCGCCGCCAATCAAGATGGGCCGCACGATCCGCGCGGCAGGATGGCATACACTCGCAAGGTGTTGACCGGCCTGCTCCGTCAATCGGGCGCAACGAGCACGGCGATGCTGGAGCTCGGCTCCGGCGGAATCAGGACCGGCCCGGAGGTTTTGTTTGGACGCGTTTTTCGCCCGAGCCGATATCTACTTCGTCGAAAGACGTTCTATGCGGCGCGCAGACCGGACAAGAAGGTATCGACACTCCGGAATAGCGTATCGGCCTGCCGGCCCAGTTCACCGGCGGCAACAAGCACGCCGTCCGCCAGCGCCCGTGACTGGCCGGCCGCCTGACTGGCGCCCGTGACATTTTGCGAGACCTCGCCGGTGCCGACCGCCGCCTGCTGCACGCTTCGCGCGATCTCCCGCGTCGCCGAGTCCTGCTCTTCGACCGCGGCCGCGATGGTGGTGGCGATATTGCTGATCTCGCGGATGGTCGTGCTGATATCGCCGATCGCGCTGACGCAGGTGCCGGTGGCGGACTGGATCGCGCTGACCTGGCCTGCGATCTCATCGGTGGCCTTGGCGGTCTGGCTGGCGAGCTCCTTCACTTCGGCTGCGACAACGGCAAAGCCTCTGCCGGCTTCGCCGGCGCGCGCCGCCTCGATCGTAGCGTTAAGCGCCAGCAGATTGGTCTGGCTTGCAATCGCACTGATCAGGCGCAGCACGTCGCCGATCTTTTCGCTGGCCGCGCTCAGGCCTGCAACCATCTCGGTGGTCTGGCTGGCCTTGACCACGGCGCCATCGGCGACTTTGCTGGAATGGGAGACCTGGCGGCCGATCTCGGCGACGGAGGAGGCGAGCTGCTCGGTCGCTGCCGCAACGGTGTTGACGCTGGTCGAGGCTTCTTCCGAGGCCGCAGCCGCCGCAGCCGCTCGCTGCGACGTGCCATTGACGCTGGTCGTGATCTCGCCGGCCACGCGCTGCATGTCCTTGGTCGCCTGCGCCACCGCGCCAACCACGCTTTTGACTTCAGCCTCGAAGCGATCCGCCATCTGGCGCTGCAGCGCCTTCTTCTCCAGGTCGGTCCGTTGCCCGGCGGCTTCCTGCTCCGCGCGCAGCGTCGCCGCTTCGATCATGTTGCGGCGGAATACGTCGACCGTGGCCGCCATGGTGCCGAGTTCGTCCTTGCGGTTGCTGCCGGGAATGGTCAGGTTGGTCTCGCCACGGGACAGGCGATCCATGACCGCGGTGATCGCGACCAGCGGGCGCGACAGGCCGCGGCCGAGCAGGAATGCGACGAAAACCGCAATCGCGAGGATCGCCGCGGTGCCGAGGAGGAGATTGCGTTCCGAACTCGCGGCAGCTGCCTCGTAGGCGGTTGTGTCCTCGACGAGTTCGAGGACTGCGATTGGCGTGCCGCTATAGTTCTTGATCTGGCCAAGATAGAGCGCCGCCGGATGGCCATCGAGAGTTGCCTCGCGCTGCACTGTCGCCCCGTTAAGCGCACTACGGAGTTCATCCTCGGTGGCAATTGCACGATCGCCGAACGTCGATGACAACGTCTTAAAGGAGGTCCCGCTAAGCCAGTGCACGGCGAGATCGACGCCAAGGCGTTGTTTGGCGCCATCGACAAATTCCTTGCCGAAGGCGGCGCCGATATCGGCGACAGCGATGCTCTTTCCGCCGCGCATGATCGGGGTCATGGCGAAAATGCCGAGCGATTCGCGTCCCGGCTCGACGCCGACGATGGGCTTGCCGGTCCTGTTGGATTCGACCACGGTCGCCCGGCGCGCCGAGATGTCCTCGCCGAAAACCTTGGGGGCATGGACCCGATAGAAGGCCGTGGCCGGCGGCGTATGAAAACTGATCAGCGGTATGCCTTGCGCCTTCAAGGCCATGAGTGGATCGTGCAGCAGTTCCCCAAGCTTGTCGCGGTCGCCGGCTGCGATGGCATCACCGACCGGAGGCAGCGTGGCGATCACGGCGCTGACTGCGAGCGCGGAGCGCCCTTCATCATCAACCGCGGCGATGATGCTGTCATATTGCAGCTTTAGCTGTTGCCGGAGTGCAAGTTGCATCAGGGCGTGCTGCTGCAGGACCGAAAACGTCCCAAGGACGGCGCAGGCTGCGGCAACCGTCAGCGAAATCGCAAGGATCAGGCGCGCCCCGATCGACTGAAGCCGGAACATGGAAGTACCCATCTCCTATGGCGTTTTCCAGCGAAGTGGAAACCGGCTCCGCGTGCAGAAAACGCGTCAAAGCAAAACAAAACAAAAATCCGAAGCCCGGTTCTAATTCAATTGGAACCGGTCAGGGGCGGATAACCGCCCGGGAAAACTCCCAGAAACTCCTTAAGATTTAAGAACCGGCCAAACTCGCCTAGCGGTAATTTTGATGAAAATATCGCCCTGGCGTCGCCAATGACGCAGGCCATGAACGGCGGAATTGGTCAAAAGTCGTATTCTTAGTTAGCTATCCACCTTCAGCGCGGCGATGAAGGCTTCCTGCGGGATGTCGACCTTGCCGAACTGCCGCATCTTCTTCTTGCCTTCCTTCTGCTTCTCCAGAAGCTTGCGTTTGCGCGTGATATCGCCGCCATAGCACTTGGCGGTGACGTCCTTGCGCAGCGCGCGCACGGTTTCGCGCGCGATCACCTTGCCGCCGATCGCCGCCTGGATCGGGATCTGGAACATATGCGGCGGGATCAATTCCTTCATCTTCTCGACCATGGCGCGGCCGCGGCCTTCGGCACGGGTGCGATGCACCAGCATCGACAGCGCATCGACCGGCTCGCCATTGACCAGGATCTGCATCTTGACGAGGTCGGCCGGCTTGTAGTCCGTCAGGTGATAGTCGAACGAGGCATAGCCTTTGGAGACCGATTTCAGACGATCGTAGAAATCGAACACTACCTCGTTCAGCGGCAGATCGTATTTCACCATCGCCCGGGTGCCGACATAGGTCAGCTCCTTCTGCGATCCGCGCCGATCCTGGCAGAGTTTCAGCACGGCGCCGAGATATTCGTCCGGAGTGAGGATGGTGGCTTCGATCCACGGTTCGTCGATCTCGGCGATCTTCACCACGTCGGGCATGTCGACCGGATTGTGGATCTCGATCTCGCTGCCGTCGGTCAGCTTCATCTTGTAGATGACGCTCGGTGCCGTCGCGATCAGGTTGAGGTTGAACTCGCGCGACAGGCGCTCCTGGATGATTTCAAGGTGCAGGAGGCCGAGGAAGCCGCAGCGGAAGCCGAAGCCGAGCGCGGCGGAGGTTTCCATCTCGAAGGAGAAGCTGGCGTCGTTAAGGCGCAGCTTGCCCATTGCCGCACGCAAGGTCTCGAAATCGTCGGCATCGACCGGAAACAGGCCGCAGAACACCACGGGGATCGCCGGCTTGAATCCCGGCAGCATTTCGCTGACCGGCTTCTTGTCATCGGTGATGGTGTCGCCGACGCGGGTGTCGGCCACTTCCTTGATCGCCGCAGTGATGAAGCCGATCTCGCCGGGGCCGAGCTCGTCGACCTGCTGCATCTTCGGGGTGAAGAAGCCGACGCGCTCGACATCATAGGCGGCGTTGGTGCCCATCATGCGGATGCGCTGGCCCTTCCTCATCACGCCATCGACGATGCGCACGAGCACGACGACGCCGAGATAGACATCATACCAGCTATCGACCAGCAGCGCCTTCAGCGTGGCGTCGCGGTCGCCTTTCGGCGGCGGCAGGCGGGTGACGATCGCCTCCAGCACGTCGGGAATGCCAAGGCCGGTCTTGGCTGAAATCAGGATCGCATCGGAAGCGTCGATGCCGATCACATCCTCGATCTGCTGCTTGACCTTTTCAGGTTCGGCTGCAGGCAGATCGACCTTGTTCAGGACCGGCACGATCTCGTGGTTGTTGTCGAGCGCCTGATAGACATTGGCGAGCGTCTGCGCTTCGACGCCCTGGCTGGCGTCGACCACCAGCAGGGAGCCCTCGCAGGCCGCCAGCGAGCGCGATACCTCATAGGCGAAGTCGACATGGCCCGGCGTGTCCATCAGGTTGAAGATGTAGTCCTTGCCGTCCTTGGCGCGATAATGCAGCCGGACGGTCTGCGCCTTGATGGTGATGCCGCGCTCGCGCTCGATATCCATGGAATCGAGCACCTGCTCCTTGCCCGCCATTTCGCGATCCGAAAGCCCGCCGGTCATCTGGATCAGGCGATCGGCCAGCGTCGATTTGCCATGGTCGATATGGGCGACGATGGAGAAGTTGCGGATGTTGGAAATGGGGACCGTTGTCATGGCGGCGGGATAGCATTTGGCGCGGTCCGGCGGCAACCGGAATGCGTTCCCTTCCTGGCCTGATCCGAAGGTGGGAAAGCGGTTTTCAGAGCAAAACTCATCACGCCAAGCTGATTCCACTTTGCGCCAAAACGCGCTAGGCACGGGTCATGGCAACTGCATCATTTTTACCTGCATCCCGGGCGCGGCGGAGGCCGAGCCTCAGGCGACTGGCGGCGTCGATTGCGGCCTCGGCTTCGGACCGCAGCGCCGCGCCATCGCTGGTGATCGGCTTCGCCCTGATCCATGCGATGCTCTGGACCTTGATCCTGATCCGGCTCAAGGCGGCTCAGGACGTCCATACCGATGTTGCGGAGGCCTATGCCTGGGGACAGAAGTTCCTGCTCGGCTATGGCAAGCATCCGCCGCTGTCGGGATGGATCGCGGGCGTCTGGTTCAAGCTGTTTCCGGCCGCCGACTGGGCCACCTATGCGCTGGCGATGGCGACGGTGGGCTGCGGCCTCCTGATCTGCTGGCTGGTGGCCTTGCGCGTGGTCGACCGGCGCCGCGCCTTTTTCACCGTCGTGATGCTTGCGATCTATCCGATCTTCAATTTCAAGGGCTACAAATACAATCCCGACCTGCTGCAGCTGGTGACGCTGCCGCTGGTGGTGCTGGCCTATCTGGATGCGTTCGAGAAGCGAACGGTGCGCTCCGGCCTGTGGCTCGGGCTGGCCGGCGCGCTGGCGCTGATGACCAAATATTGGGTGCTGACCATGTTCGGCGCCATCGGGATCGCCGCGCTGTTGCATCCCGATCGGTGGCGGTTCCTGCGTTCGCCGGCGCCATGGGTTGCGATCGCGACGCTAGTGGTTCTGATGCTTCCGCACCTGTGGTGGCTGAAACAGGTCGACTTCGCGCCGCTGACTTATGCCGGGGACGTCTACGCCATTTCAAGCCGTGCTTTATGCGCCCAGCTCGTCCTCGACTATATCGGTCATAATCTGGCGCTGCTGGCGCTGCCGGTCGCGCTGGCGGTGATCGCGATGAACTGGCGGCATCCGCTGACGCCGTCACGCATCTGGTCGCCCGGGCCCAATCCTGGCGTGAACCTGTCGCAGGCGATCAATGTCTGGATCATCCAGGCCGTGGTGGCGATCGGGCCTCCGCTGGGCGCGCTCGCGTTCAATGTCTATCTGAAGACCGATTGGGGAATTCCGCTGTTTTTCCTGGTGCCGGTGGCGCTGGTCGCGATTCCTTCGCTGCGGTTGCCCAAGGCCGCGCTGTTCTATCTGGTCGCGATCTGGTTCGTGGCCACGGTCGCCGTACTTGCGGGATCGCCCGCAATCGCCGAGCGCGATATGGCCAAGAATGCCACGCATTTCAGCGACGAGAACAATAGCATGTCTCCCTATAGCGCGCGCTCCGAGCTGGCGCGTGAGCTGACGGAGACCTGGCACCAGCGTTTTGGTTCGCGCTGGCGCGTCGTTGTCGGCACCACGGAGGTCGGCGAGGCCATGACATTCTACAGCCCCGATCATCCGGCGACCTATACGCCCGGTGAGCTCTGGGGCTCCGGGTTGACGTCGCTCGATGAGGCCAAGCGGTTCGGCTTCATCGGCATCTGCGATACGTCGGATTACCGGGTGAAGGAATGCGAGGCCTGGATGAAGGCGAATGCCGCCCAGGGCGAGCATCTCATCATGAACACGCGGCGTTTCTTCCAGGGTCACGCCGGGCCTTCGACGAGCTGGAGCATCTATATCGTCCCGCCGGCGAAATAGAGCACTGGCGCTCAGCGGCCGCCGGTCAGGTGCCTTCCTCGTGGAACTTGTCGGCGACGAGTTCGGTGATGGCAGCCAATGCTGCTTCCGCCTCGGGGCCGGCCGCGGAAACGACAATCGATGTTCCGGGTCCGGCCGCCAGCATCATCAACCCCATGATCGAGGTACCGCCGACGGTCTCGCCGCCGCGCGTGACCCAGACCTCGGCGTTGAAGCGCTCGACCATCTGGACGAATTTCGCCGAGGCGCGCGCGTGAAGGCCACGCTTGTTGATGATCGGCATTTCTCGGGACAGCGCATCCGGCGGAATGCTTGGCGCCGTGCTGGCGGCATCGGATGGTGTGTCTTCGTCGCTCATTTGCCGGCGAGAACGCGGCTGGCGATGGTGACGTATTTGCGGCCCGCTTCTTGAGCCATCGAGATCGCGTCCGGCAGCGATCGTTCCTCGCGAACCTTGGCAAGCTTCACCAGCATCGGGAGATTGATCCCGGCGAGCACCTCCACTTTCGGGCGGCTCATGCAGGAGATTGCAAGGTTGGATGGGGTTCCACCAAACATGTCGGTCAGGATGGCGACGCCGTCGCCGCTGTCGACGCGGTTGACCGCCTCAATGATGTCACTTCGACATAAATCCGAATCGTCTTCGGCCCCGATCGTGACCGCTTCGATTTGTTTCTGCGGACCCATGACATGCTCGAGCGCCGCCTTGAACTCGTCGGCAAGGCGCCCGTGGGTCACAAGCACTAGACCAATCATTGGAAACTCCTCGCGGGTGCCTTTGGTGCACCGCACGAACGCGCCACTTTGACCATCCAGAGCCCCCGCGCAAGAGGGGACCTGCGCGATTCTCCCGAAATCTGACAATGAAGGGGAACCTGCGCCGGCCTATTTGGGCGCCATACTTGGCCCCATATGGTTACTATTCCCCTTCACGCAATTAGTCGAAACTGCGTCAAAATCGGCGCCATTTGCCGTCGTAAGAGCAGCGACAACCACAGGCAGCGCGTTGAATCCGCGATGTATTGGTATTCTAGGTATTTTTATACCTTTAATGCTTATCGAAAGTATCTCCGGCGATGGCAGGCGCTCGGCATCTTGCGCCGCGAGGTCGACGACGAGGCCGACAATCGCTTGTTCGACAAATTCGCAGCGGCGGATACCAAGGCCATAGATCTCGATCAGGCCCGCCAATGTCCGTACCGGGCGCACCAGAAGCTGCATCGCGCTGACGTCGAGATGGACCCGGTCGTCGCCGACAAGCAGGGTCGGCGCGATCTGCCCGGCGCGCCCGGCCAGGATCAGTTCGAACGCCAGGCGCGATTTGCCGGACCCCGACGGGCCGCGAATCAGCACGGCACGGTTCCCGACCTGGACGGCGGAAGCGTGGACGCTGGTGGAGGCCACGCCGGTCATGGCGCCGGCAGCCGGACGATAAAGCGCGCCCCTGCGATGGTCGGTTCGCCTTCGTCGCCAACCGGCCCGGGACGGTTCTCCGCCCAGATCCGTCCACCATGGGCCTCGATGATCTGCTTGGAGATCGACAGCCCCAGCCCGGAATTCTGTCCGAAACCCTGATGCGGCCGGTCGGTGTAGAAGCGCTCGAAAATGCGTTCCAGCGCATCCTCGCGAATGCCCGGTCCATCGTCATCGACGACGATTTCCACTTCCGACCGGACCCGCCGGCAGGTGATTCGCACCTTGCCGCCGGCGTTCGAAAATGATTGGGCATTGACCAGCAGGTTGGAAATCACCTGCCCAAGCCGCGAATCATGGCCGGGCACCGAGAACGTGTCGGCAGGATTTCCTTCGAACCGGGCTTCCACGCCGACGTCGTGGCCGAGCTTGGTTTCGTTGGCGACCGTCGTCAGGGTGTTGAGCAGGCGGCGCAGATCGACGAGCGTCATGTCCTGCCGCTGCAATTCAGCATCGAGCCGGCTGGCATCGGAGATGTCCGAGATCAGGCGGTCGAGCCGCTTGACGTCGTGCTCGATGACCGCGAGCAGCCTCGATCGGCTGCTCTCATTGCGCGCCAGCGGCAGCGTTTCGACCGCCGAGCGCAGCGATGTCAGCGGATTCTTCAATTCATGGGCGACGTCGGCGGCGAACATTTCGATCGCCTCCATGCGGTTATAGAGCGCATCGGTCATGGCGCGCAGCGCACCGGAGAGATGGCCGATCTCGTCGCGCCGGCCGGTGAAATCGGGAATCTCGACGCGGGTGCGGATGCGCCGGCGCACCCGCTCGGCGCTGTCGGCGAGCCGTCGCACCGGTCCGGCAATGGTGCTCGCCAGCAGCAGCGACAGCAGGATCATCACCGCCGAGGCAACACCGCCGACCTTGAGAATGGCGAAGCGTTCTGCGGTGACCATCTGGTCGATGTCGCCGCCTTTCGTCGAAAGCATCAGCGCGCCATAGACCTCGCGATTCGATTTGCGCTGCACCGGCACGGCGACGGAGACGATGACCTGGCCGCGCTCGTTGATGCGCACCATGCTGCCGCCCTGACCGTTCAACGATTTGACGACCTCCTGATAGACGCGGCCATTCTCGTTGCTGAGTTCGTGGTAGAGCGGGAGGTCGCCGCGATTGAGCCAGGTGCGAATCGCGATCATGGCGCGTTCGACGATGCCGGGTTTGCCGGCGGATGGCGGAGCCAATTCATTGGTCACCACCTGGCCGCGGCCGAGCAGGGAGGCGCTGTCGAGGATCAGCCCGCCTTCGCGGTCGAAGATGCGCGCCCGTGTTCCCGTCGGCAGAATCAGTTCGCGCAGGATCGGTGCCACGCGTTCCGGATTGATCGGGAAATCCGAATATTCGTCCGGCGCCGTGTAGGTCTCGCCGGGTTTCAGGTCGAGCAACCGGTCAGGATCGATGGTGACGGTGTTGGTGTCGACGGTGGCGGTCGCGGCGATCCAGCTCGCGATGATCTCGGCCTGCACCTGCAGACTTTGCGCACGCGCATCGATCAGTCCGGCGCGAAACTGCGAAAGATAGAGAATGCATGCGACCAGCGCGACGAGGCCAGCCAGATTGAGCGAAACAATACGGCGGGTGAGGCTGGAGAAACTGAGCGCAAAGAGAAACTGGCCAGCGCGGTACAGCCAGCTCAGTGGCACCTGCAGGCCTTTCAACGGCTTGCGTTCCGCGGCGTCGGAACCCCGGACCAAGCCCGGCGAGACGCCCTCGGCATTCAGATTCGAATCAGGCTGCGTTCGATCGAGCAATGGCGAAAACTGCCGGTTGTTTCGAAACGTCTTGCGATGCGTCGCACGTCCGTATCCTACCGCAGAAGGATGCAGACGTCAGCCTGCAATGCGCGCTGATGAACACGCATTGCCGCTCCCTTCACTTCAGATTTCCTTGAAGCGATACCCCACGCCGTACAAGGTCTCGATCATCTCGAACTCGTCGTCGGCCATCTTGAATTTCTTGCGCAGCCGCTTGATGTGGCTGTCGATGGTGCGATCATCGACATAGACTTGGTCATCATAGGCTGCATCCATCAGCGCGTTGCGGCTTTTCACGACGCCCGGACGCTGGGCGAGCGCCTGCAGGATGAGGAATTCCGTCACCGTCAGCGTCACCGGCTCGTTCTTCCAGGTGCAGGTGTGGCGCTCGGGATCCATGCGCAGCGGCCCGCGATCCAGCGCCTTGGTATCGTTTTCCTTTGGCGCGGCGGCGGGATCCTTCGGCGAGGAGCGCCGCAGCACAGCCTTGACGCGCTCGACCAGAAGACGCTGCGAGAACGGTTTGCGGATGAAGTCGTCGGCGCCCATCTTCAATCCGAACAGCTCATCGATCTCCTCGTCCTTGGAGGTGAGGAAAATCACCGGCAGGTCGGATTTCTGCCGCAGCCGCCGCAACGTTTCCATTCCGTCCATGCGCGGCATCTTGATGTCGAGAATGGCCAGATCCGGCTGGCTCGAGCGAAAGCCGTCGAGCGCCGAGGCGCCGTCCGTATAGGTCATGATACGGTAGCCTTCGGCTTCCAGCGCGATCGAGACGGATGTGAGAATGTTGCGGTCGTCGTCGACCAAAGCGATTGTGGGCATGAGGCTGCCTTCAGTTGCGAGTTGGCTGAAACGGCGAGCAATCCTGTGATGCGCCGCATAAGTGGGCTTTGAACGGGGTCAACGAGCAATGCAAGCTGGGCTGAAGTGTGACCAAGTTCCTCGAAACGCTGCGCCAGGGCGAAGCGCTCCAACCCATATAAGCGTTAGTTTAAGCCAAAAAAAGCTCTCATTGCAACAAGATAACCGGAACTAAAAATGCAGCCCGATGCCGATTTTGATCCTGTCCACCTCGCCCGATCATTGCTGCGCCGCCGCCGCCAGGGAGCCTTGGCGACGCTGATGACGGACAGCGGCGCCCCCTATTGTTCCCTCGTCAATGTGGCAAGCGATGCCGACGGCTCGCCGATCCTGCTGATTTCACGCCTTGCGGTGCATACCAAAAATGTTCTCGCCGACAGCCGCGTCTCGTTGATGCTGGACGAGCGGGGGGCGGGCGATCCGCTCGAAGGGGCCCGGATCATGCTGGCGGGCCGGGCCGAGGAAGCCAGCGACGACGACCGCCTGCGCCGACGTTACCTTAACGCCCATCCTTCCGCAGAAGTGTTTGCAAACTTTAAGGATTTTTCTTTTTTTCGGATCAGCCCCGAGGGGGCCCATCTGGTCGCCGGATTCGGCCGGATCGTGGATCTGCGGCCGGAACAATTCCTCACCGACATTTCTGACGCCGCCCCGTTGCTGGAAGCCGAGCAGGGCGCGATCGAGCATATGAACGCCGATCATCGCGACACCATGCAGCTTTATGCGACGAGCCTGCTCGGCGCCGGGGCTGCCGAGTGGCGGTGCACCGGCTGTGACCCTAACGGCATGGACATGGAAGCGGATGGCCGGACATTGCGGCTGGAGTTTCCGCGGCGGATTGTCACCCCAACGGCGTTGCGGCAAATGCTGAAACAACTCGCTGACCAAGCCCGCGATGCAGCAAGTGCTTGAGCGGAAAGCCTGACGGTACTGCAATAAACCAAATATGGCGGGATCGGCTTGGCAAGCTTTGCGTTCATCAATATTCGGTCGCGCGATGGAGATCGCCGGCCTATAGTTGGCGGTCAGTGCGAGAGCGGTGCGTATATTGTATTCGCGCCGGAGATACGCGGGTTCTGAGGAGGATTCTTCCGTGCAGGAAACGGGCGTGCGTAACGGTGCCTTCGGCGCCGACAAGTTCGGCTTAAGAAATCTCAAACAGGTTCACTGGAATCTCGGCGCGCCGCAGCTTTATCAATATTCGCTGACGGCGGGCGAGGCGGTGCTCTCGGCAGATGGTGCATTATGTGCCGATACCGGCGAGTTCACCGGACGCAGTCCCAAGGACAAGTTCACCGTCCGCGATGCCTTGACCGACAAGAAGATGTGGTGGGCGGGCAATCAGTCGATCACCGCAGAGCAGTTCGAAGCGCTCTACCAGGACTTCCTCAAACATGCCGAAGGCAAGCGGCTGTTCGCGCAGGATCTTTACGGCGGCGCCGACCCGACCTATCGGATCAAGACCCGCGTATTTACGGAACTCGCCTGGCATTCGCTGTTCATCCGGACGCTGCTGATCCGTCCGCAGGCGATCGAGCTCTCGACCTTCGTGCCCGAACTCACGATCATCGACATGCCGAGCTTCCGTGCCGACCCCAAACGTCACGGCGTGCGATCGGAAAACGTGGTCGCGATCGATTTCGCCCGCAAGATTGTCCTGATCGGCGGATCTTATTACGCCGGCGAGATGAAGAAGAGCGTGTTCACCACGCTGAACTATTATCTGCCCGAGCGCGGCGTGATGCCGATGCATTGCTCCGCCAATGTCGGTCCCAATGGCGATACCGCGATCTTCTTCGGCCTCTCCGGCACCGGCAAGACCACGCTGTCGGCCGATCCGAAGCGCACGCTGATCGGTGACGACGAGCATGGCTGGGGACCGGATGGTGTCTTCAACTTCGAAGGCGGCTGCTATGCCAAGTGCATCAAGCTGTCGAAGGAAGCCGAGCCCGAGATCTACGCCGCCAGCAAGCGTTTCGGCGCGGTGCTGGAGAACGTGGTGCTCGACGAGGACACCAGGGAAGTCGATTTCGACGACGGCTCAAAGACCGAGAACACCCGCTCGGCCTATCCGCTCGATTTCATCCCGAATGCCTCGCGTACCGGCCGTGCGCCGCATCCGAAGAATGTGGTGATGCTGGCCGCCGACGCCTTCGGCGTGCTGCCGCCGATCGCAAAGCTCTCGCCGGCGCAGGCGATGTATCACTTCCTGTCCGGCTACACCGCCAAGGTCGCCGGCACCGAACGCGGATTGGGCAAAGAGCCGCAGCCGGAGTTCTCGACCTGCTTCGGCTCGCCGTTCCTGCCGCTCGATCCTTCGGTTTACGGCAACATGCTTCGCGATCTGATCGCACAGCACAATGTCGATTGCTGGCTGGTCAATACCGGCTGGACCGGCGGCAAATACGGCACCGGCAGCCGCATGCCGATCAAGGTGACGCGCGCGCTGCTCACGGCGGCGCTGGACGGCTCGCTCCGCAATGTTGAATTCCGCACCGATAAATATTTCGGGTTTGCGGTGCCGACCGCGTTGCCGGGTGTGCCGACCGAGATCCTCAACCCGGTCAACACCTGGAAGGACAAGGACGAGTTCGACAAGACCGCCCGCGCCCTGGTCGGGATGTTCCAGAAGAACTTTGCCAAGTTCGAAGCGCAGGTTGATGCCGAGGTCCGTGCCGCGGCTCCGGAAGTGAAACTCGCGGCGGAATGACCACTGCGATAAAACGAGAAGGGGCGGTCGTGAGGCCGCCCTTTTTGGTCGGCGCCGCTCGCGAGGAAACCTGCTTCCATCGGCCTCCGGCGTCATTGCGAGTGTAAGCGAAGCAATCCAGCGCATGTCATTCCGGGATGGTCCGAAGGACCAGACCCGGAATCTCGAGATTCCGGATCGTCGCTTCGCTCCGTCCGGAACGACGATGGGTTGCTTTGTCGCGGAGCCTTTCATCGGGCGGCGCTTCGCGCCGACCCGTTGGCACAGTAATGACGAGCTTGTCTGGCTTTGTAATTTGATCGGCGGATACCCTGCCTCAATGATCCGGCAGCACCGCGTTGCTGGGCGTGGGCCGGTCGGTGATCTGAAGGCCGAACAGGCTACCGATCAGTTCGACCGCAACGCGTGCGGTGCGGCCGCGTTCGTCGAGGAACGGATTGAGCTCGACGACATCGGCGGACCGCACCAGCCCTGAATCGTGCAGCAGCTCCATCACCAGATGGGCCTCGCGATAGGTGGCGCCGCCCGGCACCGTGGTGCCGACGCCCGGCGCCACGGCGGGATCGAGGAAATCGACATCGAAGCTGACATGCAGGACGCCGCCCCGCGCCTTCACCCGTTCGATCACCCGCCGGATCAGAACGCCGACGCCGAACTCGTCGATCGCGCGCATGTCGGCGACGACGACGCGCCGATCCCGGACCAGATTCCTCTCGAGGGGATCGATCGAGCGGGTGCCGAACAGATCCAACTGGTCCGGCGTGATCGAAAAGCGCGGCTCATCACCGAGCAAATGGTCGAGCCCGGGCTCGCCGCACAGGAACGCGGCCGACATGCCGTGCATGTTGCCGGTGATGGTGGTCGCCGGGGTATTGTAGTCGGCATGTGCATCCAGCCACAGCACGAACAGCGGACGGCCTTGTTCCTGCCAGTAGCGCGCGACGCCATTCACCGATCCCATCGACAGGCTGTGATCGCCGCCCATGAAGATCGGAAGCGCGCCAGTGCGCGCGATCTGCCAGGCGCGTTCGCTCAGCATCCGCACCCACTCCTTGATCTCGTCATAATATTTGGCGTTCGCGGGTGGCTTCTCATCGCTGGCGGCGGGCGGCGGCCGTGGGAGATCGCCATGATCCTCAATGCTGTGGCCAAGCTGATCCAGCAGCCGCGCGATGCCCGCGGTGCGCAGGGCGGCCGGCCCCATCAGCGTGCCGGCCTGCGAAGCGCCGATTTCGACGGGGACCCCAAGCAGGGCTATTTTCGGATTTCGCGGCAGCTCGGTCTCGGACATCGCGCATCGCTCCCGCTAGTGTGGTGATTCAGAAGCTCTCTTCACCTTTTGCCGCGAGACCTTCAAGAGAACTTCTGAACCAAAAACCACACTAGAATAATAGTTTACTAGTGTCCTGATCGAATCCGAAGTTCGCTCCGGTAGCCGCCGCAGGAACTGCGAACTTCGGATTCGGGACACTAGATCATGATCCGATCAGACGGAATCGGATCATGATCTCATCTCTTTGAGCAAGATCTTTCAGAAAACCGGTTTCCACTCTGGATCATGCTCTGGGCTGCGACCGTCTATCGGCTCCGCAGCCGGCTGCACTCGCTCGTTATGCAGGCAGCGTTGAGCCGGACGGACAGCCTGATCCCAGTATCGCCGCCGTCCCGAACAATTCAATGACGCCGCCGAGGCAGGCTCCGCGGCAAGCGAGTTCAACGGGCCCCGCCCCGTTGCGCGGCAGGCGTCTGCTCGCCCGATGGCACGCCCCGCACCGGTACCTTCCAGATATCCTCGGCATATTCGCGAATGGTGCGATCGGAGGAAAACCATGCCATTCGCGCGACATTGAGGATGCTGGCGCGCGTCCAGGCCGGCACGACCTGCCAGCGGGCGTCGATGCCACGCTGCGCCTCGTAATAGGAATCGAAATCGGCGCTCACCATGTAATGATCGAGATGACGCAGCGCATGCGCGATCGATTCGAAGCGTCGGGGATCGTCGGGCGAAAAATCGCCGCGTTCGATCGCGTCGATGGCGCGCGACAGCCGCGGCGAACGGTTGATCACGTCGGTGGCATCCAAGCCCTGCCGGCGGCGCTCCAGCACGTCCAGCGCCTCCATGCCGAAGATCGCGATGTTCTCAGGCCCGACATGATCTCGGATTTCGATGTTGGCACCATCCAGCGTGCCGATGGTCAGCGCGCCATTGAGCGCCAGCTTCATGTTGCCGGTGCCGGACGCTTCCATGCCGGCGGTCGAGATCTGCTCGGACAGATCGGCGGCAGGAATGATCACTTCGGCGAGGCTGACATTGTAATCGGCGAGGAAGGCGATCTTGAGCCGGCCGCCGATCGCAGGGTCGTTGTTGACGGTCTCGGCGACGTCGTTGATCAGTTTGATGATCAGCTTGGCGTAGCGATAGCTCGCCGCCGCCTTGCCGGCGAAGATTTTCACGCGCGGCACCCAGTCGCGCTGCGGCTCGTCCTTGATCGCCTGGTACAGCGCGACCGCCTCCAGGATGTTGAGCAGTTGCCGTTTATATTCGTGAATGCGCTTGATCTGGACATCGAACAGAGCGGCCGGATCGATCCCGATGTTGAGACGTTCGCCGATCAGCCGGGCCAGCGCCATCTTGTTGTGATGCTTGACGCTGCGGAACTGCTGCTGAAACGCGCTGTCGCTGGCACGGTTTTCCAGCCGCGAGAGATAGGAGGGATCGTCGAGCACGGCTTCGCCGCAGACCTGCCGCAACAGCTCGGTGAGCTTGGGATTGGCCAGCATCAGCCAGCGGCGGAAGGTGATGCCGTTGGTCTTGTTGGTGATGCGGTCGGGATAAAGGTAATGAAGGTCGTGGAACACGGTCTCCTTCATCAGATCGGAATGCATCGCCGACACACCGTTGATACGATGCGATCCGACGAAGGCAAGCTGTCCCATCCGAACCCTGCGGCCGGACCGCTCGTCGATCAAGGAGACCGAGGCACGGAAATCGATGTCGCCCGGGCAGCGCGTTTCCGCCAGCGCCAGATGCGCGACATTGATGCGGTAGATGATGTCGAGATGCCGCGGCAGCAGCCGCTCGAACAATTCGATCGGCCAGGCCTCGAGCGCTTCCGGCAGCAGCGTGTGATTGGTGTAGGACAGCGTCGCCACCGTGATCTTCCACGCTTCGTCCCAGCGGAAATGATGGATATCGACCAGGATGCGCATCAATTCGGGAACGGCGAGGCTCGGATGGGTGTCGTTGAGCTGCACCGCCGCCTTTGTCGCGAGGCTGCGCAATTGTCCGTCGGATTCCAGATGACGGTTGACCAGATCCTGCAGGGAGGCCGAGACGAAGAAATATTCCTGGCGCAGCCGCAATTCGCGGCCTGCGGCGCTTTCATCGTTCGGATAGAGGAATTTGCAGATCGCTTCGGCGCGCGCCTGCTCGGCGCTGGCGCCGAGATAGTCGCCGGTGTTGAAGACGTCGAGGCGAAGCGGGTCAGGTGCCCGTGCCGACCACAGCCGCAGCGCGTTGACGTGCTGGCCGCGCCAGCCGACGATCGGCGTGTCATAGGCGACAGCCTGGATGGTTTCCGCCGGATGCCAGATCACACGCTCACGGCCGTTCTCCTCGGTGACGCGTTCGAGGCTGCCGCCGAAATGGACGTGATGGACCAGCTCGGGTCGCTGGAATTCCCAGGGGTTGCCGAAGCTCAGCCACTCGTCGGGATATTCCTGCTGCCAGCCTTGCGCGATGATCTGGCGGAACAGGCCGAAATCATAGCGGATACCGTAGCCGATCGCCGGAATGGCGAGCGTTGCCATGCTCTCCATGAAGCAGGCTGCCAGCCGGCCGAGGCCGCCATTACCGAGCGCGGCATCCGGCTCGCATTTGCGTAAATCCCAGAGGTCGACGCCGAGATCGCCGAGCGCCGCCTCGAACACCGGCAGCAGGCCCATATTGTTCAACGCATCGGTGAACAGCCGCCCGATCAGAAACTCAAGGCTTAGATAATAGACGCGCTTGCGGCCGGCGTCGTAGCTCTCTTTGTCCGACGTGAGCCAATGATGGACGATGCGGTCGCGTAGCGCCAATGCCGCGGCCTGGTACCAGTCGTGGCGCGTCGCCATGCCGGCATCCTTGCCGATCGCAAGCCGCATCTTGGCGAGGATCGCGCTCTTGATCTCAGCCAGCGCCAGTTCATCGACCGGTTGGGCGGATGCCGGAGAATTTGCTGGGAAAGGTGGCTCTGGCAATACGCGATTCCTGAGGTTTCAGTTCGACCAAATCATACGCGCCTTGTCCGGGGATCGAAACCCGGACGGACCGCGCTGTGGAATGTTTCGGTATGATTTTATGCAAAGACCGGGCCGATTGCGGGCGAACCGCACGCTGTCATCTCGTGATATAGGTAAAAGGAAAACCGCGATATCCCGATCATTTACGGAGGAACCCGGGCATGAGATTAGCGATCGAAATCGCCATCGCAGCACTGCTTGTCTTCTGTATCAGCGCCTCGAGCGCCGCATTTGCGGCAGGAAAAATCGGCCGCAGCGCGGATCGCTTAAGCTGCGCTTTCACGGTTCCGCAGAACGCTTCGCCGGCTGCCCGCTGCGCTGCGATCCGCAGCCAATGCGGCGGGAAATTTTACGCCAATTACTGCGGCGACAAGCTGCTGTCTGCGACTTGACCTGGAGGTTGGCTGCCGTCCGCTCGGCTATGCTTTCGCAAAGCCGGCCCAAATAATTATCCGAGAACAGGAACAAATTAAGAACATTTTAGCAAGCCATTGATATATCATAGTGATTCGGCTCATGCCGACACAACATCTATGGTCTGTTCCGCTCGCGAGGACTACATGTCCACCATCGCCTTCGATCAATTCGCTCTCACCCGCGTCGCCGACTTTGCGCGCTCGCTGTCGCGGCTGCACCAGGCCTCGCGCCACCGGCTGGTCGATGACGACCAGATCGACCGCGAATTCAACGCGGTCTGCATGTCGGTCTGGGGCTACACCATCGACGACATCAGTGACGATCTGTTCTCTAGTGAGGATCACGTCTTCCTCGATACGCTCGATGAGGCGCATGCCCGCATCTTCGCGGCCGGGCAGGGTTACGACCTGGTCGATGATCAGGGCATGCTGACGGATTGGTGGGGCTATTGCTGGATGATCCTCGCCGAGAAGCGCGGACTGCTGACACCGGAGAACCGCGCCGCAGCACGCGCCGCGATCGAGGAAAAATATCTGTCAGCACCAAACGTCATTGGCGTGATCGTCGGCCGCTGAGCCACGTTACTACCGCGGCCATTCCGGGATGCTGCGTCAGCGAAAGGGCTTCAGTCCGCCTCGCTGCGCTTGCCGTCCGCCGCTGTTGATCTTGCCACCGGTGTACCCGGCGGCGCCGTTTCATCGGCGATGGTTTCGGCGCGGACCGGTGCTCCGCTCATCTCGCTGAGCCGCGCGCGCACTTCCGGCCTCAGCCCGGGATAGGATGCGATCGGCGTAAACTCGCCGGTCTGGTTGTTGCCGCCGCCCCTGGCAGCCGAATAGGCCACCAGCCCGTCCGTGGTGGCGATCACGTCGCCGGGACGCAGCGAGGAATCCATCGTCAGGTCAACCGGCGCCAGACCCGCCGGGTCGCGGCCGTTGCAGGTGCAGTCGGCACGCAGCGCCTTGCGATAGGCGTAGGCGTTTTCGCTGTCGGCATAGCGTTCGCCACTCGCGGTCGAGGCGCTGTCGATCGAGCTGCCGTAAAATACTTTTGTCGGGCTCGCCGGGCAAAAGGCCTGGCACATCTGCACCGGCGAGGCATTGCCGCGCGCCAGCGGGAAATATCTGCCGTCGCAGCTTCGTACGCAGAAAGCCGGTCCTGAGCCGCCGGATGCGGCCTGCCGCGCCGACGAAGCTGGCTGCGCATTGCTGCCCGATGGATCGGCGAAGAAGTTCGCCTGTCGGGTTTTCTGAAGCTCCTTCAAGCCGCCGAACAGGAAATCGAACAGGTTTTCGGCGCGGGCCGTCCCTGGCGCAGCAACGAAGGTCGCAAGCGCAACGGCAGCAGCAGCCATCACGCGGCGCCGCCTCCGCGGACGAGACAACTCTGCAGCCAACGCTCACTCCCCGGCAGCACAATCCTTGCCGGAGCTCGCGCTTCAGCAGGACGACACTTTAGTGCGGGATGGTAAACGAGCGATGAGCAAGTGCTCGTTGCGAAGAAAACGATGCCAGAAAACGATGCGACTTCATCCCATGCCGCGCCAGCGGCCGGATATCTGCATCGCAATCAGTCCTTGAGGAATTCGGTGGCCTTGTAAAGCGCGCGGAAGGTGAGGCCCGCTTCGGCGAATGTCTCGGTCGCGCCTTCCTCGCGGTCGACCATGGTCAGGACCAGCGCGACTTCACCGCCTGCCTCGCGTACGGCATCGACCGCCTTCATCGCCGAGCCACCGGTGGTGGTGACATCCTCGACGATGACGATGCGCTTGCCTTTGAGGCTTTCGTCCTTTGCCAGTCCCTCGACCGCAAGCCGGGCGCCATGCTCCTTCGGCTTCTTGCGCACGAAGAATGCCGCGATCGGATGACCCTTGATCCAGGAGAACTGCGCGATCGCGCCAGCCAGCGGCACCGCGCCCATTTCCAGCCCGCCGACGTAATCCAGCCGGTCGTCCTTGAGCGCTTCATAGGTCAGTTCGGCAAGCAGCGCCGCGCCTTCGGGATCGAGCATGGTGGGCTTCAGGTTGAAATAGAAATCGCTCTTGCGGCCCGACGCCAAGGTGATTTCACCACGCCCGAAGGAACGTTTGCGGATGATCTCGGCGAGGCGGGCGCGGCTGGCTGTTTTCGACAAGGGATTGTTCTCTGCGGTAAGGGAATGGGCGCAATTTATCGGCGGCGGCCCGGACATTCCAGCGCGGATCTCGGCCCGTCAACAGTGGCAGTTACGGCCCGTTTGCCCCCGCCGCCAGGCGCAGGGCCGCCGGTGCGCCAGGCTGGTTGTAACGCCCTCGGGTTCCGGGGTAGGGGATAGAAGCATTCACCTGATAACAACGGGCACGGAAATGACCCTCGAATTGCACACATGGAACACGCCGAACGGCCGCAAGATTTCGGTCGCATTGGAGGAAATGGAGCTGCCGTACAAGGTGATCCCGGTCGACATCACCAAGGGCGAGCAGATGGCGCCCGCGTTCCTCGAAATCAGCCCGAACAACAAGATCCCGGCGATCGTCGATCCCGATGGTCCCGATGGCAAGCGTGTCAGCATCTTCGAATCGGGTGCGATCCTGCTCTATCTCGGCGAGAAAACCGGCAAGTTCCTGCCGAAACCGCTCGCCGGCCGCATTCCCGTCTACGAATGGCTGATGTGGCAGATGGGTGGTTTCGGCCCGATGCCGGGTCAGGTGCATCATTTCATCGCGCTGGAGAACGAACAGGACCGGGCCTATGGCCTGAAGCGCTTCATGGCCGAGACCCGAAGGCTCTATGGCGTGCTCGATCGAAGGCTGGAGAAACACGAGTTTGTTGCGGGCGAACTGTCGGTTGCGGACTTTGCGATCCTCGGCTGGGCCTGGCGCCACCCGCGCCACAAGGTCGATCTTGCCGATTTCCCTCACGTCAAGCGCTGGTACGAAACCCTGATGGCGCGCCCCGGCGTCAAGCGCGGCATGGAAGCCAAGCTGGATTGACGCATCGTTGTTGCCGGGCTCAGCCATTCGAAGAACGGCGTCGCTTCCGCTCGCCTATGATCCGGTAATCCATCTTCAAAAAGACTTCTTGCGAAGATGACGGATGCGCGGATCAAGCCCGCGCATGACGAGCGGAACTGGAGCATGATCCAGAAAAGTGGAAACCGGTTTTCTGGAACGATCATGCTCAAAACAAGGAGATGAGATCACGATCCGATTCCAATCGGATCATGATCTGGCTAGGCTTTCCGCGATTCGAATGCCATCCGCACCGCAAGCCCGGCCAGCACCGTGCCCATCAGGTAGCGCTGCAGCAGCATCCATGTCGGACGCTGCGCCAGGAACAGCGCGATCGATCCGGCAGCGAGCGCGATGACCGCATTGACGCTGACGCTGATCACGATCTGGATCGAGCCCAGCATCACCGATTGCAGCAGCACGCTGCCGGCCGCCGGATCGAGGAATTGCGGCAGCAGCGCCAGATACAGCACGGCGATTTTGGGATTGAGCAGGTTGGTGACGAAGCCCATCGCAAACAGCTTGCGTGGACCGTCGACGGCGAACTCTCTGACCTGAAAGGGCGAACGGCCGCCCGGCTTGACGGCCTGCCACGCCATCCAGAGCAGATACGCCGCGCCGGCAAAGCGCAGCGCATCGTAGGCATAAGGCACTGCGAACAACAGCGCAGTGATGCCGAACGCTGCGCACAGCATGTAAAATACGAAGCCGAGCGCCACGCCGCCGAGCGAGACGATGCCAGCCGCGGGGCCCTGCGTGATCGAGCGTGAGATCAAATAGATCATGTTGGGTCCCGGCGTCAGCACCAGGCCGAACGAGATCAGGGCGAAGCCAAGCAGGGAGGACGCTTGGGGCATTAATGCGCCTCTTCCCAGTTATCCGCCGCGCGCGCCTCGACCTGGAGCGGCAGCGACAACAGCACCGCGGGGAACGGCGCGTCCTGCATCACGCGCTGGACGACCGGCAGCGTTGCCGCCACCTCGTCGTCGGGCACTTCGAAGATCAATTCGTCATGCACCTGCAGCAGCATCTGCGCCGAGAGTCTGTGCTCGGCAAGCGCATCTTCCATCCGGATCATGGCGCGGCGGATGATGTCGGCGGCGGTGCCCTGCAGGCGTGCATTGATCGCCGCGCGCTCGTTGAAGGAGCGGACCGAGGCGTTGCTCGCCTTGATCTCGGGATAGTAGCACTTCCGTCCGAACAGCGTGGTGACGTAGCCGTTCTTGCGGCAGAACTCCTTGGTCTCGTCCATATAGGCGCGGATGCCGGGGAAGCGCTCGAAATATTTCTTGATGTAAGCGGACGCCTCCTCGCGGGCGATGCCGAGCTGGTTGGCAAGGCCGAACGCCGAGATGCCGTAGATGATGCCGAAATTGATCGCCTTTGCTCGGCGCCGCACTTCGCCCGGCATCTCCTTGATCGGCACCCCGAACATTTCCGAGGCCGTCATGGCGTGAATGTCGAGGCCGTCGCGGAACGCCTGCCGGAGCACGGGAACGTCGGCGATTTCAGCGAGCAGCCTGAGCTCGATCTGCGAATAGTCGGCCGACACCAGCTTGTGGCCGGGCGTCGCAACAAAGGCGCGGCGGATCTTCCTGCCGTCCTCGGTGCGAACCGGGATATTCTGCAGGTTCGGCTCGTTCGATGACAGCCGCCCGGTCGTGGTCGCCGCCAGCGCGTAGGTCGTGTGCACGCGATGGGTCTGCGGATTGACATAGGTCGGCAGCGCGTCGGTATAGGTCGATTTCAGTTTCGAGACCTGCCGCCACTCCAGGATCTTCTTCGGAAATTCGTGACCCTGCTCGGCCAGGTCATCGAGGATCTGCGCCGAAGTCGACCATGCGCCGGTCTTGGTCTTGGTGCCGCCGGGGATTCCCATCTTGCCGAAGATGATGTCGCCGATCTGCTTGGGGCTGCCGACATTGATCGGCTCGCCCGCCAGTTCCTGCAGCTCGGCCTCGACGCGCGCGGCGGTCTGGGCGAATTCACCCGACAGCCGCGACAGCACCTGCCGATCGATCGAGATGCCGCGCCGCTCCATCCGTGCCAGCACCGGCACCAGCGGCCGCTCCAACGTCTCGTAAACCGCGGTCATGCGCTCGGCGACCAGGCGCGGCTTGAGTACGCGCCACAACCGCAGGATCACGTCGGCGCTCTCGGCGGAGTAGGCCGTCGCCCGGTCGACCGTGATCTGGTCGAAAGAAAGCCTGTTCTTGCCGCTGCCCGTCAGTTCGCCGTAGTTCATCACGGCATGGCCGAGCCATCGCTCGGCGAGCGATTCCAGTCCGTGGGCGTTGCGTCCGGCGTCGAGCGCATAGGACATCAGCTGCGCGTCGTCGAGATCGCGAATGGTGATGCCGGCCTGCGCGAACATCACCGCATGGAACTTGATGTTGAAGCCGATCTTCAGGATGCCCGGCGATTCCAGGATCGGCCGCAATGCGGTCAGCGCGTCGTCGAGGCGCATCTGGTCCGGGGCGAGCCCGGCATCGAACAGCCCGGCGCCGTCGCCCGACTGCTTGTGGGCAAGCGGGATATAGGCCGCATCGTTTGGCGCCAGCGCCAGCGCGATGCCGCAGATATCCGCCTGCATCGGGTCGATCGAATTGGCTTTGGCCTCGACGGCGACATGACCGACATCATGGATGCGCTCGATAAAGCCATTGAGCTGATCGAGCGTGCCGATGGTCAGGTATTTGCTGCGGTCAAGGGGAAGCTTGCGCGCTTCTTCAGCTCGCGCAGCGGCGAGCGTGATCGGCGTGCCCTTGAGGCTTGCGGCCTTTTCGTGTTTGCCGGCTTTGCCGTTAACGCTTCCTGCCCCCTTGGTTGGGGAGGCGGGTGAGCCCGACGCACTGTGCCCGTCGGCCGGAGTGGAAGCAGCAGAAGGCGCTGCTGAAGAACTCTCGCTTCTGTTTCCCGCATCCGGCTCGATATCGGAAGGATTGATCTGCGAATAGTCGGCGACGCGGCGGGTCAGCGAGGAAAATTCCATCGCCTTCAAAAACGCGATCAGTTTGCGCGCATCCGGCTCGTGGACGGCAAGATCATCGAGCGGAACTTCGAGATCGACCTTGTCGTCGAGCAGCACCAGTTGCCGCGAGATGCGGGCCTTTTCCGCGTTCTCGATCAGCGCTTCACGCCGCTTCGGCTGCTTGATCTCGCCGGCATGGGTCAGCAGTCCCTCGAGATCGCCATATTCATTGATCAGCTGTGCCGCGGTCTTGACGCCGATGCCGGGAACGCCCGGTACGTTGTCCGTCGAGTCGCCCGCCAGCGCCTGTACCTCGACGACCTTCTCGGGCGGCACCCCGAACTTCTCGATCACCTCGGGAATGCCGATGCGGCGGTCCTTCATGGTGTCGTACATGGTGACGCAGTCGGTCACGAGCTGCATCAGATCCTTGTCGGAGGAGACGATGGTCGCGGTGGCGCCGCGTTCGCAGGCGATCCGCACATAGGTCGCGATCAGGTCATCGGCTTCGAAGCCGGCCTGTTCGAGGCAGGGCAGGTCGAAGGCGCGCACGGCCGCGCGGATCAGCTCGAATTGCGGGATCAGATCGTCCGGCGCCGGGGGCCGGTGCGCCTTGTATTCGGAATAGATCTTGTTGCGGAAGGTGACTTCCGACTTGTCGAAGACGATGGCCAGATGCGTCGGCCGATTGTCCTCGGGCATCTCGCGGAGCAGCTTCCACAGCATGTTGCAGAAGCCGAGCACGGCGTTGACCTGCAGCCCGTCGGATTTGCGGTTGAGCGGCGGCAGCGCGTGATAGGCGCGGAAAATGTAGGAGGAACCGTCGACCAGAAAGACGTGATCGCCTTTCCCGGGGGCTTTGGCGGCGACGGGTTTGGCGGTAGCGGGCTTAGCGGCGGCTTTTGGGGAGGATTTCGGCATGGCCGTAATTTAAGAATTTTTGCGACGATTGACAGCCTTGCGGCGAGGATGTGCCGCGATTTTTGTTTCCGGTCGATCGTCGCAACGGTTGCATCGGCGACCGTTCCATGTCCCTCTGCCCGGCCGGCGACGAGGGGAGACCACATCATGACCGCGCAACTCGACATGCTGATGGAGAAGCTGCGTCAGGTTCAGGCCGAGATCGAGGTCGAAATGGCAAAGCGGCGTGAGGAGCTGCGTTTCCACCTCGAGAACCAGAGGATTGTGTTCGAGAAGGAGGTGCTGCGGATCCACAGCCGGATCAAGACGCGGGCATCGCGTTATCTCCTCGACGCCAATCCGCTGGTGATTCTAACGGCGCCGGTGATCTATTCCATGATCGTCCCGATCGTGCTGCTTGACGCTGCCGTCATGGCGTATCAGGCGATCTGCTTTCCGGTCTACAGGATTCCGAAGGTGCGCCGGCGCGATTATTTGGTCTTCGACCGGCACCATCTCGCCTATCTCAATTTCATCGAGAAATTCAACTGTGCTTATTGCTCCTATGCCAATGGTGCCATCGCATTCATGCGCGAGGTGGCGTCGCGTACCGAGGTCTATTGGTGTCCGATCAAGCATGCCCGCCGCGTGCTTGGCCCGCACCCGCATTACCAGGGCTTCGCCGATTTCGGCGATGCCGAGGGATTCCGCACCAAGCTGGCGCAGATGAAGGATGGCGTGAAGATCGAGCAGGGAACCAGCTGAACTCGTCGCCGCTCGGTTTTTGAACGGGCCTGGCTCCGGCGGGAAGGCGAGAGAGACCTATTCCGCCGGCTGCAGGACGCGGGCCGGCTTCCTTGGCGCGATCCAGAACGCGCCGGGCCGTTCGAACAGGAAATTGGCCTTTGCCGCCAGCGCTGCCCACCAGATCGCCAGTGCCCCGACCACGCCGACGATGGTGACAACAAGCGAGATCAGGCCGATGTCGTGGATGATCCCGAGATGCAGCAGCACGGTTCGGGTCGACGCCATCGGCAGGAAGAAGGCGAGATAGATGACGATCGAGTGCTCGCCGCAGAAACGCAGGAAATCCAGCCAGTGCATGCGCGCCAGCAGCGTGCCGATGGTGATGATGGCGCAGGCGCCGGAGAAGCCGAGCAGCAGCGAAATCCCCGGCCACTCACTGACGCCGAGCGCCACCAGACCGCCGTCGACCAGCGCCCACAGCGCCAGTGCCGCCAGCGCCCAGCCTGGATGTGCCCGCGCCCGGTCCGACAGCGCAAATACATAGTCCGCGAACAGGTAGCCGGAATAGATATAGATGAAGCGCGCGCTGAACTCGTCGATCACGGTCCAGCCGGTCGAGATATGGGCGCTTTCGAGCAGGGCGGCGGCGCTCCAGATCAAGACGGGCGGCATCTTACGCGTGGCCTTGATGACGACGAAGAAGATCGGCAGCAGGTAGATGAACCACAGCGTGCCGAACGGATCGATGAAGGATTCCAGATACAGCAGCCCGGCATGCGACCAGCTGGTCTCGGCGGCAAAGGCGGGCGCCTTGAAGCCGAACTGGATCGTCACCCACAGCACGTAGAAATAGGCGAAGTGCATCACCTTGCGGTCGAGATAGGTGCGCCAGTCGCGGTTGATGACGATGGGCAGGAACAGGCCCGAGATCATGAAGAAGTCCGGCATCCGGAACGGCCTTGCGAACATCACGACCAGATGCATGAAGCCGGTCTGTCCGGTCGCCTTTTCGACGCCCAGCACCGAATGCATCATGACCACCATCACGATGCAGATCCCCTTGGCGTAATCGACCCAGTCGACGCGCCCTTCCACGAAGGCGGGACGTTGGGTCGAGACGGCTGTCCCGTTTAGTGGCATCATTGTCCTGTTTCGGCGCGAGTTTCCGGCATCTATGGCCGGATAGGTTTCATTCTCCTTTATTCATACAAATGTCATGCCGGGCCTTAATAACGCTACGGTTTCCTGGCGGCGAACAGTTTCCCAGGGGGCGGAAATGCTTTAAACACCGCCGCAAATCGAAAGCTTCATTAACCATTACGGGCAGGTTGTCTTATGCGCATTGCCATGATTGGCACGGGGTATGTGGGGCTGGTATCCGGCGCCTGTTTTTCGGATTTCGGTCACCAGGTCACTTGCGTGGACAAGGACGGCGCCAAGATCGATGCGCTGCGTCGGGGCGAAATCCCGATTTTCGAGCCGGGGCTCGACACGCTGGTCGCGACCAACGTCAAGGCTGGCCGGCTGGATTTCACCACCGATCTGACCACACCGGTCGCGGAAGCCGACGCGGTCTTCATCGCGGTCGGCACGCCGTCGCGGCGCGGCGACGGCCACGCTGACCTGAGCTATGTCTATGCCGCGGCGCGCGAGATCGCCGCTGCTCTGAAGGGCTTCACTGTCGTCGTCACCAAATCGACCGTTCCGGTCGGCACCGGCGACGAAGTCGAGCGGCTGATTCGCGAGGCCAATCCGTCGGCCGATGTCGTGGTTGCCTCCAATCCGGAATTTCTGCGCGAGGGAGCGGCGATCCGTGACTTCAAGTTTCCGGACCGCATCGTGGTCGGCACCTCGGACGAGCGCGGCCGCAAGGTGCTTGGCGATATCTACCGCCCGCTGTCGCTCAACCAGGCGCCTCTGATGTATACCGCGCGACGCACCGCAGAGCTGATCAAGTACGCCGCCAACGCCTTTCTTGCCACCAAGATCACCTTCATCAACGAGATCGCCGATCTCTCGGAGAAAGTCGGCGCCGACGTGCAGGAAGTGGCGCGCGGCATCGGGCTCGACAACCGCATCGGGACCAAGTTTCTGCACGCCGGACCCGGTTTCGGTGGCTCGTGCTTCCCGAAGGATACCCGCGCGCTGGTGAAGACTGCGCTCGATCACGATGTGCAATTGCGCATTGTCGAATCCGTGCTGGCGGTCAACGACAATCGCAAGCGTGCGATGGCGCGCAAGGTCGCGAACGTGCTGGGTGGCAGCCTGCGCGGCAAGACCATCGCGGTGCTCGGTCTCACCTTCAAGCCCGATACCGATGACATGCGGGAGGCGCCGTCAATTCCACTGGTGACCAGCCTGCTCGACATGGGCGCCAGGGTGCGTGGGCACGATCCGGTCGGTATCGAGCAGGCGCGGCGCGAACTGCCGGACATCGAATATTGCGACGACCCCTATGCCTGCGCCGCAGGTGCCGACGCCATGGTAGTGGTGACCGAATGGGTGCAATACCGCACCCTTGATCTCGAACGGCTGAAACGGGAAATGGCCCGGCCGGTGGTCGTCGACCTCCGCAACGTCTATCGGCCGGAAGAGATGGCGGCGCTTGGCTTCACCTATGAGAGCGTCGGCCGCGGGCCGGTGCCGCAGCGCTAGGCTTGTTCTCCCGCTGATCCGTCACGGCCGTGCTTGTCACGGCCATCCATGTTTTGTTTTTTGTTCTTGTCGCAAGACGTGGATGACCGGGCTAATTTGGCCGTGACGAGGTGACGAAATCTTGCCCCGCAGCTTCGACAGCCCCCTTCCGATCGACGCGGTGCTTGGTGAGCTGGCGCGCACGCTAGCCGCCAACAATACCGGCGTGCTGGTGGCGCCGCCCGGCGCTGGCAAAACCACGCGGGTGCCGCTGGCGCTGCTCGACGAACCCTGGCTCAAAGGCAAGAAAATCATCGTGCTGGAGCCGCGGCGGATCGCGGCGCGGGCGAGCGCCGAGCGCATGGCCGGGACGTTGGGCGAGCGCGTCGGGCAGACCGTCGGCTATCGCGTCCGTTTCGGTTCCAAAGTATCGCCTGCAACCCGGATCGAGGTGGTCACCGAGGGTATTTTTTCGCGGCAGATCCTCGATGATCCGGAATTATTTGGTATCGCGGCCGTGCTGTTCGACGAGTTTCACGAGCGTTCGCTGGATGCCGATCTCGGGCTGGCCCTGGCGCGGGACGCGCAGACCGGCCTGCGCGAGGATCTGCGCCTCCTGGTGATGTCGGCGACGCTCGATGGCGCGCGCGTCGCCAAGTTGCTGGGCGATGCGCCGGTGATCGAAAGTGAAGGCCGCGCCTTTCCGGTCGAGACCCGCTATCTCGGCCGCAAGTCCGATGTGCCGCTGGAGCGGCAGATGGCAGATGCAATTACAGCCGCGCTCCGGGCCGACCCCGGTTCGGTGCTGGCGTTCCTGCCCGGCGCGGCCGAAATCCGCCGCACCCAGAATTTGCTCAGCGAACGCGTTCACGGCGCGACCATCGAAATCGTGCCGCTGTTCGGCGCGCTCGACGCCAGCGTGCAGGATCGCGCCATTGCGCCGGCGCCGAAAGGCCATCGCAAGGTGGTGCTGGCGACCTCGATCGCCGAGACCTCGCTGACCATCGAAGGCGTTCGCATCGTGGTCGATTCCGGAATGGCGCGCATTCCCCGCTACGAACCTGATATAGGCTTGACACGGCTGGAAACCGTGCGCGCCTCGCGCGCTGCGGTCGATCAGCGCCGCGGACGCGCCGGCCGCACCGAGCCCGGCATCTGCTATCGGTTGTGGGACGAGCCGCAGACCGCCTCGCTCGCGGCCTATACGCAGCCGGAAATCCTCAGCGCCGATCTTTCCTCGCTGGTGCTCGATCTCGCGCAATGGGGCGTGAGCAATCCGGCGACGCTGGCATTTCTCGATCCGCCGCCCCTGCCTGCGCTGAAAGAAGCACGCGGCCTGCTGCGCGAACTCGGCGCGCTCGATGATGATGGCCGCATCACGGCTGAAGGCGAGAGCCTGCGCGCGTTGGCGCTGCCGCCGCGGCTTGCCCGTATGATCGTGGATTCGCATCGCTTCGGGGCGGGCGAAGAAGCCGCCGAGATCGCCGCCATCCTCACCGAGCGCGGCCTGGGTGGCGACAGCGTCGATCTTGAATTCAGGCTCGATCAATTTCGCCGCGACCGCTCGCAGCGAGCCAGCAGCGCACGCAGCCTGGCCCAACGCTGGGCGTTGCAGGTGGCTGCGAGCGACGCGAGAGGTGTTTCCACTCCCTCCCCCCTCGCGGGGGAGGGTCGGGGAGGGGGGTCCACAACGGCAGTCTTCGCTCGCGGCACCCCCACCTCCAACCCCTCCCCGCAAGGGGGAGGGGAGTTGAAGCGGTCTTCGCGAAATAGTCGGGAGAGTTCTGGACCAAGCGACGAAGAACCTTCCACCGGCGCAATGCTTGCCTTTGCCTTTCCCGACCGCATTGCGCGCAACCGCGGCAATGGCAGCTTCGTGCTGGCCAACGGACGTGGGGCTTCGATCGAGCAGACCTCGGCGCTGGCGCGGGCGCCGTATCTCGCGGTTGCCGAACTGACGGGCACGGCGGCGCAAGGACGTATCCTGCTGGCAGCTCCGATTACGCCTGCTGAGATCGAGACGAAATTCGCCGATCAGATCACGACGGCCGACGAGATTTCGTTCGACCGCGCCGCCATGGCGTTGCGCGCGCGTCGCAAGCGCACGCTGCATGCCATCACGCTTTCGGAAGCGCCGCTCGCACTGACGCCATCGGCGGAAACCGCACGGGTGCTGGCAGACGGCTTGATCGCTGCCGGCCTCGACAGGCTGCCATGGTCGAAAGCCGCCAAGCAGTGGCGTGACCGCGTGATGTTCCTGCGCAAGGCAGAGGGGCCGCAGAGTCCCTGGCCCGACCTGTCGGACGATGCGCTCGCGGCACGGCGCGAGGACTGGCTGGTGCCGGCACTTTACGACAAGACCGCGCTCAAGGACTTGTCCGCCGGCGACCTCTCCGACGCGCTGATAGCGCTGTTATCCTGGGAATTGCGCGCGCGGCTGGAGCGGGAAGCGCCGACCCATTTCGAGGCGCCGACCGGCACGGCGCTTGCGATCGATTATGAGGCCGAGCAGGGCCCGACCATTGCGGTCCGACTGCAGGAATTGTTCGGGCTCAATACACATCCGTCGATTGCGGGCGGCAAAGTGCCGCTGGTGCTGGAATTGTTGTCGCCGGCGCACCGGCCGGTACAGGTCACGCGAGATCTGCCGGGCTTCTGGCGTGGCAGTTATGCCGCCGTGCGGTCTGATCTGCGCGGGCGTTATCCACGACATCCCTGGCCGGATGATCCGGCAAGCGCGCTGCCGACACGGCGGGCCAAGCCGCGGGGAGCGTAGCAAGGTAGCCCGCGTTAACGCTTCGCTCATCCTTTTCGCTGAAATAGCAGCTTCCGCCGTCGACATTTCGTCGCCGCCCGGCGGCTGGCGTGATGATATTGGCGAGTCCGGTCTTTTGGTTTGACGCGTTTTCTGCATGCGAGCCGTTCATCTCGCCCGAGAACGCCGTGAAGCGGGTGTGGCGTCATGCGTAACCTAATGATCTTCGCGGCGGTCATGGCCGGCCTCGGCACCGTCATGGCCCAGATGGCCGACCGGATGACGCCTGTGCTGGCGCATACCACCGCACCGAGAGCTGCACCGGCGGTCGAGATGGCGGCGTCTTACGGCCGCACCCTCTCCATCCCGCGTGATGTCCGCGGGCATTTTGAAACCGAAGGCCGCATCAACGGCCAGCCGATCGATTTCATGGTCGACACGGGCGCGTCGACGATCGCGCTCAACGAGACTTCGGCGGCCAGCTTTGGCGTCCGTCCTTCGCCCGGCGATTACAAGGTTTCCGTCTCGACCGCGAACGGCACGGTCAGGGCGGCGCGCACGCAGATTGCCATGGTCGATGTTGGCGGCCTTGTGGTGCGCGACGTCGATGCTCTGGTGCTGCCCGATGAGGCGCTGTCGGAAAATCTGCTCGGCCTGTCGTTCCTGTCCAGACTGAAGCGGTTCGAATATGCCAATGGCATGATGGTGCTGGAGCAGTAAGGCCGTCTCCAGCCGCCAAATCCGCCGCAATTATCGGTCACAAAACACTTAATCCTACCTTCCGTCATTGCATTCGCTGTGGCAATGCGGTGCATTGCTTTCAGCATTCACGATGAGGCTATTTGCATGTTTCCGAAGCCCAAACCCGTGCTGGTTCCAAATACCTATGCTTACGAATCCGAGCCGATGGTGAAGCCGACCGGATTTCGCGAATATGACGCCCGCTGGCTGTTCGGCAAGGAAATCAACCTGATGGGCATCCAGGCGCTGGGCATGGGCCTTGGCGCGCTGATTGCCGAACTCGGCGCCAAGCAGGAGGTCGTCACCGGCCACGACTTCCGTGGCTATTCGGCATCGATCAAATATGCGCTGATCTCCGGATTGATGGCGGCGGGGTGCAAGGTCCATGACATCGGCCTTTGCATGACGCCGATGGCCTATTTCGCGCAGTTCGAACTCGACGTGCCCTGCGTTGCGATGGTGACGGCGTCGCATAACGACAATGGCTGGACCGGCGTCAAGATGGGCGCCAACCGCCCGCTCACCTTCGGGCCCGACGAGATGGGCCGGCTGAAGGAGATCGTGCTCAATGCCGATTTCAACAACAAGGTCGGCGGCTCCTACCAGTTCCACGAGAATTTCCCGGCGCGCTATATCGCCGATCTCACCAACCGCCCGAAGTTGAAGCGCAAGCTCAAGGTCGTGGTTGCCTGCGGCAACGGCACCGCTGGCGCCTTTGCGCCGAAGGTGATGGAGGCGATCGGCTGCGAGGTGGTACCGCTCGATACCGAGCTCGATCACACTTTCCCGAAATACAATCCCAATCCCGAAGACCTGGCGATGCTGCATGCGATCCGCGACGCGGTGCTGGAGCATAAGGCGGATGTCGGCCTTGGCTTCGACGGTGACGGCGATCGTTGCGGCGTGGTCGAC
>DASZTN010000074.1:0-33000 GCA_035547995.1 Bradyrhizobium sp. | reverse complement strand
AAGCCGCCTTGACGACGAAGATCTTGCTCATCCCGCCTCCGCCATGACCTGAAGCCTATCATGGCGAGCCCGGAGGGACTCGAACCCTCGACCCCATGATTAAAAGTCACGTGCTCTACCGCCTGAGCTACGCGCTCACGTGCAGCGCTGTGTAGGGGTCCCGTCCGCGCGGGTCAATAGCGCCCCGGGGCGATGCAGGACACTTTGAACAACGCAAATTGTTCCACCAGAACCATATCTTAAAGGCAATCTCTCCAGCACGTTGCGAACGCTGGATGCAGGAGCTCCGCCGTTATCTTGCAAATCGGCGGATACGTTACGCTACTGCTTCGGCCCGACCGTCCCCGTCTCCTTCAGGCGCTCCGATCGCACCCAACCGGAGACGCTTTGGCCGGTTCTCGGGTTGGAATACATCACCGACGACCAGCCGCTCCGCGATTGCGCATAGGTAATCACCTCGTCCTTCGGGATAACGAAAACGCCTTTCATGGCGCAGTTTGCATCGGGCGCCGAATAGAACTGAAGCCTCCCTGCCCCGACGACAACTTCGCCCATCGGAGGCGAAAAAATCGGGACGTCTTCCGTGCCGGTTTCCGGTTCCTGACAGGCTGCGAGAGCCGCACTTCCGGAAGCGACGATTGCGACAATGCAGGAGATGATCGCCGCCGCAACGGTGCTTTTCACGCCGAATCCCTCGATCGGTTGTGCCTTTCGTGGAAAGTCGCGCGGGCATAAGACCTGGTTCAAGGCGCGCGGCCCTACCCCTTGGGGATTACCCGTCCGCCTGTATCGACGGCGCGGACGGGATGTTGCTAAACCTGTCCCAAGCGCCCAAGCCGGCCTTCTGGCCTGTCCCAGCCCCAAAAGACGGAAAGAACGATCATGCGGATTACGCTCGTCGGCTCCCGCCATTTCGGCGTGACGACCTTCGACATGCTGCGGAAGCACGGCGTCGATATCGTGCGGGTCGTGGTGGCCGACGCGGAGGACAGGCTTGCCGCCGCCGCCAAGGCAGCCGGGATTGAGGTCGTGGTGCAGGCCGATCCGAAACTCGTGGTTGCCGGGGAAATCGCGCCCGGCACCGACCTGATCGTCACCGCCCACAGCCATGCCCGCGTCAGCAAGGAGGCGCTTGCAGCCGCACGCATGGGCGGCATCGGCTACCACCCGTCGCTGCTGCCGCGGCATCGCGGCATCGCCGCCGTGGAATGGACCATCAAGGAAGGCGACCCGATCGCCGGCGGCACGGTCTACCATCTGGCGGATCGCATGGATGCCGGCGCGATCGCCGCACAGGACTGGGTCTTCGTCAAGAAAGGCGAAACGGCTCGGCAGCTTTGGGAGCGCGCGCTGGCGCCGCTCGGATTAAGGCTGCTGGCTGAGGTAATTGAATACGGAAAGACCCACAATTCGCTGCCGGCCAAGCCGCAAGATGAGGAATTCGCGACCAACGCACCGAAGCTATCACCGTAGTCCCGCCGGCGCTCGACCTGAGCTGTGCATTTCCAGTTTCGCTTGAGCGGTAAGCTTGATTATTAAGCATTTGGAAAGACAGGAATATTTCTGATTGACGCGCTGCGGCCAACTTTGAACATATTTGACCGAAATAAGCCGCGTCATTCCACCACATCGGAGATATCTGGTTCATGCGCGACCAACGCATTGGTTTGGCCTGTTTTGGTTTTGTCCTCGTTGCTTCCAGTCTCATTACCGCCGTCCCCGCACGCGCCCAGTCACCTTATGACGGACTGTGGAATGTCACGGTTGTGACCAAGACGGGGAGTTGCGAACCGACCATCAACTCCACACTTACAGTGTCGGACGGAAAGATTTCTGCTCCCGACGCTGATGTTTCCGGCAGGGTCGGGCGCGAAGGCTTGGTGCGTGTCTCGATCCATGGGGCATATGCCAATGGCCAGCTCAATGGCAACGCCGGATCGGGAAAGTGGAATGGGGCATCAGCAGGGATACCTTGCAGCGGTCGCTGGGAAGCATCGCGGCGATAATATTCATCGGACCGGCAGTACCTTTGCGGTTATCAAGGGGCTGATCTTCGGAGCCATCGCGCTGCTGATGGCGTCGGTGTCCTCTACGGCCAGCTACGCGCAGGTCGGCCCCTTCGCCGGCATGGCCGGTTACTGGTCCGGCGGCGGCACCGTCACCCTCGACGACGGCTCGACCGAACGGATTCGCTGCCGTGCCTCTTACGCGGTTGGCGAGAATGGCCATGGTCTCAATCAGACCCTCACCTGCGCCAGCGACAGCTACAAGTTCGACCTGAGGACCAATGTGGTCGCCGAGGGCAGGTCGATCAGGGGCACCTGGAGCGAGAGCAGCCGCAATATCAACGGCACCATCGAAGGTCGCGGCGCCGCCGGCAATTTCCAGGTGGTCGCCAGCGCCCCCGGGTTCAATGCCGATATTTCGCTCACGACGCGCGGCAACCGCCAATCGGTGGTGATCAGGGGAGAGAACCAGTTCAGGTCGGCCTCGATTTCATTGCGGCGGTGAAAACGGCTCCGCCTTTCGTGCCAATAAACGTCAGCGCCCGGTTCTGATCGATCAGAACCGGGCGCTGCTGTTTTAAGCGAATTGATTTTCGGCGTCAGCGCGCCTTGTCGAGACGGGCCACCGTGTCCTTCATCGTCTTTGCCACCAGCAGCGCCTGCTCCTTGGTGAATGCAAAATCCTGCACGCCCTTATGCGTGGTCAACGACAGCACCATGATATCCGGCTGCCGTTCGGGCCAGCCGGTCGCAAACGCCGTGACGAAATCGGCGGACAATGATCGGTTGTTCATTTCGGATCGGTCTCCTCAGGTGATTTGCTAAGCCGCCGGCACGAAGGCAGTGACTTCGATTTCGACCTTGGCGCGGGCATCGACCAGGCCATCGATGAAAAGCAGCGTCGACGGTGGAAAATTCCGGCCCAATGTTTCCTTCCAGGCCGCGCCGATACCGGCACCCGCCGCCTCATATTCGCTGCGGCTGGTCAGATACCAGTTCAGGCGCACGATGTGCTCAGGACCGGCGCCGGCCTCGGTCAGGAGCTTGATGATGCGTTTCAGCGCGACGCTGACTTGCCCCGCCATGTCGGCCGGATAAGTGCCCTGCTCGTCTCCGGTCTGTCCCGCCAGGACGATCCAGCGGCCGGGAGCATCGACCACCACGCCGTGTGAAAAGCCACGCGGCTTTGCCCATTCTGCCGGTTGCAGGATCTGCATGCGCGGTCTCCCGTTTGCTGTCGATCGCCTGTCGTTCGGGAGACATCCTTACCACCGATCCGGCGCTCGTTCCCACTTCGAAATCGAGCCCATGGCGGTTTCGAGCGAGAGCCTGCCCCGGACTCGACCTGAGGTGAAGCCCACTGATCGCGCGTTAGCCTTGCGATATTCCACGTTGCAAATCGGCCCGGGGTCGCCGATACCGGCCGCCTCGCTTTTGCCGCCGGAACCCTCCCCGACCTGTCGACCGATGAACCGCACGCCCTCCAAATCCAAAGCCGCGCTCTGGATGGCCGGCTGGCTCGCGCAGACGCTGATCATGGCAATCGCCGGGCGTGAGGCGTTGCGTCAGGTGAACGTATTTCAGCTGATGGAATTGCGGACGCTGATCGGTTTCCTGTTGCTCTATCCGCTGATCCGCAGCGCTGGCGGCTTCGCGTCGATGAAGACGTCGCGGCTGCCGCAACATGTCGGCCGCAACCTCGTTCACTATGGCGCACAACTCGGCTGGTTCTTTGCCCTGACGCTGATCCCGATCGGCCAGGTGGTGGCGATCGAATTCACCATGCCGATCTGGACCGCGATCCTTGCCGCCAGCTTTCTTGGCGAGCGCATGACGGTCTGGAAGGTCGCCGCCGTCATGCTTGGCCTCGTCGGGGTCCTGATCATCGTGCGGCCCGCAACCGGCGAGTTCAATCCCGGGCAGCTCATCGCGCTCGCCGCCGCCGTCGGGTTCGGCGTGTCGGTTACGATGGTGAAGTCGCTCACCCGCACCGAGCAGACGGTGGCGATCATCTTCTGGATGCTGGTCGTGCAGTCGGCCGCCGGGATCATCCCGTGCCTCTATTTCTGGACCTGGCCCACGGCCTTGGTCTGGGTCTGGGCCGTCGTCATCGCGTTCTGCGGCACCTTCGCGCATTTCTGCATGGCGCGGGCGATGCTGTACGCCGACGCCACCATCGTGGTGCCGATGGACTTCCTGCGGGTGCCGCTGACTGCGCTGGCGGGCTGGCTGCTCTATTCGGAGCAGCTCGATCTTTTCACCGTGCTCGGTGCGGTGCTGATCCTCTCCGGCAATCTCCTCAATCTGAAACCGGCGCCGCCGCCGCTTCCTGCGCGCGCAGCAGCCTGATCGCGCCGCGGAATTGTTCGGCCAAAGCCCTGCTCTGATCAAATCAGAACTGCTCGGGCTTCAGCCACCTCATCTCAACCCTGCGCGGTCGATCTATTTCCCGGCAGCTTTCCGCAGCGCCTCATTGATGCGTTCCTGCCAGCCCGGACCGCCCTCCTGGAAATATTCCAGCACGTCCTGATCGATCCGCAGCGTGACCTGTTCCTTCACGCCGGGGATCGCGGTGCGCCGGGGCGGCGCCTCCGGCGCCTTGGCCGTGACCTTCTTGAACGCTGCTTCCGCTTCGGTTCGGGCATCGTTCAGCGTTCTTGGACGCCGCGGTTGCTCTGCCACATTCAGATTCCTTCAAACAGGACGGTCGATAGATAGCGTTCCGAGAACGAGGGCACCACGGCTAAAATGGTTTTTCCGGAACTTTCCGGGCGCTGGGCGATCTGCAGGGCCGCAGCGATCGCCGCGCCCGACGAGATGCCTCCCGGTATGCCCTCAAGCCGCGCCAGCAGGCGCGAGGTTTCGATCGCGGTGGCGCTGTTGATCCTGACGATCTCGTCGATGACCGAACGGTCGAGGATGTCGGGCACGAAGCCGGCGCCGATGCCCTGGATCTTGTGCGGCGAAGGCTGGCCGCCCGACAGCACCGCGCTCTCCTCCGGCTCGACCGCGACGACCCGCAAGGACGGCTTGCGGGGCTTGAGCACCTGCCCAACGCCGGTGATGGTGCCGCCGGTTCCGACCCCGGCGACGAAGAAATCGATATTGCCGCCGGTATCGTTCCAGATTTCCTCTGCCGTGGTGCGGCGGTGAATCTCGGGATTGGCCGGATTCTTGAACTGCTGCGGCATCACCGCGTTGGGCGTGGTGCGCACCAGTTCCTCCGCCACCGCGATCGAACCCTTCATGCCTTCTGCCGCCGGCGTCAGCACGATCTCGGCGCCGAGGAACGCCAGCATCTTGCGCCGCTCGATCGACATCGATTCCGGCATCACCAGCTTCAACCGGTAACCGCGCGAGGCTGCAACGAAGGCCAGCGCAATTCCCGTGTTCCCGGAGGTCGGCTCGATCAGCACCGTGTCGGCATCGATCACGCCCGCCTTCTCCATCGCGACGATCATCGCCGCTCCGATGCGATCCTTCACGCTCGCCGCCGGATTGAAATATTCCAGCTTGGCTAAAATTGTCGCATGCGCGTTGTGCTGCTGCGGCAATTTGCGCAGCTGCACAATGGGCGTATCGCCGACGGCGTCCACGATGCTGTCAAAAATCCGGCCGCGGCCGGGGCGACGCAGGGCATTCGCAGGTGAAGGCGCATCCATGTTTGGACCTCCATACAAGCGGTTTTGCAGAAAATTAGCTGAGCATCTTACGACATGTCGCCGGCCAAATGTGAGGTGCCCTTAAACAAACTGCAACATAGGATTCACAAAAGCGCTGCATTGCAAAAAATTGAACCCCGCTGAAACAAATGTGAGCGCGGCAAAATAACCTAAAGCATACGCATTTGTGTTGCGACATCGTCAAGAAAAACGGTGTAGGCTGCAGCCAGGTTCAGATCGCATGGAGGTCACCATGCCAGCACTTGCTGAAATCATGTCGACCGTTACGCCGCAACCTGGCCCGCGCGGAAACGACCTGCCAACTTGCCCGGTCTGTGCGGACTCGATGGTAGCCGCGGAAGCGTCGGCCTTCGTCGCCGACGACATCGTCAGCTATCTCTGGACCTGCGATACCTGCGGCTATGGCTTCGTTACCAAGCACGCGATGAAGCCGTTCGTCTGCAATTGACCTGTCTGCAATTGACCGTCGCCTGCAACTGACCGCCGGCTTGCAAAGCCGGATGCCTGCTATCGTGGCGCGATGTCGCCGCTCGCCCATCCGGTCCGCACCCGGTCGCGAAGATCCGCGAAGCTGCGCTGTGAGATCGCGTCGCGGATGTCCTGCATCAATTGCTGGTAATAGGCGATGTTGATCTCCGACAGCAGCATCGCGCCCAGCGTCTCGCCCGACTTGACGAGATGATGCAGATAGGCGCGCGAATAATTGCGCGCCGACGGCCATGGACTTGCCTCGTCCAGCGGCCGCGGATCGTCGGCATGGCGGGCGTTGCGCAGGTTGATCGGCCCGAACCGCGTGAATGCGACGCCGTGACGGCCGTTGCGCGTCGGCATGACGCAGTCGAACATGTCGACGCCGCGCGCAATTCCTTCCATCAGGTCTTCCGGCGTTCCCACGCCCATCAGATATCGCGGACGGTCGGAAGGAAGGACCGGAGCGACCTCCTCGACCATCGCCAGCATCACCGACTGCGGCTCACCGACGGCAAGTCCGCCGATCGCATAGCCGTGAAAGCCGATGTCGATGAGACCGCGTGCGCTGGCCTGTCGCAATTCGGCGATATCGCCGCCCTGCACGATACCGAACAGCATGTAGCCTTCGGGCGCACTTTCGAACGCGCGCTTGCTGCGTTCGCCCCAGCGCAGCGAAAGCCGCATTGCCCGCTCGATGTCATCACGCTCCGCCGGCAGCCGCACGCACTCGTCCATCTGCATGGCAATGTCGGAACCGAGCAGGCGCTGCACCTCGATCGAGCGTTCGGGTGACAATTCGATTTTGGCGCCGTCGATATGGGACCGGAAGGTGACGGCATTCTCGCTGAGCTTGCGCAATTCCGACAGCGACATCACCTGGAAGCCGCCGGAGTCCGTGAGCATCGGCCCCCGCCATCCCGTGAATGTCTGCAGCCCGCCAAGGCTGGCGATCCGCTCGGCGCCCGGCCGCAGCATCAGGTGATAGGTATTGCCGAGCACGATATCGGTGCCGGTCTCGCGGACCTCGCGCCAATGCACGCCCTTCATCGCCCCGGCGGTGCCGACCGGCATGAATGCCGGGGTCCGCACCACGCCATGCGGCGTGGTCAGCCGGCCGGTGCGCGCCGCTCCGTCGGTGGCAAGCAGTTCGAAATGATTGGGAAGGCTCATGGGATGGCTTATTGCGTCACCCCGGCGCCGGTTTCAACCTCGTTGAAGCGTTTTCGGGCGAAAGCCTGCCCTGAACCCGGGAAGCGGGATGAATGCCGGCTTCGCGGAGAAAACGCCTCAAAGCGACAAGCCAGGCCCGGATTTGGCCGAAAATCCGTTGACGCCAACAAGACTCTCCCGCATAAGCTGCAGCCATGCCGACCTTCACGAAACGCACGACCAAAACCGCCAAGCCCTCCGGGGGCTCGGGAGGCGTGCGCGCGTAGTCGTCATTGTCGCATATCTCGATCCGAAGCCCCGCCCTCGATGGTCCGGGGCTTTTTTATTGCCTGACGCATGAACCTGAAAAAATGGAGAGCCAAGTGAGTAACGATCCCGTCGTCGCGATTGTCGGCGTAACCGGTGCCGTGGGCGCCGAGTTCATCGCCACCATGGACAAGCGCGGTTTCCGTGTCGGCAGGTTGAAGGCGCTGGCGAGCGCGCGATCGGCCGGTCAGACGGTCTCGTTCCGCGGCCAGAAGGTCATGATCGAAGAACTCGGCGAGCGATCCTTCGACGGCGTCGATATCGCGCTGTTCTCGGCCGGCGGCGGCATCTCCAGGAAGTTTGCCCCGATCGCGGTCAAGGCCGGTGCCGTGGTGGTCGACAATTCCTCGGCCTTTCGCATGGACCCGAACGTGCCGCTGGTGATCCCCGAGATCAACGCGAACCGTATCCGCGACCACAAGGGCATCATCGCCAACCCGAACTGCGCCGCCATCACCGCGCTGGTGCCGCTGTGGCCGATTCACCAGAACAACCGCATCAGGCGCGTCATCATCTCGACCTACCAGGCCGCGAGCGGTGCCGGTGCGGCCGCCATGGACGAACTCGTACAATCGACCCGCGCCAACCTCAACGGCCAAGTCTATACGCCGAAGGTGATGCCGCACCCTTACGCCTTCAACCTGTTCAGCCATAACACCGCCGTTGATCCCGAGACAGGCTACAACGACGAGGAAACCAAGGTTATCAAGGAGACCCGCAAGATCTTCGAGGATGAAGAAATCGCCGTCGGCGTCACCTGCGTCCGCGTGCCGGTGCTGCGCGCGCACTCCGAGGCGATTACGTTCGAATGCGAGAAGCCGATCACCGAAGACCAGGTCCGCGCGATCCTGGGCAGGGCGCCGGGCGTCAGGGTCATCGACGACCGCGCCAGGAATTATTTCCCGATGCCGATCGACGCCTCCGGCCAGGACGACGTGCTGGTCGGCCGTATCCGCCAGGATCTCAGCGATCCCACAGGGCACTCGATCTCGATATTCGTGGCCGCGGATCAACTGCTGAAGGGCGCTGCGCTCAATGCCGTCCAGATCGCAGAGCTGTTGCCCGAACGCGCGATGGCATGAGCATTGGAAAGGGCGGCCACAGCGCGGGCGCGCCCATCCGCTTTCATCGAGCGGTGTCCCGCTACACGGCGCTGGCCGCTCTGAGCAGCCGCGATACGCAAGTCGATCGAAGCTTTGCTGCAGTGCATGAGAAAGGGGGGCTGCGGCGCCAGCCGCAACACGCGTCCCGGTTTAACGACGACCTTGAAACTGTCGCGCGTCGATTTGCGTGCCGCCGCCCGAATATGGTTGCAAATGGATGCAACTGGCGCGATCGTAAAAATAACCGCCGGGCACAGGCGCAGAGGGAGGATGCAAATGATTTCCAAATGGGATCGGCGCGCCTTCATGGGAGGTGCGGCAGGACTTTTGGCGGCCCCTTTGGCCGCCCCTTGGCTTTCGCGCAAGGCGCAGGCGGATGATACCATCAAGCTCCGCTGCTCGCTTGATACGGCACCGTCACATCCGCGCAATCAGGCCATCGTCGACTATCTCGATAAACTCGACCAGGCCAGCAAAGGCAGGATCAAGTCTGAAGTATTTCATTCCGGCCAGCTATTCGCTGACCTGAACGTGACCAAGGCACTCATCCAGGGGCAGGTCGACATGGCCGCTCCGGGGACCTGGACAATCACCGGACTCGTCCCCGACGGCGATTTTGCACAGCTCCCGACCCTTTACGGTCAGCCAGTCGAAATCATCCGTCGTTGCACGGACGGGCCTCCTGGCGCGCTGGTCGAAAAGCAGCTCGAGGCCAAGGTGCACTCGCATATTCTCGGGCATTGGCTCGATCTCGGTTATGAGAACTGGTACCTGACGAAAAAGGCCGTTCAATCTCTCGACGATTTCAATGGCCTGAAAATCAGAAGTCCCGGCGGCGCCGGCATCTCCTGGCGGATCGCATTCGTGCACGCGATTCCCAACGTCACGCCTTGGCCCAATGTCCCGCTGGCCTTGTCACAAGGCACGTTTGACGGATTCGTGAGTTCGGACGAGAGCTGCAACTCGGCCAAGCTGTGGGAAGCCGGCGTCAAATATTCCTACGCGGATCATCAGTTCTTCGCCAATTATGTGCCGATGGTAAGCGATGCATTCTGGTCGAAGCTCGGCGATGCCGACCGGAAGCTGATGCGCGACCTCTGGGCAGCCAACATCGAACGCTACCGTGCGATGTCGGCGAAGTCGCAGGCGGACGCCCGCGAGACGATGAAATCGCATGGCGTCAGCTTTGTCGATCCTTCAGCGACACAGTTTGCCGCTGACCGCAAACGGATGATCGCAGCACAAGGTGACCTTATCCGCGACGCCAAGCTGTCACCGGAGATCGTCAAGCTTGTCAGCGAGGCTGTTGGAAGTAGCGGCTGATACGAAAGCCTATGTCCGGGAGTTCGCCTGTGGACGACACGGTGTGGGACAAGGTGGAGCGGTTTCTCATCGGGCTGCTCGGCGCCGCGGCAATGCTGATCGGGCTGGTGCAGGTCATCGGCCGCTATCTCGCGCCGCGTTACGCGATCTCGTGGGCCGAAGAGGTCATCGTCTATCTGATCGTCTGGGCCATCATGCTCGCAGCCTCCCAGCTTGTGCGCACCGACAGTCACGTCCGGCCGGATCTCGTGCTCAGGGCCACCTCTCCTCGTGTCCAGCGCTGGATGGAGGTGATGAATTGCATCGCGGCGATCGCGTTCTGTGCCGGACTTGCCTGGTACGGATGGAGTATCGTTGCAACCTCATGGCAGTTGGACGAACGCAGTTCGTCCGACCTGCAGTTTCCGATGTGGCTCTACTCGGCAGCAATCCCGACCGGGGCTTTGCTGATGACGGGGCGCTACCTGAACAGGCTCTATCGTTACCTCTTCGCCTTCGATCCCGAGACGATGAGCGTGGGCCATATTCCCGGGCTTGAAAAAAGCGGCGGATTGGCCGCCCCGCCACCGGCGAACGACTGATTGCGGAGGTTGGACGGGGCGCAGCGGCAATGACGATCATCCTCTTCCTGCTGCTGTTCTTCGGCCTGCTCGCCATCGGCATGCCGATCTTCCTGGTGCTCGGACTGTGCGCCGCGGTCCTCTACATGGCATCGGGCGAGCCCTTGGTCGGCGTCACGCAAGTCGTGATCGATCATCTCAATTCGCCGACGCTGATGTCCCTGCCCTTGTTCGTGATGGCGGCCACCTTCATGCGTTATGGCGGCGTGGCCAAGGCGCTGGTCGATGTTTCCGCCGCCTGGCTCGGCGGAATCCGCGGCTCGCTCGGGCTTGTCACGGTCGTCGCCTGCACGCTGTTTGCCGCGATCTCCGGCTCTTCGGTTGCGACTGCGCTGGCGATGGGGACCATCCTGCTCCCTGCGATGATCGAGAAGGGCTATCCGCGCAGCTTCGCGCTGGGCGTGGTCGGCGCTTCCGGCACCATCGGCATCGTCATTCCTCCCTCGCTGGCTCTCATCCTTTACGGCATCGTCGCCGAGCAGTCGGTGCCGCGCCTGTTCCTCGCCGGCGTGCTGCCAGGCCTGCTGCAGGCGACCGCCTTCTTTGCCTGGGTCTGGTACGACGCCCGGCGGCGGAAATTTCCCGTGGAGCCGACATTGCCCTGGGCCGAGCGCTTGCGGGTGACGGCGCGAGCCATACCGGCCCTGATCGTGCCGCTTGTCGTGCTGGTGGGCATCTATGGCGGGATCGTCACCGTCACCGAAGCGGCGGCGATCGCCGCCGTCGTATCGCTCGGGGTAAGTCTCGCCTACTACCGCGGCTTTCACTGGTCGGAAACGCTATGGGTCATTGCCGATGCCTTGAAGAGCGCCGGCACGATCATGTTGATCGTCGCTACCGCCCTCGCATTCGGTCACTGGATGACAGCTTCAGGTGTGCCAGCCGAACTCGTCAAATGGGTCTTGGCACGCAATATGGCACCATGGCAGTTCCTGCTGGCCATCAACGTGTTGTTGCTGGTGCTGGGCTGCTTTCTCGAGGTCATTGCGACACTGCTGCTGGTGCTGCCAATTTTGGCCCCGGTGTTGCCGGCGCTGGGCGTCGATCCCGTCCACTTCTCGATCATCTTCACTCACAACATGGAGATCGCGCTGGTTCATCCGCCGGTCGGATTGAACCTGTTCGTGTTATCGACGATTTCGCGCGCCCCGATCGGCGAGGTCATTCGGGGTATCCTGCCATTTCTCATCCTGCTTCTGATCGTGCTGATGATTATCACTTATGTTCCTGCGCTAACGATGTGGCTGCCAGATGCGGTATACGGGCATTGATCGTGTATTCACGCCTTGACCAATTCATCGGGCCTTCGATCAAGGACTGGCATCAAGCCACGGCAGAGAACGCGGAGCTCCGGCGGGAAAGGTTCTATCCGGACGTCCGATTTGAATTGGCAGGATAACCGCATCCGATCGAAACCTGATCAGGCTTCATGCGCGCGGAACAGCAGGCAGGCATCGCCATAGGAATAGAAGCGGTAGCCGTTGCCGATGGCGTGGGCATAGGCGTGCTTCATGGTCTCGAGCCCGCTGAAGGCCGAGACCAGCATGAACAGGGTCGAACGCGGCAGGTGAAAATTGGTCAGCAGGATATCGACCGCGCGGAAGCGATAGCCCGGCGTGATGAAGATCTCGGTCTCGCCGGTGAATGGTTCGACCGTGCCGTCCTCGGCGGCGGCGCTTTCGAGCAGCCGCAGCGAGGTGGTGCCGACCGCAACGATGCGTCCGCCTCGGGCTTTTGCGGCGTTGAGCGCATGGGCGACCTCCGATGTGATGACGCCCCATTCGGCGTGCATCCTGTGCCCGGCGGTGTCGTCGACTTTCACCGGCAGGAAGGTGCCCGCTCCGACATGCAGCGTGATCCGTTGCACAGCGATGCCTTGCTCGCGCAGCGCCGTCTCCAGCGCCGGAGTGAAATGCAGCCCGGCGGTCGGAGCCGCGACCGCTCCCTCCTTGGTCGCAAACATGGTCTGATAGTCGTCGGCGTCGCGCTGATCGGGGGCGCGCTTCGAGGCGATATAGGGCGGCAGCGGCGTATGGCCGAGATCGGCGATCGCCTGGTCGAGCGCCGGGCCATGAAACGAGAACGACAGCGTCACCTCGCCATTGTCGCCCTTGTGCTCGACCGCGGCATCGAGATGGCCGAGCAGGCATACCCTGCCCTCATTGCCGAAACGAACTACATCGCCCGGAACCAGCTTTTTCGCGGGCTTCACCAGCGCCTGCCAGCGCGAGCCATCGAGCCGCTTGATCAGGGTGGCCTCGATCTTCGGCTCGGTGTCGCGGCCGATGCGGCGGCCGGCGAGTTGGGCTGCGATCACCCTGGTATCATTGACGACCAGTTGATCGCCGGGCTCGAGCCATTTCGGAAGATCGGCCACCACGCCGTCGCGCAACACGCCCTCGGGCTGCACCACCAGCATCCGCGCCGAGTCGCGCGGGCTCGCCGGCCTCAGCGCGATGCGGTCGGCGGGAAGTTCGAAATCGAACAGATCGGTGCGCATTGATAATGATGCGGCCAGCGTTACCCATCAACGTCGTTCCGGACGCCGTGCTCCAGCACGGCGATCCGGAAGTTCGACATTCCGGCACAAGATTCTCCGATGTGCGCTGCACATCGGCAAGTTCACGCGGAGCCTGTCATCGGGCCGCGCATTGCGCGGACCCGTTGGCGTGCCGCGGGAATGACGTTCGTGTCACGCCGCGTCGGCCGCCATATGCGCCTTCACGATCTTGTCCGGATTTTGCACCGGCTCGCCGCGCTTGATCTTGTCGACGTTGTCCATGCCCTCGGTAACCTTGCCCCAGACCGTGTACTGGCCGTTGAGGAACGAGGCGTCGTCGAAGCAGATGAAGAACTGGCTATCGGCGGAGTCGGGATTGGCCGCACGCGCCATCGAAGCGGTGCCGCGTACATGCGGCTCCTTGTTGAATTCGGCCTTGAGCTTCTGGCCGGAGCCGCCGGTGCCGGTGCCATGGGGACATCCCGTCTGCGCCATGAACCCGTCGATCACGCGATGGAACACGATGCCGTCGTAAAAGCCTTCGCGCACCAGTTCCTTGATCCGCGCAACATGTTTAGGCGCGAGATCGGGCCGCATTTCGATGGTCACGGGGCCCTGCGTGGTTTCGAGGATCAAGGTGTTTTCGGGATCAGCCATGCTCTCTTCTCTGAGGCTTGAGGGGTCGGTTTACGGGTATGAAATCGGATCGCAATCGGCCGGCCGGCAATCGCTCCGGCCATTCCCGCGGTAAATGGTATTGGAGTGCAGCGTTGCAACGCCTCCATCACCGCAACCCGATAGGTCAAACGATCATTATCGGTTGCTTGTTCCGATTCAAAGGTAATTCTCGGATAGCCGAGAATGTCGCCGCTGCGCTTAAAGCTGACGAGGACGGTGATGTCGATGGGATTGGCCCGCGAGGCCGGCGGCGGCTGCCAGCAACGGCCCAGCCTGATGAACAATTCCCTGAGATTGTCGACCCTGGCGGACGGGGGTTGCGCCGAAGCGCCCGCTAGCGGCAATAGCAGCGCCGCCACCAGCCAGAGGAAGGTTCTGCGTTGCGGCGCTGCCAAGATCCGCTCCTTTCGGGTTACTTCATGTCGGAAGCGACCTGCACCTTCACCATCTTGTCGGGATCGGTGACAGCCCCGCTGGGCGAGCCGGCCGGCGCTTTCTTCAGCTTGTCGACGACATCCATGCCCTGCACCACCTCGCCGACGACGGTGTACTGGCCGTCGAGGCTTGGGGCATCGGCGTACATGATGAAGAATTGCGAGTTCGCGCTGTCGACGCTGTCGCCGCGCCGCGCCATGCCGACGATGCCGCGCTTGAAGTGCACGTTGGAGAATTCCTGCTTCAGGTTCGGATATTTCGATCCGCCGGTGCCGTTGAAGTTCTGGCCGTCACCGGTCTGCGCCATGAAGCCGTCGATGACGCGATGGAACGGCACGTTGTTATAGAAGCCGTCGCGCGCGAGCTGCTTGATGCGCTCGGCATGGTGCGGGGCCAGATCCGGCCGCAGCTTGATCACGATGCGGCCCTTGGTGGTGTCGATGACAACAGCGTTCTGCTTGTCGAGATTGGCCGGCAGCGGCTGGGCGATGGCGGGCGCAACGCAGATCAGCGCGGCGATGACGGCGAGAATTCGGATCATGGAAACTCCGGAAGTTCAAGACGAAGAGCGGTTCGAGTTGCGCCTGTCGTATCGCCGCGCCGGGTTACATTTTTACGAAACGGCAGGCGATGAAGGCAATTGCGATCAGGCAAATTTGGCTTTGAGGCGGGCCGCGACGGCCTTCGGAACGAAGTTGGAGACATCCCCGCCCATGCTCGCGATCTGGCGCACCAGTGTGGCGGTGATCGGGCGGACGGTCGGCGAGGCCGGCAGGAAAACCGTCCGCACCTCCGGCGCCATGGTTTCGTTCATGCCGGCGATCTGCATCTCATAGTCCAGATCAGTGCCGTCGCGCAGGCCGCGGATCAGGATCGTGGCGCCGACCCGCTTGGCCGCGGTCACCGTCAGATCGTCAAACGTGATGCATTCGAAGGCGCAGCCAGCCTTGCTGGCGACCGGACCGAACACCGCCTGGAGCATCTCCAGCCGCTCTTCGATCGTGAACAGGGGTTTCTTGCCGGGATGGACGCCGATGGCGACGACCAGACGGTCGCACAGGCCGACCGCGTGGCGGACGACATCGAGATGTCCATTGGTGACGGGGTCGAAAGAGCCGGGATAAAGCGCGATGCGAGGCATCCTCCCATCTACCGCGGCAGACGCGAGCTCGCAAGGCACGCCGGTTCCGTACCCGGCGGATTTTTATTTTCCAGTCAGGAGTCGAACCACTTGCGGGGACACGGCGTCTCCTAAAGGCCGGTCATGTGTTTCATTCCGGGAGACGCCACGAAATAGAACTTCCGAAGGCACGAAACCGTTTTTGGCGCCCGCGAAGACATCGCGAAACCCTTGATGGTTATCAAGCCGCCAACGAAATCGCGGGCCTAAATGGTCCGGCAAATTAGCAGGGACCGTCATGATCAAAGCTCTTGCCGCGGTTGCGGCTGCAGCCATTGTAGCCGCTGGCCTCACCCTTCTGCCCGCCCTCGCCCCGAAGGTCGAAGCCAGCGTGCCGCAGGCGCTCGCCAAGGGCGACCGGCTCGACATCCATCGCGGCTGCGCAGAGCAGGCCTGGCCCAATCTCGACGCCTCATGCCTGCGCAGCAGCGCCGGCAAGGACGGAACGGTGCGGCAAGCCCGCGTGGTGAGCGTGGACCGCGTTCGCTAGGTTAGGATCTCCCGTGTCGGTCTTCGATCCTCGATCAGGACGTGATGGGGGCGTGATCAATGGCGCACATCAGCGTAAACAGCGCACGATTTAGCGGGGTTGGAATGTTGTGGCGTTCAGCGGTTGCAACCACTGCACCGGTCAGCGCCTCAATTTCGGTCGGCCGTCCGGCGAGACGATCGAAGTACATGGAGGTGCCGGCGTCGGGCGGATAGGTCAAAAGCGTCGCGAGCAATCTTTCGGGCTCATCCAGGGCCAAACATGCGCCGTCCGCGCGCCCGACAGTCGCCGCTTCTTCAACGGCAGCAAGACAAAGCGCCTTTACGTCCTCGCGCCGGAATACTGCCTGACGCTGAAGCGTAAGTGCAGTGATTGGGTTAGCCACCGCGTTGAGCAGAAGCTTTTGCCACGCCAGCGTCTTCAGATCAGGGCTGACAAGAATGCGTATCGACGTACCATCGACCAGATCTGCGAAGGCCCGCCCGTCGGCATCGTCCCCGACGGCGAGATCGTGCTCACCTGCGCGACGATAGCGGACTCGATTCGGCTCGAGCCGTTCGCCATTGTAATAGACAACCGTCGGAACAATGCTGGCGCGGCCAACCATTGGCGCAAGCCGCTCGACCTGCCCGATGCCGTTCTGCAGAACGGCTACCCGCGTGTTGGTACCACACAGCCTGCGAAGCCAGGGCTCGCAGGCTGCTGTGTCCTGCGCCTTGGTACATAGCAGAACCCAATCTTGCGGCTCGGCCCGCGCCGGGTCAGTTAAAGCGCGAAGCGGGGCTTCGATTGTTCGGTCCGGCCGCTCGACTATCAGCCGATCGATCGGGCGCCTTGCACAAGCGACGATGTTGTGGCGGCCCGTCGCATAGAGCAACCCGGCGACGATGCCGCCAATGGCGCCCAGGCCGATTACAGCAATGTTGCTTCGTTCTGCGCTGGAATGAGTCCGGGACATCAGCTGCGATCCTCCGGGAACCGCTCTAGCGTTCGCTCGGGCACGTCGTATTGGCTGAAATTGTCGTCTTGCCGCTAACAGTTACATGTCAACCGGCTCGGACTGCGTCTGCGAATTGCAGCGGGGTAATCCCGTAACAACGCTTAAAGTGCCGGTTCAGAGCGCTCTGATCGCAAAAGCCCGCTGCGAGCGCGCTTTCCGCAAGCGAATGGCCACGCTTCAGATGACGGCAGGCAGCGTTCAATCTGACGTGAACGAGATAGGCATGTGGCGTAAGGCCTACGGATCGCTTGAACAATTTAATTAACTGAAAACTGGTAAGATTCGCAAATCGGGCCAGGTCGTCCAACACGAGCTTCTCGTAATAACGCTCCTGCATCAACCCCATCAGCTGCCGCACGACGAGACTGCTGCGTGGCGCGTGCTCCGGCCGAACTCCGCCACTACCATATCGAGCAAACAGCTTGCCGAAAGCGTCTATGGCAAGTTCGTCGGCGAGCAGAGCATCATCAGGCTCCGTTTCGAGCACTTGGTGCAGTCGGCCAAAGCGTTCGATCAGATCGCCGTCGTCGAGCATGTTCCGCGTGAAATAGGGAACAGCGTCGATGCCAAATCGACGGGCAAGATCGTCGATCGCGAGACGCGTCAGATAAAAGGAGCGATAGCGCCATCTTCCACTGTCTCCCATGCGTGCTGATTGGCGTTCTTCGGGATTGGAAACAAACAGCGTAGAGGGCCCAACCTTCTGAGCGATGTTCTGGCTGCGGATTTCGGCGCCGCCGGCCTCGGTCACCGCAATCACGAAGGCATCATGGGTGTGAGGACCGTAATCGTGATGGCTAAAATCGGCGCGCAGCAGGCTCATGCCGGGGATATGCCGGCTTTGCCAATAGCTTGTACGGTTTCCAGTATCACGGCGCGTCATACGCTTCGCGCTTCCCTCATCCGGCGGTGAACAATCGCGGCAAGAGATACTCTGTATGCGGGATTAGAGCAATTTCGGCCAATACTAGCCGGGCTTCAGGATCCTAAGAGCATTAATCATGGCAGGGAAAGTACCTCACCAACGCGGTGGTCCCGAAGATGCACCCCGCGTTACAGATCAACGAGGAAGGGCATCATGCAGTTCAGGGTCTCGCCGAAAACGCTAAAGGAATGCAGTGCCGGGGAATGGCAGGTGCGGGTCGATCTGGCCGCGGCGCATCGGCTAGCGGTCATGCAGGGTTTCAACGAAGGTATCTTCAACCATCTGACCTGTATCGTGCCTGGCCGCGGCGATCTCTATTACCAAATTCCGTTTGGATTGCATTGGTCGGAGGTCACCGCTTCGTCCTTCATGGAAGTCGGCATCGAGGACGGGAAGGTCAAGAGCGGAGCTGGCGATGTGGAGCGCTCCTGCTATTGTATTCATGCGCCCATTCACAAGGCGCTACCGCGGGCCAAGGCCGTGTTTCACACCCACATGCCCTATGCAAGCGCACTGACGCGCCTCGAGGATCCGCGCATCCAGGAAATCGGCCAGACCGAGGTCGGTATGCTCGGCCAGATCGCCTACGACGATGAATATACCGGGCCCGGCCTGGATCCGGAAGAAGGCGAGCGGCTGGCCCGGGCCATTGGCGACAAAACGGTCCTGTTCATGGCCAACCACGGTATCGCAACGGTTGGCGAGACTATCGCCGACGCCTACGACCGCCTGTACTACATCGAGCGGGCAGCGCAGGTTCAGATCTTTGCGATGTGGACGGGCCGGGCGCTCAAGCGGTTGCCAACGCCAGTGGTCGAGAAAACCAAGCGCGAGATCGGTGGCAACGGATTCTACGACGGCCCGACACCGGCGCAGCGACATTTTAGTGCATTAAAGCGCCTTCTCGACCGCCGGGAGCCCGACTACGCGTCCTGATGCTCCGGTTTCGTCAGGAATGCGAGGGCAGTTTCAGCCAATACAGGCCTATGTCGTCTCGGATATTGGGCAGCGCATCGGGGCGTGAACAGCATTTTGCGCGTTAAGTCGGGAGGATTTTGAAAGTGCTTGATCAGAAGCAGCAGGATCTTCGCCGGATCGCCCGTCGGTTTGCGCAGCAAGAGCTTCTCCCAGGGGCCGCGCAACGGGATCGCGATGCGCAATTTCCAAAACAGGCCTTTGCTCGACTCGCGGAACTGGGATTGATGGGCATGCTGATGCCTGTCGAGCTGGGGGGAATGGGCGTCGACTATCTCAGCTACGTGCTCGCCCTCATCGAGATCGCGGCAGGGGATGGAGCCGCTTCGACCGCCTTGCAGGTCCATAATGGGCTCGTCTGCATGGCTCTCCAAAGATACGCGACCGCGGAACAGAAGGAGCGGTATCTGAAGCCCCTGGCGCAGGGTAAATTGCTCGGCGCCTTCTGCCTCACCGAACCGGACGCCGGATCCGACGCCGCGGCATTGACCACGCAGGCCCGACGTGAGGGCGAACGCTTCATCTTGAACGGCACCAAGCATTTCATCACGTCCGGCGGATGCGCCGATCTCGTGATCGCATTCGGGGTGACCGCGCCGCACACGCGAAAACGGCACGTTTCGGCATTTGTCGTTCCAACCAATACGCCCGGCTACCTGGTCTCCCAGGTCCAGCACACCATGGGCCAGCGATCGGGCAACCATTGCGAGATCAGGTTCAACAACTGTGAGATTCCTGTCGACCACCTGCTCGGCGCCGAGGGACAGGGTCTGGAGATCGCCTTCGCCAGCCTCGAACTTGGCCGCCTCGGCATCGCCGCGCAATCGGTCGGCATGGCACGAGCTGCTTTTGATGCGGCGCTTGCTTTCGCAAAGCAGCGCCGCACCTTTGGACGGCCGATCATCGAGCATCAGGCGATCGGCTTTCTGCTCGCCGACATGGCCACCTCACTGCAGGCGGCCGAACTGATGGTTCTGCATGCTGCGCGTCTCCGGGACGCCGGCCGGCCGTCGCAGAAAGAGAGCTCCATGGCGAAACTGTTCGCCGCGGAAGCGGCCGAAAAGATCTGCAACGGCGCGATCCAGATCCATGGCGGCTACGGCTACCTCGAGGACTACCCCGTCGAACGCATCTATCGCGATGTCCGCGTCTGCAAAATCTATGAGGGCACGTCCGAAATCCAGCGTCTGGTAATCGGCCGACAATTGGCCTCGGAACAGAACTTCACCAGCTCCGGAGAATGACATGATCGCTCGCACCTGGCGCGCCACGGCCACACATGAGAAAGCCTCTATCTATCAACAACATTTTGCCAACTCGGTTATTCCACACCTAAGGACCATCGAAGGCTTTTCGGGAGCGTCGCTGCTGCGCCGGGAGATCGATGACAGCGTTGAATTGGTTGCGCTGACGCTATGGCAAAGCCTCGACAGCATCATTGCCTTCACGGGTCCGGATCCCGACAAGGCCATCGTGGATGCCGAAGCGCAGACCATGTTAACAGCGTTCGATAAAACAGCCGGCAACTACGAAATAGTCGTCGACGACCGGGCTAACGCGGGATAATTCCTTGCCGCGTCTCTGCTGGCGTTCAGCTCAAGACCGTTCGCGCCGCGGGTCGCCGTCCCGACACTCTCGACATGACGCGGTTTCCCATGTGTCGCTCGTCCGGCGCATGTCCGCAGTTAATTAGTTAGGAAAAAGCCCGCCTAACTTTCGATCGAGCGGGCCTGGTTATCCCGGAGGCTGAAGTCAGTACAGGGCCGTCCTAACCACCATTGTTGCCGCCGTTGCCGTTGTCGCTGCCGTTTTCCCCGTCATCGCCGATATGCTCGACCGACACCACATGCTCGTCTTCTGCGGTATCGAACACGATGACGCCCTGGGTCGAGCGGCCGGCGATCCGGATACCCTCAACCGGACAGCGGATCAGCTGGCCCTTGTCGGTCACCAGCATGATCTGGTCGGCTTCCTCGACCGGGAATGACGCCACCAGCTTGCCGTTGCGGTTGTTGACGCTCATGGCGACGATGCCTTTGCCGCCGCGTCCGGTGGTGCGGTACTCGTAGGACGAGGTCCGCTTGCCGTAACCGTTGACGGAAACGGTCAGCACCACCTGCTCCTGCGCCGACATCTCGACATAGCGCTCCTGCGACAGCTGGAAACTGCCGGAGGTCTCTTCAGCCTCGGTATCGGCGGCCGCCGGCTCTTCGGCGGCGCCCTCGCCGGCCACCGCCCGGCGCATCTTCAGGTAAGCCGAGCGTTCGTCCGAGGTGGTCTCGACATGGCGCAGGATCGACAGCGAGATCACCTTGTCGTTCTCGGCGAGCGCGATGCCGCGCACGCCCATCGAGGTGCGGCCGGTGAAGACGCGCACGTCGGTCACGGGGAAGCGGATGCATTGGCCGCCGGCCGCGGTCAGCAGCACGTCGTCACGCTCGGTGCAGATCTGCACGTCGACGATCGCTTCGTTCTCGTCGAGCTTCATGGCGATGATGCCGGACCGGCGGACGTCGACGAAATCCGACAGCTTGTTGCGCCGGACATTGCCGCCGGTAGTGGCGAACATCACGTCGAGATTGGCCCAGGACGATTCATCCTCGGGCAGCGGCATGATGGTGGTGATGCGCTCGCCCTGCTCCAGCGGCAGGATGTTGATCAGCGCCTTGCCGCGGCCATTGGGTGCGGCGACCGGCAGCCGCCAGACCTTTTCCTTGTAGACCCGGCCGCGGGACGAGAAGAACAGCACCGGCGTATGGGTCGAGGCCACGAACAGGCGGCTGACGAAATCCTCGTCGCGGGTCTGCATGCCCGCCCGGCCCTTGCCGCCGCGGCGCTGGGCCCGATAGGCCGACAGCGGCACCCGCTTGGCGTAGCCGGCATGGGAGACGGTAACGACCATATCCTCACGCTGGATCAGGTCTTCGTCCTCGACCTCGCCTTCCTGCTCGATGATCACGGTCCGGCGCGGCGTGGCGAACTCTTCCTTCACTTCAGCAAGCTCGCCCTTGACGATCGCCTGGACCCGGGCGCGCGAGCGCAGGATGTCGAGATAGTCGTTGATCTCGACCGCAAGCTTGTCCAATTCTTCGGAAATCTCCTCGCGTCCGAGCGCGGTCAGCCGCTGCAGCCGTAGATCGAGGATGGCCCTGGCCTGCTCCATCGACAGCCGCGCAGTGCCGTCCGGATTGAGCCGGTGGCGCGGATCGTCGATCAGCGTGATCATCGCCTCGACATCCCTAGCCGGCCAGTCGCGCGACATCAGGATGTCGCGCGCGGTATTCGGATCGGGCGAGGTACGGATCACCCGGATGATCTCGTCGATATTGGCAACGGCAATGGCAAGACCAACCAGGATATGGGCGCGGTCGCGCGCCTTGTTGAGCAGATATTTGGTCCGGCGCGTCACCACCTGCTCGCGGAAGGCCACGAAGATCGTCAGCAGGTCCTTCAGATTCATGGTCTGCGGCCGGCCGCTGTCCAGCGCCACCATATTGGCGCCGAACGTGGTCTGCAGCGGCGTGAACCGGTAGAGCTGGTTCAGGACGACGTCGGGAACGGCGTCGCGCTTCAGCTCGACCACCACGCGATAGCCGTCGCGGTCGGATTCGTCGCGCAGATCGCCAACGCCCTCGATCTTCTTCTCTCGCACCAGCTCGGCGATGCGCTCGACCATACCAGCCTTGTTCACCTGGTACGGGATTTCCGAGATGATGATGGCTTCGCGGTCCTTGCGGATGGTGTCGATCGTCACCTTGCCGCGCATCACGATCGAGCCGCGGCCGATGTGATAGGCTGCGCGAATGCCCTGCCGTCCGAGAATGATGCCGCCGGTCGGGAAGTCCGGCCCCGGAATGATGTGGATGAGCTCGTCGATCGTCAGCGCGGGATTGTCGATCAGCGCCACGCAGGCGTCGATCACCTCGCCGAGATTATGCGGCGGGATGTTGGTGGCCATGCCGACCGCGATGCCGCCGGAACCGTTGACCAGCAGATTGGGGAACTTGGCGGGCAGGACCACCGGCTCCCTGGCCGAGCCGTCGTAATTGTCCTGGAAGTCGACCGTATCCTTATCGATGTCGTCGAGCAGCGACAGCGCGATCTTCGTCAGCCTGGATTCCGTGTAGCGCATCGCCGCCGGTGGATCGCCGTCGACCGAGCCGAAATTGCCCTGCCCGTCGACCAAGGGCGCGCGCATCGAGAAACCCTGCGCCATGCGCACCAATGCATCATAGATCGCCTGGTCGCCATGGGGATGGTACTGGCCCATGACGTCGCCGACGATGCCGGCGGATTTCTTGTGCTTCTTGTCCGGCGTATAGCCCTGCTCGTACATCGAATACAGGATGCGGCGATGCACCGGCTTCAGACCGTCGCGCGCATCCGGCAGCGCCCGCGCCACGATCACGCTCATGGCGTAATCGAGGTAGGAGCGCTTCATCTCGTCGAGAATGGATACGGGACGAATATCGGACGGGCCTGATGGCTCGCCGGGCTTGTTATCTTCTTGGTCGGACAAAGGGGATTCCGCTCTGTTATCGGTCAGGGAATCATATAGCGCATCAGGGGCTTCCAAACCACCCCCAAGCGCCCCGACACAAACGGTTTTTCTTTTCGTTTTTCCAGATACTTACGCCGACAATGGCAAGTTTCGCGACAAGCCCCTGGAACCGTCGATCCGGGCATGGTTTCCGGCCCTGAAAACCGGCCCTCGGCGACGACGCTTTTCAGCGCCCGAACACGACCGCATGCATGATCCGCCCCGGCAGCAGCGTGAACAGCCCGGCGATCACCAGCGCACCGAGAAAAGTCCCGATCATGATGCGGCGATGGGAGGCGACCTCGTGACGGTGCGCCTGCCATACCCCGAGCGGCAATATTGCCAGCGTGAAGATCGACAGCAGGTGGATCGGGCTGAACGGGCCGACCAGCCGGATCTGATGGATCCAGAACGAGCTCAACGCCACCACGGCCATCAGCATCACCCAGATCCAGCCGATCGTGCGGTGGGGCAAGGTGCCCTTGGGTGCGGCGAGCTGGACCACGCCCAGCACGAAGGCTGCCATCGCGGCGAAGGCGTGCAGCGGGATTTGCGGAGCCGCATCGAGCAGAGGCGCAAGGTTCAAGTGACGTGCCTCCCAGCCGGCATTGCCTATGGCCTTTTTCAGGCGAAAGCCTGTCCCGGACTTGATCCGGGTGAATTCCCGCTTCGCTGCATTCGCCGGTTTCGACGCCCGTTCGCTAGAACGGGATGTCGTCATCCATATCGTTGTTGCTGGAGCGCGCGCCGGCTGCGACCGCGCGGCGTGGCGGCGCACTGGACGGGCCGCTGGAGCCGAAGTCGCCGCCCGCATCGTCGCCGCCGAAGCTGCTGCCGCCGCCGCGGCCGTCGAGCATGGTGAGATTCGAATTGAATCCCTGCAGCACCACTTCGGTCGAATATTTTTCGGCGCCGCTCTGGTCGGTCCATTTGCGGGTCTGCAGCTGGCCTTCGATATAAACCTTGGCGCCCTTCTTCAGATATTGCTCGGCGACCTTGCAGAGCCCTTCATTGAAGATGACGACCCGGTGCCATTCGGTCTTTTCCTTGCGCTCGCCGGTCGCCTTGTCGCGCCAGGTCTCCGACGTTGCGATGCTCAGATTGGCGATTGGCCGCCCGTCCTGGGTGCGGCGGATCTCCGGATCCTTGCCGAGATTGCCAACCAAAATGACCTTGTTCACGCTTCCCGCCATCGCCACTCTCCACGCTTGAAATTACAAATTACGGCCCGGCATCCACGGCTTCGCGTGCCGGCCTCGGCCCCGCCCCCGGGGCACAGCGCCGCGGGAAGCCTCGTTGCGACCGACCCTATACGCCGGCGACCGAGGTTGCCCGCGATCCCCTGGCGTTTTCCACATATAGCGTTCACTTCGCCAATGTTCCAGCTTTGTTCCTGACGCGCCCCTGATCCGGAATGGGTGGCCCATACCCTGGTGCCGCCATATGCCAGCCGGGATTATGACCCCTTCAAGCGCCATTATGGCCGCGCCACAAAAAGGCCCAAAAGTTCCCGGCCCGTTTACAAAAATCCTAAACAAATCATTGCCTTCCGCCGGATGCACTTGGCTCACAAGTGTTGCATTTGGGAGACGGCTTTTTTGCCGGAATCGGCTATGGTGTTCCAGAAGTTGGATGGGCCTCGGGCTCGCGGTGGCAACGCCCGAATAAAAGACGCTTCAAAAGAACAATAGGAAGCGGCACAGCTGGAGATGGATATGAAAAAGTTTTTGTTGGGTACGGTTGGGTTGATCGCGCTGGGCGCTGCGCCCGCGTCGGCGGCTGATCTTGCGGCGCGGCCTTACACCAAGGCCCCTCCGATGGTTCAGGCGGCGGTTTATGACTGGACTGGTTTCTACATCGGTGCCAACGCCGGCTGGGGCAACAGCCACAATAGCTGGAACGACTTTACAGACGCGGCAGGGGTCAACCTCGGCAGCGAAGGCAGCAACAACGCCGACGGCGGCTTCGCCGGTGGTCAGATTGGTTACCGCTGGCAGGCTGGCACCTGGGTGTTCGGCTTGGAAGCGCAGGGCGATTGGGCTTCCTTCCGTGGCTCGAACATCAGCGCGATCACTGGCGACACCAACCGATCGCGGCTTGACGCGTTCGGCCTCTTCACCGGCCAGATCGGCTATGCCTGGAACAATGTTCTCGCCTACGTGAAGGGCGGTGCCGCGGTTGTCGACAACCGTTATGACGTCTTCGACCCGACGGGTGCGCTGCTCGCCAACTCGAGCGACCGGACCAGCTGGGGCGGCACGGTTGGCGCCGGCGTCGAAGTCGGCTTTGCTCCGAACTGGACGGTGGGTGTGGAATACGATCACATCTTCCTGCAGGACCGCACCGTCGATTTCAGCGATTTCACCAGCAATCGCATCCGTCAGGACGTCGATCTGGTTTCGGTTCGCCTGAACTACAAGTTCGGCTGGGGTCCCGGCGTGATCGCGAAGTACTGATTTCGGCTTAGCCCAATCTCGGCTCAGCCAAACGCTCTGAAAAGGCCGGCCTTGCGCCGGCCTTTTTGTTTGGCAGCGGATGTTTTATTCAGGGCCTTGCTGCCACGTCCCGCCAACGCCCAAACAAACCGTTGACGATTCGCAGACGGCACTGGAAATCGCTCTGCGTTCTTCCTACGTTCCGATATCAGTCACCGGCGCTTCCGGGGTTCCCTCGTGATGCGCGCCCCGAACAAATGCTCGAGTGTCGGGCTCCGAGCGTTTGGCCTGCATGTCTGGAACTGCCTGTATGGATGAAGTGATCAAGGCCAAGCGCCAACAACCCGCCGGCTCGTCTTCCCGCGCGATCACGATTCGCGGTGCGCGCGAGCACAATCTCAAGAACATCGATGTCGAGATTCCGCGCGACAAGCTCGTGGTATTCACCGGACTGTCCGGCTCGGGAAAATCTTCGCTCGCCTTCGACACCATCTATGCCGAGGGCCAGCGCCGCTACGTCGAGTCGCTGTCGGCCTATGCGCGCCAGTTCCTGGAGATGATGCAGAAGCCGGATGTCGACCAGATCGACGGCCTGTCGCCGGCGATCTCCATCGAGCAGAAGACCACCTCGAAGAATCCGCGCTCGACCGTCGGCACCGTCACCGAGATCTACGACTATATGCGCCTGCTCTGGGCGCGCGTCGGCGTGCCCTATTCGCCGGCCACCGGCCTGCCGATCGAGAGCCAGACCGTCTCGCAGATGGTCGACCGCGTGCTGGCGCTGCCCGAAGGCACAAGGCTGTATCTGCTGGCGCCGGTCGTGCGCGGCCGCAAGGGCGAATACAGGAAGGACCTCGCCGAATACCTCAAGAAGGGATTCCAGCGGGTCAAGATCGACGGCACCTTCCATGAGCTTGCGGAAGCGCCCAGCCTCGACAAGAAATTCCCCCACGACATCGACGTCGTCGTCGACCGCATCGTGGTGCGGCCGGACATCGGGCAACGGCTGGCGGAAAGCTTCGAGACCGCGCTGAAGCTCGCCGAGGGGCTGGCGGTGATCGAGTTCGCCGATGCGCCGGCAACAGCGCCGGCGCCGGAGGAGAAGAAAAAGACCGCCAAGATCCACGACAAGAGCGGACCGGAGCGGATCCTGTTCTCGGAAAAATTCGCCTGCCCGGTCTCCGGCTTCACGATTCCGGAAATCGAGCCGCGGCTGTTCTCGTTCAACAACCCCTATGGCGCCTGCCCGGCCTGTGGCGGCCTCGGCGTCGAGCAGCATGTCGATGACGACCTTGTCATTCCCGACAAGGAACTGACCTTGCGCAAGGGCGCGATCGCCCCCTGGGCCAAATCGTCCTCGCCCTATTATTTGCAGACGCTGACCGCGCTCGGCAAGCACTACAAGTTCACGCTCGATACCAAGTGGAAGGACCTGCCGAAGAAGACGCAGAACGCGCTGCTGCGCGGCTCCGGCGACGACGAGATCAAGTTCTCCTATGAGGACGGCGTGCGCGCCTACGACACCAAGAAGCCGTTCGAGGGCGTCATCACCAATATCGAGCGCCGCTACCGCGAGACCGAGAGCGAATGGGCGCGGGAAGAGCTCGGCAAATATTTTGCCGACGTGCCCTGCGCCGCCTGCAACGGCTATCGCCTCAAGCCGGAAGCGCTGTGCGTCAAGATCGGCGGCAAGCACATCGGCGAAATCTCCGAGCTTTCCGTGATCCGCGCCGGCGAATGGTTCGAGCGCGTGCCTGACATGCTCAACACCCAGCAGAATGAGATCGCGACGCGGGTGCTGAAGGAGATCCGCGAGCGCCTCACCTTCCTGCTCGATGTCGGCCTCAATTACCTGACGCTGGCGCGCTCCTCCGGCACGCTGTCCGGCGGCGAGAGCCAGCGCATTCGCCTCGCCTCGCAGATCGGCTCCGGGCTGACCGGCGTGCTCTATGTGCTGGACGAGCCCTCGATCGGCCTGCATCAGCGCGACAATGCGCGGCTATTGGAAACCCTGAAGCGGCTGCGAGACCTCGGCAATACCGTTGTCGTGGTCGAGCATGACGAGGACGCGATCCTGCTCGCCGATTACGTGCTCGATATCGGCCCCGGCGCCGGCATGCATGGCGGCCACATCGTCGCCCAGGGCACGCCGGCCGAAATCATGCGCAACCCGAAGTCGCTGACCGGCAAATATCTCACCGGTGAACTGACCGTCGATGTGCCCGAGCGGCGGCCGCCGAACCACCGGCGCACCATCAAGGTGGTCAACGCCCGCGGCAACAACTTGAAGAACGTCACCGCCGAGATTCCGCTCGGGCTGTTCACCTGCATCACCGGCGTCTCCGGCGGCGGCAAGTCGACGCTATTGATCGACACGCTCTACCGCGCGATCGCGCGCAAGCTCAACAATGCCAGCGAGCCGGCCGCCCCCCATGACCGCATCGAGGGGCTGGAGCATATCGACAAGATCATCGACATCGACCAGTCGCCGATCGGCCGCACCCCGCGTTCCAATCCGGCGACCTATACCGGCGCCTTCACGCCGATCCGCGAATGGTTCGCCGGCCTGCCCGAAGCGAAAGCGCGCGGCTATGAGCCCGGCCGCTTCTCCTTCAACGTCAAGGGCGGCCGCTGCGAGGCCTGTCAGGGCGACGGCGTCATCAAGATCGAGATGCACTTCCTGCCCGACGTCTACGTCACCTGCGACGTCTGCAAGGGCAAGCGCTACAATCGCGAGACCCTGGAAGTGCTGTTCAAGGGCAAGTCGATCGCCGACGTGCTCGACATGACGGTGGAGGAAGCCGCCGAATTCTTCAAGGCGGTGCCGCGGGTGCGCGAGACCTTCCAGACCCTGCATCGGGTCGGTCTCGACTACATCCATGTCGGCCAGCAGGCGACCACGCTGTCCGGCGGCGAGGCCCAGCGCGTCAAGCTCGCCAAGGAATTGTCCAAGCGCGCCACCGGGCGCACGCTCTATATCCTGGACGAGCCGACCACCGGCCTGCACTTCCACGACGTCAAGAAGCTGCTCGAAGTGCTGCACGAACTGGTATCGCAGGGCAACACCGTGGTGGTGATCGAGCACAATCTCGAGGTCATCAAGACCGCCGACTGGGTAATCGATCTCGGCCCCGAAGGCGGCGACGGCGGCGGCGAGATCGTCGCCTGGGGCCCGCCCGAAGACATCGTCAAGGCGCCGCGCAGTTACACCGGGCAATTCCTCAAGCCGGTGCTGGAGAAAGCTCGCAAGGCAAGGAAGAACAGAGCGAGCGAAGCGGCGGAGTAATAGGGCATCCTGCGAACGGCTCGCTTCCATGCCCTACTCCCTCGCCATATTCGATCTCGACGGCACGCTGGCCGACAGCCTTCCGTGGTTTCTGCGCACCATCAATGACGTGGCCGACCGTTTCCGCTTTCGCCGCGTTGCGGACGAAGAGGTGGAATCGCTGCGCCACGCGTCCTCACGGGAGCTGCTGGCTCACCTGCAGGTGCCGCTGTGGAAGCTGCCTTCGATCACCCGGCACATGCGCAAGCTGAAGGCCGAAGCAGCCGCTGATATCGAGCTGTTCGATGGCGTGGACGTGATGCTGCGCGACGTTGCGAGAGAGGGCGTGAAGCTGGCGCTGGTCAGTTCAGACAGCGAAGCCAATGCGCGGCGCAAGCTCGGCGATCTCGCTGACCTCTTCGCCTATTTCGACTGCGCCGCCTCGCTGTTCGGCAAGCCGGCGAAATTCCGCCGCGTGATCCGGCGTGCAGGGATAGATCCGGCCAGCGTGATCGCGATCGGCGACGAAATCCGCGACATCGAGGCCGCACGAGCGGTCGGCATCGCCTGCGGCGTCGTGTGCTGGGGCTATGCCGCACCGGCTGCGCTGCGGGCGCAGACACCGGATTTCGTGTTCGAGCGGATGGAGGATATTGTGCCGGCGGTATCGGGCGTGTCGACGGTCCGGCAGGCGAATCTGTCTGGCTGACTCCAGTCACGGTTAAAGCGCTATGGCTTTTATTTGAATCGCAAAATACCGTCGTTGCCGAGGGCGAAGCAATTTTTAGCGCGCTTGGCTTCGCTCAAAGGACGTCATTCCGGGGCGATGCGAAGCACCGAACTATGGTGCGCAATTGCGCACCTGAGAATCTCGAGATTCCGGGCCTGGTGCTAACGCACCATCCCGGAATGACGGAGGCTAATCTTCTAACGCGCCTCGCCGGCAAACGAGCGCTGCAGTTCCGACAGCCGATCCAGTGCCGCTTGTGGAAGCGGCCCCTTCTCGACCGCGGCGAGCGCATCGTCGAACTGCTGCGGCGTCGCCATGCCTACCAGGATCGTGCCCATCGCAGGATGAGCAATGGCAAACCGCGTCGCCGCTTCGGTCAGGCTGGCGGCGAAGCCTTCGCTGACCAGCGGCAACAGGCGGCGGGCGCGCCCGATGTCGGCCTCGTAGCTCATCGCCGAGCCGATCGGCTCCGGCGCCGGACTGGCAATCGGATGACGGTCGGCCGAGCCGGACAGCGCACCGCCGGCCAGCACGCGGATGCCGACCACGCCGACCCCGGCAGCCTTCGTATGATCGAACAGTCGCCGGTAATCCTGTGCCGGATAATTCGCCGGCAGGTCCATCGCGGCGGATGGATTGAGCATGTTGTAGACCACTTGCGCCCCATCGAAGACACCGGCATCGATCAGCTGATGCAGCGCAGCGGTGTCGCCCACCGCCGTCATCCCGAGGAAGCGGATCTTGCCCTGCTGGCGCAGGCGCTGGAAGGCAGGCACCACATCGTCCAGCACCTGCCGGACGCTCAGCGCCGGGCCGCCTTCCCTTTCGCCGATCACATTGTGCAGATAAAAGATGTCGGCGTGGTCGCGGCGCAGCCGCGTGAGGCTGCTCTCGATCGATGTCGCCACGGCTCCGGCGATGCGGCCGAACTCGCCCGGCGGCACCCGAACCTTGGTGCCGACGATGACATCGGCTGGTTTGAGATTTTGCAGGACACGGCCGAGATTGTTCTCGGACTCGCCATTGCCGTATTGCACGGCGGTGTCGAAGTAATTGACCCCGGCCTCGATCGCCCGCGCAATGGTGCGCTCCTGATCGGCAGGATCACCGCGCACCATCAATCCGCCGACGGCGCCGCAGCCGAAGCCCAGCACCGAGATCTGCATGCCCGTACGTCCAAAGGTCCGCAACTGCATCTCTGTTCCCTCCGCGGTGACCAGCTTTTTGTTTGGCACTCGTTCTTGATGCGAACCGGCGTCCATCCCGCTATCCAAGTCCGGGACAGGCGTTCGCTGGAAAATGCATCGGGAGATTATGCAATGTCGGACGCGCATCACTCAACCCCGATCTGCCCGACAGGCAAATCATCGCGCGGCGCGTCCAGCCCCATTTGGAAAAATATTGCTGTTCTCATTTGCCCCAAATCACTTCTATATCCCCGCCCGTCCCGGCTCTCTCAGGAAGGGGCGTATCGCGATCGTCACGAACGTTGGGCCGGGATGCGATGGACGCGGCAGCGCGCAAGACGAAGCGCGCTTCTCGCGGACGGCGAAGCCGTGTGGTCCTGATGCCCCGACGCTGGCATTCAAGTCGCGCAGAAGTATCTGCGCGGCGATGGTGGCAACAAAGCCCGGTCACCAAGGAGAGCGCGGAGTAAGCCGTAAACCATTGCGCAGGGAAGGCCGGAGTGCGATCCGACTTCACCTGTGGTGACTAACTCGTGTGTTTTTTATTTGCACACGAGGCCGCGGGTGCAAGACGGCGCCCGGCTTTCCCTGCCCCCTCCTGTTTGAGGGACAACAGGTACATGCATCCCTCGGGCATTTCGATGCCGCGAGAATATGAGCGCGTGTCTTTCATTGCCCGCTTGATGCGAGGGAAGATAAGATGTCCGCTTGAGCCGCTGACAACCGTCATGCCCGCGCTTGAGGGCATCCACGTCTTATTTTGCTTTTCAAGCCAAGACGTGGATGATCGGGACAAAGCCCGGCCATGACAGGAAGGCGCATTTGCGCGTGACCGCGTTGGCTGTTTGATAATTCGGTTGGAAAAGTCCCAGTGCGCCAGTGCGAGGCGGACAAGCGACGTGTACTCCGCGTGCCGTCCTCTCCCCTTACTCCGTGATCGCCGCGGCCACGAAGCCTTTGGGATCTTCGAAGAACTCGCGCAGCGCCCGGTAATGGTCGGTGCTTTCGACGGTGGTCGGATCGAGCCCGTATTTCGTCAGCCGCAGCAGCGTCGCGTTGGGATAGGCCATCAGCATCGGCGAGTGCGTCGCCATGATGATCTGGCAATGGCCGATATCGTCCATCCGCCGCATCAATTTCAGGAATTCGATCTGACGCGCCGGCGACAACGCCGATTCCGGTTCGTCGAAGATAAAAATTCCTTGTTCCTGGCAACGCTCGTTGAAAAATCGCAGGAAGCCTTCGCCGTGAGAATGGGAGAGAAAGTCAGCATTGGGGCTGCCGACAGAGTCCAGATATCGCGCGACAGAAAAGAAGGTTTCTGCGCGGAAGAACCAGCCCCTCGTGATCTTCGGCAGCCAGGCCGCCCGCAAGGCATTCGCCAATTCGTCGCCCATGACTTCGATCGCAGCCGAATGGTCCACCGGCATATAGCCCTTGCCACCGCCGGCTTGATCATAACCGGCCAGCGCGGCAATGCCCTCCAGCAGCGTCGATTTGCCGGTGCCGTTCTCGCCGACGATGATGGTGATGGCGCCCTCGAAATTGAGCTCGAAATCATCGCTCAAAAACGGCAGGCAGAACGGATAGGCCTTGCGGTCCTGAATGCGGGTCGGATCCAGCCACAGCCGCTTCAGATACGGCGCCGGCAGGTTGATCTCACGCGCTCGCCGCCTCGCCATCGCTGCCGCCCCTTGCAATCACCGCCATACTTCGGTTTGATGGCACAACTTCAGGAACATAACAAGAACAATATTCAGGAGGTGGCGGCAATCGGATAGGACGCGGGCGAGCCGGCGCTTATCTCTACGCCATGCCATCAGCCAATTATGCGCTCTTCCGCAACGCCATCCTCGCCGAGCAGCAGGTGACCTGTCTCTATGAGGGCCGCAAGCGCGAGCTGTGCCCGCATATCATCGGCGCCAACAAGAACGGCGAAGAGGTCGTGCTGGCCTGGCAGTTCGCCGGCGAAAGCTCG
>DASZTN010000073.1:0-3137 GCA_035547995.1 Bradyrhizobium sp. | reverse complement strand
GCATCCGCCGCCGCGGATCCGCTGATGCCGGACAACAGGATATTGGCGACCACGCTGACATGGCCGAGCCCGCCACGGAAATGGCCGACCGTCGCCATTGCCACGCGGACGAGCTGCTGCATGATGCCGCCACTGTTCATCAGCTCTGCGGCCAGAAAGAAGAACGGGATCGCAAGCAGCAGGTACTGATCGGTGCCTGCAATCGTGCGCTGCGCAACGGCGACGAGTGAAACGTCGCCTTTCATCAGCAGGTAAATTGCCGATGTCAGCAGCAACGAAAAGCCGATCGGAACACCGATGATGAGGAAGCCGAGTAGGCCCAGCACAAGGAAGGTTGTCACAGCACATCCTCCGAGTGCGTGCTGTCGAATACACGACCACCGCGGCGGTAGAGCTTCAGTGCGCGAATGCCGTTACGGATCAGGAAATAGAACAGGAATGGCATCGATACCGGCAGAACCGCAAACAACCAGCCGCGCGATATCTCCATCGCCGGATATTCGATGAACCACATGTGCGTCGTGAGAAACCAGCCGTAATAGAACAGCAGCACGATCATCGATCCCATGCCGAGGAACCGAACGACATAGAGAATGGCCTGCCAGTGACGACCAACCGAGCGCGCCAGGGTCTCGACCTGCATGTGAGCATCGTCGGCCTGAACGATCGCCGCGCCCAGCATGATGATCCAGGCGAACATGAAGACCGCGAACTCGTCGAGCCAGGACACCGGATCGTCCAAGACGTAGCGATAGACGACCTGCGCGAAAATCGCCGCGCAGGCGGCCATCACGCAGAGCGCGAGGGCCGCCTCACAGACGATCCGAATCGGATCTTTCCTTTTGGCCGGCTGGTCAGACGCCATTACTGCTGCGTCTTGGCGAGCTTATCGAAAAAGCCAGCGCCCCATTTCTTGTCGAGCGCAGGATCGCGACACACATTTTTCGCGGCTTCACGAAATTTCGCGACGTCCGGATCGATTACAGTCATCCCGGCTTTCTTCAGGCTTTCGAGATCCTGTCTGTCGCTCTGATCCACAATGCCGTTCTGATAGGTTCCGGCTTCGATTGCGGCCTCGGTCAGAATCTTCCGATTGGCGGGCGACAAGGCCTGATAGGCGCTTTCGTTGATCACGATCACCTGATTCTGCGTGATGTGTCCGGTGCGAATCAAGAATTTCTGAACCTCGTACAGCTTGCGATGCCAAATATTCGAGATCGGATTCTCCTGGCCATCAACCACGCCAGTCTGCAGCGCGGTGTAAACCTCGTTCGCCGCGATCGGCGTCGGGCTCGCGCCCATTGCCTTCACGGTGGCGAGATAGATCGCATCGGGCTGCACACGAACCTTGAGGCCCTTCGCATCGGCCGGCTCCTTCACCGGAGTCTTCGCCGTCGTCAGATGGCGCACGCCGAAAATCCAGCCGAGGTCGAGCATGCGCATGCCGCGCGTCTTGAGCAGTTCCTTGGTGAGCTCCTCTCCGATCGGGCCGCGCACGGTTTTCACCATGCTCTCTTCGCTCTTCCACAGAAACGGGCAGGACAACGCGTCGAGCTTCGGCAGAAAGCGGCCAAGCGAACCGGCGCTGCCTTCGAACATGTGGATGGTGCCGAGACTGACGCCTTCGAGAATCTCCTGTTCGCTGCCGAGTTGCGCCGCCGGATAAATCTCGACGACCACCTCGCCCTTGGTTCGCTCGTTGACGAGGTCGGCGAATTTCTTGAGGCCAGCCTGAACCGGCATGCCCGGCGCCTGCACGTTGCCGAGCTTGAGCACGGTCTTGGCATCTGCCGGTCCGGCGAGAACCGAAACCCACGCCAATCCGCAGGCAAATAAAATGCTTCCCAACCTTTGCATGGCGTTTCCTCCTCCTGTGGGCGCTGTGCGCTTGTTTTGACTTGATTGCATTTTGGACGACAAAAATGCAATAAGTCAACCCGCCGATGTCCGGGCAACAGAAAGTGGTGGCCGTGCCGTATTTCGATCCCAAAAAGCTTGAGGCCTTTGTCGTCACGATTTTCGAAAAGGCCGGGCTGCCCGGCGCAGACGCGCGAATCGTGGCCGAGGGGCTGATCGACGCCAATTTACGCGGCATCGACTCGCACGGCGTCTCACGCATCCCGATGTACCTCGAACGGCTGCGGCGCGGCGTGGTCAACCCGAAGCCGAACATCACCGCGCGGAAGATTGCGGCGGCGGTTGCACTGGTCGATGGCGACGACGGCATGGGCTTCATGGCCGGCCGCCGCGCCATGAACGAGGCGATGGCGCTGGCCGAGGAGGCCGGCATCGGCTTCGTCGGCGTAAAGCGCAGCACCCACTACGGGATGGCCGCAATCTACGTCATGCAGGCGATCGCAAAGGGGTATATCGGCTTCGCGTGGACCAATTCGTCACCTGCCATCTCCGTGTGGGGCGGCCGCACGCCGTTCCTCGGCGCCGCGCCGTTCGCAGCGGCTGTCCCCGGCGGCCACACACCCTATGTTCTCGATATGGCGATGACCGTCATTGCACGCGGCAAGATCAGGCTCGCGGCCATGCATAACGAAGAGATCGCCGAAGGCCTCGCGCTCGATGCCGAAGGACGGCCCACTCGCGACGCCAAAAAAGCGTTTGAAGGTGTCTGCCTGCCGTTCGGCGGCGTGAAAGGTTCGGCGCTTTCGATGCTGATGGATCTGATGTGCGGCGTGCTGACCGGCGCCAATTACGCCGGCAATGTCAAAAGCCTCTATTTCGATCACTCAGAGCCGCAGAATGTCGGCCACGTCTGCATCGCAATCCGGCCCGACCTATTCATGCCGCGCCAGGACTTCGAACAGCGGATGGACACCTTCGTTGACACTGTCAGGGAATTGCCGCGCGCGGCCGGCGTCGATGAAATTCTCATACCGGGAGAACCGGAAGAGCGCGTTGCCAAGCAGCGCAGTGGAACAGGAATCCCGGTCAAGGACGACATCGTCCGCCTACTTCGCGAAGAAGCCGAGCGATCTGGTATCGTCCTGCCCGATTCGTCATCGGATCCACTCAAACTCACGCCCTGATCCCAGCCGCAAGATTCGTCACGATATCTCCCCTCTCGCCGCACTCATCGCACTCGACATCATCGGCCGAATTGAAAGCGGGCGCCTGCGTGGTGG
>DASZTN010000072.1:0-21348 GCA_035547995.1 Bradyrhizobium sp. | reverse complement strand
CTCGAGTGCTTCCAGATCAACCCGCTGATCAAGGATTATAACGGTCCGGCCTGCGCCTATGTCGCCGGACCTTACGGTGCCTATACGGCGAACAACGAGGGCAACCGCTTCATCGAATGCGACTACTGGTCGGGCCAGATGATGCTGGAATTCTATAACGAACTGCTGTCCGGCAAGGGACCGGTGTTCCTTCAGCTCAAGCATCTGCACGACAAGACAATCGAGGAGATTGAGGCGACGCTGCACAAGGTCGAGCGGCCGACGCGCGGGCGCTTCCAGGAGGGACGAGGAACAAATTATCGGACGGAATCGATCGAGATGCATATTTCCGAGATCGGATTCTGTTCGGGCCACAGCGCCTCCGGCGTCTTCGTCGACGATTTCGCACGTACGACGGTGCCGGGTCTCTACGCCGCCGGCGATATGGCGAGCGTGCCGCATAATTACATGCTCGGCGCTTTCACCAACGGTTCGGTCGCCGGCATCGATGCGATGGAATTCGCCGACAATCATGACTTCGCGGATTTCGATGCCGCCGATGTGGCGAAAGAGCATGAGAGAGTGATGGCGCCGACCAGGCGCGAGGACGGCATTCCGCCGAACCAGATCGAATACAAGACGCGGCGGCTGGTGAACGATTATCTGCAGCCGCCGAAGGTCACGCGCAAGTTCGAACTCGGCCAGCGCCGTCTCGCCGAAGTACGCGAGGACATGGAGCAGCGCATGATCGCGCGCAACGCCCATGAACTGCTGCGCGCGCTGGAGACGCAATCGATCCTCGACTGCGCCGACATGGCCGCGCATGCCTCGCTCTATCGCGAGGAAAGCCGCTGGGGGCTCTACCACCTGCGCACCGATTTTCCCGAAAAGGACAACGAGAACTGGTTCTGCCACACGCTGCTGAGCAAGCAGGACGGCAAGATGAGCAGCGAGAAGCGGGCGGTGCAGCCTTATCTGGTACCGATCGCCGACGAGGAGAAGGACCTCTACGACAAGCAGCGCATCCGCGCCAGCGCCTGACATTCCTGCGAACACCATAACAGGAGATCGAAATGCCGCTCGCTACCTATCAGACTTCCGTTCCCGTCGTGGTCGACGACGCCAAATGCATCGCCGACAAGGGGTGCACGGTGTGTGTCGATGTCTGCCCGCTCGACGTGCTGCGCATCAGCGACATGACCGGCAAGGCCTACATGGCCTATGACGAGTGCTGGTACTGCATGCCGTGCGAAGCCGATTGCCCGACCGGCGCCGTCACCGTCAACATTCCCTATCTCCTGAAATAGAGGTCGTGATGTCGAGCCCGTTCGAATCCTACGACGATCTCGATGATGCGGACGAGCGTCTTCAAGCCGCTGATCCCGCCGAACGTCGTGTCGCAATCATCGCGCTCGGCCAGTCCGGCGATCCGGCTGCTGTCGGCTACCTCCGCAACATGGTCGCCGATCCCGACACCGGTGTGCGCCAGCAGGTGGCGATGGCGCTTGGCGAGTTCGACGGACCGGAATCGGCCGAAGCCCTGGTGAAGCTGCTGGTCGATCCCGAGCGGATCGTGGCGTCTGCCGCGGCCGACAGCATGGCGGAACTGAAAGATCCAGCCTGCGTGGACGCGATCCTGCCGCTGGTGACGCACCCCCATGCCTTCGTCCGCATGGGCGCGCTGCGTGCCCTGAAGGAGTTGCGCCGCAAGGATACGCTTAAGCCCGCGCTGCAGGCGTTGCAGGACACCGACGCCGCGGTTCGTGTTCAGGCGATCGGCGTGATCGGCTTTCTCAAACTCGAGGAATCGATTCCGGCGCTGACCGCATCGATCGCTGATCCCGATGCTCACGTCCGGCGAGCCGCCGTCAGTGCGCTGGCGTTCTCGCAGATGAAGCCGGCAGCGGAATCGATCACCCGCGCGCTCAAGGACGAGGATTGGATGGTGCGCGAGATGGCGGCGGAGACGCTCGGTCTGAATGCCAATGGGGCGATCGCAGCCGACCAGTTGATCGCTGCGCTGTCGGATGAATTCTGGCAAGTGCGGCTCAAGGCGATTCGCAGCCTCGGCAGGATGAAGATCGACCGTGCAGTGCGTCCGATCGGTGGCTGCATCACCCATGAGCAGGCAAATTTGCGCAAGGAAGCGGCTGCCGCGCTGGGTGAGATCGCCCATCCGTCCGGCGAGCCGTTCCTGGCGCTGGTCGCCGGCGACCTCGATCCCGAGGTGCGCAAGAATTCGCGCTGGGCGCTGCAGCAGATCGCGGCGCGAAAAGCCAAAGGCGCCTGAACCATGGCGGCGCCTCGACGCGCCGCCTGATCGTTATCTGCCTTACCGGAAAGGCCTGTTCCAACCCCATGGAGCAGGCCTCGACGCGTGCCGCAGCGCGCGGTAATAAAAGCGGCAGTCTCATGTAGAACGATCATGGATAGGACATGGACGGCGATATCCACGTGATCCGTAGCGACGGCATCACGGCCGCCGTCAAGGCTTTCGGCGCCGAGCTTTGTTCGCTGAAAAATGCCGATGGATTTGAGCTGTTGTGGCAGGCAGGGCCGCAATGGCCACGCCATTCGCCGCTGTTGTTTCCGATCGTCGGGCGTTTAAAGGACGACGAGCTTCATCACGGCGGCAGGACCTATCCGATGACGCAGCACGGTTTCGCGCGTGATCTGAGGTTCGACTGGGCATCATGCCAGGCGAGTTCCTGCAGCATCGTGCTCACTGACAATGACGAGACCCGCAAGCGCTATCCGTTCGCATTCCGCCTTATCGTGACTTTCGCCGTTGCCGGCTTCGATCTCGGTGTTAGCTTTGAAGTCACCAATACCGGCGGGGGGATGTTGCCGGCCTCGATCGGCGCGCATCCGGCGTTCAATTGGCCTTTGCTGCCGGGGCTTGCCAAGGAAGCCTATAGGATCACCTTTTCGAACGAGGAACCGGCGCCGATCCGGCGATTGCGAGGCGGCCTGATGCGAGCGATGCCGGAACCCAGCCCGGTCCGGGGCAACAGGCTTGCACTCTCGGAGCGTCTGTTCGACGACGACGCCGTGATCTTTGATCGGCTGGCAAGCAACTCGGTTCGCTACGGTGCCGATCGCGGGCCTGGAATTGAGGTTTCCTGGGATGGATTTCAGGAACTTGGCATCTGGTCCAAGCCCGGCGGCGCGCCGTTCGTGTGCATTGAGCCCTGGCGCGGCTTTGCCAGCCCCGAGGCGTTTGACGGCGATTTTACCCATAAGCCGGGCCTGATGCATATCGCACCGGCTGAAACGCGCCTTCTCAGCTACCGTATCGGTGTCCGAAACTGACGCCAGGATACGGAGAGGTCCGCCTTGCTGAGAATGTACCGGAGCCAAAGCAATGATTGGCAGAATATAGGCGCGCAGCTTGCCTCCGAGATCATCTGGATCGATCTGCTGAATCCGTCGGCGGAGGAAAAGCAGTTCGTCGAGCGGATGCTGAAGATACGGGTCCCGTCGGAAGATTCGCTGAATGAGATCGAGGCGTCGAGCCGGCTGATCTCCGACCGCGGGCTGCTCTATCTCAGTTCACCTGCCGTGCGGGTCGATGAATTCAAGGAAACTCATCTCACGCCGGTCGGCTTCATCATCGGTCCGCATGTTATGGTGACGGTGCGCTTTTCGGCCCTGCCGATTTTCGACGATGTCGCGCACCGGGTCGCATCTGATGAGAGCCTGCAGAACGGCATGTGCGTGTTCACCAGCCTGCTCGAAGCCATGGTCGACCGCGGCGCCGACGTGCTCGAACATCTGGGCGCAACGACGGACACGCTGTCACGGGCGGTATTCAAGGGCGGCCTGGTGCGTAGCAAGCGGCCTGTGCGCTCCAGCCGCAAGCTGCGAGAGGCGCTGGAGAATGTTGGCGATCTCGCCGACCGGCTGGCCAAGGCGCGCGACGTGCTGCTGGGCGTCGGGCGCATTGCTTCCTTCGCCGGCGACGTCGGCAGCGAATGGATCACGCAGTCTTCCAAGAAACGGCTGGAGGCGGTGTCGAAGGATGTGGCCTCGCTCAGCGACTACGAGACGCGGCTGTCGGACAAGATCCAGCTGCTGCTCGATGCCGTGCTTGGCTTCATCAATATTCAGCAGAACGACCTGTTCAAGATTCTGACGATCGTGTCCGTCGTCGGCGTGCCGCCGACGATCCTGGTCGGGATCTGGGGCATGAATTTCAAGCAAATGCCGGAGCTGAGCTGGAGCTTCGGCTATCCGCTGGCCTGGCTTGCGGTCATTGCCAGCGGATTACTGCCGCTGCTGTGGTTCAAGCGGCGCGGCTGGTTCGACTGAGGGGTTACAGCTTTTTTCCTTTGACATGTTTCTTCATGCGAACCGGCATCCATCCCGCTATGCAAGCCCGGGACTAAACACCTAGTCCTTCGGCGGAAACAGGGTCGAGAGCACCTCGCCGGCGAGGTTGAACGCAGCTACGCCGCGGAACAGGGCCGCGACTCCCGCTGCCGCATGCAGTTCGTCGAGGGTCGCGCCGGCCTTGATCGCCGCGCGCGCGTGGTTGGTCGCAGCTTCCGAGGTCTGGACCAGCAGGATCGCGAACGACATCAACTGCACCGTCTTCTGGTCCAATGCCTTCGGCGTCAGCGCCGCGATCCGCCAGTCTTCCAACGCTGTGACGAGATCGGGATCGACTTGCATGCCCAGTTTGAGGCGCTTTGCGATTCTCGGCGGGGTGAAGCCGATCATCTCGGCATAGCGGTTCTCGAGGTCGCTAAGGGTTGGCTTTTCGCTCATGAACGGTCCATTGGTCCTGATTGAAATGAAAGCTCCGGGACGGGCTTCCGCCCGAAAACGCTATAGGATCACTGCATCGCGGTACCGGAATCCTTGACCACTTTTCCCCATTTCTTGCTTTCGGAAGCTAGGAATTTGCCGAAGTCGTCTCCGAACAGCGTGCCCGGCTCGGCGCCGACGTCATTGAGTTTGTGGGCGGTCTCCGGATCAGCAAGCGCTTTCTTCACGGCCTCAGTCAGCGCCTTCACGACCTTTGGCGGCGTCTTGGCGGGCGCGACCAGTCCGAACCAGGAGGTTGCCTCAAAGCCGGGAACGCCGGCTTCTTCCATCGTCGGCAGGTCCGGAAACAGCGGCGACCGGGTGTGGCCGGCGACGGCGAGCGGACGCAGGGCGCCGGCAAGCGCCTGTGGCCGCACTGCCGGCATGTTGTCGAACAGGATCGGGATCTGACCGGCGACGAGATCGTTCATTGCCGGCGCGGCGCCGCGATAGGGCACGTGGACGATGTCGATACCGGCAAGTTTCTTGAACAATTCGCCGGCGAGGTGATTGGTGGAACCGATGCCGGACGAGCCGAAATTGAGCTTGCCCGGTGACGCCTTGGCGAGCGCGATCAGTTCAGCTACGGACTTCGCTTTCACCTTGGGATTGACGGTGAGCACGATCTGCACCGATGCCACGAGTGCGATCGGCGCGAAGTCCTTGGCCGGATCGAATCCCAAATCCTTATAGAGCGCCTGGTTGACCGCGAGCGGTCCCGGCGCCGTCAATAGCAGCGTGTAACCATCCGGCGCCGAGCGTGCGACATATTCCGAGCCGATATTGCCGTTGGCGCCCGCGCGGTTGTCAACGATCACGGATTGGCCGGTGATGTCGGACAGTTTCATGCCGAGGAAGCGTGCCACCACGTCGTTGGAGCCGCCGGCGGGGAAGGGGACCACAATGTGAATGGGACGGTTGGGGTAGGTCTCGGCAGATGCCACACCAGACCAACAGAGCGAGATCAGCGCGGCTGCCAGGACTGCAAGTCGAGAAATCATCACGTTTCCTCAGATCATCGATTTTCTAGATATCATAGATTTCTAGCGTTGACGCTTGCACCATGCAATGTCAAATCTGCTGTTGTGGTTTTCGCGCCAGAATATGAAGGAATTATTCGATGCACGCATGCCCCGGCCCTGATCGGAACACCAAACGTCCGGCTTTCCAATTGCCGCGTGGGACCTGCGATTGCCACGTCCATGTGTTCGGGCCGCAGATGCAGTTTCCGTTCAGCCCGGAACGCAGCTATACGCCGGAAGATTGCACGCTCGAGGACCTGGAGAAGCTGCACGGCATACTGGGTGTCGATCGCGCCGTAATCGTCCATGGCGGTGCCCATGGCACCGACAACAGCGCGACGCTGGCGGCGCTGGACCGCAGGCCGGACAAGTTGCGCGGCGTTGCCGTCATCCCGTCCGGCCTGCCGCGCAAGGAGCTGGAAGAGATGCATCGCCGCGGCATGCGAGGCTGCCGGATGTCTACGGTAGTCAGCGGCGGCGCATCGTTCGCACATCTGAAGCCGCTAGCCGAAGAAACCTTCGATCTCGGTTGGCATCTGGTGCTTCATTTCGGCCGCGCCGGGGAGCTGGTCGACGTGGCGCCGGTTCTTGAACAGACCAAGAGTCCCTTCGTGCTCGACCATCTGGCGCGGATCAGCGCCAGGGAAGGCGTGGACTCGGCGCCGTTCAAGACGCTGTTGCGCCTGCTCGACACCGACCGTTGCTGGGTCAAGCTCGCGAGCCTTTACCGTCTGTCGGCCGAGCCCTATCCGCATCGCGATATGCTGCCTATGATCGAGCGTGTGGTCGCGAGCCGGCCGGACCGCATCATATGGGGCAGCAATTGGCCGCATCCGATCTGCCCGACGCCGATGCCGAACGATGGCGACATCGTCGACCTGATTCCGCTCTGGCTGCCGGACGAGAAGACGCGCCAGCTCGCGCTGGTCGATAATCCCGCAAAACTCTACGGTTTTGGACCTGTCGCCGGAGGGTGATGACGATGCCGAGCGAGGTACGATCAGACGATGCGACGCCCGCTGCAAGAACCATGTCGACGGCGCTGGTGGCGCGGATCCGGGCATCGATCATGCGCGGCGATTTGGTCCCCGGCGCCAAGCTCAACCTCGATCGCCTGCGTGAGAGTTTCGGCGTCAGTCTCAGTCCGCTGCGCGAGGCGCTGTGCCGGCTGGAGAGCGACGGCCTGGTCACGGTGGTCGACCAGCGCGGCTATCGTGTCACGTCAGTATCGGATGAGAATCTCGCCGAGGTGACGCAGCTGCGGGTCAAGCTCGAATGCTGGGCGCTCAAGGAGGCCATGGTCCATGGCGACGTTGCATGGGAAGGGCGGGTGCTCGCGGCGCTGCATACGCTGTCGCGCTGCAAGCGCGGTTCGCGCTCGGCGACCGAGCAGGAGGAATGGGAAGCGGCACATCGCGCCTTCCATTGCGAACTGATCTCCGCTTGCGGGATGCCGCTGCTGCGCCAGTTCTGCGCCACGCTGCATGACCAGAGCGACCGCTATCGTCGTATCTTCCTGAAGAAGAATCCGCCCGATCGCGACGTACCGGCGGAACATGCTGCGATCGCGCAATTGGTGATCCAGCGGCGCAGCCGTCAGGCGGTCGAGATGCTCCGGGAACATATCGAGCGGACCGGCCGCAACGTGCAGGCGGCGCTGAAGGCCAATCGCTGAACGCCACCTGCACGTTTTGTTTTTCATAAAAATGTTGCGATGCATATAGCGAAAAGCTGCATTGCATTGGGACGGGGAGCGAACGGAACTGGCCGGGCGTTAGCGGCGTGACCTACCGTGAATGCCAACGGAAGTTCTATGGATTCAATCCGCTCAGATTTTCACCACATTTTCGGCTGGGTGCCACTGTGGTTCGTGGGACTTTGCCTCGTCGTCGGCGCGATCGTCGTTGCCTTGCTGCTGCACCGTCTCGCTACCGGTGGGATCCGCCGCGCGATCGGCGAGGAGCGTCCGGCTGCGATGCTCTTCCTCGACCGGACCGCAGGCCCGACACGGCTTGCGGTTTGCCTGCTTGCGGTGGCGCTGGTGCTGCCGCTGGCGCCCCTCGACGATGCGATCCGCCAGCCGCTCAGCCGCTTGTTCGCGGTTGCCGTGATTGCGCTGGTCGGATGGATCTCGATCCGTGCTGTCGATATGACAGCCGCGCGTTATCTGCAGCGGTTCCGCGCCGACGTCACCGAGAACTTCCTGGCGCGGAAGCACGTCACCCAGGTTCGCGTCTTCAAGCGCGTGATCGATACGCTGATCGTGGTCGTGGCGGTATCGACTGCACTCATGACCTTCAATTCCGTCAGGCAATATGGCGTCAGCCTGTTTGCCTCAGCCGGCGCTGCCGGGTTGATCGTCGGTCTTGCGGCAAGGCCGTTGCTCAGCAATCTGATCGCCGGCGTGCAGATAGCTGTCACCCAACCGATCCGCATTGAAGATGCCGTAATCATCGAGAACGAATGGGGCTGGGTCGAGGACATCGCCTCGACCTATGTCGTCATCCGCTTGTGGGACTGGCGGCGAATGGTGGTGCCGCTGTCCTATTTCATCGAACGGCCGTTCCAGAACTGGACGCGGGATACGGCTTCACTGATCGGATCCATCGTTCTGCACGTGGATTACGCCGCCGACGTTTCGCGGATCAGGCGGCGGCTGGAGGAGGCGGTGCGAGAATCCAAGCTGTGGGACGGCGCGGTCGTGAACCTGCAGGTGATCGATAGCCATCCGGAAACCATCGAACTGCGCGCGCTGGTCAGCGCCAGGAACGCGCCGCAATCGTGGGACTTGCGTTGCGAAATCAGGGAGAAGCTGGTGTCCTTTATCCGTGAACATATGCCCGAGGCCTTCCCGCACGGGCGCAACCTCATTTCGCCGTCCAACCGCGATGTCGACAGCACGTTCGGACATCGACGCCCGGCGCCGCCGGACGTCGTCAGAACTTCCGTCGCTTCCGCCAATCGTTAGAGCTTTTCTGGGTCCTGATGGATCAGAACCAGGCCCCAGGTTTTTGTTTCGACGCGTTTTCTTCGAAAACGCCCCAAGGGCGCTTGCGAAACTTCAGGTGATGGTCTTCAGGTAGAGACTGGGATCGAAATACTTGCTTGCGGGAGTGAAGTCCTTGATTCCGGCGTTGGCCATGAAGAAGTCAGTCGACTGCTGCAGCCAGTTGACGACAGTGCCGTCCGAATAGAGCCGCTTCCAGTCGCGCGAGGTGAACATCTTCTGCGCCTTGAACTGCTCGTTGATGTCGGTCAACGGCATCTGGCTATAATGGCCCTTCTGCAGCGCTTCCATCGCGTCCTTGCTGTTCGCAATGATGTAATCATTGGCTTCGGCCCAGCCCTTGATCAGCTTGGCAAGTGTTTCCTTGTTCGGCTCGTAATAGTCGTTCGCGGCCGCCCAGCCATCGACGATCGCGGCCTGCGGATAATAGGCCGAGGCGTCGGCGAGCTTGATCGCGCTCGGCACCTTGTCGCGTACGGTGATATTGAACGGTACCCACAGCGCCACTGCAGGCACCGCGCCGGAAACGAACGACGTCACCGCGGCCGGCATGCTCTGGTTCAGGAGCTGGACGTCCTTCGGATCGATCTTGTTGGCGCGCAATGCCTTGTCCAGGAAGACATGCGCCGTGGTGCCGGTGGCGGTCGCGATGCGTTTTCCCTTCAGATCCCCGAATGTCTTGATGCCTTGATCGCCCCGGACCCAAAGCTGGGCGGTTGCCACTTCGATGTCATTGATCAGGAATACCTTGCCCTGGCCGCGGGCAGGGAAGTTCGAAACCACGGCCCCCGTGGAGAGCACGTCGAGGCTGCCGCCGATCAACGCCTGGAAGACTTCGAGCCCGGTGTTGAACTGGCGCAGCTCGAGATCGAGCCCCTGCTTGTCGAAAAAGCCCTTGTCCATGCCGGTCCAGATCTGGCCGTCAACGGCGACGGTGTGGAGATAACCGACGCGGAGCTTGGTCTTGGCCTGGGCGATCGCAGGCGCCGAGGCTACAAATGATCCCAGTGCGACACCGGCCGTCGTCGTCAGAAATTGCCGTCGATCCATGGCTTATTCCTCCATTCGCTTCTTTGCTTATTCAGAGAATGATACAGGCCGCATCTGGGCCTGTTGAGCGCGATATTCGTTCATGACGAGCTCGCGAATATGGCTGCGCAGCTCGCCGAATTCGGGTCGTTCCTGAATCGATTCATCGCGCGGATAGGCGAAGGGCACGTCGATGATCTCCTTGATCCGTGCCGGTCGCGCCGTCACCACCACGATGCGGGAGGCAAGATAGATCGCCTCTTCCACCGAATGGGTGATCAGCATGACGGTCTTGCCTTCGCTCGAGAGCACGCGCAGCAGCAGGTTCTGCATATTGGCGCGGGTCTGCGCATCGAGCGCTCCGAACGGCTCGTCCATCAGCAGGAACTGCGGCTTCACCGCATAGGCCCGGGCGATGGCCAGCCGCTGCCGCATGCCGCCGGACAGATGCTTCGGATGGGAGTTGGCGAAATCCGAAAGGCCCATGAGATCAAGATAGTGCCGGCAGATCTCCTCGCGCTCCCTGGCCTCGACATGATTGGCCTTGAGCTGCAGGCCAAAAGCGATGTTCTGCTTCACTGTCAGCCACGGGAACACGCCATATTCCTGGAAGATGACGCCGCGCTCAGGGCCGGGCCCGGCGACCGGCTTGCCGTCAAACAGCACCTGGCCGGAGGTCGGCTTCTGAAAGCCGCCCAGCATGCTCATCATCGTGGTCTTGCCGCAGCCGGACGGGCCGATCACGGCGATGAAGTCGCCGTCGTAGATATCGTAGGTGACGTCCTCGACGACCTTGAGCGGTCCCTTCGGCGTGCCGAAGGTGAGCGATACGTGGTCGAATTGCGCGCGCTTGGCGGTTTTGGCCGGTCCATTCATGCTGCAGCTCGCTCCTGCCACGCCAGCAGGCGGGCGCTGATCTTGCGCAGGATCAGGTCCATGATCAGCGCGATGACGCCGATGCAGATAATGCCGACATAGATGACGTCGAGCAGGAAATAGGTCGAGGCATTCTGGATCATGGCACCAAGGCCGCGCTGAGCGGCGATGAGTTCGGAGGCAACCAGCGTCGCCCAGGCGACGCCGAGGGCCACGCGCAACGCGGTGAGGATATGCGGGACCGTGAGCGGAATGATGACCTTGCGGAAAATCTCGAATTCGCTGGCGCCGAGCGTCTTGGCGACGCGGATATAAAGCGGTGTGATTTGCGACACGCCTTCATACATCACGATTACGCCGGAGAAGAACGAGGCATAGAACAGGATGACGAGCTTGGCGACCTCATCAATGCCGAAATAGACGATCACCAGCGGTATCAGTGCGATCGGCGGCAGCGCACGAAAGAAGTTGATCATCGGATCGGCAAAAGTGCGCGCCGGCCGGTACCAGCCGAGCAGGAAGCCGACCGGGACCGCGACGAGAATGCCGAGCGCAACCCCGAGGAAGACGCGGCGGGTCGAAGCGTAGATGTCGATCAACAGGCCATGATGCAGCAGCAGGTCGACGAATTTCGCCGCCACCTGATGCGGCGCGGGAATCAAGGAGGCATTGACGAGGCCGCTTAAGCGCACCGCATACCAAAGCACGATCACGCCGGCCCACGGCGCAAGCCCCAATAAAAAGCGTCTCGCGACACTTTGCTTCATCTAGCGTTTCCGGATGCAATTCCAGTTGAACTGAGGGAGGTCATATTATAGATAAGAGGACCATACAAGTGGGTGCCGAGGCGCACTTTCGGATGACATCATGACTTCGCAAGCCTTCACCATCCGGAACCTTCAGGCCTTCTGCTACCGCTATCCGCTGTCGACGCCCGTCGTCACCTCCTTTGGCCGGATGCTGAACCGGCCGGCGGTCTTCGTGCGCGTTGAAGACACGGATGGTCATGTCGGCTGGGGCGAGGTGTGGTCGAACTTTCCGTCCGTAGGCGGCGAACATCGCACTCGGCTGGTCAATGAAATCCTGGCGCCGGCGATTGTCGGGCGCACCAGCAGCGAGCCCGCCGAAATCTTTGATATGCTGACGCAGGGCACCTCCGTGCTGGCGCTGCAATCCGGCGAAGCCGGTCCGTTCGCGCAGGCAATCGCTGGTATCGATCTTGCGATCTGGGATCTCCATGCGCGGCGCCGCCATGTACCGTTGTGGAAGCTGCTCGGCGGCTACGGTCCGACGATCAGGGTCTATGCCAGCGGCATCAATCCCACCGGATCGCGGCAGACGGCGGAAGCGGCGCTGGCGCGAGGCCATCGCGCGCTGAAACTGAAGATCGGTTTCGAGCCTGCGGGCGATCGCGCCAATCTCGCCTCGCTGCGCGAGCTAGTCGGCGATGGCATGCTGGCGGCTGACGTCAATCAGGGCTGGACGATCGATCGCGCACTCGAACTGGCCCCGACGCTCGCCGAGTTCAATCTCGCCTGGCTGGAAGAGCCCATTCGCGCCGACCGGCCATGGCAGGAGTGGCAGAACTTGCGCAAGCAGGCGCGTGTGCCGCTCGCCGCAGGCGAGAATGTTGCAAGCCGCGCCGGCTTTGCCGAGGTGCTCGGTGATGATGTGCTCGCCGTGGTCCAACCCGATATCGCCAAATGGGGCGGCTTGACCGTCTGTACCGGAATCGCACGCGACATCCTGAAATCCGGCAAGACGTTCTGTCCGCATTATCTCGGCGGCGGCATCGGCCTGTTGGCGTCGGCGCATCTGCTGGCCGGGGTAGGCGGCAATGGACTGCTCGAGGTCGACGCCAACGACAATCCATTGCGTGACCGGTTTTGCGGTCCGGTCGCCAGTGTCAAGGACGGCGCGGTGACATTGGGCGAGGATGCAGGTCTCGGCATCGAACCGGATCTCGCCTCGATCGAACAATATCGCACCGCCTGATCGGACTGGAGAGAAATGGCCGCGCAAGGATATGACTACATCATCGTCGGCGCCGGCTCTGCCGGCTGCGTAGTAGCGAACCGGCTGTCGGCCGATCCGTCGTGCCGTGTGCTGCTGCTGGAAGCCGGCGGCTCGGACCGCAATTTCTGGCTCAAACTCCCGGTCGGCTATTATCGCACCATCTATAACGAGCGTTTCTCACGGCTGTTCAAGACCGAACCAGGCGAAGGCAGCGGCGGACGCGCCATCGTCTGGCCGCGCGGCCGCGTCATCGGCGGCTCGTCGTCGATCAATGGCCTGATCTTCATTCGCGGCCAGCATGAGGATTTCGACGATTGGGAGCGCATGGGCGCGGCCGGCTGGAACTACCGCGAGCTGCTGCCGTATTTCCGTCGCTACGAACGTTATCACGGCGGCGAGAGCCAGTATCACGGCGCCCTCGGCGAATTCGAAGTGTCGAATCTGCGCACGGGCAACCGCGCCTCCGCGGCGTGGATCGACGCCGGCGTGGAATATGGATTGCCGCGCAATCCGGATTTCAACGGCGAGAGCACCTTCGGCGTCGGCACCTATCAGCTTGGCATCGGCCGGCGCTGGCGTTCGAGCTCGGCCTCGGCGTTCCTGCGTCCGATCGCGCATCGCAAGAACCTCACCATCATCACCTGTGCCCAGGTCAGCAAGGTCCTGTTCCGCGGGCAGGTTGCAACCGGTGTGCAGTGGATCAAGGACGGCCGGACGCAGGAGGCGACGGCCGAGCGCGAGGTGATCCTGTCGGCAGGTGCGTTGCAGTCGCCGCAACTTCTGCAGCTCTCGGGCATCGGTCCGGCCGGTCTGCTCCGCGGGCTCGGCATTCCCGTCATCGCCGATGCACCGGAAGTCGGCCAGAATCTGCAGGACCACTATCAGGCGCGGATGATCGTCCGGCTGAAAGATCGCATCTCGCTCAACGATCAGGTCCGTAATCCGTTTGCGCTTGCCAGGATGGGGATCGAATGGATGGTGGCCGGAAGGGGCCCACTGACTGCAGGTGCGGGGCAGGTCGGCGGCGCCGCCTGCACCGAATACGCCGTCGGCGGACGGCCGGACGTGCAGTTCAATGTGATGCCGCTATCGGTCGACAAGCCCGGCGATCCCCTGCACAGCTATTCGGGATTCACCGCCTCGGTGTGGCAATGCCACGGAAAATCGCGTGGCCGGCTGGCGATCACATCCACCGATCCGTTCGAACAGCCGCGCATCGAGCCGAATTATTTTGCCGAAGAGATCGATCGCAAGACCATCGTCTCGGGATTGAACATCCTGCGCGACATCTATCGGCAGAAATCGTTCCGCGGGCTCTGGGACATCGAGGTGGTGCCAGGCGAGGCGGTCAATACGCCCGGCGGTTTGTGGGAATTCGCACGCAATACCGGCGGCACCGTATTTCACTGTATCGGCACCTGCCGGATGGGCAGCGACGACAAATCGGTGCTCGATCCGCAATTGCGGGTTCGCGGCGTCGACCGGCTGCGCGTGATCGATGCCTCGGTGATGCCGCAGATCACCTCGGCCAACACCAACGCGACGAGCCTGATGATCGGCGAAAGAGGCGCCGCGCTGGTTCTGTCATAGAGCCCCTTTGGTTCCGATGGACTCAGAACCGGGCTTCTGGCTTTTGTTTGGACGCGTCTCCTCGGGCGAACCGGTATCCATTCGCTCGAAAACGCTTTGAAAGGATGCCCGCGCGAGGCGGAGGACGTGAGATGGATTTGATTTCCGACAGTCACGTTCCGAAATATGCCCAGATCGCCGATATTTTCCGGCAGCGGATCGCGCGCGGCATCTGGACCAAAGGCTTTCGTCTGCCCGCCAACGAATTGCTGGCGGAGGAGTTCGGCGTCTCCCGCGTCACCATCCGCCAGGCGGTCGACCTGCTCGCGCGCGACGGCGTGGTCGAGGCGCAGCAGGGCCGCGGCACCTTCGTCACCGGCACGGTGAAACAGGACCGCTGGCTCAAGGTGGAGACGACGCTGTCCGATCTTGCCGAAGTCTACCGCGACACCTCGCCAGAAATCATCAACATCTCCGAGAGTCGCACCGATGCGCCGCTGGTGCCGGAGGACGGCAGGCCCGCGGCGAAATACGTCTTCATGCGCCGCGTTCATTCGCGCGAGAAGCGGCCTTACTGCGTGATCTCGATCTATCTCGATGAGAAAGTGTTCCGGCGCTCGCCCAAACGGTTCCGCAACGAGACGGTGATTCCGATCCTGCACGATCTGCGCGACCCGGCAATCGCGAGCGCGCGACAGACGCTGACGATCGGCACCGCCGATCTCGATGTGGCAAAGCTCTTGCAAATCCCGTTGAATTCGCCGGTGGCCGAAGTCCGCCGCGTCTTTACGTCCGCCGACCATACCGTGATCTATCTCGGCGAGGTCACCTATCGTGGCGATTTCGTGCGGATCGACATGGATCTGCGGCCGTAACGGCATAGCGCTTTCGGGCGAAGCCTGTCCCGGACTCGATCCGGGATGGACGCCCGGTTCGCGTGAAGAAAAGGCGTCAAAACAAAAGTTTACCGGAAGAAGACTTCCTCATTGCGGCGCTCCAGCTCCTCGCCATAGGTGCGCAATACATGTGCCTCGCTGACGATCCCGATGGTGGCGCGATGATCGGCGCGGTCGAGAACGGCAAGGACGTCGGCTTCGGAGCGCTCGAACATCGCCATGATGTCGCGGATCGAGGCGCTCGGCAGCAGGAATTCGTCCTGCTGGCGGGCGATGGTTGCCAGCGGAAGATTGTCGTCGGTCCCAATTGAATGCAGGTCGGCCGAGGTCACGATGCCGGCATAGGTGCCGTTTGGGTCACGCAGCACGATCTGCCTGACCTGGGCGGGTGAGAACACTTTCTGCGCCTCGGAAATTGGCGTGGTGCTGAGCGCTATCTCGAAATCCGTACGCATCAGCGAGGTCGCGTTCAATTGTCGCACCCAGCCGACATCCTGCGGCCCGCGAATGGCTTCGCCGCGGAGGTGGAAGCGCCAGGTTGCGAAACTGTAGCCGAACAGTTCGCGGACGATCAGGGCGCAAATCGATGAGGCGACCACAGCGCCTACCGTGACCGAGAAATCGCCGGTGATCTCGAGCGCCAGACAGATCATGCTGAACGGCGCGCCGAGCACGCCGGTGCCGAATGCCGCCAGGCCCGCGATCGCCGCTGTTCCCGGCTGCAGCGCCTGGTCGGGAAACCATCCGCTGGTCACGACGCTGTAAAGCTGGCCGGTGAGCGCGCCTAGCATCAGTGAAGCGAAGAATAAACCTCCGCGGAAGCCGGAGCCCAGCGAAATTGCCGCCGCCAGCATCTTGAAGGTGACGGTCGTAGTCAGCAGCAACCAGGTGGGATTGCTGACCAGCAGGAGCTGCATGGCGCCATGGCCGGCGCCGAGCACGGTCGGCGTCAGCAGCGCCAGCGAGCCGAGCAGGGCGCCGCCAAGCATCGGCCGCAAAAAGCCGTTGAACACCGAGAGCTTCTTGAAGCAGCGTTCGGAAAATGCGACCGCGAGCATCTCGACGACGCTACCGAAGGCGCAGATCACGCCGATCAGGAGGGTCTGGCCGATCATTTCGAACGAAACCGGCGAGGGGAAACCCGGCACCATCAGGAACGATGGATGCGCCAGTTGGCGCGTCACCAGCCAGGAGGCGACGGCGCTGGCGATGACCGGCACCAGGCCGGCCGATGTGTAGGCGCCGAGCACCACCTCGAAACCGTAGAAGGCGCCGGCGAGCGGCGCGGAAAAGGCCGCGCTGATGGCCCCTGCGGCCCCGCAGGCGACCAATAGCCTCATATCGGCGCGGCGGGCCGCGAGCCGCTGTCCGATATGTGAACCGAACGCCGAGCAGATCTGTGTGTAGCCGGCCTCCAGGCCGACCGATCCGCCGAAGCCGTTCGAGAGCAGCGTCTGGACTGAAATGAGGATGCTGCCTCGGAACGAGACGCGCCCGCCATAGAGTGCATTGGCTTCGATGGCGTCGGCCAGTTGCTGGCCCTTAACCCGGCGGACGGCGATCACCGCGATGATCGACAGCAGCAGTCCGCCGAGCGTCGGGATCAGCAGCGTCCGTTGCCAGGAAATGACCCCGGTGGCACTGAGCCTTGCATCAAACGGAATATCGAACAGCATCGAATGCGCGAATTCGCTGAGATGCGAGATCGCCGCAACCAGAAGTCCGCTGAGCAGGCCGATCACGATCGCGACAGTGACCAGGCCGGTTTCAAAGTTGCGGACAAAGTTGCGCAGGGCGAGCGGCAGCAGGTATGTGGTTGCCGCAGCGCTGCCACGTTTGATCTCGGGTGCGGCAACCAGGGTCATGCGGCACCCTGCGTCATGCCGTAGCGAACGGCACGGAATCCAGGTTTGCTGCGATCCTGCCCGCAGCTGCGGGCGTCACCCTTGGTCATCAAACGTTCAGCGATGCGTCATCGCGCTCCGTTCCGCTTTGCCTTCGCCAAGCGCGGGCTCAAGCCTGTGTTTTCCATGCTTTCCAAGAGGCGATGCGGCGTGGCCAGCATCAAGTCGAGGAGTTCGCGTGATAGCACAACACGACAATTTGCCCAGACCTTTATGTTATTAATCTTGCTTTCTGGCTTAACGCGTTTTCTGCTTTAAGGCGCACGAAAGCGCCACAAGACGGGCAGCCGTCTGTGTCCGTTTATGATTAAAGCAATGTTGCCGGCGGGCCGGACCGCGCAACCATGAAGGCCCGTTCATGAACTGGCGGTGAACGCCGACAGCGACCGTCCCGTCACCTCGTAGAGGCTGTCAAAATCAAACGGCCTATCGGAGGCGGCCTCGGCCTTATTGGTATCGAGCAACAACAGCCATCCTGACCCGGCGGAAGTGTGCGGCAATTTGAAATTGACCGCCCCCTCGTAGCCATTCATGACGATCAACACCGTCTCGTCGCCGCCATGACGTGGCATTGCGGTTTTCCGGCATCTGCCGTCGAGCAGCATGCCGAAGCATTTGGCCCAGCTGCTGTTCCAGTCGGATTGCTGCATCATGGCGCCATCAGCATTGATCCAGGTGACGTCGCGGATATTCAGCTCCTCGTCGTGCTCGCCGGTCAGGAAACGGCTGCGGCGAAGGATCGGGTAGTCCCGGCGCAACTGGATGAGCTTCCTGGCAAAGGTCAGAAGCTCATTCGCCCTGTCGTCGAGATTCCAGTCGAACCAGGAGATGTCGCCGTCCTGGCAATAGGCGTTGTTATTGCCTTGCTGCGTGCGGCCGAATTCATCACCGCCAAGCAGCATCGGCGTGCCTTCCGACAGCAGCAGCGTCGCCAGCATGTTGCGCTTCTGCCGTTCGCGCAGCGCCAGGACGTCCTTGTTGTCGGTTGGACCTTCGACGCCGCAATTCCAGGAGCGGTTGTTGGAATTGCCGTCGTTGTTGTTCTCGCCGTTCGCTTCATTGTGCTTGTCGTTGTAGCTCGCCCAATCATTCAGCGTGAAGCCATCATGCGCAGTGATGAAATTGACGCTCGACCAGCTGCGGCGACCGCTGCGGTTGAACACGTCGCCGGAGGCGAGCAGGCGGGGTGCGAGCGCTGCCGGTGTGGCTTCGCCGCGCCAGTAATCGCGCACGGTGTCGCGAAACTTGTCGTTCCATTCCGCCCAGCCCGGCGGGAAGCCGCCGACCTGATAACCGCCGGGGCCGCAATCCCAGGGTTCGGCAATCAGCTTGATGGTCGCGAGCAACGGGTCCTGATCCATCGCTTTCAGAAACCCGCTCTGCTCGTCGAAGCCATGGACTTCGCGCGCCAGGATGGTGCCGAGATCGAAGCGAAAGCCATCGACGTGCATATGACCTGCCCAATAGCGCAGGCTGTCCATCACCATCTGGATCACCCGCGGATGCGACAGGTTGAGGGTGTTTCCGGTGCCGGTGTCGTTGATGTAGTGGCGCTTCTGGTCCGGCAGCAGGCGATAATAAGAGGCGTTGTCGATTCCCTTGAACGATAAGGTCGGGCCTAGCTCGCTGCCTTCCGCCGTGTGATTGTAGACGACGTCGAGGATCACCTCGAGACCGGCGCCGTGCAGCTTCGATACCATCTCCTTGAATTCGCGCAGGCTGTTGGGCACGTCGGCGGCGTAACGCGGATCGGGAGCGAAGAAGCCGATGGTGTTATAGCCCCAGTAATTGGTCAGGCCCTTCCGGAGCAGATTGTCGTCATTGATGAAGGAGTGGATCGGCAACAATTCGACCGAAGTGACGCCAAGCGCCTTCAGGTAATTCACGACCGCCGTCGATCCGAATCCGGCATAGGTGCCGCGCAGTTGCTCCGGAATTCCGGGGTGTTTCTTGGTGAATCCCTTGACATGCGTTTCGTAGACAACAGTCTCGTCCCAATGCACGTTGTGCTGCTCGGCCTCGCGTGTCCAATCGAAGTTGGGATCGACCACGACGCATTTCGGCACGAACGGCGCGCTGTCGCGCTCGTCGAAGGTCAGATCATCGCCGCTTTCCATCTTGTAGCCGAATACGGCCGGGTCCCATTTAAGTGAGCCGGCATGGGCGCAGGCGTAAGGATCGAGCAGTAGCTTGTTGGGATTGAAGCGATGACCGGCGTCCGGCTGATAGGGTCCATAGACGCGATAGCCGTAGAAGGTGCCGGGGCCGACGCCGGAGATGAATCCGTGAAAGACCTGATCTGTATATTCCGGCAGTTCGAAGCGCTGCGTCTCCTGGTCGCCGTCGAACAGGCAGACCTCGACCTTGGTGGCGTTGGCGGAGAAGATCGCGAAATTGGTGCCCTTTCCGCTCCAATGCGATCCCAGCGGATAAGGCAGGCCTTCCTCAATAACGAAATCGGTCACGTGAAAACCCCCGCAATAAGGTGGTCAACGCCGTTAACGCCTGAATGTTACATGGCTCAGGGCGAATCGACAAAATCTAGATAAATATCCGGGCGGGCATCGGCTGGCAGCGTCAGCGTCCGAATTGAACGCTTTGGTGATCTCCGCGTTCCGCTACGATCACGAAGTCTGCGTGACTTCGGCGATCGCCTGATAGACCGCGTCGAGTTCGTCCGCCGTGCTGCAGTAAGGGGGCATCAAATAGATGGTGTTGCCGAGCGGGCGAACCAAAAAGCCGCGCGTGATAAAGTGCCGGTAGAGGCGGGGGCCGATGTCGGCGAGGTAACCGGCATCGGTTACGGCGAGGTCGAGCGCCGCGATGGTGCCGATCTGGCGGACATTGGCAAACCGCCTGTCGTCTCGGAAGCGATCGAGCGCTGCCGTATGGACCGCGGCGATGTTCTTGATCCGGTCCATTACCGGCTCGCTCTGCCATATCCTGAGATTGGCGACGGCGGCCGCACATGCAATCGGATTGGCGGTGTAGGAGCTGGAGTGGAAGAAGGTCTTGCGCCGGTCCTGCGAATAATGCGCGTCGAAAATCTTGCGGCGGCACAGCGTCACTGCAAGCGGCACCGAGCCGCCGGTGAGGCCCTTTGAATAGCAGGCGATGTCGGGCTCGATGTCCGCCTGCTCGCAGGCAAACAAAGTCCCGGTCCGCCCCCAGCCGGTCATCACCTCGTCGGCGATGAACAGCACGCCATGGGACCTGCAGATGCGCGCCATCTCGGCGAGCGCGCGTGCCTCGTAGATCAGCATGCCGCCGGCGCCGAGGATCAAGGGCTCGACGATCAGGGCTGCCACAGCCTCGTGACGGCAGGCTTTTTCCAGCGCCTGCAGGGTCTCCTGCTCGCGCCCTGGATGCGGAAATGGCAGACGGCTGACATCGAACAGCAGCGGTTCATATGGCGCGTTGAAAACGCCGCGCTCGCCGACCGACATGCCGCCGATCGTGTCGCCGTGATAAGCGCCTTCAAGTGCCAGGATGCGGCGGCGATCCTCGCCGGAATGCTGCCAGAAGCCGAGTGCCATCTTCAGCGCGACTTCGACTGACGTCGAGCCGCTGTCGGAGAAGAATACATATTGCAGCCCGGGTGGCGTGACCGCCACCAGCTGCCGTGCCAATTCCTCTGCCGGCGGATGGGTGAAGCCGGCAAAGATGATCTGGTCGAGAAGGTCGGTCTGATCCTTGATGGCCTGCATGATCTGCGGATGGCGATGGCCGTGGGTCACCACCCACCAGGACGAGATCGCGTCGAAGATCCGGCGCCCGTCGGCGGTCTTTAGCCACGCCCCCTCGTTACTGACGATGGTGGGCATTTCGCCTTGCACCGCGTGCTGGGTGAATGGGTGCCACACCGGCGAGCCTGACGTCATCGGCCGTCCTTCAAGAAATCGTCCACATCGAAATGCATGGCAAATGCCGCCTTCAACGTATCCGGCGTCAGCGACTGAAGCCGCGGCAATCGGCCGAGGCGGCGCACGCCGCCGAGCCCGGTGATGATCCCTTCGGAATCGGCGTTCTCCTCGCCGATGAAGGCGACGCCGAGCAGCGCAATGCCGCGGGCGCGAATGGCCTCGATCGAGAGCAGCGTGTGGTTGATGGTGCCGAGCGTGGTCCGCGCGCATAGCACGACCGGCGCGCGCCATCGCACGAACATGTCGATATAGGTGAGCTCGCGCGTCAGCGGCACCAGCAATCCGCCGGCGCCTTCGACCACCAACGGGCGTGATACA
>DASZTN010000071.1:0-2181 GCA_035547995.1 Bradyrhizobium sp. | reverse complement strand
CGCAGCACCATGCCGCGCGCCGACAATGTGTAATTTGCGACCCAATCGACCAGCGCCCGCAATTCCGGCTTCAGCGGCGGCACGTCGAGCTTGTCGCTGACATCCTTCAGGCGATTATGCAGGCGAGGGTCGGGATTGGGGTTTTCCGCCCACACCACCGCAGCCACCTCGCGCGGTCCCAGCGGCACGCACACCACGTCGCCCGGCTTGAGTTCCATGCCGCGCGGTGCGCGATAGGAATAAGTCTGGTCGAGCGCGACCGGCACCAGCACATCGACGACGCGCGTCGATAACGCGGCTGGGCTTGAGGCGCGGAGGGCATGGTCCATCACGGAATCAACTGGCTTTAAGACGGCTGCGAGATTAAGGCCGGCCCGCGCTTACGGCTACCGCCGGTTTCGCAAATTAGCGAAGGGGAAACGAACCGCATGCGATATAATGAAATATCACCGGCATCCGAAAAACCATGCCCCAACCAGCGCCTGCCGTCCAACCGATCGAACTCGACTACGCCGATGAGGCCATCGCGCGGGAGATGATGCATTGGCTGTCGCATCTGCGCGCCGAACGCAGGCTGTCGCCGAAGACGCTCGAAGCCTATGCCCGGGACGTTCGCCAGTGCCTGATCTTTCTCGCCGAATATTGGGGCGAGCGCGTGACGCTGCCGCGCTTTGCCGCGCTGGAGCCTACCGACATCAGGGCGTTCATGGCGATGCGGCGAGCCGATGAGATCAATAGCCGGTCGCTGATGCGCAGCCTCGCCGGCCTGCGTTCGTTCGGACGCTTCCTCGAGCGCGAGGGCAAAGGCAGGGTCGGCGCGCTCTCCGCGATCCGAGCGCCCAAAGTCGCCAAGACCTTGCCGAAACCGATCCATGTGGCGGCGGCCAAGCGCTTTGCCGACGCCGACGAGCGTGCCGGCGAGGAGCGCGATCCCTGGATCCTGGCGCGCGACGCCGCCGTGATGGCGCTGTTATACGGATCAGGCTTGCGCATTTCCGAAGCCCTCGGCCTCAAGCGCCGCGAAGTGCCTTTGCCCGGCGCCGGCGACGTGATCGTGGTCACCGGCAAGGGCAACAAGACCCGCATGGTCCCGGTACTGAGAAACGTGCTGGAATTGATCCAGGACTATGTCGCGATCTGTCCCTATCCGCTGCCGCCGGAAGGGCCGATCTTCGTCGGCGCCCGCGGCGGTCCACTGAAGGCGCGGATCATTCAGCTGGCGATGGAGCGGCTGCGCGGCGCCCTCGGCCTGCCCGACAGCGCGACGCCGCATGCGCTGCGGCATTCCTTTGCCACTCACCTGCTGAGCCGCGGCGGCGATTTGCGCGCGATCCAGGAATTGCTCGGCCACGCCTCGCTGTCCACCACGCAGATCTATACCGGCATCGACAGCGAACGGCTGCTCGAAGTCTACCGCACCACGCATCCGCGCGCCTGATGCCGCCATTTCGCTATCGCGCACGTGCCCCTTGCGCCGACGGCGGGCTTCGGTCAATCGTGGGATCGTATTTTGTCCTGATTGCTTTTTAGACCGGGACCAGCCGCGACGATCTCAGTCCGGGCCAGACTTTGCATGGGGAAGAATCATGAGTGCACATGAGAGCATGGAGCAAGCGGACCATGCCAAGGAAGCTTCCAGGGAAAACCGCAACATCGCGCTGCTGATCGCTGTGATCGCGCTGTGTCTGGCTTTGTCGGAAACGCTCGGCAAGGGCGCCCAGACCGAATCCATCGCCAAGAATGTCGAAGCTTCCAATCTATGGGCGTTTTTCCAGGCCAAGACCATCCGCCGCACCGTAGTCCAGACCGCGGCCGAGCAGGCCAAACTGGGCACGAGCATTCCCGATGATGCCGCCAGGGCCGCCGTGCAGAAGCAGATCGATGACTGGCAGAAGACCGCGGCTCGTTATCGCTCCGAGCCGGAAACCGGCGAAGGCACCGAGCAATTATCCGAGCGCGCCAAACATGCCGAAGAAGAGCGCGACCTCGCGACCGCGAAATATCATCATTTCGAACTGGCATCGGCGGCGTTTCAGATCGGCATCGTGCTGGCTTCAGCCACCATCATCACCGGCATGATCGCGCTGGCCTGGATTTCCGGCCTGTTGACGCTGGCCGGCATCGGCTTCACCGCGCTCGGCCTCTTCGCGCCGCATCTGTTGAATCTGCCCTGAACTCGCC
>DASZTN010000070.1:0-3290 GCA_035547995.1 Bradyrhizobium sp. | reverse complement strand
GTCTCCAGCGTGAACGCCGTCACCCTGCCGCGCCTGATGTGGATGGGCCTGCGGGACAACATCGACCCCGCCATCGCCGCCATCTCGGTGCTGCTGATCACGGCGACCGTCACCGTGCTGCTGGCACGCATCCTCGTCCGCCGCCTGCTGCGCCGACGGCTGGCAGACTAAATGCCGTCATCCCCGGACTTGATCCGGGGATCTCATGCCAGTCGGAACGAGATGCCCGGGTCAAGCCCAGGGCTGTCCGGTACAAGTTTTGCTGGACTGGGTGCACGGCATTGATTCAACTCGAGTTCAAGCGTTTGGCGACGTTTTGGACAAGAGAAGGATGCAACGCCGTGCCGCACCAGAATATCGTGATGCATGATCTTGTGAAGCAGGTTCCGTGGGCTCGGTTCGATGAGCTTGTCGCGGCACATGGGACGGATCGTGGCGCCAGGAAGCTCACGACTAAGCAGCATTTGCTGGCGATGCTGTTTGCGCAGCTCTTGGGTGCTTCGAGCTTGCGGGAGATCGTGGAGGGGATGGCGAGCCATGAGGCGCGGCTTTACCATCTGGGTGGCGCGCCGGTGAAGCGTTCGACCTTGTCGGAGGCCAATCGCGGGCGTTCGGCGGCGGTGTTCGGGGAGCTGCTGTCTGAGCTGATGAAGCAGGCGCACCGCGGGTTGCGCCGGGCCATGAAGGAGAGCGTCTATCTGATCGACGCGACCGTTCTGCCGCTCAACGGGTTGAGCGCGGATTGGGCGCATTATTCGGCCGGCGTGTGCGGGGCCAAGGCGCATGTGATCTACGATCCCGCTGCCGACTGCCCGATCTATGCCAGCGTCACCAACCGCGCGGTCAACGACATCACCGCCGCCAAGGCCATGCCGATCGTGGCCGGTGCCACCTATGTCTTTGATCTTGGCTACTACGACTTCGGCTGGTGGGCTGAGCTCGATGCCAAGGGCTGCCGTATCGTTACCCGCTTCAAATCGCATACCCCGCTCGCCGTGACCCAGACCCGGGCGGTGCCGGCGAGCGGCCCGATCCTCTCCGACCGGATCGGCTATCTGCCCCAGCGGCAGGCCAAGAACCGCAAGAACCCGCTCCAGGAGCCGGTCCGCGAGATTTGCCTCGTGATCGAGACCGGCAAGATCCTGCGCATCCTCAGCAACGACCTCGAGGCCAGCGCCCAGGAGATCGCCGATCTCTACAAGCGCCGCTGGGCGATCGAGCTGTTCTTCCGCTGGATCAAGCAGACGTTGGAGATCAAGAAGTTCCTCGGCACCAACGAGAATGCGATCCGGATCCAAATCGCCGTCGCGCTGATCGCCTTCCTGCTGCTCAGGCTGGCTCACGCCGCACTCCGCATCACCTTCAGCCTGCTCACCTTCACGCGCCTGGTCAGAGCAAACCTGATGCATCGCAGGCGCATCGACCAGCTGCTCCTCCGGCCACCTTCCGCCCACCTGCAAAATCAGATGCAATTGCTATGGACCTAGCCATGCAATCACCGTACCGGACAGCCCTGGGCTTGACCCGGGCATCTCATTCCGGCTTGAGCAAGATTGCCGGGTCAAGCCCGGCAATGACGGTTTGGGGGCGAGATGAGGCCTCGCCAAACCGCCGCGCGCTTGACTTGGGATCGGCGCCGGACGATTATTCGACGTCGAACGATCGGCCGAGCGGAACGGCCGGCGGGTCTTCTGGGAGCAGGCATGCAGGCGACGGTCGAAGGCGTCGAGATCGACACGCGGCATTGGATCGGCGGCAAGCGGGTCGATTCCCGCGAGCGCTTTCAGAGCATTTCCCCGATCGACGAGACGGTGATCGCAGAAGTCGCGAGCGCCGATGCCGCGATCGTGGACCAGGCTGTCGCGGCGGCGCAGGCGGCTTTTCGTATCTGGTCGAAGACGAGCGCGGAAGAGCGCGCACGGCTGCTGCACAAGATCGCCGACGGCGTCGAGGCGAATATCGAACGCCTGGCGCAGGTCGAGACCAGGGATAACGGCTCGCTGCTGCGCTCGCATCGCCGCGGGGTGATGCCGCGCGTCGCGCATAACTTCCGCTTCTTCGCCGACTGGCTGAAGGAGCTGCATCACCCGGACTTCGAGACCCGCGGGCATCGCAACCATGTGAGCTGGGATCCGGCGGGCGTCGCCGCGATCATCACGCCGTGGAACGCGCCGCTGATGCTCGGGACCTGGCGCATTGCCCCGGCTTTGGCCTCCGGCTGCACGGTGGTCTACAAGCCGCCGGAATGGGCGCCGCTGACCGCCTCTTTGCTGGCCGACATCACCAAAGAAGCGGGATTACCGGACGGCGTGTTCAACGTAGTGCAGGGGCTGGGATCCGCCGCGGGCGCGGCGCTGACCAAGCATCCCGGCGTGCGGCGCATCAGCTTCACCGGCTCGGTGCCGACGGCGCGGACCATCGCCGCCGCGGCGGCCCCCAACCTGGTGCCGCTCTCCTTCGAGCTCGGCGGCAAGTCGCCCTTCATGGTGTTCGCCGATGCCGATCTCGAGCTCGCGGTGAACACCGCGATCGGGCAATACGACAATGCCGGCCAGGTCTGCCTCGCCGGCACGCGCATCCTGGTCCAGGCGCCGATCCGCGAGAAATTCGTCGAAGCGTTCCTGGCCAAGGCCAAGGCGATCAAGCAGGGCGATCCGCGCGACGAGGCGACGGATATCGGGCCGCAGATCAGCCGCCCGCATTTCCAGCGGGTCGACGGCTTCGTGCGCCGCGCCAAGGAGGCCGGGTTGAAGCCGGTTTTGGGCGGCGGGCCGAACGAGGCATTGGGCGGGCTCTACTACCGCCCCACGCTGTTCCTGGATCCACCCAGCAACAGCGAGATCCTGCGCGAGGAAGTGTTCGGACCGGTGCTCTGCCTGCAATCCTTCGAGGATGAAGAGCAGGCGGTCGCCATGGCCAACGATACCGATTATGGCCTCGCCGGCGTGGTGATGACCGGCAGCGAAGAACGCGCGCGGCGGGTTTCGTCCGAGATCAATGCGGGCCTGGTCTGGAACAACTGCTTCTTCGTGCGCGATCTCCGGCAGCCGTTCGGCGGCAACGGCCGCTCCGGCATCGGGCGCGAGGGTGGAACCTGGTCGTTCGATTTCTATTGCGATGTAAAGGCGAGCATCTTCTCGCCGAATGGATGGAGCCGGAATGGGTGAGGTCGCCAATGGGTGAGATCGCCAATGGGTGAGATCGTTGGGGCCGGATTGCTGGCGCATGTGCCCACCATCATGCTGCCCAAAGAGATCCGCTACGAGCTCAACAAGGGACGCGAGTTCTCG
>DASZTN010000069.1:0-6169 GCA_035547995.1 Bradyrhizobium sp. | reverse complement strand
GGCATCGTTCCAGTTGATCGAGCTCGGCGGGATGTAGCCGTCTTTGTACAGGCTCGCCAGGCGCTCGACAGCCTTGGTCACGCCCTCGCGCACCTTGGCGTCGCCGCCGTTGAACTTGCCGTCCTTGGTGACGATGTCCTTCCCGCCATAGGCGATCATGAACTGCTGGAACGTGTTGGTCGGGTCGTTGCCGATCGTGCTGACGACAAAGGCGGTGGCATAGGTATGCCGCATGCCTTGTTCCTGGAGCTTCTTCTGCACCGGCTTGAAGAAGTCGATAAACGCGTCCCACTTGTCGGGTATGTCGCTTTCCTTGAACCCGGCCTTCTCGACCAGGGTCCGCCAAATATGGAACGGCACCACGGAACCCTGGTACGGCACCCCGTAATAGGAATGCTTCTTGGTGGTGTTGTTGTAGCAGTAAGCCGAGGCGGCCGCGATCGGCAGCAGCTTGGCCTTCTGCTGCTCGACGATGTCGCTGACGTCCACGAGCTTGTCGTCCCATGCCTGCAGCGGCAGCGTCTCCGGCGGGGTGGTGCCGATCAGGTCGGGGACGACACCGCTGGTAATGGCGGAGATGATCTTCTGGCGCAGCGGCGCAAACGGCACGATGCTCAAATCGATCGTGTTGCCGCTCATCTTTTGGTAATCGGCGACGAATTCGTGCAGCGACTCGTCCTCTTGCGGGACGAACCCTTGCGGATGCCAGAACGTCGCCGTCTTGGCTTGGGCATTGGCGATATAGGGGCGCGCAAAAGTCCCGGCAGCGAATAGGCCCATCGACGTATGCAGCAACGACCGCCGGGTAAGCCTCACCATATCACTCCTCCCCATTCCCGCCTCACTTAGGGACTATTCCCTGTAAGGTTCACGAAAGCTATACCTTGAACACGTACAATCGGCAAGCCGAGCGCATCTTAACCTCCTGGCGTTTCAGATCAACTGGCGCTTGAGGGCTCAACCGATTCAAACGCTAAATCCCATCCCGCCGCCCTTCACGTTTTCGGCAATTCGAGCGGATTACCCTTTGACCGCCCCCATGGTCAGACCGGACGCGATATAACGACGCAGCGCAAAGAACGCGACAATCGGCGGCAGCGAATAGATCAGCCCCGCCGCCACCATCAGGTTCCATGGCGAGTCGTCGTTTTCGAAGAATTCGGCAATAGCGATCGCCACCGTCTTCTTGCCCGGCGAGTTGAGCAGCAGGAACTGGTACAGATACTCGTTCCACGAGACCAGCAGCGCATAGGTGCCGACCACGGCGAGGGCGGGCGCCATCAGCGGCACATAGATCTGTAAATACACCTGCAACGGCGTGGCGCCGTCGATCCGGGCGGCCTCGTCGAGCTCGAACGGGATCAGCCGGCCGTACCATTGCAGGATGAGCAGCGCGTACGGGGCGGCAAAGGTCACGTCGATCGCGACGATCGCCCACAAATTGTCCATCAGCCCGTAGGTGTGCATCAGCCGGAAATAGGGGATCACCAGGAAATAGGCCGGCACGGCATAGATCAGCAGCGCGGCGTTCGACACGATCCAGCCGCGGCTCAGATGCATCCGGCCGAGCGCGAAAGCGGCCAGCGAGCTGATGACCACGGTCAGCACCGTGGTCGCGGCGCCGATATAAAGGCTGTTGCCGAACTGGCGCCAGAAGTCGCGCAGATACCAGTAACCCTGGAACAGCACCTTGTCGAACGCGTCCAAGGTCGGCGCCGGCGGCCAGATATAGCCGGCGAATTCGGTGCTGCCGGTCGGGTCGATGGCGATCAGCACCATGTTGTAAACCGGCAGTAGCCACCAGATGAGCAGCAGGATGCCGAGCGCCGCCGAGCCGGCCTTGGCCGACAGCCGGCGGCGCCGGTAGTTGGGCCGCCGCGGCAGGCGGGCCGCCGCCCGGGCCGCCGGGTGGGCTGCGGTCGCGGCGGTCACAGCTGGACCTCGCGCACCTGCAACCGCCGCACGAGCAGAATGCCGATCGGGATCAGCACCGGGAGCGCCGACACCACGGTGGCCAGCCCGAGCGCCGGATCGCCCTTTTCCATCAGCAGGTCGGCGCCCATCGTCGCCAGAACGTCGGTCGTGCCGTCCGGCGCGCCGCTGGTGACCATATCCGGCGTGTTGAAATCGCCGATCATCCACACCGTCGAGAGCAGGGTGCAGACGAGGTACAGGTTGCCCAGCAGCGGCACCACGAGATGGGCGAAGCGCCGGAACCCGCCGGCGCCGTCGATCTCGGCGGCGTCGTACAGATCCTGCGGGATCACCATGCGTCCGGCGAGCAGGATCAGCGTCCAGAACGGTATGTTCTTCCAGCTGTAGGCGATGATCATCGAGCCGAGCGCGCTCCAGTAGCTGTGGAACCAGTCGGGACCGTCCACGCCGAATAGGTTCCACGACAGGCTGTCGATAAAGCCCGGGTAGATGAGCATCCAGTGCCAGGAAATAAACGCGACCTGGGCCGGCAGCGCCCACGGGATGATCGAGACCACCAGGATGGCCTTGATCCACCATTCCTTGCGCATCAGGTAGCCGGACAACAACAGCGCCAGGAACATGTCGATATTGACGCCGACCCCGACATAGATCAGCGTCGTCACCGCCGCGTCGAGGTAGTCGTCGCTGTCGAACAGCTGCGCGTAGAGCGCGGGGTCGCTCGCGGTCCACAGGCCGTAGATCACCGGATAGAGGGCGAAGACGACAAGGACCGCCGCATAGGGCACGACAAACGCGATCGCCCAGGCGAACTCCGAGCCGTGCAGATGCTGCGCCCAATCCGGCCACCGCCCGCCCGGGCGAGCGGTTCGCGGCCCGATCCGAAGAGCGTCCTGTGTGCTGGTCATGCGCACCTCGACGTGAGGCGGCCCACGTTACACCCGAGCGCGCGCCGGAACCAGCCGGGCATCAATTTTACGCTTTTTGCGGATGAACCACCCGCTTTCGATCAGGCGCATCACCCCCGATCCGCGCCGCCCTATCCGGCGGCCGGTCAGCCGGCGGATGCGGTCCGCCGCATTGACGCGGCGCCGCGAACGCCTTTAGAACGCTGCCCCGAAAGGCGGGCGGCGACCGGGGGCCGAGTAAGTTTTCGCGCATTCCGGCGGGCGTACGCCCCGTTTTTCAATGCGGATGGGTGGCCGAGCGGTTTAAGGCACCGGTCTTGAAATTCTTCAGCAACGATCCCTGCGCCTCCCCGCTGAGCAGCTACCATCCTTGATTAACAAGCCGATTTCGTGCGGAAAATCGTTCTCAATCCGTTCGGCGCACGGATCGTACCCAGCCGTTGAATAGCAATTTGAGTAGCGTAGCGACTGCCAAATGGCAGCCGACATTAACGCCCCTTGATCCCCGCCGCTTCCGAGATGGCTTCGACCCGGCACGCTTTCGTCGTACCCGGAGTGTTGAGAGGCGACTAGGCGCTCCCGCGCAACGGGTGCATGATTGAGCCTTCTGTCATCTTCCCATACGATCGCTGCTGCGCGCGTCGCAGCTTGGCAAGCAATAACGATTCAGCCCGAGGGTGCGAGGGATTGGTGGATGCGTATCTCGCCATAGCCGAAGCCGTATTGAAGATAGAGCGTCGGCCGTTGAGTTCGGTCGCCATTCTCGCCGCTGCCTACCGCCATTCGATCGTTCCGCCTCACCTGCATGGGAGGACGCAGCACAAGACGGTCGGCGCGCGGATCAGCGAGGATATTGTCGAGCGACGCGACAAGAGTGTCTTCTTCCGCACCGAGCCGGGCAAATTTTTCCTACGGGAATTCCTGACAGATACGACCATCCCGGTTGAGCACCGGCAACCAATCGCGACTCGGCGCCGCGTGCGGGAACTTGTCCGCGGCCCGGCTCTCGCACTATCGGCCAGCAATGTTCGTCGGCTGGCGCCCGAAGGAGCGCAGATCAACCCAGATAGGGTGCTAGAACTGCTGAGGAAAGACGGCTACCGATACGACGATCCCAGGCACCTCAACAGGGATAGCATGCTTGTGTGGTCGTTCGTTTCCGTCAGGCGCAAAACAGAAGTGCTGAGCTATCGGGTCGGACGATACCGTGAGGACCGCGATTCGTTTCTGTCCCGGCGCTCTATCGGATTTTCGTCATTGGTCTACAACGACGATCACACCCTTTTTAATATGCGAGACTTCGGCATCGTAGATTCCGGTGTCAACGCGATGGCTATTGACCTAGACATGCCAGAGGTTCCGGCATCGAAGGCTAGGTATTGCCCCGGCGTACTCTGCTCTTTTATCTGGACTGCAACCTCTCCGGGTGTTAGCGATCTCATCGCGTTGATTAATTTCCAGTGCCCGGAATGGTTTGAACCTGTGAAGAGGCGGCTAGCGATCAATGACCTGCGGTGGCTCGACGCAAGACACCCCCCCAACAACGTCGATGATTTCGATCCCTGGTCAAAAATGGTCCTTCTAGCGGTCTATTCCTTGGACGGAGCGTCGAATTTTGCCCCCGCCAGCTACGCTCCTTCTGAGTAGTCAGGCTGTCGCGTATCTCAGGACCCAACTCGATACGGGGATTCCCGATCGGACGAAAAGAGCGCTGCAAGACCTGTGTCGGGTCTATCGGCGAGGCCAGCGCATCACGCCGGACCAGCTTCTCGGAGTTGAACAGACAATCGTCGGCATCCTGCACACGCCGCAGGCGCAGGACGAAAAAGTGCGGCGCTGGGCGCTCAACGCCATCGCACGCATTGGGCGAGCGCGAACCTGTCTCGAAGCCGTAATCAACATCCTGACGAAATTTGACGACCCCCAAACCATCGCCTCGGGGGTCGCTGCCGTGTACAGCATCAGCGCGAACCCGACCGCCTCGCTGGGGGTGCTCAAGGGCTTCGACCCGAAAACGATGCTGCTTGGCGCGCTCCAGCACGTACCGCACGATCAGCTCGACTTGAGCCACCTGCCTATCAAAGTCGATACGGCGGAGCTGGACCATCTGAAATTGGCCCTCGTTGTCGTCGGGTTGGACCGGGCACCGGCACACCTGTTCGACCCCCGCTACGAGAACGCGGCCATCGTGAAGGTCCTCGGCAGCCACGATGACGACGTTGTTTCGCAATACACCGTCTGGGCCATCACCGAGAACGGCCACCTCAGCATCCGCGATCTCGGGATTCCGCTGAAGGATATCGAGCAGCAACCTGCGAACGTTCGCGGATGGATGTTCCAACTCGTCGGCATGTCGGCCGACGATGCGCAAAAGAATTGGGACCTGGTGGCTGGGCGCCGGCGACGATGACCAGCCCGCGCGCTTTGGGCTGGCCGTCGGGCTCAAGGACACCTACTTCGACATGCTCGAAGCGATGGTGCTTGATTGGTTGTTCAAGGAACCCGATATGGAGGTGCAGCTCGCGTTAACCGATCATGTGGTTCGGCAATACGCGCAGCATTCCCGCTACGAACAAGCCGCGTTAGAGCTGTACGAAAAGGCGGCGCCGCTGTCAGAGGTCCGGCGCCGGATGGAGGCTGTCGCGGCCGGAACATCGCTGTACGCCAAGCTGCGCAGTATCAGCTTTGACGGTACCGCGGACCTGTTCAGAGGAGGCACGTGGGTGAAAAACGAAACGCATAACACTTTCAACATCGGCAGCGTTCAGGCCGGCGCCGCCGCGTTCGGTGGCGACGCCCACAACGAAGGTGATGTCAACAACCAGAACGATGTCGAAATCCAGAACGAGATTTCTAAGATCATCGAGCTGCTGCACGAGTCGGCGCTCCAAGACGCCGAGAAGAACGAGTTGCTGGCAGCCGCGAAAGCCGCTCAGGCCGACCCCAACAAGGATAAGGTTGGCAAGCTGTGGGAGCTGCTTCGCAAGGTGAGCATCGGTGGGTCGATCGCGGCCAGCGCAGGCAACTTGGCAATGCTGGCGCACAAGGCCGGATTATTTTAATCCCACGTGCGATACCCAAAAGTACGGAAATCCGGCCCGGATGCACGGCCGGGCCGGATCGGAATCGTTAGGGCGGCGAATTACTGGGCTGCTTCGTCCTGCAACCGCACCGGTGGCGGCAGCGGCGCCCATGCGATCGGCGTAAACAGGGTGTCGTAATCGTCGCACCATTGCTCGCCGGTCCAGCGGCCAATGACCCATTGGGGCCGTGCATGCGGGCCTGGCCAAAGCAACAACGGGCCGAAAGGCTCTCCCAGCCTTACT
>DASZTN010000068.1:0-2594 GCA_035547995.1 Bradyrhizobium sp. | reverse complement strand
GGCATCGTTCCAGTTGATCGAGCTCGGCGGGATGTAGCCGTCTTTGTACAGGCTCGCCAGGCGCTCGACAGCCTTGGTCACGCCCTCGCGCACCTTGGCGTCGCCGCCGTTGAACTTGCCGTCCTTGGTGACGATGTCCTTGCCGCCATAGGCGATCATGAACTGCTGGAACGTGTTGGTCGGGTCGTTGCCGATCGTGCTGACGACAAAGGCGGTGGCATAGGTATGCCGCATGCCTTGTTCTTGAAGCTTCTTCTGTATCGGCTTGAAGAAGTCGATAAACGCGTCCCACTTGTCGGGGATGTCGCTTTCCTTGAACCCGGCCTTCTCGACCAGGGTCCGCCAGATGTGGAACGGCACCACCGAGCCCTGGTACGGCACCCCGTAATAGGAGTGCTTCTTGGTGGTGTTGTTGTAACAGTAAGCCGACGCGGCCGCGATCGGCAGCAGCTTGGCCTTCTGCTGCTCGACGATGTCGCTGACGTCGACGAGCTTGTCGTCCCACGCCTGCAGCGGCAGCGTCTCCGGCGGGGTGGTGCCGATCAGATCGGGGACGACACCGCTGGTGATGGCGGAGATGATCTTCTGGCGCAGCGGCGCGAACGGCACGATGCTCAGGTCGATCGTGTTGCCGCTCATCTTCTGGTAATCGGCGACAAATTCGTGCAGCGACTCGTCCTCCTGCGGGACGAACCCTTGCGGATGCCAGAATGTTGCCGTCTTGGCCTGGGCATTGGCGATATAGGGGCGCGCGAAGGTCCCGGCTGCGAATAGGCCGATCGAGGTATGCAGCAATGACCGCCGGGTAAGCCTCACCATATCACTCCTCCCCATTACCGCCTCACTTAGGGACTATTCCCTGTAAGGTTCACGAAAGCTATACCTTGAACGCGTACAATCGGCAAGCCGAGCGCATCTTAACCTCCTGGCGTTTCAGATCAACTGGCGCTTGGGGGCCCAGCCGATGCAAACGCCTAAATCGGATCGCGCCGCCCTTCACGTTTTCGGCAATTCGCGCGGATTACCCTTTGACCGCCCCCATCGTCAGACCGGACGCGATATAACGACGCAGCGCAAAGAACGCGGCGATCGGCGGCAGCGAGTAGATCAGCCCCGCCGCCACCATCAGGTTCCATGGCGAGTCGTCGTTTTCAAAGAACTCGGCAATAGCGATCGCCACCGTCTTCTTGCCCGGCGAGTCGAGCAGCAGGAACTGGTACAGATACTCGTTCCACGAGACCAGCAGCGCGTAGGTGCCGACCACGGCAAGCGCCGGCCCCATCAGCGGCACATAGATCTGTAGATACACCTGCCACGGCGTGGCGCCGTCGATCCGCGCGGCCTCGTCGAGCTCGATCGGGATCAGCCGGCCATACCATTGCAGGATGAGCAGCGCGTACGGGGCGGCGAAGGTCACGTCGATCGCGACGATCGCCCACAAATTGTCCATCAGCCCATAAGTGTGCATCAGCCGGAAATAGGGGATCACCAGGAAATAGGCCGGCACGGCATAGATCAGCAGCGCGGCGTTCGACACGATCCAGCCGCGGCTCAAATGCATCCGCCCGAGCGCGAAACCGGCGAGCGAACTGATGACCACGGTCAGCACCGTGGTCGCGGCGCCGATATAGAGGCTGTTGCCGAACTGGCGCCAAAAGTCGCGCAGATACCAATAACCCTGGAACAGCACCTTGTCGAACGCGTCCAGGGTCGGCGCGGGCGGCCAGATATAGCCGGCGAACTCGGTGCTGCCGGTCGGGTCGATGGCGATCAGCACCATGTTGTAAACCGGCAACAGCCACCAGATGAGCAGCGCGATGCCGAGTGCCGCCGAGCCGGCCTTGGCCAACAGCCGACGGCGCCGGTAGTTGGGCCGCCGCGGCCGGCGGGACGCCGGGTGGGACGCCGTCACCGCGGTCACAGCTGGACCTCGCGCAGCTGCAGCCGCCGCACCAGCAGAACGCCGATCGGGATCAGCACCGGGAGCGCCGACACCACGGTGGCCAGCCCGAGCGCCGGATCGCCCTTTTCCATCAGCAGGTCGGCGCCCATCGTCGCCAGCACGTCGGTCGTGCCGTCCGGCGCGCCGCTGGTGACCATGTCCGGCGTGTTGAAATCGCCGATCATCCAGACCGTCGCCAGCAGGGTGCAGACGAGGTACAGGTTGCCCAGCAGCGGCACCACGAGATGCGTGAAGCGGCGGAACCCGCCGGCGCCGTCGATCTCGGCGGCATCGTACAGGTCCTGCGGGATCACCATGCGTCCGGCGAGCAGGATCAGCGTCCAGAACGGTATGTTCTTCCAGCTGTAGGCGATGATCATCGAGCCGAGCGCGGTCCAGTAATTGTGGAACCAGTCGGGACCGTCCACGCCGAACAGGTTCCACGACAGGCTGTCGATAAAGCCGGGGTAGATGAGCATCCAGTGCCAGGAAATGAACGCGACCTGGGCCGGCAACGCCCACGGGATGATCGAGACCACCAGGATGGCCTTGATCCACCATTCCTTGCGCATCAGGTAGCCGGACAACAACAGCGCCAGGAACATGTCGATATTGACGCCGACCCCGACATAGATCAGCGTCGTCACCGCCG
>DASZTN010000067.1:0-37388 GCA_035547995.1 Bradyrhizobium sp. | reverse complement strand
GCTATGCGATCGCGCTGCAGAGCCAGAGCACGTTGCGCCGGCCGATCAATATTACACTGCTCGAAACGGTGCAGTCGGATTGGTGGAAGAACCTGCTGTTTCGGTATTTGGGGCAGACCACGAACTAGCTGAGTGCTTGATTGTGCTGGTGCCGGTTGAGAGGATTGAACTCCCGACCTTCGGTTTACAAAACCGCTGCTCTACCGCTGAGCTAAACCGGCTGCATCCCCGCAAAAACAAGGGCGCGGCGGTCAAATACCAGAGTTGTCGGCCGAGGGCTACAGCCAGGTTTTCCCCCGGTGAGAAAACCGCACTCTTTCAAAGGGCTGGAGGCGCGAGAGGAACCGCCTTCCCGGGATCGGGAAGGACGAGAACGGCGCGGCTTGGAACGGCCGCGCCGACTGCCCTCCGCCATCATCCGCAAGCTTCGCTCAAGCGAGCGCGTTCGCCGGCAGCCTTGTGCGCTTTTCGAAGCCGTTGGGCAGTTCGATATCGACTTCAAGCGTCGAAACGCTTTTGCCCCGGTCCATCTTCACCATGACCTTGTCCGGGTCCAGCATCACGTGGCGCGAGACGACCGCCAAGATCTCTTCGCGCAGGATGTTGACCAAGTCGGGCTGGCCAACCATCCCGCGTTCATGCGCGAGCAATATTTGCAAACGCTCCCGGGCAACCGGCGCGGAGCCGGTGCGGCGCCCGAGCAGTCGCATCAGGTTCAGGCTCATGCCGCCCTCCGTCCTAGCAGTCGATTCATCAGCCCCTTACGCTCGACCGGCACCGTCATCGGAACCATTTCGCCGCTCAGTCGCCGGGCCGCGTCGAAATAGGCCCGTGCGGGTGCGCTGGCGGTATTGTTGAGGGTAACGGGCGCGCCGACATTGGAAGCCTTCAGCACGTCCTGGCTTTCCGGGATGATGCCGAGCAGCGGGACTGCGAGAATCTCGAGAATGTCATCGATGCTGAGCATCTCGCCGCGGCTCGCGCGTCCCGCGTCATAGCGGGTGATCAGCACGTGCTTCATCACCTGCTCGCCCTTCTCCGCCTTGGCGGTTTTCGAGTCGAGCATGCCGATGATCCGGTCGGAATCGCGCACCGAGGACACTTCGGGGTTGGTGACGATCACAGCTTCATCGGCATAGCGCATCGCCAGCGTCGCGCCGCGTTCGATCCCGGCGGGACTGTCGCAGATCACCCAATCGAACTTGCTGCGCAGTTCGGCAATGACGCGCCGGACGCCTTCGTCGGTGAGCGCATCCTTGTCGCGGGTTTGCGAGGCCGGAAGCAGCCACAGATTCTCCATGCGCTTGTCGCGGATCAGGGCCTGCGGCAGCTTGGCGACGCCCTGCACCACATTGATGAGGTCGAATACCACGCGCCGTTCCGCGCCCATCACCAGATCAAGATTGCGCAATCCTACGTCAAAATCCACCACGACGACACGCTCCCCCTTTTGGGCGAGCGCCGCGCCGAGCGCGGCCGTCGACGTGGTTTTTCCAACGCCGCCTTTGCCTGACGTCACGACCAATACCTTGGCCATCCTACTCCTCCTCCAATCAGTTCAGCGGTGTGATTTTCATGATATCGCCGTCAAGCCACGCTTGAGCCGGCCTGTTCCGCAGCCTGTCATCGATGTCGTCTGCGGTCTGGTAGTAGCCATCGATCGCAAGCAGTTCGGCTTCGATCTTCTGGCAGTAAATTCGTGCTGACGAATTGCCGTTGACGCCAGCCATCGCACGCCCGCGCAGCGTGCCGTAAATATGGATCGAGCCACCGGCAACGATCTCGGCGCCCGAGCCGACCGAGCCGAGCACCGTCACATCGCCTTCGGTGAAGATGATCGATTGCCCCGACCGTACCGGAGTCTCGATCAGCAGCGAGCGAGGATGATGCGATGGCGACTTGGGCTTCGGCTTGGCATCGTCCACCGAGCAGTGACGCCCGCCGGTCAGGACTGGCGGCATGTTCTCGCCCAGCACGGTTTCATCAACGCCCTCGATACCGAGGACGCGAATGTTGCGCTCGCCAAGGCTTGCGATCAGATGGGCGATGGCGGACTGGCTGAGATCGAGCGCCGACAGATCGAGCACCACCGGCCGGCCGGCGAAAAATCCCGGCGAGCGCGCCAGCGTCGCGTCCAGTTCATCGAGCCAGCCCATGATCGGCACAACCGGCGAAAAGACGAAGGCGACAAAAGACCTACCCCGAAAGCGTAATAGCTGACGTTGTGGCTCCGCCGTTGTGCTCATGACAGCCCGACTCGCTTCCCTATCGTTGATTTCGTTAAGGATTGGGCCATCTTGGTTAACGGGCAGTTAACGGTTTCAATCGAATGACGATTGAAGCTCGCCGCGACCCAAATGCGCAACTATCAGGCGCAACCTCCCAAACTTCCACCCTGCATTGGCCCGGAACTTGCTCTAATCTACGGAACTAATTGGGGTTGCGACCATGCAGCGCGCGTTGAGGTTCGGCGTGCTGGGCATGTTGAGCGTTCTCGCTTGGCCGGCACATGCAGGATCACCCGGCGGCAATGTTCTGCCGCCGATCGGTCACACCTTTTTCTGTATGCATTACCCCGATGATTGCGACCCGACCGGCGGCCGGAGGATTCCCGACGTGCTTCCGCAGCTTCGTCAGCGCCTGCTCGAAACGGTCAACCAGACGGTGAACTCGGCAATCATCCCCAAAGCCGGCAAGCCTTCTTTGATCAACCGGCACTGGTCGATCGAGCCGGTCGTCGGCGATTGCAACGACTATGCGGTTACCAAGCGCCACAAGCTGCTTGAGGCCGGCTGGCCTGCCTCCGCGCTGCTGCTGGCCGAGGTCAGGCTGATCGCAACCGGCGAGCATCATCTGATCCTGATCGTCCGGGGCAAGACCGCGGATTGGGTGCTCGACAACCGCTACGCCACCGTGGTGAAGCTGGCGACGACGCGAAACCAGTACATTTTATACCGCGTCGAATCGGCGGAGGATCCGAAGTTCTGGACCCGGTCGCTGGCGCGCGAATCGTAGTAAGCGCAACCGCAAGGCGCCCTGGACGTTTTTCCGATGCAAGCCTGGCCTCGACCCGATCCGGGGCAGGCGCCGGTTTGCGGGGAGCGGAAGCTTTACGCCTTGCGGTCGGAGGCTGCGATCCTCTCCAGCACCGGCAACAGATAGCTCAAGAACTCCTGCGGATTCTCGCTCATCGGAAAGTGGCCGAGGCCCTTCATGATGGTGGCTTCACTGCCGGGGATGCTGCGCGCCACCGCGAGCGTTTCCTCCGGCGTGCAGGAATAATCATATTCGCCGGAGAGCAGGAACAGCGGGCAGCGACTGGTGTCGATCTGCGCGACGCGGCTCCTGATGTCACCGTCGATCTTGTAGAAATAGAGATCGCCCTTGAAGACGCCGGGCCCGCCTTGCATGTAGTGCCACAGCGTCTCCCAGCGTGCCTCGTCGGGCGCGTCCGGCCCGACCAGCCCCGAGACGATCGCGGCGCAGATTTCGCCGCCATGAACGTCGGGACGGTGCAGGAAATTCAGATCGTAATAGGGATCGACATGCGCACCGGCCTGCAGGCCGATGATGGCGCGAAACTCTTCCGGATGTTCGAGCGCCAGGTGCAGCGCGATCCGTCCGCCGATCGAGCAGCCGATCAGGATCGGCCGGTCGAGCTCCAGCGCGGCGACAATTTTGAGAATCATCGTCGTGTATTGCGCCGAGGTGAGCTGATATTCCTCATCGTGCCAGCCCGCCGGCGGCGACGACTTGCCGTGCCAGGGCATGTCGAAGGCGATGACGCGATGGCGGGAGGTGACCCGCGCATCATTCATCAATCCGCGATATTGCCGCCCGTCGGCGCCTGCCGTGTGCAGGCACAGCAGCGGCGTGCCCTCGCCCGCTTCCTCGACATAGATGCGGTGCTTTCGTCCGAACAGGTCGAGATGGAAGTAGCGGCCGATGATCGGCTCGAAACGTACGCTCATGCCGCCCCTCCCGCCGGGCGCAGCTTGGCCAGCGCCTCCTTGAAGTAGCGCAGGTTCGCCATGAAGATCTGGAGATTGCCTTCCGCCCTGAGCACGCGGCGCTTGATCAGCGCCATCAGATCGTTGGAGCCGGGCGGCGGACGCCGCAACCAGAATTTGGCCCATTCCTCCTCGCTGGCGCGCAAGGCAAACGAGGACGACGGCATGACGAACGGCCCGCGCGTCACCGAAACGATCCGCCCCTCGTAAATCGCGATCAGCCAGGCGGTCTGGCCGACTTCGAGCAGAAACGTGGTGGTCAGAAACCGTCCGCGCCGGACCAGCGCCTCATCGGCGTTGACCCGGTGTTCCAGCGCCAGGATCATTGCACCCTCCCCACGACTTTCTTGTTGATGGCATGATGGAGGGATTACCGACGGCGTCAACCGGATCGCCGGCTGTTGGTGCGGTGGGCAGCCCCGAACCGCACGATTGGCCCGGCTCGCCGCCCGTAAACGCCCTAAAGCCAGGCCCAGATCAGCGCCAGATTGGCCGCACAAGCGCTGACCAGGGCCACCACGAGCGCGATGGGTAGCCGTCGGCAACAGGTCGGGAGGGCGGTTCCGGTCATGGCGGCAAACATCGGGCGATTCTAGGCGGGGAGTCTCGGGCCTTATTTTCTCCGGGATTCAGAACTCGTTTACGACTCAAGGGGGACTCCCGGAACGAACGGCCCGGAGGCTTACGGCTCACCTTGGCGTGAACCGGCGGCCCTGTTTGACCGAAACCGGTGCTGCTCCAAGGCGTTGAGGTGGTTTGCTGGAGTTAAATCGGATGCCCTATGCGCTGTTTTGCAACGAGGCCAGGCTGAGCAAGGCCTATCCGACCGAAGCGGATGTCTGGAAGCTCGCCCGGCGGAGCGGGCTCGTGGTCGATGCCGTCTCGAAGGAGGAAAAGCCGGGGCCGCACCCGGTGCTGGACAATGACTACGAGATCAGGCCGTGTTCACCTGATCCGCACGAGGACCCGGCGCAGAACCAGGCCGAAGCCGAGCGCGAGGCACCGCCGGATTTTCGGCTGCATTCCTGAACGCGGTCGCACCTCCCCTCTGGCCGGGAGCGGCGGAAAGCTCAGCAGAGAGATCAGGGGGAAATCTCAGGGCGTCGCCACCGCCAGCGAAGCCTGCTGGTCGCCGGTCGGCGTCACACAGGTCTTGCGGCGATGCAGGCCACGGATGGCGCCGGTAACCTTGAGCACCTGCCCGGAGGGACAGGACCCGTCCTGCACGAATACCACTTCATAGGGGGCGAGGATGAGAGGTTCGGCTTTCAGGATCGTCTGAGCCGAGCATGGCAAGGCGACCACGGAGAAGACCAGCCCTAACGCAAAGCTACGCATGTTTGTTGTCCACCAACCGGCGAACGCACCATAATCGATTACGTATAAAAATTTTGCTGTCGGCGAAAATTATTTTTTGCCCCGCGCGCGATCGCAGGCATGTCCGAAGGCACAAAAAAGAAGGCCGGCGCAAAAGCCGGCCTTCTTCCTTAAGGTGCCATATCGCCGATCAGTAACGCGTGGCGACCGGGCCGCCCCAGCCGAAGCGGTAGTTCAGGCCGGCCTTGACGGTGTGCTCGTCGTTGCGGAAGCGCGAGCCGACGATCTCGGCAGGTCCGCTGGTGAAGGTGGTGTTGCCGAAATTGTAATACTGGTACTCGATCTTGGCCGACCAGTTCGGTGCGAACATGTATTCGAGACCGGCGCCGACCGTGTAGCCGTCACGATGGTTACCGTCGGTGGTGAAGTCCACCGGCGTGCCCGCGAAGCTGACGCCGATATTTGGATTGTCGCGCCAGGCGTAACCGCCCTTGGCGTACAGCAGCGCCGGACCCCAAGTGTAACCGATCCGGCCCGTCACCGAACCGAGCTGATCGGTATTGCCGGTGACCACGGTGCCGCCCGGAAACGTCACGCCGGAGCCGCTGTTGCCGGCGAGCCAGCTATATTGGGCTTCGACGCCCGCCACCCAATTGGGGGCGAACTGATAGTCGAAGCCGCCCTGCACGCCGCCGAAAAACCGGCCGTCGCTGCTCTCCAGACCGGAATTGCCCGGGAACGCGCCGCCGACATGACCGCCGATATAGAAACCGGTCCAGTTGTAAACCGCCTGCTCGGGCGGGGTATAGGCAGGTGGCGCCTTGGTATAGGTACGTGCAGGCAGGTCGGCCGCAAATGCTGGAGCCGCGAATGCAACCATCGCGACCGTGCCAAGCAAAATCCTTTTCATGATTGGATCCCCGTTACTATCGCTTTTGACCCTGATCAAACCAACATGGCCTGAGTTTGGTTGCTTCGCGGCGACGCCGTGCGCTGATGTTTCACAACTGTGACAGCGGGGTCACAACGCCATTTTGTTCCCCGCCGCCTTCAACTTTCCGCTGATGACGAGGACCTATGTGCTAGGTCCGCCGGGTAAAGTTCCGGTTCAGGGCCTCGCCGAAAAGTGATTGATTTCATTTACGCCGTGTGGGCGCCGGCTTAGGAGCGGCAGGCGCCGGCTGTTGATCGGCGCCCAGCTTTTCCAGGTCCGGGAACGGCGCATAGACCGCCCCGGCGCAAACCTCGCCGGGCTGTTCCACGATATGATCGAGCCGGCCATCGACATAGACGACGGCCCGCTCCCGCGCCTCATGGTAGCTGCCGTCGGCGTCGCGCGCCGAGAAACGCAGGCAGCTGACATAGCGCAAATGACCGCCGACGGTGCGTTGCATCGGCTCGGCCATGACCGCATCGTGCACGCCGACGGGATTGTTGAGGTAGGTCTTGAAGAACGCCAGCAGGTCGTCGTGATAATTGGTGGGAAATGGCTGGTTCGCATCGCTGCTGGTGGAATAGCTGAGGATACCGCTGTCGCCTGCACAACCCGCCAATGCCAACGGCAGCAGCAGGATCGCCCCACCCTTTGCCAATCTTCCCAAGTGCAATCCCGTCTTCCGATGATTTCGCCCCGAAGACGCTATAGACCGCGCGTGGCCGGAAGGGAATTCTCCTCTCGATTAAGCCTTAAGTCCGCACGAAATCAGGACCGGGGCGGGCTTTCGCCCGAACGCGATCGGGAAAAAGCATCGGCCCGCGACCATTGGGGAAGCAATGGCGCGGACCGTGCTTGATACCGCAGACGGCGGTGGGGCAAATGTGGATCAAACCGCCACCGGCGGCTCAATTATCAGCCGCGCTTGACGGCCCGGGTCACGTGCTTGGCGGAAACCTTGGAAAATTTATGCGTCTTCAGCGCCGCCGACTTCGCCGATTTCTTGTGGAGACGGGTATAGCGGTGATGCCGGTAATGCTTGTGATGATGCCGCGCCATCTTGGCATTGGCGTTCACGGCATTCTTCTTGACCTGCTCGGTCTTGATCGCCGGCGCAGCCGGGGTCTTGGTGGCGGTCGCCGCCATGGCCGGAGCGGCGAGAACGGAAACGGCCAGCAACGCGGCGGAAATGGTCTTCAACATGGGTGGTCTCCTCTTGGTGATCGCGACAGAGGCGGCCGGATGGCCGGTTTCGTCGATCAGGTGAGGCAAACCTAGCCGCCCTGCGCTGAACCCATCCTGAAGCGCGGCAGCGGACTTCGTTCATCTGCCTGACTGCTTGTTCATATTGCGAACCGCGCTTCGAGCTGCGCGTGGCTTGAACGAATTATGACAAAGGACGGGCCGGAATGTCGGGGCATGGTCGGGGTTCACACCTCCGGGCGTCGGTGTAGGATCGTCGCATTGAAATCGGGAGAGATGCATGCGCAAATCCGCGATCAGGTTATTGATGTTGGCAATCGTCTCAACGACGCTGGTTGCAGCGCCGGTGATCAGGGCTTACGCCGCAGGCGACGACAATCCGTCACCGCCCGCTTCCGACAGCAAGGCTTCCGACACCAAGAAAGGCAAGAAGAAGAGCAACAAGAGCTCGAGCCTCAACGATTCCCGTTTCGTGGCCGGCTATCACACCGCTTACAGCACGATCTACGATCACCACGACTACGCCTCCGCCATCGGGCAATTGAAGGCGCTCGGCCACGACGACAACGCGGCGGTCGCCAACCTGATCGGTTATTCCTACCGCAAGCTCGGCGACTACAAGCTCGCACAGGTCTGGTATGAGCGCGCGCTCAAGGCCGACCCCAATCACGTCAAGACCTGGCAGTATTACGGGCTGTGGCAGCTCGAACAGGGCAATCGCGAACAGGCGCAATACCACCTGAACAAGATCGCCGCCCTGGTCGGCACCGACAGCGAAGAATATCGCTCGCTGGCCGCAGCCATGGAAAAGCCGCCGGGCACCGGCCTCGTTTATTGAAGTGCGATCCGGGCCGGCAAGGATCCGGGCCGCCGATATCCTTCGTCGAGAGATGGGTGGATATGAGACCGCGGACAAAGGCGGCGGCAATGATGCCGCCGCCTTCAGGCTTCAGTTGGCGTTGATCGCGATACGCTTGACGTTCCGGCCCGATTGTTCGGACTTCGGCAGTGTCACCGTCAGGACACCGTTCTTGAACTCGGCTTTGGCCTTGTCCTGCTCGACGCCGTCCAGCGGGATCTGCCGTTCGAACGATCCATAGTAACGCTCGCTGACGAATCTCGATTCGTCGCTGCGTTCGGCTTTCTTCTCACCCCGGATCGAAAGGACGCCGTTGGCGATCTCGACCTGAACGTCCTTTTCGTTCAGTCCCGGGAGTTCGGCAGAAACAACAACCTCCTTGTCGGTTTCGCTGAGCTCGAGCCGAGGCCAGGCGAATTGCCCCTCCATCAGCGGACTGCCGACACGACCGGGCGAACCGAATCCGCGAAAGACATCGTCGAAGAGCCGGTTCATCTCGCGGTGAAGCGTGAGAAATGGATCGAAAGTCTCGAGCCTGCCCGGAAGCTGCTGACTTTTTGTCCATGGAACAAGATCACGAAAACCCATGATATCCTCCTTGAATGATAGAAATGAAAGTCGGCCGCGCGCGGATGAGTTGCTGTCCGCGCCCGACGCGACCAGCCGCAAGATCCTGCCCTCGAGGCCCCTGCCCTCAGGCCGCCTTGTGCATGATCTGCCCGGCCGGAGCGCCGGCACCGATGGCGATGCGCCGCGGCTTCATCGCATCAGGGACCTCGCGGACGAGTTCGACCCGAAGCAGCCCATCACCGAACGTCGCGGTCTTCACCTCGACATGGTCGGCAAGGTTGAATTGCCGCCTGAACGGCCGGGCCGAGATGCCCTGATAGAGATATTCGTGCTGGTCCTTGTCGCTCTTGCGGCCCTCTATGGTCAGCACGTTCTGTTCGGCCGTCACGGCGATCTCATCCGGGTTGAAGCCAGCCAGCGCAAGGGAGATCTGGTAACGATCTTCGCCGAGCCGCTCGATATTGCAGGGCGGGTAATTGTCCTCGGCCCGGTGCCGGGTTTCGTCGAGGAGATCGAACAGGCGATCGAATCCGATGGTTGAACGCCACAGCGGAGCGAAATCGTAAGTCCTCATAGCCAAGTCCTCCTAAGAGCAAGATGGATACGAAGAAGCGCAAGACAGCCCGTGCAAAACATCCGAAAGGCATCTTGCGCCCGGTTCAGGGTGCCGGACCCGAAGCTGGCGCCCGGCACCGCCGCCAAGCGGCAAAAATCGAGTTAGAAAAACCGGAATCGGTTTCAAGGGCTGCCGCGAAAAAATTTTGAATGGATTTGGCCCGGCTAATTTCGATTGCCCTCTCAGGAAGCGAAAGCTCGCGCCATGCCCCGCCGAGCAATTGCACCAGGCGGGCGGCGCAGCGAGATCGATTGCTTCCCCATTCATGTGTTGGCGCATAAATGATCGGGGGCCCTTAAGGCCCCCGAAAGCTGCCGTCCTCACCACCAGTAGTGCCAGCGGCGGTGCCACCATGGCCGAGCGAAGTAAACGCGGGGCGGCGGAGGCGGATAATAGGCATAGGCGCCATAGTAGTTTGGCCGCCACCAGCAGCGGCCCCAGGGATTGCAGATCCAGCGGACCTGCTCAATGTTGGACTTGCCATTGGAAAGCTGCTGCGCCTGAGGCAGGCCGTTTGGCATCGCCGTGGCATTCGGTGCCAAAGCGGCGCTTGCCGCCAAAACCGCAAGACTTAAAAGAGCTGCTTTTGCTTTCATTGCGATCCTCCTTTGAATCGAGCACGCCGCAAACGCAAAAAGTGCCTCCCCGGTTCGAGCAACGTTCAATTTTCATGTTTCTAAATGATTGTTCAGCCGCGGCGTCCGATCGGAATGTCATTTCGACAAGTCGGGTCAGGCAGTCCGCAGGCTTGCTGGGCGCACGCGAAGGCGCCGCGGCGGAAAGGGTCACGCCGCAGCGCTCGTCGTGCGAGCAAAGAGCCATCGCGCGGCAAATGTCCGCGCGATGGATCAGGCGGTGAAGCTATCGTCCGCGGTGCGGCTGCGCGCCGTTCAGGAAGAGCATCCCTTGCAGATATCCGGGATCAGCTCATCCGCGCGGAAGTCGGCAGTCGCGCTGACGTCGCGAGTGCTGTTGACCTTGCGGCTCGGCCTCGCGCGCTCCGACGGCTTCACCTGAACCGCGGCAGCGGGCTGGACGTGCCGCTTTGGCGATGTCCGCTCCATGCCGGCAACCTGGCTGGTAGTGAATACGACCGCGAGCAAGGCAAAAGCTGCGAGAAAATGGCGCATGGCTTTCCCTCCACTTCAGCTTCTGGCCTTCCAGGCCGGAAGCCTGACGCGCCAATGGCTAAATGGAGCGGAGAGCCGGCGGCCGAGCCGCCTGAATGCGCGTTCGATAGTCGCACCCCAGCGGGGTACAGCCGGGAGATGATAGGTTTTCATAGCCACATCCTCCTACAAGCAACATGGTTATGTCGGGACGCCAAATCCTTGCGGCGTTTGGCGTGCCAATCCCTGCGATGGGCCTTGGCGAGGATCGACTTAGTAAAGCTCCTCGCTCTTTCAAGAACCTCCGGCCGGCGACGCCGGGCCGACTTTTCGAACGTCACTTCATCAGCGCTTCGACGTCGCCGCGGAATGCTTTGCGCGAATCGTCGCGCGAATAGAACATGTGGCCGCCGGGCAGCACGACGAACTTCACCCGGTCCGTCGACGCATAGGTCGGCGGCAGCTGATCGAGCAGGATCCGGGAGCCGAAATACGGCGTTGCCAGATCGAACAGCCCGTGCCCGACCAGAAGCTTGAACTTGGGATCGAGGGCGAGGATCTCGCGGACTTGCGACATCGACTCCAGCGGATTGATGCCGTGGCCGAAATTCCACTCCTTGTTGACCTCACCGCTCAGCAATTGATAGGAGCCGTCCGGTTTCCAGTTGAGCTTGCGCCGGGTGAGATCGACCACCGCGCTGGTCAGCGGCGCCAGCAGGGTTTCGCCGGATGGATCGTCGAAGTGGAAGGAGCTCGAATCCGGATTGGGATCGAAACCCTGCACCGAGGCATCATAGCGCCCGGTCACCTTGCCCTGGCTGCGGTCGAACTCGCGGCGGAATTCATCGACACCAAAACGCCCGGCCAGCCGCCGGCTCACCGCCTGATCGATCCCGGTCAACGCCGAGACGCTATCGGCGACGCGATTGGTGGCCTCCTTGTCTGCCTGGCCTCTGACGAGATCGCTCAGGAAATCGCCGCGCGCATAGCGTTCGACATCGGCCATGTCGGCGCGCGTCACGGGCCCCTTGGCTTCGCGCGCCACCGCCGCCATGGTCGGAAGGCTCGCAACATATTGCAGCAGGCTGGAGCCGTCGAATTCGCGGAAGTCGAGCACCGGCGAGATCAGGATCAGTCCGTTGATGCCGACGCCCTGATGCAGCTGCAGCTCGCGCACCACCTTCGGCCCGCGAATGCCGCCATAGCTCTCGCTGGCGATAAATTTCGGCGACAGCAGCCGGCCTGACTTCTCCAGCCAGCGGCGGATCGTCACCGCGATCGAATCGACATCGCCATTGACGGAGAAAAAGTGTTTGCGCACGTCCTCGCCCGTGGCGACGAAACGGCTGTAGCCGGTGCCGACCGGATCGATGAAGACGAGGTCGGTGAAGTCGAGCCAGGTCTCGTCATTGGGCTGGAGCTCGGGCGATGCAGACGGTCTTGCGGCATCACCCGAGATCGGCAGCCGCCACGGGCCGGCGTTGCCGAGCTGCTGATAGGCAGAGGCGGCACCCGGGCCGCCATTGAAGATGAAGGTCACCGGCCGGGCCGCGGGATCGCTGCCGTCGAGCTGATAGGCGGTATAGGCGATATCGGCCTGCGGCTCGCCTTTGCCGTTGAACAGGCGGATCGAGCCTGCGGTCGCCGAGAATGTCAGGGTGCGTCCGGGCAGCACCACGGTCTGCTTGGTGGTGGAATCCGGCGGCAGGCGATGCTGCTCGGCGACTTCGGACGAAGCCGGCGGGTTGGCGCGCCCGCCCTTGGCCTCCTCCTTGTGTGCCGGGGACGGCGCGGCGGCTGGCGGATTGGATGGCTGCGGCGCATCCTGCGCCCGGACCTGGACCCCAAAGGCCAGGGTCCCAAAAGCGAACGCCGCCAGCGCCAGCGCTAGGCAGGCGTGGCGGGCGGCAACGATGGCAGCGGCCATGATTGTTCTTCTCCTTCCGAGCCCCTGCCCCCGAGCATGGCGGGTTTTAACGGGACTTTCCGCTCAAAATTGCGACAATCAACCCGGAAGCAAGCTCACAAGACGCATTAACGTTGACGACTAAAGATGTTGTACAAGCCATGATATCCGTCCGGGAGGCTGGCTATCTCGACAGGGACGGGTCCGGTCGGATAGAGGACCGGCGCAAACCGCCATACCGGCGCCAACACGAGTTCGCGATCCCATGACCACGCCCCCCCACTATGACCGGATCGCCTTCGTCGCCAGTGCCGGCAAGGAGGCCCAGCAGGCGCTCGAACAGTTGACGAAGATCTACGGCAACCATGATCCGGCCGATGCCGATGTCGTGGTCGCGCTCGGCGGCGACGGGTTGATGCTGCAGACGCTGCATCAGCACATGCATGACGGCAAGCCGATCTACGGCATGCATCGCGGCACCGTCGGCTTCCTGATGAACGAATACAGCACCCATGACCTCCACGAGCGCCTGGCGGCGGCGCGGGAATCGCTGATCCATCCGCTGCTGATGCGCGCCACCGACATGCACGACCGGGTCTATCTGCATCACGCCTTCAACGAAGTCTATTTGTACCGTCAAACCTATCAGGCGGCGCGCCTGCGCATCCTGATCGACGAGCGCGAGCGCATGGCCGAGCTGATCGCCGACGGCGTGCTGGTGGCTACGCCGGCGGGGTCGACCGCCTACAATCTGTCGGTGCAGGGGCCGATCATCCCGATCAATGCCCAGCTATTGGCGCTGACCCCGATCAGCGCGTTCCGCCCGCGGCGCTGGCGCGGCGCCCTGCTGCCGGACACCGCCTTCGTCATCATCGAGGTGCTCGAAGGCGACAAGCGCCCCGTCGCCGCGGTTGCCGATCATGACGAAGTGCGCGACGTCCACCGGGTCGAGGTGCTCTCCGACAAGACCATCTCGATGCGGATGCTGTTCGATCCCGGCCACAGCCTGGAAGAGCGCATCCTGAGCGAGCAGTTCGGATACTGATACTGATCCGTTCAAGACCCGTCCTGTTCGCACCGTCAGGATCAGCCGCAAAAGCCGCCGGTCGCAACCGTTCATTAACGGTGGGCGGCCTATGGTTAACTCGGGGTATACCGGAATGTCCGGTATCCGCTTAGAGCCGCGTCATGTTCCGGATCGATTTCAACAAGCTGCGATTTCTCGTATGCGACGATAATCCGCATATGCGCCGCATCCTGCGCACGCTGCTGCATTCGTTCGGCGCGCGCGAAGTCTATGAGGCCGAAGACGGCGCCACCGCGCTCGAAATGTACACCCATTACGTTCCCGATATCGTCATCACCGACTGGTCGATGCCGATCTTCGACGGGCTCGAACTGGCGCAGATGATCCGGCAGCCGGAATCCAAGGGCAATCCCTACGCGCCGATCATCATGCTGACCGGCCATTCCGAGAAGCGCCGCGTCACCGTGGCGCGCGATGCCGGCGTCACCGAATTTCTTGCCAAGCCGATCTCGGCCAAGGCGCTGTATCAGCGCATCATGAACGTCGTCGCCAATCCGCGGCCGTTCATCAAGACCAAGACCTATTTCGGCCCGGACCGCCGCCGCAATACCACCAATACCTATATCGGCCCCGAGCGCCGCGTCGGCGGCGAGATGGAAGTGATGCAGCAGCCTTCGCTGCTCGACAAGGCGCGCTCGCCTATCTAGAGCGTTTTCGAGCGAAAGCCTGTCCCGGACTTGATCCGGGATGGACACCGGTTCGTGTGAAGCGCGTCAAACAAAACCTTGGAGCCCGGTCCTGATTCCGTCAGAACCGGGCTCCAGCGAAGCCTTCAGGAAAGGACCATGGCAAAAGACAAGCCCGCCGCGCTGGAGATCAAGGCCTTCGCCGACCATCACGTGATCACGCAGCCCAATCCGCTCCGCAAGGTGCTGCGCCGGGTGCCGGAAACCGACCTCGACGATCCCGTGGCGCGGGCGGAAAAGGCGCTGGCCGATCTCTCCGGCGAGTTCAAGAAGTGGATGATCATCGAAACCGACCGGCTGGTGGCGGCTCACGCCGCGGTCCGCAAGAACGGTTTCACCCCGGCGTCCAGCGAAGAGCTGTTTCGCGCGGCGCATGACATCAAGGGCGATGCGGCGACTTTCGGCTATCCATCCGCCGGCGCGGCGGCCGAGAGCCTTTGCCGGATCATCGAGCATGCCCCCGATCTCGAGAAGGTGCCGGCCGAGCTGATCGCCCATCACATCAACGCCATCGAGGCGATCGTGCGCGAGCGCACCAAGCTCGACACCGTCAGCACCGCGCAGGTGCTGAGCCGCCAATTGCGCGGCGTTGCCGATGAATATCTGCTGCACGTCAATCGCGACCGTCCCGAGCATCTCGAAGCGATCCTGGCGCCGAGCATCGTGCCGACGGAGTGACGGGGCTGGCCCGAACCCTCGATGTCATTGCTGCGAGGCCGTCATTGCTGTGCGGAGCGAAGCAATCCATTTCGCCGCAAAGGACAGGTGGATTGCTTCGTCGCGGCGCCGGTCATCGGGCGGACGCCGACCCGTTGGCTCCGCGCAATAAGGGCGCTGCGATTCAGCTGAATATCGTTCCTCGCTCCGGCCTTGGTTCTCTCACGCCGCGATCAGATCGTACTGCATCGATGCCATCGCATCGTCCGAAACCAGTTCGTCGCAGAACAGGCGCGCTTCCTCCCGCGCCGATTCCATGGCGAAACGCCGCAACAGGATCAGGAGCGGCTCGGCGGCCTGGCGGTCGTTCTCGCAATAGGTGAGAACGCGCTCGACCATCTGGCGGCTCAGCCTCGCGGCTCCGTCGGAACTGTCGACAAAGCCCATTTCGTGGCTTGCTTCGAGCGCCACGCGGAATGCACCGAAGGTGGTCTCGGGCAGGCCCGCGCGCACCAGCAGCGCCTGCAGGCTGGCGCTACCGCGCTCGTGCAACAGCGCGGAGACGCGCCCCAGCGGCAGTCCGGACAGTTCGGCCAGCGCATGATCGAACAGTTCGAGGTTGCCCGACAGCAGGGCCCGCAGAATCAATCCGGCGGTGAGCTGGCCGGTGGCGCGCAGATGCTGCACCAGCCCGCGCATGTCGTCACCGCGCGATAATGCTGCGATGTTTACGGTCGAGCGGTCGCGCGCTTCGGTCGTGACTCGCCCTGCCCGGTCCCGGCTCAGCCAGTTCCGCGCGACCACGAATTGCGCCAGCGTATCGGTCAGCTTGCCGACCAGTGCGGCGCGCGTCGCCGCCGGCAGATCCTGCATCACCAGCATCGCCTCGCGGATGGCGGCGAGATGGCCGTGCCGCTCGACGATGCGGTCCCAGGAAAATGGCGCGAGCTCGGCATGGGGATTTTCGATCAATTCGAGCGCCGCCGAGGCGCAGCCGACTTCGGCGATCGCGGCACAGACCGATGGCGGCAGATTGATGCGGCGGGCGATCGCGCACTGCATCTCGTCATTGCCGGTGGCGACGATGTCGACCAGATCGGCATCGAGCAGGAGCGGCGAATGTTCGAGCACCGGAAGCGCGACCGACGGCTGGTCGGTCGACAGCGAGCGGACGATGGCCGCTGGCGCCTCCGAGGTCCCGGCAAACACTTCCGCCATCGCTCTTCGAACCAGCGCCGAGGGATCGTCGAGCAACATCAGCAGCGCGCCTTCGGCGGCCGCCCGATCCTCCTCGCTCAAATCCGAAATCAGCCACGCCCGCGCCAATGCCCGCGTGGCCTCCGCCCGCTCGCCTGCCGGAGCGGTCCGAACCCAACTAATGAACTGCCGAACGATCATGAAACTTCCGGCCTACGCAACTTCCAACGACGCCGTAACGCGGCGCCAACGTCAGACAAAATAAACCACGACGCTTAACAAAGCGTTCACCATAACCGGCTGGTTTTATTGACGTTTTGTTAAGAGAACGACGACCGACCCAGAGATTGCGAATTTCGGACTCGGGGATACTAGAAGCCTTGCCACCGGTTTGCAGGAACAGCGTTTGCGCGGATCATTCACATACGATCAACACCAGGCTGCCGCGCGCAATTCTTGATCGAGGATCGTAACACCCAGCGCGGATCGGACCGGTCATCGCCAGCTTTGGCGAAACACCCGCATCCAATTGTCAAAAGCGATCTTGCGCAAGGTGGCATCATCGAAGCCGTGCGCGCGCAGCGATCGGATCAGGTTCGGAAGATGGCTCGCGTCCTTTATCGGAAGCGGCATGAGCGCCCCATCGAAGTCGGACCCGAGGGCAACGTGGTCCTCACCCATCCGCTCGACCAGGTAGCCGAGATGCCCGACCACCGTCTCGATCGGAACGTCCGGATCACGATGCGCGTCCGGCCGCACGTCAGACACGCTGAAATTGAAGCCCACCACGCCGCGTGATTCTCTGATGGCGTCGAGCTGTCTGTCGGTCAGGTTTCGGGTCGAGCGACAGATCTGATGCGCACACGAGTGGGTAGCCACAATCGGAGCGCCGCTGATCGCCGCAACATCCCAGAATCCGCGCTCGTTGAGGTGGGACACGTCGAGCATGATCCCAAGGCGATTGCACGCTTTCACCAGCTCTTTTCCTGCATCGGTCAAGCCGGGACCGATGTCGGGGGAGCGCGGATAGGCGAACGGCACGCCATGACCAAATATATTGGAGCGGCTCCAAACCAGGCCGAGCGAGCGCAGACCGCCGGAATAAAGCTGCTCCAGCCCGTCCAGATCGGCGTCGATCGCTTCCGCCCCTTCGAGGTGCAGCACGATCACGAATGCCGCATCTCGCCGTCCAGCCTCGATGTCATCCACGGTTGTCGCCCATCGGATTTTTCCGGCAGCGCGGGCAACCATCTGCTTCAAGGCGCTCAATTGGGAATTTATGCTGGAGCGCGCATAGGCTGCGTCGAGCGGTTCCGCAAGACGAAGCTCGTATCCGTCCTTGGTGCGGATGAAATCATCTTGCGACGGACGTTCTGACCTGGCGAATAGCGCGAACAGACCGCCGATCATGCCACCTTCCCGGGCACGCGGCAGATCGAGGTGGCCCTGTTCCGAACGCGCGAGAAAATCTCGTCCGCCGTGCCGATATTCAGCCAGATGCTGAACGGCGTCATTGTGGCCGTCGAAGATTTCAATCCGGCTGTCTTGCTGCACGGCGTTCTTCCATTTTCAATCGGCGCAATCCGCCGCCAATCCGCGGCGATATTGCCGCATCCGATGCCATCCAGCGATACGGTCCCGCTTTGCACGCAACGTTTGCGGCTTCTTCGTCTGAAACGGAACCTAGCATGCTCCCGACCAGGTTCAGAAAGGCTAATCGGGTCTCAGGCGGGGCACAACTCGGCACTCCAATGCGCCGCTACCGGCGCGATGGCAAAAGCCGATTTTTCGATATTTTGCGGCGCTGATTTTTCCTGACTTGGGGGTGATTGGTGCCGTTTCCGCTTCAAGAAATCGCGGCAGGCATGTGGCGCCCCTGTGTGACATTGTGGGGCTTTTGCATCGAAGCGGCACCGGATAGAAGCTGATCCGCAACGATTTCGATCGCGTATCTGATGAGTCTCTCCTCGCCTTTTATCCGCCGTCCGGTCGCCACCACGCTGCTGTCGCTCGGACTGGTGGTGGCCGGCGCCATTGCCTTTTTCAAGCTGCCGGTCTCGCCGCTGCCCGATGTCGATATTCCGACCATTTCGGTGCAGGCGACCTTGCCCGGCGCCAGCCCCGCCGACGTCGCCGCCACGGTGGCAAGCCCGCTCGAGCGTCATCTCGGCCAGATCGCCGATGTCACCGAAATGACGTCCACGAGCTCGCTCGGCTCGGCCCGCATCAATCTGCAGTTCGACATCAACCGCGACATCAATGGCGCCGCGCGCGACGTGCAGGCGGCGATCAATGCCGCGCGCGCCGACCTGCCGAGCAATCTGCGCAGCAACCCGACCTACCGCAAGTTCAATCCCGCCTCGGCGCCGATCCTGATCTACACCTTGACGTCGGACACGCTGACGCCGGCCGAGCTTTATGACGCGGCTTCGACCGTGCTGGCCCAGAAGCTGTCGCAGGTCGAGGGGGTCGGTGAAGTCTCGGTCAGCGGCGGATCGCTGCCCGCCGTGCGCGTCGAGCTGATCCCTTCGGCGCTGTATAAATACGGCATTGGCCTGGAGGATGTTCGGGCGGCGCTCGGCAGCACCAACGCGCACAGCCCGAAGGGCGGCATCGACGTCGGCAGCCAGCGCTATCAGGTTTATTCCAACGACCAGGCCATCAAGGCGGAGGATTACAGATCGCTGGTCGTCGCCTACCGCAACGGCGCTGCGGTGCGCCTCACCGATATCGGCGATGTCGTCGATTCCGTGGAAAACCTCCGCACGCTCGGCCTTTCCAACGGCAAGCCGGCGGTCATGATGATCGTGTACCGGCAATCCGGCGCCAACATCATCCAGATGGTCGACCGCGTCAAAGCGCTGATGCCGCAGTTGCGGGCCTCGGTCTCGCCGGCGATCGATGTCAATCTGGCGGTCGATCGCTCCAAGACGATCCGGGCGTCGCTGCGGGACGTCGAGATCACGCTGGTCATCGCCGTCATCCTGGTCACGCTCGTGGTGTTCGCATTCCTGCGCAGCGCGCGGGCGACGCTGGTACCGGCGGCGGCGGTGTCGGTATCGCTGATCGCGACCTTCGCCGTCATGTATCTGCTCGGATACAGCCTCGACATCTTCTCGCTGATGGCGCTGACGGTGGCGACCGGATTCGTCGTGGACGATGCCATCGTGGTGCTGGAAAACATCAGCCGCCACATGGATGCCGGCCTGTCGCGGCTGGAAGCCACGCTGCTCGGCGCCCGCGAGGTCGGCTTTACCGTCGTATCGATGAGCGTGTCATTGATCGCGGTCTTTGTGCCGATCCTGCTGATGGGTGGCCTGGTCGGCCGCCTGTTTCGTGAATTCGCGATGACGATCACAATTGCCATCGCAATCTCGCTGGTGATCTCGCTGACGATGACGCCGATGATGTGCTCGGTGTTGTTGCGCCGGGATCGCCGCCATTCGCACGGGCGGATCTACCGGACCAGCGAACGCATCTTCGAATTTATGTTGAACTTCTATCGGCGGACGCTCACCGTCGCGCTGCGGCACCCGCTTTCGGTGATGCTGATCCTGGCCACGACGCTCGGCCTGAACTTCTATCTTTACGGCGTGGTGCCCAAGGGCTTCGTTCCGCAGCAGGATACCGGGTTGTTGATCGGCTCGATCCAGGCCGACCAGCATACCTCGTTTCAGCTGATGAAGCAGAAGCTCACGCAGTTCATCGATATCGTCAAAAAAGATCCGGCGGTCGACACCGTCGTCGGTTTCACCGGCGGCAGCGGTCCGGGTCCGGGCGGCTCGACCAACACCGGCACGGTATTCGCTTCGCTGAAACCGATCAGCGAACGCAAATTACCCGCCGACCAGGTGATCGGCCGGCTGCGGGATCCGCTGGCGGCCGTCGCCGGCGCCACCCTGTTCCTGCAGTCGATCGGCGATCTCGGCGCCGGAGGCCGCTCCGGCAACGCCGCCTATCAGTACACGCTGGTCGGCTCGACCTTCGATGAGCTGAATGAGTGGACGCCAAAGCTTGTCACCGCGCTTCAGGCGCTGCCGGTTCTTGCCGATGTCAGCAGCGATCAGCAGAACAAGGCGCTGCAATCTGACCTCACCATCGATCGCGACACGGCGTCCCGGCTCGGCATCACCGTCAGCCAGATCGACAACACGCTCTATGATGCCTTCGGCCAGCGGCAGGTCTCGACCATCTATGTCGCGCGCAACCAGTATCATGTGATCATGGAGGTCGCGCCTCCGTACTGGCAGAATCCGGAGACGTTGAAGGACGTCTACGTCTCGACCTCCGGCGGATCGGCGAGCGGTTCGCAAAAGACCAATGCGGTGGCCGGAACGGTCGCTTCGTCCTCGCAGAAGGTCTCGATCAGTTCGGTCGCCGCAGATGCGGTACGCAATCTCGCGACCAACTCGATCGGCGCCACCGGCAAGACAGGCTCGTCGACCGGAACCGCGGTCAGCACCAGCCGGGAGACGATGATTCCGCTTTCCAGCGTCGCCCGCTTCTCGCAGGGCGAGACGCCGCTGGTGGTCAACCACCAGGATCTTCTGGTCTCCAGCACCGTCTCCTTCAACCTGCCGCCCGGGGTCTCGCTGAGCACGGCGGTCAACGCCATCGAGACGACGATGAGCCGGATCGGCATGCCGGCGAGCATTCACGGGGAGTTCGCCGGAGCCGCCAAGATCTTCCAGCAATCGCTGGCGAGCGAGCCTTTTCTCATCGTCGCGGCGCTGGCGACCATCTACATCTCGCTCGGCGTGCTCTATGAGAGCTACATCCATCCGCTCACGATTCTCTCCACCCTGCCCTCGGCGGGCGTCGGCGCGGTGCTGGCATTGATGCTGTCCCACACCGAATTCGACATCATCGCGATGATCGGGGTGATCCTTCTGGTCGGCATCGTGAAGAAGAACGCGATCATGATGATCGACTTCGCACTCGACGCCGAGCGGCAGCGCGGGCTGTCGTCGCGCGATGCCATCTTCGAGGCCTGCCTGATGCGCTTCCGGCCGATCATGATGACCACCATGGCCGCCCTGTTCGGCGCGGTGCCGCTGATGATCGGCATGGGCGAAGGCAGCGAGTTTCGCCAGCCGCTGGGGATTGCGATCTTCGGCGGGCTGATCGTGAGCCAGCTCCTGACGCTCTATACTACGCCGGTGGTCTACCTCTATCTCGACCGCGCCCGGCTCTGGAGCCAAAGGCGCAGATCACGCCGGGCGTAGCGCTTGACCATATGGCTGCACGCCGAATCCACGCGGGCGGATGCTGAACGCGCTGGAGCGCGTCGTTCATCTAACAAGTTGCACGGCCGCGATCTTCGGTCACGCGCCCGGTGCGCCATAGCCGATGGCTATGCCCATCGTGAAGATTTGTCGATTCTCCTCCCCTGCTGCCTCTGGCACTGTCGACGACAATAACCTGCCGCCGCGCCGGTCAAAACCGCGCGCGGCAGAAACATAGGGAGGCCGGCTTTGAGGCCGCAAAATCTGCTCATTCTGATGTCCGACGAGCACAACGCCACGATGATGGGCTGTGCCGGCCATCCACTCGCCAAGACGCCCAATCTCGATGCGCTGGCAGCGCGCGGCACCCGCTTTGCGGATGCCTATACGAGCTGCCCGATCTGCGTGCCGGCGCGCGCCAGTTTCGCCACCGGCCGCCACATCCACGATATCGAATATTGGGACAATTCCATCGCCTATGACGGCAGGGTGCCGAGCTGGGGTCACAGGCTGCAACAGGCCGGCGTGCGCGTCGAGTCCATCGGCAAGCTGCACTACAGGCTCGAGGAGGATCCGACAGGGTTCGACAAGCAGCACATCCCGATGCACATCACCGGCGGCGTTGGCATGATCCAGCTGTCGATCCGCAAGCAGTTCCCGGACTTTGTGCCGCCACCGCGCAAACGTTCGGCGATCCCGGAAGCAGCAAGCGTCGGTGAGAGCGAATATACCCAATACGACCGCCGCGTCGCCGATATCGCCACCCGGTGGCTTCATGATGCGGCCGGCTCGCAGAAGCCGTGGGTGCTGTTCGTGTCGTTTGTGACGCCGCATTATCCGCTGGTGGCGCCGAAGGAATTTTTCGATCTGTATCCCGTGGAGCAGATGCCGGATCCAAAATACGGACCGGGCTCTGGCTATCAACCGCATCCGTGGCTGGCGGACCTGCTCGGCGGCGGCGCGCCCAGTCCGCAAGACCAGCGCAAGGCGCTGGCGGCCTATCTCGGCCTTATCAGCTTCATGGATGCGCAGGTCGGCCGCGTTCTTGGCGCGCTCGACGCGGCGGGCCTGCGCGATTCCACCCGTGTCCTCTATACCTCGGACCACGGCGAGAATGCGGGAAAACGCGGCTTCTGGGGAAAGTCGAACCACTATCAGGAGGCGGTCGCTATCCCCATGATCGTCGCCGGCGAAGGCGTACCGGTAAACAAGCGGTCGAGAACGCCGGTCTCGCTCGTCGATGCCTATCCAACCGTGCTTGATTGCGTCGGCCTTTCCGCCGAGGCGGACGAGGTGCCCGGCAGCTCGCTCTTTGAGCTCGCCAACCAGGATGACGATCGCGACCGCATCGCGTTCAGCGAGTATCACGCCGCGGGTTCTCCGTCGGCTTCCTACATGCTGCGCAAGGGCAGGTTCAAATACATCCACTACGTCCGGTTCGAGCCGGAATTGTTCGATCTGGAAAGCGATCCCGAGGAAAGCACCAACCTCGCAGCGCGGCCGCAATACGCCGAAACGGTCAAGGAGCTGGAAGCGCTGCTGCGAACCATCGTGGATCCCGAGGAAGAAGATCGCCGCGCCAACGAGGCGCAGCGTCTCCTGATCGAGAGCAAGGGCGGGCCGGAACAGGTAATGGCGAACCTACCCACCAAAAAGCTGTATACCCCTGTCCCGGGCGGACTGATCTCGTGAACAGGGGCACGGCTTCGCATTTCGATCAGCCGAGCTCCACCAACGTCATCGCCCGTTACCCACCAGCTTCCGGGACAACGGGCCGCCTCGCCCGGTTCATGACCGATCGCTGGATTCGTATCCTTGGCGTCGCGTTCGTGATGTACCTGTTCGCCTTCGTCGACCGGGTCAATCTGTCGATGGCGGCTCCCTTCGTCAGAGCGGATCTCGGGCTTTCGCCCGCGAGCCTCGGCATGGCGACCGGGCTGTTCTTCTGGGGCTACATCATCCTGCAAATTCCCGCCGGGCGGCTGGCCTCGACCTGGAGCCCGAAGCGGGTGCTGCTTTGCCTGCTGCTGTTTTGGAGTTCGATCTCCCTCACGACGGCCTTCGTGCATACGCCCATCGAACTGGCCATCAACCGCTTCGCGCTCGGATTGTCCGAAGGCGGGGTCCTGACCTGCACGCTGGTGCTGATCAGGAACTGGTTCACCAAGGCGGAGCGCGCCCGAGCCAACGCCCTGTTCCTTTTGACCTTCCCGATCGGACCGATGATCGCCGGACCGGCCTCTGGATTGATCCTCACCTATTCGCACTGGCGCTGGATGTTCGTGATCGAGGCGATGCCGGGCTTGTTTTGGTCGATCGTCTGGTGGTGGGCCATCGAAGATCGCCCGGAGGATGCCAGATGGTTGCCGGAGCAAGAGCGTTCGGACCTGATCGAGAAACTTGCAGCCGAAGGCAATCAGGTAACCGGGAAAATTTCCGGTCATTGGCTCACCACGCTTTGGCATCCGAGCGTGCTTGTGCTCGCGCTCTACAACTTCCTCGCGCTGATGGCCGAATGGGGCGTCAATTTCTGGTTCCCGACGGTCCTGAAAGAAACAGGTCTGCCGATCGGAATCGTCGGACTGCTCGCTTCGGTGCCATCGGTGCTCGGAATCGTCATGATGATGGCGATCGCAAGCAGCTCGGACCGGCTGCGCGAACGCAAATGGCACATGATCGCCGCAACGGCTGCCGCGGGCGTGCCGCTGCTGGTCCTGCAGCTCACGGACGGCGGCATCTGGCCGACGGTGATCTGCCTCTCCCTTGCAACGGGCGCGTTTCTAGGCCGCTTCGGTCCATTCTGGACGCTACCGGGCGAAGTGCTGCCGGCGAGCGTAGCCGGCGTCGGGATCGGCTTGATCAACGGCCTGGGCAATCTCGGCGGTACGGTCGGCCCCTATTTCTTCGGCCTGGTAAAGACACAAACCGGCAGTTTCTCGCTGGCCCTTGCCGCCGGAGGCGTATCGCTGCTGCTGGGCGCGGCGATCGCCATGCTGGTGCGGACCAGCCAGCCGACCTGCAATTAGCGCCTCCAGCTCCCAACGTCCTTACGCAAACCGGTTTCCATTCCGGACCAGGTGCGGGACAGGCTTTCGTTCGAAAACCTATAACGCCAGCTCGTTGCATTTTGCACGCATCTGTTATGATCCCTCATGGATTTGCGTCACCTCGAACAGATCGTCGCCATTTGCCGCGTGGGAAGCTTCAGCAGGGCCGCAAAGGAATTGGGCATAGCCCAGCCCACGCTGAGCAGGAGCATCAGCCGTCTCGAAGCAAAGCTCGGAATCCAGTTGTTCGAGCGGACCAACGCCAATGCCCGGCCGACCGTCTACGGCCAGTTCGTTGCCGATCATGCCTCCACGCTGCTGCAGAACGTGACCACGCTCGGCCATGAGCTGGAGCAGATGGCCAAAGGCGAAGCCGGACTGCTGAAGATCGGCGTCGGACCCGCGACACGATTACACCCGCTGCCAAAGGTGTTGCAGAAGGCCGTGCAGGCGTTTCCGCGGCTGCAGCTCGTGACCCGCTATGCCGGACCAAATCTGATGATGCGTGCCTTGCGGGCCGGTACCTTCGACATCGTGTTCTGCAATCACCAGTTGGCGACAACTCAGGACAATTTCATCCGCGTCAAGGTGTTCGAGGACCGCTACATCGTCGTGGCACGCGCGGATCACCCGGCACTGAAGTCGGCGCCGCTGTCTGCTGCGGAAGTTTCACGGCTGCCGCTGGCGAGCGCCGGACTGACGCCCGACTTTCGCGCCTGGCTTGGCATCGCGGCCGATCAGAACAGGCAGAGTCTGGAAGCTTTCCTGTCCGACGATTACGACCTCATCAAGCGCATGGCGGTCGAGACGCTTCATGTCGCCCGCGGCCCGCGCTTCGTATTCGAGCGAGAGCTGGAACGAGGCGATCTGGTTGAATTGGGACTGGATTCCGATTTTCGGTACGAGTGCTGGATGCTTACCACGAATGCGAGCTGGCGCTCGCCGATCATCAAGGCCATTGCCGGATTTGCCCGGGAATAAATTCACGTCCGTTGTTGTACGCCGATCCACCGCCCTGGTGTGGTGGTTCAGAAGTTCGCTTCACTAGCTGCTATAGGCGCCGGTGCGATCGCTGAAGAGATCGAGCGGCTGCGCCGTGCTGGGGCTGGACGATGCCGAGGACGGATCCGCCGCGTCGGGCGTGCCCCACAATCGCTGCACGGTGGGCGAGACCGGTTGGGGACGGTCGCTGACCTGATACAGCGAGCGGAAGCCGGGATCGGCCGGCGCCGAGCTGCCACTTGCGGACGAACCGGATGATGCGGCAGCCGGAGCTGCCGCCATGTTCGGAATGCGCGACAGGAAGCTCGCCTGGCCCGGCGCCTCTGCGGGCGGTGCCGCGCTCGCCACCGCGGTCGTGGAAGACGCGGTGCCGGCCGATGCCATCGCGCTTTGTGTCGCCGATGAATTGGCGGCCGCGGCATAACGCGACGTCAGCACCGAATAGACTTCCGAGACGCTGCGCGGCTGTCCCGAACCGTCGTAGAAGATCGAATGGTTGGCCGCCGCAGCGTTCGGGAACAGTTGCGCGCCGGACGCCTGCGGATTGTCCTCGGCATTGGCAATCAGCTTCGCCGCGCCGTCGGCGCCCATGAAATGCGCCATGTAAAGCTCGGCATCGGTCGGACGCCGACCGATCATGCCGGTCAATTTGAAACTGTTGGATTGGGTGAGAGCAGCCGCCATCTCTGAACTGGCCACGGGGTCATCGCGCAGCTGCATGATCTCGTTTCGCGCCGAGGGATCGCTGACCGAATAGCTGCCGGAGGAGGATTTGGAGATGGCATCGGCATATTTGCCGTAGCCCAACAGATTGCCGGCTTCCTTCACCGTGCTGAGCCAGGTCTGCTGGATGAACTGGAACAATCCGCTGGCCGACGAGGTGGTAGCCGCCGCCTTCGGATTGAGGTCGGACTCCATCTTCGCGGTGGTGAGCAGATATTGGAAACTGGTGCCGGTGGTGTCGGCGGCCTGCTTGATCGCGCTCGTGACGCGCGAGCGCGAAGGATCGGCACCTGCCGTTGCGCTGGCGTTTGAGGTGTCGACATACGTCATTGATTGGTGCCCCGCTCCCCGCGAAACGCCTGTTTGCCTGGATCAGACGCCCCTCTCCCAAAGGACGCGTGATGCAGGCCACACTGGGACGATTATGGTTAACGAGGGGTTAATGTCATTCCAGCTGCGGCGATGGTGCGCAGCCGCGCGGGGAACGGCAGGTCTATTTGCGATAGACCTGCCTGGGATCGAACAGTCGCTCGGCATCGACGAAGGAGAGGTGCGGACCGCCCTCGCCTTCCGTTACCGCCCGGTAGAAGCAGGATCGGCGGCCGGTGTGACAGGCAGCACCGGTCTGCTCGACCTTGATCCAGACCGCATCCTGATCGCAATCGATCCGCAGTTCGACCACGCGCTGGGTATGGCCGGAGCTTTCGCCCTTGCGCCACAGCGCACCCCGCGAGCGGCTGAAATACCACGCCTCGCCGCTGGCGATGGTTTTACGCAACGCCTCTTCGTTCATATGGGCGACCATCAGCACGTCGCCGGTGGCCGCGTCGGTGGCCACGCAGGTCACGAGCCCGGAAGCATCGAATTTGGGCTGGAAATTAAGCCCTTCTTCGCGATCGTCGATATCGGCAGAAGTGGACACGGGAAGTCGCCCTCGTAGAATTCAAGCGGTGCTTGCTCAGAGCATTTTCGCACGAAAGCCGATACCGGTTCGCGCAAAGAAAACGCGTCAAAACGAGAACCTGAGGCCGGGTTCTGATTCGATCAGAACCGAAAAGGCTTCAGCGCTGCGGCCCCCGCACCATGGAAAGGAAGCGCGCCTGCTCGGCCGGATTGTCGCGGAACATGCCGGTGAAGCGGCTGGTGAACGTCATCGCACCGTGCTTGGCGACGCCACGCACCGACATGCAGGTATGCTCGGCCTCGATCATTACGGCAACGCCGCGGGGCTTGAGAATCTCGTCGATCGCGGCGGCGATCTGGGCGGTGAGATGCTCCTGGGTCTGCAGGCGGCGGGCGAAGATATCGGTGAGCCGCGCCAGCTTCGACAGGCCAACCACCCGCTCCACCGGCGTATAGGCGATATGCGCCTTGCCGTAGAACGGCATCATGTGATGCTCGCATTGCGAGGTGAATTCGATGTCGCGGATCAGCACGAAATCATCATAGCCCGCCGTCTCGCCAAAGGTCCGGTTGAGGACTTCGGCCGGGCATTGATGATAGCCCTGATAGAGTTCGTCGAAAGCTTCCACCACCCGGCGCGGCGTGTCGCGCAGGCCCTCGCGCTGCGGATTTTCGCCGATATAGCTGAGCAGCGTGTGGACCGCCTGTTCGGCTTCCGCGCGCGACGGGCGCGGCTGGTCGGCACGCACGGCCGCGGCGAGGAATTCCGAAGGATCGAGCTCGGCGGCACGGCCTTCCGGAAGCTTTGATTCCGTCGCCTTGGCGTCAGAAGCCTTGGCCTCAGAAGCCTTGACTTCAGAAGTCTTGGCTTCAGAAGTCTTGAGGTCGGAAGATTTGCTGTCAGAGGACTTGTTGGGGCGGATGGATTTGATCAATGCGTCCATGTCAACTCCGTTCGACCGGCCTTGCGGCCGGAGTGTCACCGGCAGACGGGGCGGCTTTGCCGCCGGACGCCTGAGCACGAGATATCAACACCGGCGGCCTGGCTGTTTCCATTCTGAAGGCCGCTCATCGGAAGCAGCCGGGCTGTCATTCGGCCGCTCCGGACCATATATAGGACCATGAGACGCCCCCGCCAAGGGCGATTGGACCGGCCAGCTCAGGGCCCCACGCAAGACCTCATGCCATGCTGAACGACATCTATAACAAGCGGATCATCGAACTGGCCGGCAATATCCCGCGATTGGGACGGCTCGCCGAGCCCGACGCCAGCGCCACCGCGCACTCCAAGCTGTGCGGCTCCACGGTCAAGGTCGACCTCAAGATGGACGGCCCGGTGGTCTCCGACTTCGCCCACGACGTCAAAGCCTGTGCGCTCGGCCAGGCTTCCTCCTCGATCATGGCAAGCCATGTGGTCGGCTCGACCGCGAGCGAATTGCGCGAGTTGCGCGAAACCGTTCGCAAAATGCTGAAGGAAAACGGGCCGCCGCCGCAGGGCAAATGGGCCGACATCGGGTTTCTCGAGCCGGTGCGCGATTACAAGGCCCGCCACGCCTCGACCATGCTGACCTTCGATGCGGTGGTCGATGCGATCGGCCAGATCGAAGCCAAGCAGCAAACCGGGGCAGAAGCCGGGCCAGAGGATCAGGCCAAACAACCCGCTGCCGTCCAAGGTTAGAGCTTTACGCGAACCGGTCCGTCCCGGCCAGTCAGGTCCGGGACTCCATTCGAATGCGCCTGGCGTTACTGCGCCGGCGACGCCGCGCCGCCGGTCGGAACGACCGCTTCCGCCGTCTTGGTCGATTTCGCCGCCGCAGGGGTCGCATCGGCCTGCATGCTATTACCGATAAAGCGATCCTGAATCTGCTTCGGATGCAGTTCGGCCATCGGTGTCATCACTTCGGCCGGTGGCAGCACCTCGGCAACCGCATCGGTGGTGACGAGATTGGTCTCGCGCAATTCCTCGTGCGACAATTCGTGCAGGTCTTCCCACGGAGGCACGCTCAGCGCCAGCGACAGCAGGTCGCCCGCTCCGCCCATATCGAAGGTGTATTTGGCGAGCCGACCGACATCGCGTTCCACGATCATCAGATCCTGGGCGGAGTAGCTCGCCGCCTTGGCATCGTCGGCGCGGTCGCCCATCCAGATCTGATGCACCCGCACATGGGCGCTGTCGGGAACATAGCGCGTCTTGCCCGACAGCAGCAGGAACACGCACATCGACTCGCAATAGGCGTCGGGATCGACAGTTCCACGATCCCCCTTTGCGGTGTGATTGAGCACGCTGGTGCCGACGGTGGTCAATAGACCGAGGCTGCGCCAGCGCCGCCCCAATGCGATGGCGTCATTGACCGAACCGCCGCTGGAGTCCAGCACCACCGTCGCTCCGGTAAGATCGCGGCCGCGCGCAAAATTATCGAAAGCCTTCGGGCTGTCCTGGGTGATGATGCCGACCGCGCTGATCCAGCCGTGGCAATTCGGCTCGCACGCGACCCAGCTGAAATGCATCGGCAGTTTGCGCTCCTGGAGCGATGTTCCCGCTTCCGCGGCATTGCCCGGCGTGGCCGTCACGCCGGTCAGAACGATAGCAAAGGCAGTGGCGCCGACCAGCGCCCAGCCGCGAATGTTAAGCGAGTTCACGAGCCTCAATTTGGTTCCTTCCCGCTGGCCCCTATATCAGGAGTGGCGACGGTCCCGCTCACACGCCGACTGATTCCGTCATATTGGCGTAATCAAAAACGTACCGGGACGATTCCGGATCGTCCATAGGACCTTTGCTGCAGCGCCGTAGACCATGCGATATTTTTAAAAATGTGGCGTAAAAACACGAAACTTTGGTTCCGCAGCCGGAACCGGCTCACCTGCCGTGCACAGAGTTAGCAAGGGTCCATGAAGCAAGTCCTGTTCCATTCACCTGAGGGCTGCGATTGCGGCCGTGCGGTCCGGCATCTGCCGCGCAACGCAGGACGCGCGCTGATCTGGATCTACCGGCATAGCCTGTCGCCGCTGGTTGGCTACAACTGCCGGCATCTGCCGACCTGCTCGGTCTACGCTGACGAGGCGATCGAACGCTTCGGGCTATGGGGCGGAGGTTGGATGACGCTGGCGCGCCTGCTGCGCTGTCATCCCTTCGGCACGTCGGGCATCGACAATGTGCCGCAGACCAGGCCCGCTGGCGCGTGCTGGTACCTGCCGTGGCGGTACGGACGCTGGCGCGGCGTCAATGCCGGCTAAAGCCTGACCGGTTCTGATTGAATCAGAACCGGGCTTAGAGTCCTGCTTTGACGCGTGTTCTTCACGCGAACCGGTCTCCATCCTGGATCAAGTCCGGACAGGCTTCGCTTGAAAGCGCTATGGGTTTTCGCATCGCAATCGCTGCGGTGCCTTCAAACTAATTAGTAACACATGATCCGGGAACGGCTGTTCCCGCCCGGCATTGATCCTTTGCCTTGGGAGGACCAAGCAATGCGCTGGAAAATCAGCGGCCACGGCCACGATCCCCGCCAGATCGATCTCGTCGCGATCGGCATCCTGCTGATCGCCATCGTCACGGCATTCCTGTTCTACGAACATAATCCGCGGACGCCGAGCCACGCCTCCTTCATCGTGCCGAGCCAGAGCGTGCGCTGGTGAGAGGAAGCTAAATAATCCTACCGGCCGAACGGCCAGAAATTTCCGAGGTCGTCGAAGACTTGTGGATGAAACGGCTTGGGTCGCACCGGCTTTGGCTTGAGCGGCGGTGCGGGCTGCGCCGGCGCTGGCGGCGTCGCATCCACGCTGACCGAACCGTCGGAAGGCAGCCGCACCGACAGCAGCAGATTCGATTCAAACGGACGCCAGCGATAACCGATGCCGAAATCGATCGGCTGGCTGTGCTCGAACAGTTCGGCATAGTCGCGCTGGTATTTTCCGGGAAATTTGGCGATCGGCCCGGCATAGCGGCCGAACGGAAACAATCGCCACTTCCGCAAGTCATAGTCGCGCAATGGAATGCCGGAATCATCCTGGATGATGGTCGCGCTGTTATCGAGCAGGAAATTGCGCACGGCGCTGAAATTGCCGGCATGCAGCAGATAGGATGCGCTCTTGATCAGGCTGTTGCCGGGCGCAAGCGCGGCGCAGAACTTCAGGAAGCCGCTTGCTCGCACGCCGCGATTGGAGAGATCGGTGCTGAAATAATACAGCGTCCGTTCGACGCCATCGCTGCCGGCAAAGATGATCTTCACCCCGCGTATCGGACCGGCCCCCGCATCTTCACCGGGGCCATGCACGACGCCCTGACTGTCAAGCGCAACAGGGCTGACGCTGCGGATGGCCTTTCCCGAGCGCGCAAGGAACACGTAGAGGATCGGCAAGGTGCCGCTCGCCTGCCCCCCGCCAAGATCGGTCCTCATCTGCTTGGTGATGAAGAAGCTGAAATTCAGGCTCGAGCTCATCGCGTGCTCGATGGTGTAGAGCACGTCGTAGAGTTCGTTCGCCGACAGTCGCGTCAGGTCGGGCACCATCCCGACCGGCTCCAGCGCCGCCAGCACATAGGTCGTGGCCTTGGAATAAAACGCATCCGCGTAGATGAAATCCGGCCCGCTGAACATGTAGAACATGGTCGGCCGCGGTGCTGCGAGATTGGCTGAGGCCCAGACGCGGATTTTCGAAAGCTGCCGCTGCTCGAGCTGGCCGAACGCGTAATCGAAGAACTTGGCGTGATGCTGCCACGCCGGATCCTTGGTCAGCGCCATCAACGGTGACTGTTCCGAGGGCATCAGTCCTGCGAGAAATCGCGCCGCGTCGTCAGCGCTCACGTCTGCGGCGTGCGCCGGCGATGCAGCCGCCAGCAGCAACATCAGGATGATCGCGGCGGTCTTTCTCAAGCGATGCATCTTCAGGTTCGGTTTGCGGAAGTGGTGCGCGGGCCGGGCCGCTTGCGGAAGACCGCATAGATCAGAAGGCCAAACACCATGATCAGGACACCGAACAGCGACTGCCAGGGACGGTCGACCGCCAGATAATACATCATGAATCCGGTCACCAGCAGGAAAACCAGCGGCGTCAGCGGGTAGCCCCAGGCGGTATAAGGTCGCGGCAGATCCGGATGCGTGATCCGCAGCTTGATGACGCCGAGCACGGCGAAGAAGGAGCAGAACAACAGATCGAACTGGATGAAATCCAGTACCGCCTCGAAGCTGCGCGTGAACAGCAGCAGGCTAGCTACCGCAAGCTGAAACAGGATGGCATAGGCCGGTGCGCCATTGGCCGACTTGCGCGCGAACACCCGCAGCGCCGGAATGTCTTCGCCCATCGTCATCATCACGCGCGGACCGATCCACATCATCGCGCTGATCGAGGAGATCAGTCCGATGCAGATCATGCCGCCGGCGATGCGGCCGCCGAGCTCACCGAAAATCTCGCCGCCGGCGATGCGGGCGACATCGAGCTGGCCCGCGAGCTTTTGAAGCGGGGTGGCGTAAAGAAACACCGCGTTGAGCGCGATATATAGCACCAGCACGATCAGCGTTCCCCAGAATAGCGCGCGCGGCAGGTTCTGTTCCGGCAGCCGGATCTCGCCGACGATATAGGTGGCGGCGTTCCAGCCCGAGAACGAATACATCACGAAGACGAGACCGATCGCGAAGGGGGCGCTGATGATATGCGGAAGATCGCCGGCCGATGGCGCGAAGCTGACCGGCTGCGGCGAGCCGATGACAAATCCCGCGATCAGGAACGCGACGATCAGCACCACCTTCAGCACGGTTGCGATCAGCTGGAAGGTGCTGGAGTGTCTGATGCCGCAGAGCTGCACGATCGAGACCACCCAGATCACGCCCATGGCGAGCGCGAGCGGCGACGCGCCGGGAAGCACCGCCCTGCCATATTCGCCGAAAGCCATCGCCGCCAGCGCCACCGGCGCCGCGAAACCGACGGTCGCCGAAATCCACCCGGCGAGAAAGCCGAATGCCGGGTGATAGGCGCGGGTCAGGAAATTGTATTCGCCGCTCGAGCGCGGAAACATCGCGCCGAGTTCGCCATAGGAGAACACGCCGCACAGTGCGACGACGCCGCCGACGGTCCAGAGCAGCAGGATCGAAAAGCCGGAGGGGATATCCTTGACCTGAAAGCCGAGACTGGTGAAGACGCCAACCCCGATCATGTCGGCGACGACGATGGCCGTCGCCACCATCAGCGATACCGTCGAGCGGTTTTCGGAAAATCGGTCGGACAGCGCCGCGCCTTCCGTGCCTGATACGGTCATGTCAGTCCCTGGGCGTTGCGCTGGTTACGGCATCGTGCAGGCGGAGCCGCTTCAGTTCAAGCACGCTCGCCGGAGATTTAGTTCCCTCCCTGAACCAAGTATCATGATACCTAATTCACATGCTGATTGCGAGCGGAGCGTGGCGATCCCACAATCGCGACATGATTGCGTGCTTCCTCGTACGTTCTCGCAGCCTTCCAGGAAGTGGGGATTAGCTGGTTTAAGTTCCTGGAAAGCTTAACGTCACCTCAACGCCTGCGCGCTGAAATACGGGTCGCGTTGAATTCGGTCGGTGGGTGGATGGTCGGGGGAATTCCGAGATCGCTGACATATGACGGCGCGCGCCGATTGGAGAGCTGCGTGACGTCCGGGCGCACGCTGCGCCGGATCGCCCCCCTGCTCTCGCTGCTGCTGTTCTCTCCGGTGCTCGGTCAGTGCGGACGGGCTCCGAGTGCAGACAGCCTCGCCGCCAATGCGCCTGTCTCGAACGGCGCATCTTTTGACGAGCGCTTTCCGAAACCTCAATTCAGCGATCGTTTCCCGGCCGCAAGCGAGAGTTTCGAGCAGCGTTCGGCTTCCGATTTCCTCCCGGCGCACGCCGAACAGACCAAGGCGCAGGCCGCGCCCGCTTCCTATCAGATCGCCTCGCTCGAACCTCATTTGCCCTATGCCCATCCGGCCCGTGGCGATGAAACCGCGCTGGTCAGCCTGAAATCGTCGGCCTTCCCCTATTTCGGCGACAATCCGCGCACCGACGAGCCATTCCTCGACGTTTCCCGCAATGGCCGGCGCGGCCACCGCGGCCTGAGCGGCAAGGTGTTCTGGCAGGACGAGACCTTCAACGACAGCCGCGTGCTGATGCACATCCCCGCAAATTTCGACATCCGCAAGCCCGGCGTGATCGTGGTGTTCTTCCACGGCAATGGCGCAACGATCGAGCGCGACGTGCGCGAGCGCCAGCTCGTGCCGCAACAGGTCACGGAATCCGGCGCCAATGCGGTATTACTGGCGCCGCAGCTGGCGGTCGATGCCGCCGATTCCAGCGCCGGCAAGTTCTGGCAGCCCGGCGGGCTGAAACGCTTCATCACCGAAGCCGCCGATCATCTCGCCCTGCTCTACGGCGACCCGCAGACGGCCAGGTCCTTCGCCAACATGCCGGTCGTCATCGTCGGCTATAGCGGCGGCTTCCTGCCGACGGCGTGGAGCCTTGCGGTCGGCGGCCTCGACGGCCGCGTGCGCGGCGTGTTCCTGCTCGATGCGGTCTATGGCGAACTGGACAAGTTCGCATCCTGGATCGAGAACAACCGCTCCGGCTTCTTCGTCAGCTCCTACACCCACTACACCGCGCGGCATGACGAGGAGCTGATGCGCATGCTGAGGGATAAAGGCATCGCCATCTCGCACAGCATCGACGGGCCTTTGAAGCCGGGCAGCGTGGTCTTTATCGAAACGCCCGAGGGCGTGACGCATCGCGATTATGTCACGCAGGCCTGGACCAGGAATCCGGTCGAGGACGTGCTGGAGAAGATGGCAGCATCGCCGTCGCTGACGAAAGTCGCGGCAGGCGCCGCGACGCGGGCCGGAGACGTTCGATACAACTCCCCGTCATTCAGGGACACGCCGTAAGGCGTGGACCCGAATGACGGAGAAGCTTGGCGTTGCTGCCTGCTCAGCCGGCGTTCTTGTGAATTAGAACTTCGGAATCTTCTCGGCAAAGCCGTTGTAGCAGGCGAGCCGTTCGTCCTCCTCCTTGGTGAAGCGGCAATCCGCGACGCGCGTCGCGGGCTTCGCCTTCGGGTTCGGCTTCGGCGCGAACACCGCGTCATAGCAGTTGAGGCGTTCCTTGGTGCCATCGTCGATATCGAGGCAGGCCTGCAGCCTGGCTGCGATCGACAGCTTTGCCCCGGTGCGCGGCTTCACCTGCACCAGCTTCTTTCCGCCGATGGTCGGCGGCGGGCTGCTTTGGGTGCTCGGCGGAGCAGCCGCAGGGGCCGTCGCTCCCGGCGCAGTCGCCGCTGGTGCGGTCCCTTGAGCCATGACGGCAGTCGAATAAAGCACTGTGATGAGTGCCAGCGTTAATCTCATTAATTCTACCCCATTGTTTGTCCGGCACGCGACCTGGTTTGCAGCACCGTCAAGAGCGCCAGTGCGACAAACCCCATCGCGACGTAACCGGCGCCGTATAACAGATCGCGGGCATATAACACACCGCCAATCGCCGAACCGATGGCTTGGCCGATATAGAGCACCGAGGTGTTGAGCGCGACCGAGGCCGAGGCCAGCGGCGGCGCCGCGGCGACCAGCCGGGCCTGCTGCATCGAATTGGTGGAAGCAAAACCCAGCCCCCAGACCGCGACCGAACCGGCCATCAGCGGGTAGCTGCCTGCGCTCAGCGCCCATCCGGTCAGGCCCGTCATCAGGCAAAGCGTGAATAACAACGATGTTTTATACGTGCCCCAGGAATCGACGATTCCGGTCGCTATCGCAATGCCGATGAAACCAAACACGCCATAGAGCGCGAACACCAGCGAGACTGCATCGGGCCCGACCGCCGTCAGCCGGCGCAATAGCGGCCCCATGAAGGTGAAGATGACGAACTGGCCGGACATCTGCAGCGTGGTGATCAGCAGCAACAGGCCGATCAGCCGGTTGCGGCCGATCTCGGCCCAGGTCTTCAGATCCACCGGCGCACCGCGCAAGCCGTGCGGCAGGCGCAAGGCCAGGATCAGGCAGCTTACAGCGGCAATCGCGCCGATGCCGCCATAGGCGGCGCGAACGCCGTAGCGGCTGGCGGCATAGGTGACCAGCGGCAGACCGACCGCCGCGGCGATCGACCAGCCGAGAAACACATAGGCGATGGTGCTGCCGCGCCGCTCGGTCGGCACGATCATGGCCGCCACGCCCGCCGCCTGCGGCGTATACAGCGCACCGATCGCCAGCATGATGAGGCGGATCAGCAGCAGGGTCGCGAAATCCGGCGCGAAGGCCGAGGCGATGTTGGTGATCGCAAACACCGCCAGCGTGCCCGACAGCAGCATGCGACGTTCGATCCGGCTGGTCAGCCATGCCGTCACCGGCGAGCCGATACAGAGCACCAGCGCGCCGAAGGTCACCAGCAGTCCCGCCGCACGGACGGTGACACCGAGCTCCGCAGCCAGTTCGTTCAGCATGCCGGCCGGCGCAAATACCGAGGTGCCGGTGACGATATTCCCGAGCATCAGCGCGGTCGGCGCATAGCGGCGGGCGGCGGGTGCACTATTCATGCAAATGCATGTATAGCAGTCCGCATCCGGGGGAAAGGCCCGTCTTCGCTTTGCCGCTTTGTCCCTGGAATGGCGCAGCTTTGCCCGATTTTGCCGTGAAGGGTTGATTGCGTTGCCCGAATCCCCTGCTATATCCCTGCTTTCCGCTTACCTGCGCTCGTTCGCAGGAGTGAGCTTGAGGAGATCGACATGTCTGAAGAGCACAAGTCCGAGTCCGGATTCCAGTACAGCCTTAGCAATCTGAAACCGGCCGAACCCTTGCACAAAATCACCCTCACCTTCCCTGACGGCGCCAAGCGCGAATACGCCAAGGGCATTACCGGGCTCGAGATCGCCAAGGGCATTTCGCCCTCGCTTGCCAAGCGCACGGTGGCGATGGCGCTGGATGGCACGGTCTGCGATCTGTCCGATCCGATCGAGGACGATGCGCGCATTGAATTCGTCGGCCGCGAGGATGCCCGCGCGCTGGAGTTGATCCGGCATGACTGCGCGCATGTGCTGGCCGAGGCGGTGCAGTCGCTGTGGCCCGGCACCCAGGTCACGATCGGCCCGGTAATCGAGAACGGCTTCTATTACGATTTCTTCCGCAACGAGCCGTTCACGCCGGAAGACTTCACCGCGATCGAGAAGAAGATGCGCGAGATCATCGCGCGCGACCAGCCCTTCACCAAGGAAGTGTGGGACCGCGACAAGACCAAGCAGGTATTCCGCGACAAGGGCGAGAACTTCAAGGTCGAGCTGGTCGACGCCATTCCCGGCGACGAGCCGATCAAGATCTATTTCCAGGGCGACTGGTTCGACCTCTGCCGCGGTCCGCACATGACCTC
>DASZTN010000066.1:0-85357 GCA_035547995.1 Bradyrhizobium sp. | reverse complement strand
TCCCAATAGTTCGTTCGTTTTCCCGATCGGGCAAGCGATTTCCCGGACCACTTATTCAGCTCTGTTCGCGATGTTCGGAACGACCTATGGCTCCGGCGATGGTTCTACGACATTCAACTTACCGGATAAGCGCGGACGGGTTTCCAGTATGCAGGATAGCTCGACAGGACGGCTGCCCGGATTTAGTTTGGGAACGACGGGTGGTGAGGCGTTTCACGTACTTTCAGCTAACGAAATTCCGACGATTACTGGTATCAACACAAATTCGCAGAGTTACAGCCTGCAGAGTGGTCAGACCACCACGATTCCCCTTAATACGGCAAACATAGGTGCCAGCGGTGGCGCTGGAGCATTCGTCAATCAATTGGGGGCAGCAAATGTTTCCGGCTTCATCACTATTGGTTCCGGTACAATTGCCTTCCAATCAACCAATACGGCCGGAGGCAATCATAACAACGTTCAACCAACGATCGCCTGTAACTACATCATCCGGATTATTTAGACTCGAATGAATGGGAAGTCTCTAAGGGATTGCCATTGTTGTTCATGTGCGATCCCAGAGAATTTTTCCCGCAATCTATTTGGGCGCCAAGAGGCAATTGGGTCTAGGTTGCCTGTCTTTGTAAAGAAAGCATTCGTTCCTGCCTCGGAAACCGCTGCAAGGCCGTATCCATAAGTGGAGCAAAGTCTGGAAAGCGCCGAAAGCGATGCACCGTGGTACCAAGCACGAGGATGTTTTTTATGGCGATCAAAGAACATCTCGTATGGAATTGTTATCGGTTCATGCCCAAGACTTGAGTTATATTCAATACAGATCAAGAACGGGTCAGTCGAAATCAACTCTTTTAAAAACCAATAATCGTTGCCGTCCACATCTATCGATAGGACTCCGAGATCCTCAAACATAGACTTGATGAAATCGATGTTTTCAAGTGTGAGAAATGCTTCAATGATTTTCAACCGGCTTGGCAGCAATGCTTTCGCGTCCATGATCTGACGCTTATTGCCGTCTATAAGCAAGCCATCCCAAGTCGGATCTCGAGCGAGTGCAGAACAATTAAATTCAATGGGATGAAAACCAAATTCAATAAAAGTGTGTGGGGCGTTCTTTGTTAGGCTTTTGATAATCTGGCATTCATTTGATTGAGCCTTCGGCCGCAACATTTGTGCGCGATAGTAGAGCCGACGCAGCACAGTACTCCCTTTTATCATCAGTGATTTCTCGCCTCCAGGGCGTAGAGAATTATCGCGCAACCGGATCGCCTGCAAGTCATTCTTAGAGATAACTTTTCTTTGGCGCTAAAGTGTCGTTTTGGGTGCAAACGGTAGGAAATGCTACCAAGCGGAATCAGCGCGGTTGCTCCCATTCAGCACCGCCTCCCACGATTACGGCTTGCGTTCGCCTCGGGCCAAGCGACCGTCCGAAATTGATCGCCGGGATTTCGATGAACCGCCAGGACAGATAGGCCGCCGGCGTTGTCAGCAGAATCGCGATCGCCGTAGCGAAAATAACGGTGACGGATCGCGGTAGTCCTCCAGCATTCCAGGCCGCCGGGTCCGTCAGACGGAAGGCAGCTGATATCCCGATCAGGTGAAGCAGATAGAAGCTATAGGAAATCTGCCCGTAGAACCGGACCGGCCGGAAATCGAACGGCTTGAACAAGCCCATGGCCGGACGCCAGGCGATCAGTGCGATCACGGCTGCAGCGCTCAGGCACTCCAGCAGCAGAACCAGTGCACTCTGCGTCCGTGATCCGCAGAAGCAGAACAGGGCGACGGAAATGATCGCTACGGCAATGGCGCCCCCCGGCCCGAGCGATGAGGCGCGCTGTTCACCCCTGAAATGAATCAGGACGCCGACAATGAACGCATAGAGTGGCGCCAGGTTGGTGAAACCGCCAAGCAGATGAACGTAAGGTCCCCAGGAGGACAGGCCGATCAGGACGACCATCAGGCCCCAGAGCTGCGGCTCGCCGCGCTTCTGCAAGATCCAGACGCTGAGCAGGATCAGCGGCGTTGCCACGCATTCGACTGTCATCGACCACATTACGACATCGATGTCGCTCCGTATCATCAGCATGTTCAGGATGACATTGGCCGGATCGAACGACGCTTTGAATCCGACGAAGAATCCGAACTTCCAATAAAGCACGGTCAATAGCGCGACCGTCGCCGCGGCGGCGGGAAACAGCCGAAACAGACGGTGGCGCAGGAAGCGGACCGGATCGGAATTGCCGTCGAGAGAGCGTGCCAGAACGAAGCCGCTCAAAACGAAGAATGTAACGACGGCGCCTGTGCCGTTGGCGCAAGCGCCGATCACGCGGCCGGCCAGTGTGTCGAGCCAGCCATAGGTCGCACCGTCAGATAATTGGTTGTTGACGTGATAGCCGACTACCGTGAGGGCGGCGATCCCGCGCAGCGATTCAAGGCGCGGAATGAAACCGGTTTTTTTCACTGGCAGACGTCGCTCTGTTTTCCTCTGCCTCCTTACCATCCCCATCCTATTGTGAGCAAGCAATGACCGATCTGGCCGCGCTGAAAAGCGCGAACGAGCGGCGCTGGGCGAATGCCAGGCCGACCGGTAATTTCACTTCCGTGGCAAAATCGCTGGTTGCGGCCAAACCGCGATACCAGACGGTAACAGAGAAGACCGGCGTTCCCTGGTTCGCCATTGCCGTGATCCATGAACGGGAATCCTCGCAGAACTGGCGCGCAAGCCTGGCGCAGGGCGATCCCTGGGACAGAGTCTCGATCCACGTTCCGGCGGGCCGGGGTCCGTTCAAATCCTGGGAAGAGGCCGCGATCGACGCGTTGATCGACTGCGCGCCTCATCTCGCGCGCCACAGGGACTGGAGCGTTGGCGGCACGCTGATGCAGCTGGAGCAATATAACGGGCTGGGCTATGCCGCGCGCGATATACCGTCTCCGTATCTGTGGGCGGGCACCGATCAATACAGATCGGGCAAATTTGTACGCGATGGCATTTACGACGCGGCAGCCGTCGACCGCCAACCGGGGTGCGCGGCGCTGCTGCAGCGCATGATGCAGCTCGATCTCTCCATCGCGCAGGAGTGGCAGCCATGATCCGTACGCTGATTCTGCTGTCGCTGTTTCCCATTGCATCAGCCGCGCAAACTTACATCGCTACCGAAGTGGGTAAGCCATGTCCGCCGAACAGTGTTCCGGTCATGCTGCAGGACGGACGGTGGGTGTGCGCGGTCGCGTCGACGCTGACGCCGCTGGAAAGCCCGATGCCCGAGAACAGGCGTGAGAACGCGAAATGATCACGCTTCGCTTTGTTACCGGGAACGATCTGGTCTCGCGCCTGATCCGGATGCAGGCAGGCATATCGATGCCATTCACGCCAAGTCATGTCGAGGCGCTGTCGCCGGATGGAAGGTTTTACATCGGCGCTCATTTCGACGGAGGCGTGGTCGCGCGCCCCATCGGATATGATGATGATCAGCTGATGACGTTGGCGAACGGCTCCAGGTCCGAGCGTCTGATCGAACTGCCGGCTGCTGATCCGCAAGAAGCCGCATTCCACGCCTTCGTGCAATCGAAGATCGGCGAGCCGTATGACTGGAAGGCAATCATCGGATTCCTCGAACCCGATATTCATCAGCACGAGCTCGACCACATCATCTGCTCGGCGTTTATGACGGCGGCGCTCCGCGCCTGCGGCTATTTCCCGAGGCCGCTGACGGTACCGTTCCATCGCATCTCGCCACGCGATCTTTTCCTCATCCTCTCAACCCATGTTCAGATCGATCATTAAGAGCATCCCAATGAATGGCATCAATCCAATTTGGCTGACTGTCCTGACGTTTCTCGTCACGGTCGAGACCGGTATCGGCACCAAGAATGTCTCCCTCGATCACGTATTCGCCCCCGCCTGGATCCCCTGGGTGCAGGGCTGGTCCGGTTTTCTCGCCTTCATCGGCGGCGCGCTGGCGACAGCCTTGAGCACGATCCAATCGGCCACACCTGGGCTGTTCATCCGGCGCCCCGAAGCCGCAAAGGCCGCGGCGATTGCGCTGCTGGTGGCGGCAGTCGTGTTTGCGTTTCCGGACGCCGCCAGTGCGCAGGGCATGCGCAGGATTCCCGCGGGTCCAGCTCCAACTAGCGGCGCGACCGGCCCGAAAATCCTGTCGTCCTATCTTGAGGGCAAGCCGCACCTGCTTCGTATTCCCAATCCGCTTGATCTGCCGGACCCGATGTGCATCACCGATCACCCAGGCGGCAATTGTCCCGTTGGTACCGAGCAGGGCGGCGGCGTTACCATGAGCGGAAACCCCCAGCAAGATCTGGCGGACTTCTTCAAGCGCGGTGGCGTGACCCTGGTGCGGGACTTCCAGCGAGCGGACCAGTTTCTGTCCTATCCTTGTGGTGCAAATGCGCCGGCCGGCTGCACGAAGACTGATGCGCTGAGTTCGTCTTGTATCGAGGCGATCATTCCGCTGGCCAAGCTGGTGGTGAATGGTCCACAGGCCAATACGGCGAGCCCGTCAAGCACGGTCGCATCTGACAGCGGCAATCTAGCGACCGTGAAAGGGGCCGATGGCAAATCCGATCTCACTACGGATAATCCGCCGGTCACCGCCGCTGATGATGGCGTGGTGACCGCCGCGGCGAAGCTCGATGTGGTCCTGATCGCGTTGCAGGGGCCGGCGCTGCAGCTCGGCTGTGGCGGGTGGGTCCAGGCCAAATTTCAGCAAGGCACATCACTGGCTGCCGGGGTGATGACGTTCGTCACCACGCTTGGCATCGCCAGTGCGCCGCTCTAACGACTGATCTTGTTGTCATGCATATCGATGATGTGCGAACGATCGTTGCTGAAACCGTCGCTGAGCAGAGACGTATCCAGAGCGACGAAATCGATGCTATCGTGTTGAAGACGATCGCGACGGTGCTGACATCGTTCGGGATCAACGAGGACGACCGGCAGGAGTTGCGCGAGGATTTCAGTCACCTGCGGCGATGGCGTAAAAGTGTAGAGCAGGCGCAGAATTATACGTTCCGCGCTGTCATTACGGTCATCGTGACCGGATTGCTCGGTGCGATATGGCTCGGCATCAAGGCCGCCTTCGGCAAATGGTCCGCAATCCCTTGACTGGCCAAGGTCGCGACTATCGTTGCCACAATTGCGGTGTTAAAAGGCCAGCCGACAAGCCAAACGGGGTGGCATGACCTTTACATCGTGGCAATTCGGGATATTCGCCGCGATCGTATTCGGGGCCTATTATCTACCGCCCTTCAGGGCGTTCCAGGTCCAGTTGCTGGTTGTCGCCAGCCTCGTGTTTTACGGCTACGGCCAGCCGGAGCTTTTACCGCTGCTGGCCGTTGCGGTTATCGGAACTTACCTGTTTCTGATTCTGGCGTTCCGGAGTCGCCGCATCTGGCTGCCGGTAGGCATCACCTTCAATCTTCTGCTGCTGGCATTCTTCAAATACAAGTTTCTATTTATTTCTCCAGCCGCGGGAACTTACACCGGCATCGCGACGATTGATTTCCTGATTCGGCTGCCGCTGCCGATCGGGATCTCCTTCTTCGTGTTCCACAACATCAGCCTGCTGGTCGACTTGACCAAGCGCAGGGTCGGCGTGCCCGATCTAAAGAGTGTTTTCCTCTATATCATATTCTTTCCGCAGCTCGTTTCGGGGCCGATCACCCGCGCCGAAATGTTCATGCCGCAGATCAAGCCGAAATATTTTGCGGACATTCCGTTCGTGGAAGCCGCAAAGTGGATTTTGACTGGCTTCTTCTTCAAGCTCTACGTTGCCAACAATCTCAACGAGATGACGTCCTATATGGACTTCCCGCTCTATGAGACGCTGCGCACCCAGGACCGATGGCTGCTGGTCTTTCTCTACAGCTATCAGATCTACTCGGACTTCTTTGGCTATTCCGCCATCGCCATCGGTCTCGGGCTATTGTTCGGTTACCGCCTGCCGATCAATTTCGATCTTCCCTATATCGCCAGATCGTTCTCGGAATTCTGGACGCGCTGGCATATTTCGCTGTCAAACTGGCTGCGGACTTATCTGTACATTCCGCTCGGCGGCAATCGCCACGGCGCGCTGCGCACCTATCTGAACCTGATGATTGTAATGGGGCTTGGCGGTCTCTGGCACGGCGCCGCCTTCAGCTATCTGACGTGGGGGCTGATGCACGGTCTCTTGCTGGTGCTTGAACGGCCGTTCCTGGCGCGCTTTGAAAAAATCGATGGGGTGGCGCTTCGAGCCATCCGTGCGGGTTTCGTCTTTTTCTGCGTCACCATGCTCTGGATCTTCTTCAAATTGCCTAATTTTGATCATGCGGTCAGTTATCTCCACGGCATGTTCACATCGAGCACAAATCCCAACCCGCCCAAACTATTCTATGACCTGGCGCTGCTCTATTCGTTGCCAGTGATGTTGCAGCATCTTCTGCCGCGGGAGAGGTTCGGCAGATCGTTAAAGATCATCGAGCCGTATTTGTATGGGGCGATGGCCGCCTTGATGTATCTTGAGGCTGGTCCCGACACCGCCTTCATCTATTTCCAGTTTTGAGGGCAACATGCCGATGCCTGCCCTTCGCTGGTTCGTCAAATGTGCGCTCACCGCCGCGTTGCTGTTGCTGGCATGCGGATTGGCCACTGCATGGCTCGGCAACGGGTTGCAATTGCCGGCAACGACCACCCGCGATGGCACGCTGACAACGCTCAATCGCTATGTCAGGGAGCCGACGCCGGATGTCGTGCTGGTCGGCAGTTCGCTGACCTTTCGCCTCAAGGAGGAATATTTCTCCACCCCGGGCGTCAAAAATCTTGCCCTCGCGGGCGGCTCGCCGGTAACCGGATTCGAGATTGTCGCGAACCAGGCGCATTTGCCGAAGCTCATTCTGGTCGAAATGAATATCCTGTCCCGCGCCACCGACAAAGCGCTGGTCGAGAAATACTCCGCTGGCGGCAATACCGATCCGCTGTTTTTCCGTCCGGTCAGAACCGCTGTTGCGGCTTATGAGAACTGGAACCACGCGCCGCCCGACCATGCGCAGGTTGCGCTTGCGCTCGATCGGCTGCTCAAACAGCCGCCGAGCAATTTCGACAATCATGTTTATGTGGAGCGAGCCTTTCAGGAGATGGATGCGGAGGATCCGACGGTTGCGGTCGGGATCAATGTCATGCGCATTCAGCATCTGATCTCCGCCGTCGAGCAGCGAGGGGCGCGGGTGCAGTTCTTCGAGCTGCCTTATTCGGACCGGCTGGAGAAAGCGCGCTCGGTCGGGATCACGTATGAAATCGTCCACAACGCTTTTCCAGATCCCAACCGCTGGCTGAAGCTCGACTATCCGAGATCTGAGTTGCGCTGGTCGGATGGCGTTCATCTCGATGAACGGTCGGCGCTGATCGTCGCGCAATTGATCGACCGGGCGCTGGTGTCGCTGCCTGGCTCCATGTGACGGCTGTGGTTGGGCCGGACTTTCTTTCAGGATGTGCCGATGTACAGGATTCGCGAGGTCGACAGCCATGATGAGGACGTGGCTGACACGCTGAGTGATATTCACCAGCTGACGTTTTTCGACGGCGCTTCGGTTCCGGACTTCGAAGAAGGGCATTGGTGGCTCGCTTTTCACGAGGAAGAGCCGGTTGCATTTGCCGGCGTGATCCCGTCAACCCGTGAGCGAAATGCGGGCTATTTTTCCCGTGTCGGCGTACTGAGGAAGCATTGTGGCCACGGTCTGCAGCTGCGTTTGATGCGAACGATGGAATTGCGCGCCCGTAGCAACGGTTGGAATTGTGTGGTGTCGGATACAACTGATAATGTGATCTCCGCGAACAATTTCATCCGGGCCGGCTACAGGCTCTACGAGCCGCCATATCCCTGGGCCTGGCCGAATACCCTATATTGGCGGAAATTCATTGGCAGCAGCAGCGCAATTTGAATGGCCGAACTGGGGCCGATCACACGCAGCCCATTTTGAGAGTCTTCCTATTCGCCCGGTGGCCCGACGGCCATCGGGCTTTTTTCTGTTTATGACGTCGCGACTTCGGTCGCATTGTGTCGTACGGACCGATGCCCTATAGACGGGCGACGGAGTTTCGCATGGCCTTGTTCAATCGGATCTTCACGACCCGGACCCTTGTGAAGATTATCTTTGTTTTGACAGCGGTGATCGTCATGAAGGCGATCAGCCTGCATTATGATTTCAGCTGGACGACTGCGCTGGCCGGAGACTGAGCTGGTCTCCTTTTGCCGATTCGGGCGGGCGGACCATGTCTGAAGGGACCTGTGGATATTGACCGTAATGAACTGCCCCGCCTGGGCGGCCGGTCAGCGTATTGCTTTAAGCGAGCAAGACGGGGCTTGGCGTGGGATGTTAAATCCAGCCGTCGCAAATCTTTCATATGCAGCCTATAGTGGGCTTGCAGGTCAGAGCTGAAATCCCCGCATATATGCTATTGGAGCGACCTCCCATGAAGGCTGTCCGTTTTGTGCTGGCGTTGCTGGTGCTGTCATTGTTTGCGCCGTTGCATTCTGCGAAAGCGGCCGACGTTGTTTGCTATAATTGCCCGCCCGAGTGGGCGGACTGGGCCTCCATGCTCAAGGCCATCAAGACCGATCTCAACTACGATATTCCTTTCGACAATAAGAATTCGGGACAGGCGCTGGCGCAGATCCTGGCCGAGAAGAACAGCCCGGTCGCGGACATCGGCTATTTCGGCGTCAATTTTGGTATTAAAGCGAAAGCGGAAGGCGCGCTGGAGCCTTACAAGCCCGCACATTGGGACGAGGTGCCTGCCGGGCTGAAAGATCCCGACGGCTATTGGACTACGATCCATTCCGGCACGCTCGGGCTTTTCGTCAATAAGGATGCGCTGGGCGGCAAGCCGGTGCCGGCCTGCTGGAAAGATTTGTTGAAGCCGGACTATCGCGGCATGGTCGGCTATCTCGACCCATCATCGGCCGCGGTCGGATATGTCGGGGCGGTAGCGATCAACCTTGCACTTGGCGGCTCGGCTTCCAATTTCGGACCCGCGATCGATTTCTTCAAGGAACTGAAGAAGAACGATCCGATCGTTCCGAAACAGACATCCTATGCCCGCGTGGTCTCGGGCGAGATGCCGATTCTGCTGGATTATGATTTCAACGCCTATCGCGCCAAATATACCGAAAAAGGCAATTTTGAATTCGTGATTCCTTGCGAGGGTACAGTGATGTTTCCCTATGTCGTGGGGCTAGTGAAGAACGCTCCGGACAAGGAAAAGGCCAAGAAGGTGCTGGACTATCTCCTGTCCGACAAGGGGCAGGCGATCTGGACCAATGCCTATTTGCGTCCGGCGCGGCCGATCGAACTGCCTGAGGCGGTGAAGGCGAAATTCCTGCCCGACAGCGAATATGCCCGCGCCAAGTCGGTCGATTGGGGCGCGATGGAAAACGCGCAAAAAGCCTTCGTCGACCGCTATCTCGCCGAGGTTCACTGATGCAATATGGCGCCTCCGATTAGGGGCGCCATCACCAACCATGTCGCATCGATCCTTTGTCTGGCTATGCCTGCTGCCGCTTGCCGTGGTGACGGCGGCGTTCTTCCTGTTGCCGATGGCGCGGCTGGTCGTGGTGGGCGCCGGCGGTCCGCAAGGATTAGCTGGTTATCTCGCGATCCTGACTGAGCCGCGCTACCGCGCGACCCTGATCAATACGGTCGTGCTGTCGGCCGCGACCACGATCGTCACACTTGTCGTTGCGACCATTGCGGGCATGTTTTTGCAGCGCCATCGCTTCCCCGGCAGGACCATCCTGATCGCGATGCTGACTTTTCCGCTGGCCTTTCCCGGCGTCGTTGTCGGATTCCTGATCATCCTGCTTGCCGGCCGCCAAGGGCTGATCGGCGATCTCTCAAATCATATGTTCGGCGAGAAAATCGTATTTGCCTATTCGATCTATGGCCTCTTTCTCGGCTATCTCTATTTTTCGATCCCGCGCGTGATTCTTACCATCATGGCCGCGGTGCAGAAACTCGATATTGGCCTGGAAGAGGCCGCACGCTCGCTCGGCGCGAGTCCCTGGGCGGTACAGCGCGATGTGGTGCTGCCAGCGCTGGCTCCCGCCTTTGTCGCATCCGGGGCCATCGCTTTCGCAACCGCAATGGGTGCGTTCGGCACCGCGTTCACGCTTGCGACCAATATCGATGTGCTGCCGATGCTGATCTACACGGAGTTCACGCTGGCAGCGAATTTCGCGACTTCGGCGGCTCTATCGGTGGGACTGGGCCTTATCGCCTGGGCGATCCTGGCGCTGGCGCGTTCGTTCAGTGGCGGCACCGTGGCCGCGGCGGGTTAGGGCGATGCGCGATCGTCTGATCTTCGCCAGCCAGCTCGTGTTCACGCTCGGCGTCGCGGCGTTTCTGGTGGTGCCGGCGATCCTGTCGATCACCGCCGGAGTGACGGCGAATTATTTCCGTGGCATCTCCTCCGGGATCACGTTGCAATGGGTCGCCCAAGTCTGGAACCTCTATTATGACACCATCCTGCTGTCGTTCCTGATCGCATTCGCGACGCTCGCCATTACGCTGGTCGTCGGCGTGCCGGCGGCGTATGCGTTGCACACGCGCGGCGGCCGGCTGTCGCGGCTGATCGAGGAGATCATTACGCTGCCGATCGCAATTCCTGGACTGGCGATCGCGCTGGCGCTGCTGTTGACCTATGGCGGCTTCCGCAGCTTCCGTGCCTCGTGGCTGTTCATTTTGACCGGCCACGTGATTTTCACGATGCCCTTCATGGTCCGCTCGGTCATGGCCGTCTTTGCAACTGTCGACGTCAAGACGCTGGATGAAGGCGCCGCTTCGCTCGGTGCGTCGCCGGCACGGCGTTTCCTGGATGTGATCGTGCCCAATGCCACGCCGGGCATTCTCGCCGGCGCGTTGATGGTGGTGACGCTCTCGCTCGGTGAATTCAACCTGACCTGGATGCTGCATACGCCATTGACGAAGACGCTGCCGATCGGGCTAGCCGACAGCTACGCGTCGATGCGGCTGGAAGTGGCGTCTGCCTACACGCTGATTTTCTTCATCATGATCATTCCGCTTCTGGTGGCGATGCAGATGCTGGCCGATCAAGGGGCGCGTCAATGAACTCAACGGCAGGGCATGGGGCGTCGGTCCGAATCGAAGCCTGCGGCAAGACCTTTACCGATGGCACGCGCGCGCTCGAGCCTGCAACGCTCGATATCGCGCGCGGTGAGACGCTGGTTCTGCTCGGGCCGTCCGGCTGCGGCAAGACCACGATGCTGCGCATCATCGCCGGCCTCGAACTGCCGGATGCCGGCGGCAAGGTGCTGTTCGACGACAAGGACGTGACCTCTGTCGCGATCGAAAAGCGCAATGTCGGGATGGTGTTCCAGTCTTACGCGCTGTTTCCGAACATGACGGTCGCGGACAACATTGCCTATGGTCTGAAGATCCGCGGTATCGACAACAAGGAGCGCGCTGCGCGCGTCGCCGAGCTGGTCGCGCTGACCAATATCACCGGCTTGGAAGACCGCCGCGTCGACCAGCTTTCCGGCGGCCAGCGCCAGCGTGTTGCGCTGGCGCGCGCCGTCGCGATCAGGCCGCGCATCCTGCTGCTCGATGAGCCCTTGACTGCGCTCGATGCAGCCCTGCGCGACCGCCTGCGTGGTGAGCTAAACCGTTTGCTGCGCGCGCTTGGCATCACCACGATCTACGTGACCCATGACCAGGCTGAGGCGATGGAGCTTGGCGATCGTATCGTAGTGATGCGCAAGGGCGCGATTGCCCAGATCGGCACGCCGCGCGAGATCTATTTTGCGCCGCAGAACCGGTTCGTTGCCGAGTTCATCGGCGCGGCCAACATCATCGAAGCGCCGCTTGAGCATGGCGATCTCGTGCTTCCAGGCGGCCGGCAGCCAACCGGCGGTGATGCGAGCCAGCCGGCTGCCATTGCCATGATCCGTCCCGAAACCATTGCCATCGTTGACGTGGCGGGCGCCCCGCTTTCGGGAATAATCGACAGCGTCGGTTTCATCGGCGATCGCCAACGAATGGTCGTCAGCGGAGCATCCGCCAAGCCCATCAACATTGATGCGCCGAATACGGTGAAAGCCGAGGTCGGCGACAAGGTCGGACTTTTGATCGCGCCAGGCGCGGTTCGTCTCTTACCTCCGGAGAGCTGAAGGCCAATGCCAAACCCAATCCATATTGCGCAGATCTCCGATCTCCACATCAAGCCGCCGGGCATGCTGGCCTATGGCCGTGTCGACACCGCGAAAGCGCTGGAGCACTGCGTTGCCGTGCTGAACGAACTCAGGCCGACACCGGATTTTGTCGTGATCTCGGGCGATCTGGCGGATACGCCGACGTCGGAAGAATACGATTACCTGAAGCACCTGCTGGCGCCGCTCAAATTGCCCTTCGCCGCCATTCCGGGGAATCATGATTCCCGCGAGCTGATGCGCGCCGCGCTGCCGCAAGCCGGTTATGCGTCTGCATCCGGCCCGCTCAATCAAAAACTCGAAATCGGTGGGCTCGATCTGCTGCTGCTGGATTCCAGCGTACCTGGTAAGCCGCATGGCGAACTTGATGCGCCGACCCTGCAATGGCTCGATGCGACGCTCGGCTCATCCACCGACCGACCTGCGCTGCTGTTCCTGCACCACCCGCCGTTTTTCACCGGTATCTGGCACATGGATCGGCAGAACCTCAATAGCTCGGCCGAGCTTGCCTCGATCGTGAGGAGCCACCCGCGTGTACAACTCATCGCGGCCGGCCATGTCCACCGCGCGGCGCTGACGACGTTTGCGGGCGTGGCCGCCACGATCTGCCCGGCGCCCAATCATGCCGTCGATCTCGACCTTGCAGAATTGCGCCAGCCGTCGTTCAGGATCGAGCCGCCGGCTTTCCATCTCCATAGCTGGTTTCCTGGAGAAGGATTCGGCAGAGTCGTGACCCATCAGGTCCCGATCGGGAATTTTGATGGACCGCATCCGTTCTTCGGAGCGGACGGCAAATTGCTGTAGGCGTCCTGCTATCTCGCCAACGAGACTTGCATCGCAGAGCGCGGCTTGACCTCGATCTGGACGTATGATCGTCCCGGATTTTTCTTGTTCATGCCGGTGACCGCCAGGGTGAAGGAATCCGTTCCCTTGAACTCTGGATTGGCGAAATAGCGGAATCCGATTCCTTCCATGACAATCTTGCCGCTCTTTGGCCCAGTCACCACCGAGACGTCATAGATCTGCATGTAGGACCAACGCACGCCCTGAATGCAGTCGGCGCCCGGCGCGATCGTCATCGCCCAATGGATGGTGTCGCCAGCCAGTGCGAATGGCTGTTTGTCCTGGGACACGCAGGTCGGCGACGCGCTGGCCGAAGCATCCAGTGCGAAAGAAATGACGATTGCCAATGAGGTGCGTGTAACGAACCGCATCATGTCAGCATCCCCTGTTTGGCGCGAGGATGGTGGCCGGGTGTGAACGTTCGGTGAGCGCAAATGGTGTACGATTTATCTTTGGTAAAGGTGTCGTTACGGACCCGCGCCTGATTAAGGCGCCGGGAATAAGGTCGCGGATATCCAAAATGTCGCAGCCGCGGGGCGGAGGTAACAACGTGGCATCGCCACCACTGATGTGCTGCGTTGAAAGTGCGAGGGTATCTGCTTCGTATTGCTCGCAATTTCCGCTGCACTGCGAGAGCTTTCATCAGCGCTTCGGGGTGGTGGACCCATCTGTGAGCAACCGAAAGTCGCAATTCAACCTCGCAACTCGTTGAAACTTTTGCGAAAATCTGGCGCCCTCGGTTGCCGGACGGAGCCTGTCGGCGTATAGCTTTGCCGCTGATCGAGGATCCCCGATCAGCCACCCCAGCGTGATACCGTAAATGAGCAGCTCAGATTGCGAGATGGCTGTGACAGGTGTTGCCGAGGAAAACGTTACACCTCGTTCAATGGAGCGCAGGGCGCTTGCGGTTCTGCGCGGCCATCCGATTTTTCGCGATCTTGCGCCGGAAGCGCTCGAGCAGCTCTGCCGTTATGCCAAGCATTTCACCTTGAAACGTGGAGCCACGATTGTCTCCAAGGGCGATCCCGGTAACAGCCTGTTCGCGGTGATCACGGGAACGGTGAAGATCAGCATCTCCTCGGCTGACGGCCGTAGCGCGATCTTGAATTTGATCGGGGCCGGTGAATTGTTCGGCGAGATTGCGGTGTTGGACGGGCAGGCGCGTACTGCGGACGCCACCGCGAACACCAATTGCGAGATATTCTCGATCGACCGGCGCGATTTTCTTCCCTTCGTCGCCGGTCATCCTGATCTGGCGATGAAGTTCATCGAGCTGCTCTGCACGCGGCTGCGCTGGACCAGCGATCAGGTCGAGCAGGTCATTCTTCAGAACTTGCCGGGCAGACTCGCCGGTGCACTGCTTCGCCTGACCGAGAAATATAATCTCGCGCCCTCTGGCCATACGATCGCGATCACCCAGCAGGAGATCAGCGAAATGGTCGGCATGACCCGCGAAAGCATCAACAAGCAATTGCGGGTGTGGGCGGCGCGAAACTGGGTCCGACTCGAACACGGCGCCATCGTCGTGCTCGACGCCGCCGCGTTGCAGGCGCTCGCGGAGGCAGGTACCCAGGGCGATTGAACCGGCTAAGCTGCTAAGCCCGCCGACAAGTTATTCGTCGATGATCGCCACCGCCCGCGTCCAGCCGGCCGATGCGCGTTCGATCCTGACCGGGAAGCAGGACACCATGAACCCGGTCGAGGGCAGCCTTTCGAGGTTGTGCAGCTTCTCGATGTGGCAATAACCGATGTGGCGTCCGGCCTTGTGGCCTTCCCAGATCAGGCTGGCATCTTTGGTCTCGGCGTATTTCCTGGCAGTGTAGACGAATGGCGCGTCCCAGCTCCAGCCGTCGATGCCGGTGAGGCGCACGCCGCGCTCCAACAGATACATCGTCGCTTCATAGCCCATGCCGCAACCGGAGTTGACATAATCCTGCCGGCCGTATTTGACGCCGGCGCTGGTGTTGACCACGACGATCTCCAGCGGCGAAAGCGTGTGACCGATGCGCTCGAGCTCGGTTTCGACATCCTTGGCGGTCGCGACATAGCCGTCCGGAAAATGCCGGAAGTCCAGCTTCACCGCAGGCTGGAAGCACCATTCCAGCGGCACCTCCTCAATGGTCCAGGCCCGCTCGCCGCGATTCATCGTCGGGTGATAGTGATAGGGCGCATCCAGATGCGTGCCGTTATGGGTCGAAAGCTCGACGGTCTCCATCGCCCACGCCTGTCCCTCCGGCAGATCTTCAGCCTTCAGGCCGGGAAAGAAGCCGAGCATCCGCGGCAGGCTCGCCTGGTGGTCATGGTAGCGGATGGTCGGATTGATGCCCGGCGGATCGGCCGGGACGTCATTTTGCAGCGGAACGGAAATATCGATCAGTTTTCGCGCCATGGCGTTTCTCCCGGGTCTCGTTCTGTTTTCGTGCAGGATCCAATCGCTCACACCGGCTGGATGCCGGCCTTGGTGATGATGTCCCGCCATTTTGGCACTTCGTCCTCGATGCGTTTGCGCATGCCGTCGGGCCCGTTGGCGATCACCTCGAACCCGTTATCGCGCAATTGCGCCGATATGTCGGGGCGTTTGAGGATCTCGATCGATTTCGCCGCAAGCAACTCGATCGCCGTCGGCGGCGTCTTGGCAGGCGCGAGAAAGCCCTGGAACGTGTCGGAGACGAAATCCTTGTAGCCGAGCTCGATCATGGTCGGTACGTCAGGCAGATCGAACCAGCGATGGCTGCTGGTTACGGCAAGCGCCTTCAACGCACCGGATACGATATGCGGATGGGCCGGCGGCAGGGCTGCGAACGCCACTTGCGTGGTGCCGCCAAGGATGGCCTGAATCGCCGGGCCGGCGCCGGAGAAGGGCACATGGGTCATCTGGATGCCGGCGGTGATCTTGAGTAATTCTGCCGATAATTGCGGTGTGGTGCCGATGCCGGGGCTCGCATAATTAAGTTCGTCCGGATGCGCCTTGGCGCGGGCAATCAGTTCCTCGACCGAATTGATGCCGACCTTGGGATTGACCAGGATGACATTCGGCGAAGTACCGAGCTCGGCAATCGGCGCAAAATCCTTGTAAGGGTCGTAAGGCACTGATTTGTAGAGGCCTGGGTTGACCACATAGGCGCTTGAGGTGATCAGCAGGGTATAACCGTCCGGTTCGGCATGAGCGGCCGCCGCGATGCCGATATTGCCGCCGGCGCCAGCCTTGTTCTCGACGATGACGGAGGCGCCAATCACCCCGCCCAGCTCGTTGGCGACGATCCGCGCCATGATGTCGGTCGGGCCGGAATAGGCAAAGGGCACGATGATCCTGATGGTGTGATCGGGATAGCCTGCCGCTTTCGCTGGCTTCGGCAGCAGGGCCGACACCGCGGATACGCCGGCCAAAAGACTGGCGCCTTGCAGCACCATGCGCCGCGACAGATGTGTCAATTCTCGATCCAGCATTGTTTCCTCCGCTTGCGGCGCCCGTCTTCGCGGGTCTTGGCCGCATCTCCTCTACATGCCGAATACGGCGACGGCGCGGATCGGTGAGGCGGTGCCGCCGCGCCACTTCATCGGCAGGCCGATGAAGGTGAACTGGCCTTGCCCGAGCAGCGTCTCGAGATTGCACAGGCTCTCGATATGGGTGATGTCGAGATCGAGGCAGGCCTTGTGGACCAGCGAATTGACCGGGCCGTCCGGGCCGGGGCGCATCGAGTCGATGCCGAAATGCACGATACCCTGCCTGGCGAGCCATTCGGTGGCCTCGACATTCACGCCGGAATTGTCGCTGGCATATTCCTTGCGCGGAAAGGTCCGCTCATGATGGCCGGTGCAGAGCAGCACCGTACCGCCTTTCGGCACCGGCACGCCCGCCTCTTTCACGGCCTTTTCGAGGTCCGATGGCGTTATCTCGGCGCGTGGCGCGATGTGGCGGAGGTCCAGGCAGATTCCGGGCACGATGCATTTTTCCAGCGGATATTTGTCGATCGGGATGCCGGTTTTGCCGAAATGGAATGGCGCATCGATATGGGTGCCGGCGTGGTCCGACATCGAGATGATCATCGATGCAAGCCCATGCACATTGCCGGACTCCGCGAACGAGTCCTCGTGCGTCTTCCAGATGGCATGGAAGGTCGGAGGATGTCCGGGATAGCTGGGAGTGCGGACATAGAGCTCGCGAGTAAGATCGACAATCTTCACGATTGGTACCCTTTTGATGGCATTGGCCGCCTGATGCGGCGAGGCTTTATGCTGGCTTTTTTCCGTCCCTGCTGCAAGACAGACGGATATGACCGAGTTGCGGCCATAATCGGATTCGGTGCTATTGCCGTGCGCGCGCAAATGCAGTTTAGAGGTGGATCGCGCCTGCCGGTCATGACGCTTGGCGGTGGTTTTCAAAGCCGGGACTGGAGTATCCCGGTGTCACGGCGTGTCGAATCGGGATTGGAAAATCGGGATTTCAGAAATGGGCAAGCGAGGATTCTTTGACCGCTCTTCGGGTCTCACCGTGGCGCAGATCGTTGCGCTCACCGGCGCTGAGGTCCGCGACAACTCGCGGCTTGATCATCTGATCAAGGACGTTGCCCCGCTCGAACTCGCTGGACCGTCGGATCTTACCTTCATCGAAAGCAACAAATACGCCGGCGAACTCGCCGCGACCCATGCCGGAGCCTGCCTGATGGCGGAGCGCTTCGAGGGCAGGGCACCGGACCACCTTATCGTACTGCGCACGTCGGAACCGTACCGGGCTTTCGTTGCCGTCCACACCGCGCTCTATCCTGACGCGCTGCGCCCGGCTTCCCTGTTCGAGGCCAACGATGTTTCGCCAGACGCGACCGTTCATCCGACCGCGCGGCTGGAGGGTGAGATCACGGTCGATCCCGGCGCCGTGATCGGGCCGCGCGTCGAGATCGGATCAGGAACCATCGTTGCCGCGAATGCCGTGATCGGGCCGGATGTTTCGATCGGCCGTGACTGCGTGATCGGAACTGGCGCCTCGATCATGCATGCCTTGATTGGGGACCGGGTCGTGATTCACCCCGGCTGTCGCATCGGACAGGACGGTTTTGGCTTCATCCCGGGCGCCAAGCCGGTGAAGGTTCCGCAGACCGGCCGGGTCATCATCCAGCACGATGTCGAGATCGGCGCTGCCACCACGATCGATCGCGGCGGCATTCGCGACACCGTGATCGGCGAGGGGTCGAAGATCGACAATCAATGCCAGATCGGACACAACGTCGTGCTCGGCCGCTACTGCATCGTGGTGGCGCAATGCGGTCTCAGCGGCAGCGTCACGTTGGAGGATTACGCGGCGCTCGGCGGCTCGGTCGGGCTCGCGCCGCATGTCAGGATCGGCAAGGGAGCGCAGGTTGCGGCGCGTTCGGGCGTCATGAACGACATTCCCGCGGGCGAAATCTGGGGCGGCTATCCGGCGACGACGCGCAAGCAATGGATGCGTCAGCAGGCGATGCTGACCCGTCTTGCCGCGCCCACCGGCAAGCCATCGGTAGCGAAGCCTTCCGGCGAAAGCTGACGGTGTAAACGGGCGTCAGCGCGGCAGCAGATTGGTCTTCGCAAGATCGAGAACCTCGTCGCCCCGGCCGCTCATGACCGCGCGGAGCACCCACAGGCTGAAGCCTTTCATCTGTTCGGCGGTGATCGTTGGCGGCATCGACAATTCCTGCCTCGCGGTCACGACGTCGAGGACGGCAGGGCCGTCATGGTCGAGGACTTCGGCGATCGCCTTTGACAAGTCTCCAGGATCCTCGACACGCACGGCGTGAATGCCCATTGCCCGAGCCATCGCGGCAAAATCGGGATTTTTCAGATCGACGCCGGTTTCGACGAAGCCCGAGGCCTTCATCTCCAGCGCGACAAATCCCAGCACGCCATTGTTGAAGATCACGACCTTCACCGGCAGCTTCATCTGCGTCAGCGTGATCAGGTCTCCCATCAGCATGGCAAATCCGCCATCGCCCGACATCGAGACGACCTGCCGTTTCGGCTGGGCGGCCTGGGCGCCGATCGCATGCGGCATCGCATTGGCCATCGATCCGTGCACCCAGGAGCCGATCAGACGGCGGCGGCCATTCATCTTCAGATAGCGCGCCGCCCAGATCGTCGGCGTGCCGACATCGGCAGTGAAGATCGCATCGTCCGCGGCCTGCTCGCTGAGTATCCGCGCCAGATATTGGGGATGGATCGGTTTGTTGCCGGGCGTGCCTTGCGCCAGTTCGTCCAGCCCGGCGCGGGCTCGCTTGTAATGGGCGAGGCTTGCGTCGAGATGCTTGCTGTCACCCTTCGCCTTGAGTTTCGGCAACAGTGCCTCGATCGTGGTGCCGACGTCGCCGACGATGCCCAAATCGAGCTTGCAGCGTCTTCCAAGATTCTCGGGGCGGATATCAACCTGCGCGATCTTGGCGTCGGTCGGCATGAATTGCTTGTAGGGAAAGTCAGTCCCCAGCAGCAGCAACACGTCGCAGGCATGCATCGCGGCATAGCCGGACGAGAACCCGATGAAGCCAGTCATGCCGACATCATAAGGATTATCGAATTCGACATGCTCCTTGCCGCCGAGCGCATGTACCATCGGGCTCTTCAGCGCTTCGGCAAGTTTCATCAGGGTATCATGCGCGCCGGCGCAGCCGCGGCCACAGAACAGCGTCACGCGTTGTGCATTGTTCAGAAGTCCGGCAAGCGCAGATAGTTCGGAATCGGCCGGACGGACCAGCGGCGCAGGCGGCAACAGTCCCGCATTGGGAGCGATGCCGCGCTTCGGTGCCGGTCGCAAGGCGATGTCGCCTGGAAGAACAATGACGGCGACGCCGCGCTGGCCGACTGCCGCGCGAATAGCATTTTCCAGCACATAAGGAAGCTGATCGGGATCGGAGATCAGCTCACAATAATGGCTGCATTCGCGGAACAGGTTTTGCGGATGGGTCTCCTGGAAATAGCCACCGCCGATCTCGCCGGACGGGATTTGCGCTGCGATCGCCAGCACCGGCGTGCGGCTGCGGTGAGCGTCGAACAGGCCGTTGATGAGATGCAGATTGCCCGGACCGCACGAGCCGGCGCAGACTGCGAGTTCGCCGGTGACCTGCGCTTCGCCGGCGGCCGCAAAGGCTGCGGCTTCCTCGTGCCGCACGTGGACCCATTCGACGACTTTACGTTTGCGCAGCGCCTCGGTGAGGCCGTTCAGGCTGTCTCCGACAACGCCGAAGACGCGGCTGACACCAGTCTGGGCCAATGTTTCCGCGATGAGATCGGCGACGTTTTCGATCCGCATGGTGCCGTCCTTTTCGTTTGCCGAAACGACGTCAGGCCTGACCGGCTGGCCAACAAAGATCATGATGTTGCACGGCAACCGGTTACGCAAGCCTGGTGCGATCACACATCCGCGTTCGCGACCAGATTGCCGTGCCGAAAAAAGCGCAAATTCAATTGCCCGCGAGCCGGTCAGTTGGCGACGTCATGTTACGACTTGATAAAGCCGGCCCGGCGGCGCAGTTCCTGCCGATCTGCACTGGTCAGCAAATCGATCAGTGCCTGTGCCTCCACGGCATGCATGGCTTCGCTGGTAACCGCCGCAGTGTACATCGTAGCGAGGTCGTAGCCGTGCGGCAGCGCCCCCGAGAGCACGACGCCTTCGGTGCTGATGATCTCGGTCGACTGCGTGCATCCGATCGGCCGCTTGAAATCGGATACCGCGAGATGTCGCATGGCGGTGGCCCCATTGGGAAAGACCTGCAGACGTGCCGTGACGTCGTCGGCGATTCCCAATTGCTCGAGCACCCCGGCGACGTGGATTCCGGCCGTTGAGGCCTTGGTGTCGGGCACGAAGATCGCATCTGAGGCAAGAAACGCGGTACGCAGCGTATCGGCATCAGTGACATTCACCTTCGGGTCGCGGCGGCGCACGGCGAGAGCCGTCTCCACCAGCCCGACATCGGTAATGGAGGAGGCAACGATCAATCCTTCCTCCGCGAGCCCGGCGACCAGCGCCGCGGTCAAAATGATGATGTCAGTCGGTATGTCCTTGCGCAATTTGTCGGCCATGACGCCGACCGCGCCGAATTCACCGGCGATATCGAGGCCGGTCTTCGCCTTGAACTCTTGCTTGAGGCTTCCAACCAGTCCCTGGGCCGCACCGCCGCTGAGTATATTGAGCGCTTCGGTCATCGATGAACTTGCCTTTTAGCTCAGGGTTTATCGTTGAAACGCTTGATCACATTGGCCCATTTCTCGATATCGCCGCGCAGATATTGGTCGAACTGCTTTACCGTCATCGACATCGGCACCGCACCCTGTTCGGCCCAAAGCCTGACCACGTCGGGTTGCTTGATGACGTTGTTGACGGCGGTGTTGAGCTTGTCGATGACCGGCTCCGGCGTACCGGCAGGCGCCATCAGCCCGAGCCAGATGACCGCTTCATAGCCGGGAACGCCGGCTTCGTCGACAGTCGGCACGTCCGGAAGCACGCTGGACCGGGTCTTGCCGGTGGTGGCGAGCGCACGGACTTGGCCGGCGGCGATATTGGGCGCCATGGTCGTCACCGCATCGATCATCATCTGGGTTTGACCTGCAATGACCCCGCTGCGTGCCTCGCCGCTGTTGCGATAAGGGACGTGGACAATATCGATGCCGGCCATGCTTCGAAGCAATTCGCCTGCCATGTGGTAAGGCGTGCCTGGACCGGCCGATGCGAAGTTCAGCGTTCCAGGCCTCGCCTTGGCGAGCGCGATCAGTTCGGGCAGCGTTTTGGCCGGTACTTGCGGGTTCACGGCAATGACGAGGTCAGCGTGATTGATCGGTGCGATCGGCGCGAGGTCGCGCATCAGCACATATTTGCGTTGCGGGGCGAGCGATTCATTCGTGGTCTGCGTGTTCGATATCAACAGCAGCGTGTAGCCATCCGGCGCCGACTTCGCGACTTCCTGCGTGCCGATGATTCCGCCGGCCCCGGTGTGGTTTTCGACAACGAAAGGCTGGCCGAGACTTGTCTGCAGATGGCTGGCGAGCAGGCGCGCAGCAACATCGGCAGGACCGCCGGCTCCGAAGGGAACGATGATCCTGACAGAATGGCTCGGATAATCCTCGGCTCGGGCCTTTGAACCCGGAATTGTCGTTGCCAGCAACGCGGCAGCCAACACCCACGCCAACTTTGGCCGTGTCATTCCCGCCTCCCTGTCGTCTCGCCTTTGCCCCGGCAAGTTCCGGCCAATCTAGCTTTCCCGGGATCGAATTGTCGACCGCGGACAATCCTCGCTCGTTGGAATAGGCAGCGGTGCCGGTCTCCGAGATGGCCATTTCGGAAGGTCAGGATGGCGTCGATCGGGTCGGCGCGAGGGCGCGATTCAGGCTTTCCGGTGCACGGCCCGTAAGCGGTCTTGCGGGGGGATTGCCGGAAAATTACGCTTATCGGGGCGTTGTGTTTGGTGTTAACAATTCTGACATGAACCAGCTCACCAAGATCGAGATCCGGAATTCCACCTGCCCGCATGATTGCCCGTCGGCTTGCGGGCTAGATGTCGAGGTGATCGACAATTCCTCGATCGGCCGGGTCCGCGGTTCCAAAAAGCAGACCTATACGGCCGGCGTGGTCTGCGCCAAGGTCGCCCGCTATGCGGAGCGTATTCATCATCCGGAACGGCTGACCTATCCGCAATTCCGGGTGGGTCCGAAGGGATCGGGCAAGTTCGCACGCATCTCCTGGGACGATGCGCTGGACGAGATTGCCGGCCGGTTCAATCAGGCCGAGCGAGAATTCGGTGCTGAATCGGTCTGGCCTTATTATTATGCCGGCACCATGGGACTGGTGATGAAAGACGGTATCAACCGTCTGACCCATGTGAAGAAATATTCGCGTTTCTACGGTACGATTTGTTCGACCATCGCCCGCATCGGCTTCACTGCCGGAACCGGCAAGATCGCCGGCTCCGACCCGCGCGAGATGGGAGTGTCCGATCTCGTCGTGATCTGGGGCACCAACCCGGTCAACACCCAAGTCAATGTGATGACGCACGCCTCGCGGGCCCGCAAGGAGCGTGGCGCGAAGATCGCGGCGATCGACGTCTACGACAACGAGACCATGAAGCAGGCCGACATCAAGATCCTGCTGCGGCCTGGCACCGACGGCGCATTCGCCTGTGGTGTCATGCATGCATTGTTCCGCGAAGGCTATGCCGATCGCGATTATCTCGCCCGCTACACGGATTGCCCGGACGAGTTGGAAGCGCATCTCAAGACCCGGACGCCGGAATGGGCGTCGGCGATCTCAGGCGTGCCGGTCGAGGAGATCGAAGCCTTTGCGCGCGCGGTCGGCCAGACCAAGCGAACCTTCTTCCGTCTCGGCTATGGCTTTACGCGCAGCCGCAACGGCGCCGCGCAGATGCATGCCGCGCTGTGCATTCCGGCGATCACCGGTGCCTGGCAATATGAGGGCGGCGGTGCCTTCTTCAACAATGGCGGCATCTGGCGGTTCGATGAATCGATTATCGAGGGCCACGACGCGATCGACCGCGGCGTCCGCGTGCTCGATCAGTCCAAGATCGGGCGCATCCTGACCGGCGATCACCAGGCGCTGCATGGCGGGCCTCCGGTCAAGGCGATGCTGATTCAGAACACCAACCCGATGACGGTGGCGCCCGAGCAGGCGCTGGTGCGACAGGGCTTTGCCCGCAAGGACCTGTTTGTTGCGGTGCATGAGCAGTTCATGACGGAAACCGCTCAGATGGCCGATATCGTGCTGCCGGCGACCATGTTCATGGAGCACGATGATCTCTATTACGGCGGCGGCCATCAGCATATCTCGGTCGGACCGAAGCTGATCGAGCCGCCCGGCGAGTGCCGTTCCAACCACGAGGTGCTGCAAGGACTCGCCCGCCGCCTCAATGCAGTTCACCCGGGCTTTGAGATGTCGCCGCGCGAATTGATCGACGCCACCTTGAAGAAAAGCGGCCACGGCAGCATCGAGGAATTGCAGGCCGACATCTGGCGCGATATCCAGCCCGACTTCCGCACTTCGCATTATCTCGACGGGTTCGCACATGCGGACAAGAAATTCCACTTCAAGGTCGATTGGGGCAAGCTGCCGGTCGGTGCGGGCGGCCTGATGGGCGCGTGGGACAAGATGCCCTCGCTGCCCGATCACTGGACCATCATCGAAGAGGCCGACGAGGCGCATCCGTTCCGGTTGGCCACGAGCCCCTCGCGCAGCTATCTCAACACCAGCTTCAACGAAACGCCGTCCTCGCAGGCGCGCGAAGGTGCGCCCAGCGTGATGATCCACCCCGAAGATGCGGCTGCGCTCGGAATCGAGAACGGCGATGCCGTCACGCTCGGCAATATGCGCGGCGAGACCACGCTGACCGCCAAACTGTTCGACGGCGTGCGCCGCGGCGTGCTGATTGCGGAATCCGTGCATCCGAATAAGGCCCATATCGGCGGATGCGGCATCAATATGCTCACCGGAGCCGAATCAGTCGCGCCGGTCGGTGGTGCCGCTTTCCATGACAACAAGGTCTGGGTCAAACGGGTTGCCCCGGCTGCAATCCCGACACCCTGATCTCCGGATTTCCAGTTTCGGCCGTCATGACCTATTGTTCGTTCGCACATCATTACGCGAGCGAGCATGGTCATGACCGACAATAACAGCGTCATTCTGGAAAAGCGCGGGCAGGCGTTCTGGATCACCATCAACCGGCCCGAGAAGCGCAACGCGCTCAATGGCGAGGTAATTGCCGCAATCGGCAAAGGCTATCGTGACGCCCATGATGACAGGGATATTCGTGTCATCGTTCTGACCGGGGCGGGCGACAAGGCGTTCTGCGCCGGCGCCGACCTGCAGAACACCGGTGGCGCGTTCGCCGCCGATTTCTCCAAGCCGAATGTCGATTATGCCGATCTGTTGCGGCTGTCGCAGAACGCCACCAAGCCTGCGATCGCGCGGGTGGGCGGTGTCTGTATGGCCGGTGGCATGGGGCTGTTGTGCATGACCGACATGGCGGTCGCCGCCGATCATGTGATCTTCGGCCTGCCCGAGGTGAAGGTCGGTGTATTTCCGATGCAGGTGCTGAGCCTGTTGCCATCGCTTGCACCGCGTCGGCTTATCAACGAATGGGCGCTGACTGGCGAGCCCTTCGACGCCAGGGCGGCGCAGGCAGCCGGACTGCTGAACTATGTGGTGCCGGCGGCCGAACTCGACGCCAAGGTGGACTGGCTGATCGGCCGCATCGCCGACAAGTCGCCGACCGCGATCCGCCGCGGCAAATACGCTATGCGCGCGATATCATCGATGTCGTTCGACGAGAGCATCGCCTACACCGAGAGCCAGATCGCGCTGCTGGCGATGACCGAGGATGCCAAGGAAGGCCTGAAGGCTTTCGCCGAAAAGCGCAAGCCTTGCTGGCCGGGAAAGTAAGATCTTAACGTCAGAAGGCTCTCATGACATCGTCATTGCAATGACGGCAGCAACTAGACTAGCTGGCGCAACTATCCCGGATTGGCCTTCAGGCCGGCAGCTTCGATCCCGGCGATGGCACAGATCTCGTCATTGTCCGACGTATCGCCGCTGACGCCGACGGCACCGAGCAGGGTGGTGCCATCCTGGATCAGCACGCCGCCGGGCACCGGCACCAGCCGGCCCTGCGCCATCGTGTTCACCGCACTGACGAAGTAAGCCTGTTCCTGCGCCCGCTGGAACAGCGCCCGCGATCCCATGCCCATCGCGAGCGCGCCATAGGCCTTGCCGTGGGCGATCTCGGCGCGCATCAGGCTGGTGCCGTCCTGCGCCGCCGTGACCTTTACCGCGCCCCGGACGTCGAGAACGGTAATGACGAGCGGCTTCAGTTTCTTTTCCACCGCCTTGGCGAGGGCGGCATCCAGGATCTTGCGGGCGACATCGAGAGTGAGTTCAGCCATGAGCGGTTTCCTTTGTAATGGCAGAGGAAGAAGGGATGGAGCGCGTGCCGTCAAGGCTCATCGCCAGCACCTGTGCGACATGAAGGGCGCCGCGCCCGGTGCCGTCCTTGATCTGGTGCCGGCACGACGTGCCGTCGGCTACGATGAGCGTGGCGCTATCAGCGCGCCGCACGGCTGGCAATAGCGATAGTTCGGCCATTGTGATCGACTCCTGATAGGTCTCGGCGCCATAGCCGAACGCCCCGGCCATGCCGCAGCAACTGGACTGGACGGTTTCGACCTTCAGGTCAGGGACCAGGCGAAGGATCTGCTCGACCGGCTTGAACGCACCGAAGGATTTCTGATGGCAATGGCCGTGCACCAGCGCTTTTTCGGCGATCGGACGCAGCGGCAGTTGCAGACGGCCGGCCTCGGCTTCGCGCACCAGAAATTCCTCGAATGTCAGGGCATGCGCACTGACGCCTTTGGCGTCATTGTCGGAGCGCAGCGACAAAAGTTCGTCGCGAAGCGTCAGCAGGCAGCTTGGTTCCAGCCCGATAATCGGCACGCCGCGCATGGCGAAGGGCGCATAGGTCGCAACCAGCCGGTTCAGTTCGGTGCGCGCCTTGTCGACCAGACCGGCGGAGAGGAAGGTGCGGCCGCAGCACAAGGGCCGGCCGCCGTCGGTGGCTTTCGGCAGGTGCACGCGATATCCGCCTTCGACCAGGACCCGCAGCGCAGCGTCGAGATTTTCGCGCTCATAGGCGCGGTTGAATGTGTCTGCAAACAGTACCACCTCGTGGCCATCGGTCGGCCCCACGGCGGCAACATCAGGTTCGAATACGTCGCGGCGGAAGGCGGGCAATGTCCGCTGCGCGCTGATGCCGGCGTATTTCTCGAACAGCGCGCGCAGCCATGGGCTTTTGTTGCGCCAATTGGCGAGCGGCGCGAGGCGCGAGGCCAGCGCAACATAATGCGGCAGATAGCCGATCATCCGGTCGCGCAGCGACAGGCCGTGCTTGGCTACACGCGCCGCCAGAACCTCGATCTTCATCTTGGCCATGTCGACGCCGGTTGGGCACTCGTGACGGCAGGCTTTGCAGGACACGCAGAGCTTCAGCGTATCCATCATCTCGTCCGAAGAGAGCGCGTCCGGCCCTAGCTGGCCGGAGATTGCGAGCCTTAGCGTATTGGCCCGGCCGCGCGTCACATCCTTTTCGTTGCGGGTTGCGCGATAGGACGGACACATCACGCCGCCCTCGAGCTTGCGGCAGGCGCCGTTGTTGTTGCACATCTCGACCGCGCCCTGGAAACCGCCGCCGGCGCCGGGATAGGCCGACCAGTCGAGCCAGGTTTTCAATTCGCCGACGCGATAATCTGGCGGGTACCGAAACAGCGACCGATCGTCCATCTTCGGCGCGTCGACGATCTTGCCGGGATTGAGCACGTTGCCGGGATCGAAACGGTGTTTGACCTCGCGAAAATCGGCGATGATGCGCTCGCCGAACATCGCCTCGTGGAATTCCGAGCGCACCAGGCCGTCGCCATGCTCGCCGGAATGCGAGCCCTTGTATTCGCGCACCATCTCGAAGGCTTCCTCCGCGATGGCGCGCATCGCCTTGACGTCCTTTTCGAGCTTGAGGTTGAGCACCGGCCGGACATGCAGGCAGCCTTCGGAGGCGTGCGCATACATGGTGCCGCGGGTGCCGTGCTTGGCGAAAATGGCATTAAGACGCTCGGTGTAGTCGGCAAGGTGCGGCAGCGGAACCGCGCAGTCCTCTACGAAGGAGACCGGCTTGCCTTCCTGCTTCATGGACATCATGACGTTGAGGCCGGCGGCGCGAAATTCGGCAATGCCGGTCTGCAGCGCGGGATCGGTGATCTCGACCACGCCGCCCCATTTGCGCTGCGGATTGTTCCAGCCAAAGCCGAGATCACCCATCAGCTCACTGAGCTGCTTCAGCCGCTGCAAATTCTCCGCCTGATCCTCTTCGGCGAATTCGACGATCAGCACCGCATCCGGATCGCCGCGGACCGCAGCCCCGATGATCGGCTGGAACATCGCTATCTCGCGTCCGAGCGCGATCATGGTGCGGTCGACCAATTCGACTGCGATCGGGCAAAGCTTGACCAGATGCTGGGCGGCATCCATCGCCTCGTAGAAACTGCCGAAATGGCAGACCCCCAGCGCCTTGTTGCGGATGACCGGCCACAGCTTCAGTTCGACCTTGGTGGTAAAGGCGAGCGTGCCTTCCGAGCCGACCAGAAGATGCGCCATGTTGTTGGCGGCGTTGCGTGGTACCAGCGCATCGAGATTGTAGCCGCCGACTCGCCGCTGCACCTTGGGAAACTTGTCTGATATCTCGGCGGCCTCGCGCTCGCCGAGCGCAAGCATGTCGCGAAACAGCGACCGTCCCTTATCATTCGTATTAAGCTGTGTCAGATCGCGCGCCACCTCGCCAAAATGCAGCAGCGTGCCATCGGCAAGCGCGGCATCCATCGACAGCGTATTGTCGCGCATGGTGCCGTAGCGCAGCGAGCGGCCGCCGCAAGAATTATTGCCGGCCATGCCGCCGATGGTGGCGCGTGACGCGGTGGAGACATCAACTGGAAACCATAGGCCGTGCGGCTTGAGCTGCCGGTTCAAATCGTCGAGCACGATGCCCGGCTCGACCACACAAATGCGGTTTTCGATGTCGAGCGACAGAATGCGGTTCAGATATTTCGAGAGATCGACGACGATGCCGTCATTGATGGTCTGGCCGCATTGTGAGGTGCCGCCGCCACGCGGCGTTACGATTCGCCCGTCATCCCGGGAGATCGCCAGCGCCCGCAGCGCCTCCTCGACGGTCTTCGGCACCACCACGCCCGCCGGCATAATCTGGTAGAACGAAGCATCGGTCGCATAACGGCCGCGGCTGAAGCGGTCGAACAGGACCTCGCCGCTAATCTCTCGGGCGAGGCGGGTTTCGAGCGGGGAGGGTCCTTGGCTAGGCATGCCTTGTCCGTAGTCGGGCCTGAATAGAAATTCAATCTTTTTGGACAGTTTTGCATTTTTGAATGCAAAATGGATGGCGACCAAGCCTTAAGTCGACTCGAGGGTCGGGAGGTCGGCCTGCTTCAGATATTCGACCGCGGCGGTTCGTTTGTTGCGCAGATGTGCGAACAGGATGTCGGCGAGTTCGCTGCCGGCACGCCGGCGCAGGGCCTCCAGGATCGCCTCGTGCTCGCGCATGGCCTCGCCCCAGCGCTCGCGCTTGCGGGCGAAATTGGCGGAATAGCGGATGCGGCGAATCCGCCCAGCGAAGTTGGCGTAGGTCGTCTGCAGCGCCGCGTTGCGGGAGGCTTCGACGATCTTCTGATGGATCAATTGGTTGACCCGGAAATAGCCGTGCATGTCGCGATGCAGATAGAAGCCGTACATCTCGTAATGCAGGCGCTCGATCTCGCCGATCTCGGCGTCGCTGATGTTTTCGCAGGCCAGCCGGCCGGCAAGGGCTTCGAGCCCGCCCATGATGTCGAGCAATTCGCCGAGATCGCGCTCGCTCAATTGCCGGACACGAGCGCCGCGGTTCGGCAAAAGTTCGATCAGGCCTTCCGCCGCCAGCACCTTGAGCGCTTCGCGCAAGGGGGTGCGCGAGATGCCCAGCATTTCGCAGAGCTGCCGTTCAGGGATCCGGCCGCCGTCTGGAATGTTGCCCTCGACGATATGATCCCGCAGCCGCGTCAGGATCTCGTCATGTAGCGACTGGTCTTCCCGCTCGGGAGGCGTTGCGGCGGTAACGGTCTGCGAGGTGGCTTGGCTCGGAATCAGGGGTTTCATGGAATGAGTTTATGCCCCGGCGGAAAGCTGCTGGACAAGACAAATTGTGAACCATGTGATAGTTGATGGCGTCAAAAATGAATGCAATAAATTGACCTTCAAACCGGCAAGGAGGCCAGAATGCAGCGCCAGGGACGTCATTTTCTGCAGATTCCGGGCCCGAGTCCGGTTCCGGACCGGGTGCTCCGGGCCATGGACATGCCGGTCATCGATCATCGCAGCGCCCAATTCGCCGAACTGGCCCAGATCGTGTTCCAGGGCTGCCAGAAGATCTTCCAGACCTCCGGCCCGGTCATCATCTTCCCCTCATCGGGGACCGGCGCCTGGGAGGCGGCGATCGTCAACACGCTGTCGCCGGGCGACAAGGTGCTGATGGTCGAAACCGGCCATTTTGCCACGCTGTGGCGGAACATGGCGGTGCGCTGGGGCATCGAGGTGGAGTTCATACCGGGCGATTGGCGCCACGGCGCCGATCCGGCGGCGATCGAGGCGAGGCTGGCGCAGGATTCAGCCCGTGCCATCAAGGCCGTCATGGTGGTCCACAACGAGACCTCCACCGGCGTCACCAGCCAGATCGGCGATATCCGCGCCGCGATGGACAAGGTCGGCCATCCCGCGCTGTTGCTGGTCGACACGATCTCCTCGCTCGGCTCGGTTGATTACCGGCACGACGAGTGGAGGGTCGACGTTACCGTCAGTTGCTCGCAGAAAGGCTTCATGCTGCCGCCGGGACTCGGCTTCAACGCCATCTCCGAGAAGGCACGAGCCGCCGCCAAGACCAACAAGATGCCGCGCTCTTATTGGGATTGGGAGGAAATGCTGAAGCCGAACGCGAATGGCTTCTTTCCCTATACGCCGGCGACCAACCTGCTTTACGGGCTGCGCGAAGCCATCGCGATGCTGCAGGAAGAAGGGCTTGAGAATGTGTTCGCGCGGCATAAGCGGCTCGCCGCCGCCGCCCGCGCTGCGGTCACGCATTGGGGCCTGGAAGTGCTGTGTCTTAACCCGGCCGAATATTCGCCGGTGCTGACTGCGGTGCTGATGCCGCCGGGACATGACGCCGATCAGTTCCGCAAGGTCGTGCTGGATAGCTGCAACATGTCGCTCGGTTCGGGCCTGAGCAAACTGGCAGGCAAGGTGTTCCGGATCGGTCATCTCGGCGAATGCAACGAACTTACGTTGCTGGGAGCCCTGTCCGGCGTCGAGATCGGCCTGGCTGCGGCGGGCGTGCCGCACCGCTCCGGTGGTGTGGAAGCAGCGATCAAGTCGCTTGAGGAGCGGACCCAGGCCAATACGCCGCCGCATCTGAAGATGGTCAAGACCTGAGGCCCGGCAGGCCTGCATACTCGTTTTAGTTAGTTCGACGCCAGCGCGACGGCGCTTGCCGGGCAGGAGATTTTGGCGCCTGGAAACGCCAGCAATAGTTGTACATGAAACTCTGGCGGTCTGCAGCGTCGTTGCTGCTTGACTCCAGCGGAGCCCAATCTTAACAGCCTGCGGCAACTTAGCGCAGGTTTCCGTGGATCCTTCGTCACCGCCAGAGATCTCGATCTTAATTCCGGCCTACAACGAGATCGGCACCATCGCTCAGATTATCGGCATCGTCGCGGCTTCCTTATCGGGAGTTCGCAAGGAGATCGTCATTGTCGATGACGGCTCGAAGGATGGCACCCGGGACTGGCTTTCCGGTCACTACAAGGTCACGCCCGAAGCGGATTTCATCAACGCGCGAGGGTCATCGGTCAACGCGATCTCGGCCGAATGCGATATCCGCGTCATCTTCCATGCGAGCAACAAGGGCAAGGGCGGTGCCGTTCAGACCGCGATGCGCGCAGCCACCGGCGCGGTGCTCATCATCCAGGACGCTGATCTCGAATATGATCCCGGCGACTGGACCGAAATGTACCGGCTGATTGCCGTGAAAAAGGTCGCCGACGTGGTCTATGGCTCACGCTTCTATGGCAAGTCGCATCGTTCGCTTTACTTTCATCACTATCTGGCGAACCGGCTGATTTCGGTCATCTTTAACATTCTTTGCAACCAGACGCTGACCGATATCGAGACCTGCTACAAGATGTTTACGCGGGAGGTTCTGAACTCGCTGAACATCACGGCCAATGATTTCGGCATGGAGGTCCAGATCAGCTGCCAGATCGCGCTGGCCCGCAAATGGCGTGTTTACGAGACCGCAATCCATTATTATGGAAGAACCTATCAGGAAGGAAAAAAGATCGGCTGGAAAGACGGCCTGAAGGCGCTTTGGTATCTGGTGCGCTACCGGGTCAGCCCCGGAAACTGATTCCACGATCGAACTCGGACAGCGGCGTCCGACGTTATTAAATGATGGCAGCCCCTTGCCGGGCGGGGGGACAAGGTTGCCGAATAGTGCTATTCGACCGCCCCCAAAAGACTTTGCCGGGAAGGATCCTTTAAAAATGACCGTGCATACCGGAAGGCATTTCCTCCAGATTCCTGGACCGACCAACGTGCCGGACCGGGTGCTGCGGGCCATGGATATGCCGACCATGGACCATCGCGGACCGGAATTCGCCGAGATCGGCTTTGCCGTGCTTGCTGCAATGCAGCGCGTATTCCGCACCAAGCAGCCGGTGATCATCTATCCTTCATCTGGAACCGGCGCCTGGGAAGCTGCGATCGTCAACACGCTCTCGCCTGGCGACAAAGTGCTGATGGCGGAAACCGGCCAGTTCGCTGTGCTGTGGCGCGGTATCGCCGACAAGTTCAAGCTCGACGTCGACTTCATCCCCGGCGACTGGCGGCACGGCGCCGATCTGGAGCAGATCGAGGCTCGGCTTTCGGCCGACCGTCAGCACAAGATCAAGGCGGTAATGATCGTCCATAACGAGACCTCGACCGCCTGCGTCACTCACCCGCTCGATGTTCGCAAGATCCTGGATCGCGTCGGCCACCCGGCGCTGTTCATGGTCGATACCATCTCCGGCCTCGGCTCGCTCGAATATGAGCACGATGCCTGGGGTATCGACGTCTCCGTGGCCGGCTCGCAGAAGGGGCTGATGCTGCCACCCGGCCTCGGCTTCAACGCGGTATCGGAGAAGGCGCTTGCGGTAGCCAAGGCCAATCCAGCGATGCGCTCTTATTGGGATTGGCAGGAGGTGATCGCCATCAACAAGGCCGGCACCTGGCCCTATACGCCAGCAACCAATCTTTTGTTTGGCCTGAAAGAGGCGGTTGCGATGCTCGAGGAAGAGGGGCTTGAGAACGTCTTTGCCCGCCACAAGCGTCATAGCGCGGCAACCCGCGCAGCATTGAAGGGATGGGGACTGGAGACGCAGTGCCAGGAGCAGGGTGCCCATTCGCCGGCGCTCACCGCGGTGCGGATGCCGGAAGGCCATGACGCCGACAATTTCCGCAGAGTCGTGCTCGAAAATTTCGACATGTCGCTCGGCACCGGCCTCAACAAGGTCAAGGGCAAGGTATTCCGGATCGGTCACATCGGCCATTTCAACGATTTGATGCTGATGGGAACGCTGTCGGGCGTCGAGATGGGTCTGGATCTGGCCAAAGTGCCGCATCGCAACGGCGGCGTGATGGCGGCGATGGACGTTCTGAAGGAACGGAATGTGTTGCCGATGGCGAAAGCGGCCGTCGCCTGAGTTCGATAATCAAATCAGCGCCAGAACAGGAACTGCGATGAACGCCCCGATTCAAGCCAATGAAGACCTGATCTACGTCGTCGAAGATGGTATCGGACGATTGACCTTCAATCGCCCGCAGGCACGTAATGCGCTGACCTTTGCGATGTATGAGCAGATGGCGTCGATCTGCGAGGCCATCAACGAGGATCGCTCGATCAAGGCCCTGATCCTCACCGGCGCGGGCGACAAGGCGTTCGCATCGGGTACCGATATCTCCCAGTTCCGCGCCTTCAAGACCGCACAGGACGCACTTGATTACGAGGCTCGGATCGATCGCGTGCTCGGAACGCTGGAAAAATGCCGGGTGCCGACGATTGCGGCGATTGCCGGTGCCTGCACGGGCGGCGGCGCCGGCATCGCGGCCTGCTGCGATATAAGGATCGGCACGGCGGCGACGCGAATCGGTTTTCCGATCGCGCGCACGCTCGGCAATTGCCTTTCGATGTCCAATATCAGCCGCCTGACCTCCCTGATTGGGCCGGCACGGACCAAGGATCTGATTTTCAAGGCGCGACTGGTCGAGGCTCCTGAAGCCCTCGCGTTGGGTCTGCTCAACGAGATCGTGCCTGACGTCGCAACGTTGCAGCAGCGCGCTCACGAGACCGCAAAGCTGGTGGCAAGCCATGCGCCGATCACCCTTGAGGTCACCAAGGAAGCGGTACGCCGCATCCGCCGGACACTGTCCCGCGAGGAGGGCGAGGATCTGATCCTGCGCGCCTATATGAGCGAGGATTTCCGCGAGGGGATGGATGCCTTTCTTAACAAGCGAACGCCGAACTGGAAGGGTAAATAGCCGCGGCTGGTGCTCAAATTCTAACATTCGCATCCCGTCCCGGCAGGCACTTTTGCGAATGTTGGAATTAAAGGACCACTAGCAACTTCGAGTTTCTAGTGGAGCTTTGAGATTTCGACGTTCGCTTTACGAACGCCCGGCCAAGGGGAAGCGAACGTCAAATCCGCTCCACCAGCGCGCAGCCCCTATGCGAAAGTCATAAGCCGTGAACCTTGCGGCTCGCTTGAACCGGTCACCAATACCTCACACAATGACCGTACTAAGTGATTTGCCCGGGGTCAGGCCGGGCGGGACCAAAAGCATAGGGAAGAAACACGTGCGAAATTTCGTAAAAGCTGCTGCCGCGTTGGCGGCTGTGCTGGCGAATGCGCCGGCGATCGCCGGATGGGAACCGACCAAGCCCGTTGAAATCGTGGTTGCGGCCGGCGCCGGCGGGGCATCGGACCAGATGGCGCGCATGATGCAGGTCGCCATCCAGAAGAACAATCTGATGAAGCAGCCGATGGTCGTGTCGCTGAAAGGCGCAGCCTCCGGCGCCGAAGCGCTGATGTACATGAAATCGAGCGCAGGCGATCCGAACAAGGTGTTGATCGCCTATTCGCTGATCTACATGTTGCCGTTGGCGGCAAAGATCCCGTTCAACTGGCGCGAACTGACGCCGGTGTCAGTGATCGCCCTCGATCAGTTCGTGCTGTGGGACAATGTGAACGGCCCGAAGACCGTGAAGGGCTTCATCGACGCAGCGAAAGCCTCAAATACGCCATTCAAGATGGGCGGCACCGGCTCGAAGCGGGAAGACCACGTGCTGACGATGTTCGTCGAGCAGAAGACCGGCGCCAAATTTTCTTATCTGCCCTACAAGTCCGGCGGCGAAGCCGCGACGCAGCTGGTCGGCGGCCATATCGACTCCAACGTCAATAACCCGTCGGAAAATCTTGAGGTCTGGCGCGCCGGACAGGTTCGTCCGCTCTGTGTCTTCGATAAAGAGCGGATCTCCTACACCGAAAAGGTGACGGAGACGCAGTCCTGGCACGACATTCCGACCTGCAAGGAGGAGGGACTCGACGTGCAGTATCTGATGCTGCGTGCGATGTTCCTGCCGGGCAAGGTGACGCCGGAGCAGCAGGCCTTCTATGTCGACCTGTTCCAGAAGGTCACGCAGACGCCCGAATACAAGGAGTATATGGAGAAGCAGGCGTTGAAGCCGATCTTCCTGACCGGCAAGGACATGCTGCAATTCCTCGAGGAAGACGACGCGCTCAACAAAGAGCTGATGACCCAGGCCGGCTTCGTGGCGAAGTAGTCGCAAATTTTTAAAGCCGATTGACCCTGGCAGCTGCCAATCGCTGCATCTGCTTGCCACGCTGCTGGGGTAGCGGCCTCGCTGGTCGCTGCCCTTTTCTTTTGCTCCTGTGCGGTATTCCCCGGAAAGATGCCTCGGTCCCGTTCGCGCCGGGTGCTTAATTGCTCAATCTGTCATAGCCTGTCTTCAAGCAAAAACGGCTTGGGAGGAAATATGGCCGAGATTATCGCTGGAGCAACAGCACCGTCCGCCACACTCGACGGAGTTGTTTCACCCAAAAAGGTGTTCTGGGCCACGTGGTTCGGGTGGATGCTCGATGGCTTCGACTCCTCCATGTACAGCTACATTCTTGTAGGCGCGCTGACCGATCTATTGCCGGCGAGCGGCATTGAACCGAGCCGCGCCAATATCGGTGTTTATGGCGGGCTGCTGTTTTCGATTTTCATGCTCGGCTGGGCCTGTTCGATGGTCTGGGGCTGGGCGGCGGACCGTTACGGGCGCGTCCGCGTCATGTGCTGCACGGTGCTGGTCTATTCACTGTTCACGGCGTTGTGCGGACTGTCGACCGGCATCGTGATGTTTGCACTGTTCCGCTTCATCGCCGGCTTCGGGATCGGCGGTGAATGGGCTGCAGGCACGCCGCTGCTGCACGAATCGGTGCCCGAAAGCACGCGTGTGCGTCTGGCCGGCTGGTTGCATACGGCAACGCCGACCGGATTATTCCTGGCGGCCCTGGTCACGCTGACGGGTGGCAGCATGCTGGGCTGGCGCGGCATGTTCTTCCTCGGCATCCTTCCGGCGCTCTTGATCGTGTACCTGCGCAGCAATATTCCCGAGCCGGCGCGTGCCAGATCGTCTGCGGCTGCGAAGCCTGCATTCTCGGCGCTGTTTGCGAAGGGCCAGGGGCGAACGACCTGGGCTGCGGCGCTGATGATGGCCTGCATCATTTTCGGACTATGGTCGTCGAATTTCTGGGCGCCAACGGTGATCATCACCAAGCTTGTCGCCGCAGGTGCTACGCCGGCCCATGCGCAGCAAATGGGAGCCGTGGCTGGCCTTATCACCAATGTCGGCACCTTGATCGGATGTCTGCTGGTACCGTGGATCACCGGCAGCCTTGGCAGCCGGCGTCTGACCGCCGTGCTGTTCTTTGTGGGCTCGCTGATCTCGGTGGTAGTGAGTTATCAAATCGCCATCGCACACCTGAACAACCTGACCTTGTTCATGCTTCTGCTGCCGGTTCTGGGCTTCTTCACCAATGGCGTATTCGGTCTGTTCACGATCTGGCTGCCGGAAATGTTTCCATCGGTGCTGCGGGGAGCCGGCTCAGGCTTTGCCTTCAGCATGGGGCGCGTTCTCGGGGCGGCTGGTCCGACCCTGATCGGCGCGGTCGCCGCAATGACGGGAAGTTATCCGCTTGCGATCTCTCTGTTGTCGCTGATCTACATCGTCGGTCTGCCATTCATCGCCATGGCACCGGAAACCGCCAATCAGCCGTTGGCGAAGTAGTGTGCTCGAGGTCGGCTGCCGAAACGGCGTTTCGACTTCTTCATTCCGCGGGAGGACCGTATCCCGCGATGCGGCCGAGAACGTTTTCGATCTCGGCCGCAGACAGCAGCGGCGGCGTGCCGATCTGCAGGCAGCCATGATATTGCCGCGCCAGCGTTTCGACTTCGACCGCAAGCCACATCGCCTTCTCCAGCGATGGCCCGATTGCGATCATGCCGTGATGCGCGAGCAAGCAGGCCAGCCTGCCCTGAAGCGCGGCGACGGCGTGATCAGATAGTTCCTGGCTGCCGAAGGTCGCATAGGGGGCGCAGCGAATATTGTCGCCGCCAGCGCAGGCGATCATGTAGTGGAGAGGCGGAATTTCCAGGCCCATGATCGCCAGGATCGTCGCATAAGGAGGGTGCGCGTGAACCACCGCGTTCGCCTCCGGTCGGGCCCGCAGGATGTCCAGGTGAAAGCGCCATTCGCTCGACGGCCGCTGGGTGGGGTCGAATGAGCCGTCCAGCTTCATATGGACGATCTGCTCGGGCGCCATCTCCTCATAGGGCACGCTGGTCGGCGTGATCAGCATGCCATCCTCGTGGCGCAGGCTGATATTGCCGGAGGTGCCCTGGTTGATGCCGAACTGGTTCATGCGCCGGCAGGCGTCGATAATGGATTGGCGTTTTTCGCGGTCTTTCGTCATCGGCATCCGAATTCCCCAAATATGTCGGCCTGCACAGAACAGGTGTTGATTATCGCGCCGCGATATAGTCGAACATTTCCGGCGTCTTGGGAACCGGCCGGGCCGGCGTTTCGCCGTTGCAACAGATGGGAGAGATCATGGCAAAGGCTGTGCTTGGCATCATCGGCGGCTCCGGCATCTATGACCTGCCGGGGCTGGAAAATGTCCGCGAAGAGGTGGTGCAGAGCCCGTGGGGCGAACCCTCTGCACCGCTGTGGTTCGGCACCATCGCTGGGCTGCCGATCGTGTTTCTGTCGCGCCACGACAAGGGACACCGGCTGTCGCCTTCCGATATCAACTACCGGGCCAATATCGACGCGTTGAAACGGGCAGGGGTCACCGATCTCGTCTCGCTCTCGGCCTGCGGTTCATTCAAGGAGGAACTGCCACCCGGCACTTTCGTGCTGGTGGATCAATTCGTCGACCGTACCCACAAGCGGGAAAGCTCGTTCTTCGGCAAGGGCTGCGTGGCCCACGTTTCCATGGCGCATCCGGTGTCACCACGGCTGCGGATTCATCTCGCCGCCGCAGCCGAGGCCGAGGGCATTCCCGTGGCGCGTGGCGGCACCTATGTCTGTATCGAGGGACCGCAGTTCTCGAGCCTTGCCGAAAGCCTGACCTACAAGGGCGCGGGCTATTCGGTGATAGGAATGACCAACATGCCCGAGGCCAAGCTCGCCCGCGAAGCGGAGATTTGCTACGCCAGCGTGGCGATGGTGACGGATTTCGACTGCTGGCATCCGGACCATGACGCGGTCACGGTGCAGGACATCATCCGCGTACTGAGTTCGAACGCCGAGAAGGCAAAAGCGCTGGTCGCGCGGCTCGCTGCTGATTTTCCGCGCGAGCATGAGCCGTGTCCGAACGGCTCCGACCGTGCATTGGATGCGGCCCTGATCACGGCGCCCGAGGCGCGCGATCCGGAGCTATTGAAGAAGCTCGATGCCGTTGCCGGGCGGGTGCTGCGGCGATGAAGGTTGACGGCCGGCATTTCCGCACGATTTGGCTTGAGCCGGATGGCCGGTCGGTCGGCGCCATCGATCAAAGACGTTTGCCGCACGAATTCGTAATTGCAACGATCGGGGACGTCGCGGCAGCGGCGGAGGCGATCCGGTCGATGCTGGTGCGAGGTGCGCCACTGATCGGCGCCACGGCCGCCTATGGCGTCGCGCTGGCGATGCGTCAGGACGCCTCCGATGCTGCGCTCGATCGGGCCTGTGAACTCCTGATTGCGACGCGACCGACGGCGATCAATCTGAAATGGGCGCTCGACGAAATGCGGTCCGTGCTGCAGCCCTTGGCACCCCGGGCGCGCATGGAAGCAGCCTATGCCCGCGCTGGCGAGATCGCCGATGAGGATGTCGCGATCAACCGGCAGCTCGGCCAGCATGGACTGGCATTGATCGAGGCGGCGGCGGTGAAGAAAAAGCCGGGCGAGCCGGTCAATATCCTGACCCATTGCAACGCGGGATGGCTCGCAACGGTCGATTGGGGCACCGCGACCGCGCCGATCTATTTTGCGCATGACCGGGGCATTGCGGTGCATGTATGGGTCGACGAAACACGGCCACGTAACCAGGGGGCTTCGCTCACGGCCTGGGAACTGGGCCATCACGGCGTGCCGCACACGGTAATCGCCGACAATACCGGCGGCCATTTGATGCAGCACGGCATGGTCGATCTCGTGATAACGGGCACCGACCGTGTCACGGCTGGTGGCGACGTCTGCAACAAGATCGGCACCTATCTGAAAGCGCTTGCCGCCCGGGACAACCGCGTGCCGTTTTACGTGGCGCTGCCGTCACCAACGATCGATTTCCGCATCAGCGATGGCTTCCAGATTCCGATCGAGCAGCGCGCGGCAGAGGAGGTAGCAACCATGACCGGCCGCACCGCCAACGGGCGGATCGAGACCGTGCGTGTGGTTCCCGATGGCTCACCGGTTGCGAACTATGCCTTCGACGTGACCCCGGCCCGGCTCGTCACCGGCCTCATTACCGAACGCGGCGTGCTCGGGGCCGACCGCAATGCGCTCAGCCGTGCATTTCCGGAGCGAAGCTGCGGTCGCTAGGATGATCCGGAAAAGTGGGCACCGGTTTTCCGAAAAGATCATGCTCAAACAAAGAGATGAGATCATGATCGGATTCAACTTGATCAGATCGTGACCTAGAGGCTGGCCGATTGCAGATTGGTTGACGCCGGCGGCGTCTGCACGCTATCCAATCATCGAGGGTGGAAACAGGTCCCGATATCAGACCCGGATGCAACGGGCATTTCAGAGCGGCAGAACGTCATCGATGTCCAATTCCGAACTTGAGATCGTCGTCGACGATCCGACCGCGCCGGAAGACAATTCCCCGGCCGTCACCAACGACCGCACCGTCGAAGCCGTAGTCTGCCTGCTCCTGCTGGGGCTTGCCGTGCTGCTGGGTTATGACAACTGGCGTACCGGCATTGGCTGGGATTCGACCGGCCCGCAGCCAGGTTATTTTCCATTCTATTTGTCCGTCATTCTCGGTGGCGCTAGCCTCTACGGCCTGATCTCGGCGTTCGTGAACGGCAGGCAGGCCGCTGCCGAGACCTTCGTCACCCGGGCCCAGCTTCGCCGCGTCATGGCGGTGTTTGTCCCGACCTTCCTGTTCTGTCTCGTCACGCAATATCTCGGCCTCTACGTCGCAAGCTTCCTGCTGATTTCGGGCTTCATGCGGCTGATCGGAAAGATCGCGTGGTGGAAGTCGCTGCTCACTGCCTTCATCTTCACCGCGCTGATGTTCGTGACCTTTGACATCGCCTTCGACGTCATCATGCCCAAGGGGCCGCTCGAAGCGGCCTTTGGCTACTAGGACCGATCGGAATGGAAGCCTTCGCCTTGCTGCTGCACGGCTTCGTCGTGCTGATGACGTGGAAGATCATTGCGCTGATGGTGCTGGGGCTCGTGCTCGGCATCTTCGTCGGCGTGCTGCCGGGCCTGGGTGGCCCGAATGGCGTGGCGATCCTGCTGCCATTGACCTTCACCATGGACCCGACCTCCGCCATCGTGATGCTGTCCAGCATCTACTGGGGGGCGTTGTTCGGCGGCGCCATCACCTCGATCCTGTTCAACATCCCCGGCGAAGCCTGGTCGGTTGCGACCACCTTCGACGGTTATCCGATGGCGCAGCAAGGGCAGGCCGCAGAGGCGCTCACGGCGGCGTTCACGTCCTCCTTTATCGGCTCTCTGGTAGCGGTTCTCCTGATTACGTTTTTGGCGCCGCTGATCTCCTCCTTCGCGCTCAAATTCGGACCCCCGGAATTCTTTGCGGTCTATCTCCTGACTTTCTGTTCCTTCGTCGGCCTTGGCCGCGAGGACAAATACAAGACCGTGATCTCGATGTCGCTCGGGCTTCTGCTTGCCGGCGTCGGCATGGACACGGTCTCCGGCCAGCTCCGCATGACCTTCGGCTCCGACGACCTGATGCGCGGCATCAACTTCCTGGTCGCGGTGATCGGCCTGTTCGGGATCAGCGAAATCCTGCTGACGATGGAAGAGCGCCTGGCGCTGCGGGGACATGCTGCCAGCATTCGCCTGCGGGTGGTGCTGAATGTCTGGAAGGACCTGCCGAAATACTGGGTGACGCTGCTGCGCTCCTCCTTCATCGGCTGCTGGCTCGGCATCACGCCAGGTGGTGCGATCGCGGCCTCCTTCATGGGCTACAACCTCGCCAAGCGGTTTTCCAAGGATCCCGACGGTTTTGGCAAGGGGCGGATCGAGGGTGTGTTCGCGCCGGAAACCGCAGCCCATGCGTCCGGTACGTCCGCGCTGTTGCCGATGCTGGCGCTCGGCATTCCCGGCTCCGGCACCGCGGCCATTCTTCTCGGCGGATTGATGGTGTGGGGGCTCAATCCCGGCCCGCTATTGTTCGTCGAACACAAGGATTTCGTCTGGGGCCTGATCGCCTCGATGTATCTCGGCAATGTCGTCGGCCTGGTGCTGGTGCTGACGACGGTGCCGATCTTCGCCTCGATCCTGCGGGTGCCGTTCGCAGCCGTCGCGCCGATGATCGTGGTGTCCTGCGCCATCGGCGCCTATGCAATCCAGAACGCGATGTTCGACATCTGGCTGATGCTGCTGTTCGGCGTCGTCGGCTATGTTTTCAAGAAGATCAGCATTCCCTTGGCGCCGTTCACCCTGGCGCTGGTGCTGGGCAGCCGGGCGGAAGATGCCTTCCGGCTGTCGATGATCGGCTCGGGCGGCGACATGCGGGTGTTCTGGTCGAACGGCCTGGTCGGTTCGATCACCACGCTGGCAATCGTCTTGCTGTTCTGGCCGTTGATCGAAAAGGCCTTCGCTGGCCTCGGACGGTTGGGGCGGCCGGCAAGGAGCCCTGGTTAACTCCCCGGCTTGAATCTATTCCGCCGGCCGAAAAAATATCTGCGCGTGATCAAGGTGTTGCTGGCCTCTTTTGAGAGGCCAAAGCCCGGCTCGATCAATCGGAACCGGGCTTGGGATTCGTGTTTTGACGCGTTCTTTCACGTCAACCGATGTCGGCTGGGCCCGAACGCCATGGCAGGGCTCGCTAAACCACTTTCGCCTGCTTCAATTCAGTGATCTCGGTTGGGCTGAAACCGAACTCGGCGAGTATCTCCTCGGTCTGCTCGCCGAATTCCGGCGGCGGCGCGACCATCCTGCTCGGCGTTCGCGACAGCTTGAACGGCTGGCCGACCAGGCGGATATGGCGGTTTTCAGGATTGGGCACGTCCTGGGCCATGCCGAGATGCTTGACCTGTTCGTCTTCGAACACCTGGTCGATCGAATAGATCGGTCCACAGGGGACGCCGGCGGCATTGAACTCCTTGACCCAGGCCTCGGTCGATTTGGTCTGGGTGAGCTTGTTGATCTCGGCATTGAGCGCCTTGCGGTTCTTCGAGCGCTCCGGCGCGGTGGCGTATTCGGGCCGGCGCGGCAAATCGGGCGCGCCGAGCGCTTCTGCGAAGCGCTCCCAGATCCTGCCGCCGGTGGTCGCGATGTTGATATAGCCGTCAGCGGTCTTGAACACGCCGGTCGGGATGCTGGTGGGATGATCGTTGCCAGCCTGCTGGGCGACGTCCTTTTCCATCAGCCAGCGGGCTGCCTGGAAATCCAGCATGAAGATCTGGGCCTGCAGCAGCGATGTCTGCACCCACTGGCCTTCGCCGGAAACATCGCGCTCCAACAGCGCCGTCAGGATGCCCATGGCGCAGAACAGCCCCGCCGTGAGATCGGCCACGGGGATGCCGACCCGCATCGGGCCCTCGCCAGGGGCGCCGGTGATCGACATCAGTCCGCCCATGCCTTGCGCGATCTGGTCGAAGCCCGGACGCTTCTGGTAGGGGCCATCCTGGCCGAATCCGGAAATGCTGCCGTAGACGATGGCCGGATTGACCTTCCGTACGCTCTCGTAATCGATGCCGAGCTTGGCTTTGACGTCGGGGCGGAAATTCTCGATCACCACGTCGGCCTTTTTCACCAGCCGCATGAAGGTCTCGACCCCCCTGGGGTCCTTCAGGTTGAGCGTCATCGCGCGCTTGTTGCGGTGCAGGTTCTGAAAATCGGGGCCACGGCGCGGGCCGCCGAGCTGCTCGCCGGCATTCTCCATCAGCGCATCGATCTTGATGACGTTGGCGCCCCAGTCGGCGAATTGGCGGGCGCAGGTCGGGCCGGCCCGGACCCGCGTCAGGTCAAGCACGGTGAAACGGGAAAGGGCCTGCGAGGCGCGCGGGATAGGCATCAACGAGCTCCGGTACGATCTGGCGCGGGAAGGATGATACGGGAGGCGCACCATCGCTGAAAGTTTGGCTCTTGTCATGCGGCAGAATGCATGTCGGCTAGGCGCCAACTGCCGCCTGACCCACCAGATGCGCCAGCGAGTGGATTTTTCGTTGAAATTGCAGCTTTATCCAAGGTTTATTGGAAGCTTAAACTATCGACATCCCGTCACGGGGCTGTTAGCCCGCTCGCCATGTCCGAAAGGGTTTCATCGTTGAGCGGCAAGGCCGAAGGTGAGCTTCCGCCTGGCATTTCCTCCCCGAGCCGCGCGCGACGGCTGTTCGCCGGGTGGTCGGCAAATATCGTCCAAGTGGCCCTAGGCGTCATCCAGCAGGTCGCGCTGGTTCCAGTTTTCCTGCACTACTGGACCAGCGACATGCTTGCCGCCTGGCTTGCCATTTATGCCGCTGGAAACCTTGTTCCGATCGCCGACGCCGGCCTGCAATTTCGGGCCATCAACCGGTTCCTCGGGTTCAAATCCGGCGCCGATTGTGACGGCCGGACCGCCGAATTCTATGGCTCGCTGCTGCGGGTCTATTTCGGCTTGGCCGGTCTGCTGGTGGTGCTGGTGCTCGGCATTACCCGCTTTATTTTGCCTTCGGCTGTGCTGGGCTTCCAGGCCATTCCCGACTTTGATGCCGCCTATGTCGTGATGATGGTGGGAATGTTGCTGGGATTGCCGGCCAGCTTGGTTTCGGGGCTCTATCGCGCCCGCGGGCTCTATGGCCGCGCCGTAGGGGTACAAAACTGGGCAATGATCCTTGCCCTGGCGGGCCAGCTGATCGCAGTCGTTTCCACCCGCAGCCTGCTAGCGGTTGCCATCGCCTATGCTGCGGCCCAGGTAGCAATGATGGCCTATTTCGTCTGGATCGATGCGCCGCGCATGGTAGCGTCGCTGCGCGGGCGCCGCGCCGTTCACCGCTGGTCATGGGTGGCAGGGCAGTTCCGCAAGGCGGCGCCGTTTGGGCTGTCGGGTGCTACGGATCTCGCTCTCGTCAATTTGCCGGTGCTGCTGGTCAGCGTTTTCGTGTCCGATCGTGTCGCAGTGGCGCAATGGGCGCTGACGAGGGTTGCCGCAGGATTGGTGCGTGCGCTCTGCGTGCAGGCCACGCTGCCGCTCGCCGCTGAGCTCGGGCATGACTACGCCCTCAACCTCAAGGACCGGCTGCGGAGCCTCTACGCGCGCGGCTCCATTCTGATTGCGCTGCTGGCGAGTGTCGTCGTTTCCGGCCTGCTGCCATTCTGGCCGGATTTCTTTTCGCTTTGGACGCATGGCGCAGTTCGCCACGATCCCTGGCTTGCGGCAGTCCTGCTGATCGGAACCAGCGCAGCGTCGCCGTCGATCCTTGCGGTAAACTATGCCAATTACAGCAATCAGGGTGCGCTTCTGGTGCGAACCAAGGGGCTTCAACTCACGACATTTCTAATTGTATCAATCTTGCTGATTCCGCGGATGGGACCGCTGGGCGCGGCTATCGCCGTGGTCGCCAGCGATCTCCTGATCCAGTTCGGTGTGCTCGGCTCGATCATCATCCGGCAGACGCTCGCACGGCCGGCACTGCACCTGGCCATTCTAGCCGGGCTGATGCTGGTCGTGGTAAGCGGGGGCTGGGCGCTGGGGATATTGATGCGCTCCGTCGTGCCCGGAACCGGGCTGGCACGGTTCATCGGTGAATGTGCGCTTTGGTCGATCATGGTTGTTGTCATTGCAAGCCCGCTTGCGAATGCGGGTCTCCGCGCCAGGCTGAACGCGAGCGTACCGACATGAGACGACGCGAGAACATCGTTGCCGACCTTGTGCTGACGAGCCTGAGGAAGGCTGTGGGGATGCTGCGCCTGTGAGGCTATTTCAAAACGCCAGATATTACCCTTCGTTGCGCCCAAGGGTTCGCGAACTGACCAGGCACAGCTCGACCTTTGCCGGCAAGATCGACGCGTTTTTGAATTTTCGTTATTCTGCAGCCCATATCCTGCTGCCGATCGATCAGCGCGCCGAGTGGGCGTTTTTCACCAATGGCGACGACGAGAGCGTGCAACGGCTCTGGGCCCGCGAACACGGCTTGAGCTCACGCGCCTCACTGATCGATATCCTGAAGGCGCAGATCGAAGAACACCGAACTGACGTTTTCTACAATCATGATGCGACCGGCTGGGACGAAGATTTTGTCAAAGGCCTTCCGGGCTGCGTGAAGGCTTCGATCTGCTGGCATGCCGCGCCGTTTCGTAACGTGCCGTTCTCGTCCTATGATCTCGTCGTCTGCAACTTTCCTTCCATCCTTGCGACGATCGAGAAGCTTGGCGGACGTACCGAGTATTTCTTTCCTGCCTATGATCCGGAATTTGCGTCCTATGCCGCGCGGCAGGACCGGCCGGTCGATGTGATGTTTGTCGGCGGCTATTCACGTCACCACCAGCGCCGGGCGGAGATCCTGGAAGCGGTGGCGCAGTTGGCGGGCAGTTATAATGTAGTCTATCACCTCGACCGCTCGCGCCTGTGCAGATTAGCCGAATCGCCGCTCGGGCAGCTTTTGCCGCTCGCCAAGCATCGGCGGCCGCCGGCAATCCAGGCCATCACACATGAGCCAAAATTCGGGCGCGACTATTACGAAGTGCTCTCGGAGGCTAAGATCGTGCTCAACGGCGCAATCGACATGTCCGGCGATGATCGCGGCAATATGCGGTGTTTTGAGGCGCTCGGCAGCCAGTCGCTGCTGCTGTCGGATCAGGGCAACTATCCGGAGGGCATGACGGATGGCGAAACGCTCGTGACCTATGACTCCTCTCGGCAGGCGGTGGCGCAGATCAAGGCGATGCTGGAAAATCCCGAGCGGAGATTGGCTCTCGCCCGTGCGGGGCATGAAATGGTATCGACGCGCTACTCGAAGGAAGTCCAGTGGAAGCGCTTTGAAGCGCTCGTCGCTTCGATTTAGAAGGCCAGAAATGTCAGACCATTTTATCCCGATTTCGAAGCCGTTGATTGGCCCGCGCGAGAAAGAGCTCGTGCTCGATGCGCTCAATTCCGGATGGGTGTCCTCGATCGGAAAATATATCGACGAGTTCGAGGCTGGTTTTGCGCGCTATTGCGGCACCGAATATGCCCTCGCGGTCAGCAACGGCACGACCGGATTGCACCTCGCGCTCGCCGCGCTCGGCCTTGGCCCGGGCGACGAGGTGATCATTCCCGACCTGACCTTCGTCGCCACCGCGAACGCGGTGGCCTATACCGGCGCCGCGCCCGTGCTGGCCGACATCGATGCCGATACGCTTTGCATTGATCCGATCTCGGTCAAATCGCTGATATCACCGCGCACCAAGGCGATCATTCCGGTCCATCTCTACGGCCATCCGGCCGATATGGATGCCTTGACGGAAATCGCCAACGCACATGGCATCGCCCTGATCGAGGATGCGGCCGAGGCGCATGGCGCCGAATACAAAGGCCGCCGCGTCGGTGGAATTGGCAAATGCGGCGTGTTCAGCTTCTACGGTAACAAGGTCATCACGACCGGCGAAGGCGGCATGCTGACCACCAACGACCGCGATTTCTATACGCTCGCCAAGCGACTGCGCGATCACGCCATGAGCCCGCAGCGCCGGTATTTTCACGAGGAGCGCGGATTCAATTACCGCATCACCAATCTGCAGGCGGCGCTTGGGGTCGCGCAGTTGGAACGCATCGATGATTTTCTCGCCCGACGGGCGGAGATCATGGATTGGTATAACGCCGCCATCATCACCTCGGACCGCGTGCGGCTTAACCGGGTGAAGAACTGGGCGAAAAGTGCATTCTGGATGATCTGCCTCGAGGTCGACGGCTTTGATGAAGCGGGACGCAGTGCCTTCATGCAGAAGCTGAAGGCGCGCGGCATTGATACCAGGCCTTATTTCTGCACGATGTCGTCGATGCCGATGTATCAGCAGAAGCCGCTGCCGGTTGCCGCCCGGAAGGCACAAACCGGCCTCAATCTGCCTTCCTTCTATGAGCTCACCAAGCAGGATGCGCAGCGGATTGGCGCGGCGGTGAATGAAATCCTCGGGGATATGCGAGCGAGATGAACGGCGCAGCAAAGGCTCTTCTCGGATTGCGCCGTTGACCAAGCTCGGGGTGATTGCGCTCGCCGGACCGGACAACGGCGGGACCTATCAATATACGCTGTCGATGCTGCAGGCGTTGCGGCACACCAGCGGCTTCGACATCACGCTGTATGGCGATTCGAAAAATAAGGATTTTGCCGAACTCGGCTATCCGATCCATGACTTCGCCGAACCGCGTGGACGGCAGATCCTGTCGCTCGCCACCCACAGCATTCATATCGGCTTGCCCGATCCGTTTGTTTCTGAAGATGTCCTGCTGGCGCCGATTTACTCGCTGTCCCTGCTGCATACGTCAAAACCGTTTGCCTTCACACTGCACGATCTGCAGGAAAACTACTATCCGGAGAATTTCTCACGCTGGACCCGGTTCTGGCGGCATCAGGTCTATACGCGGCTACTGAGCAGAACGCGGCGCGTGATCTGTGAATCCGACTATGTGAAAAATGACATCATGCGCTTCTTCGATGTGCCGGCGGAACGTGCGGCGGTAATCACCGCGCCTCCAACGCAGCAGTTTTCGGCCGATGAGAGCGCAGCACATTTGCAGGCGACGCGGTTGCGGCTGCAACTGCCAGAGAAATTCTTGTTCTACCCGGCGCAATTCTGGGTCCACAAAAATCACCTGCGTCTGATCGAGGCATTTGGCGAGGTCGTGACCCAGGTTCCCGACCTGCAGCTGGTGCTCACGGGCAAGAAACGCGACGAATATCAGGCCGTGATGGACAAAGTCGCGAAGTCCGGCTTGAGCAGTAAGGTCGTTCATCTCGGCTATGTGGCGCAGCAAGACCTCCAGGCGATCTATCGGCTGGCGACGGCGCTGGTGATGCCGTCGCTGTTCGAGAGCGTCAGCATTCCCATCTATGAAGCCTTTCAGGTTGGAACTCCGGTGGCGGCCTCCGGCATTCTCGCCATTCCCGAGCAGGTCGGCGATGCCGGCTTTCTGTTCGATCCGATGTCGGTCGCCTCGATCAGGGATGCGATATTGAAAATTGCCCGTGATCCGGCGCAGGCAAGGCAGCTCGGGCAGCGGGGACGCGAAAGGATGCAGGCCATGACGCCGGAACGTTATGGCGCGCAATTGCAGAATTTATTACTTGAGTTGCACTAGATTTGCTGGTGAGTAGCCCTGCGCTGCGGGGCGTCTGGAGCATGATCCGGAAAAGTGGAAGCCGGTTTTCCCGAAAACATCATGCTCAGGCAAAGAGATGAGATCATGATCCGATTCGAACCCAACCGGATCATGATCTAATGGCAGGTATGGCACGAATGTATGTGATTGGCATTAGTTCAGGGATCAAGCACGGTCACCATGATGGGGCCGCCGTTCTGCTGCGTGACGGCGAGCTGATTGCTGCGGCCGAGGAGGAGCGCTTTACGCTGGCAAAGCATGCCCGTGGTGAGCTGCCGCGTGGCGCGATCGATTTTTGCCTGAGGCAGGCGGGTATCACCATCCGTGATGTGGATTTTGTTTGCTCGCCGCTGAAGACTTATACCAATTACAGCCGGCGGCTGACGGACTATTTCAAATATCAATTCGGCCATAGCCCGAAAATTGAGCTGTATGACCATCACATTTGCCATGCGGCGAGCAGTTTCTATGGTTCGGGCTTTCGCGAAGCGACAGTGCTCTGTTTCGACTTTTCCGGCGATTCAAGCTCCGGCGTCGTCATGCATGCGAAAGGCAACGATCTCCGGGTGCTGACGCGGTTTGGCCGGCACAACAGTCTTGGTCTGTATTACGGGATGCTGACGCAGTATCTCGGCTACCAGATGACCAATGACGAATACAAAGTGATGGGCCTGTCGTCCTACGGCAGTCCTCGCTACCTCGAGCAATTTGCCTCCATCCTGCGTCCTGATGGCATCAGCTACGAGCTCGACAGCGCACTCGATAAGCGCCTTCGTGACAAGGAAATCTACACCAGCGATTTTTCGACACGGCAGGAGCGGATCTTCACCGAAAAGCTCGAAGATCTGCTGGGCCCCCGACGGCTGCGCGGTCAACCGCTCGACCAGCGTTTCACCGATATTGCGGCAAGCGGTCAGAAACAGCTCGAGATCGTGACTACGCATGTCACGCGGGAAGCGATCAAGCTCTCGGGCTGTCCCGACGTATGTCTTGCCGGCGGCGTGTCGCTGAACTGCAAGATGAACATGGAAATTGCTGCCGAACCGTCGGTTCGCAAGCTCTACGTGCCGCCGGTGCCGCACGATGCCGGCGTTGCGCTCGGCGCCGCCATGCTGAAATGTGTGGAGTCAGGCCATCCGATCTCGCCGCTGACCCATGCCTATTGGGGACCTGAATATTCCAACGACACCATCAAATCGACCCTGGACAAAATCGGCGCGCGCTACGAGCTGGTTGACGATCCCGTCACACGCTGCGTCAGCGACCTTGCGGAACAGAAGACGATCGGCTGGTTTCAGGGACGGATGGAATACGGCCCGCGTGCGCTGGGCAACCGATCGATCATCGCCGATCCGCGTTCGGCTGACATGAAGGATCGGATCAACGTCACCATCAAGTATCGGGAGGAGTTTCGGCCGTTCTGCCCGTCGGTGCTGTTCGAACATCAGGATGAATATTTCGAAGATGCTTTCGATGCGCCGTTCATGGTCGTGACGTTTCCAGTGAAAGAGAGCGTCAGGCAGAAAATTCCAGCCGTGGTGCATGTCGATAACACCGCCCGAATTCAAAGCGTGCACGCCGACACCAACCCGCTCTACAGCCGTCTGATCGGTGAATTCGCCAAGGCGACCTCGGTGCCGATGCTGATCAACACCAGCCTCAACGTCAATGAGCAGCCGACGGTGAACTCTCCGCTGGAAGCGCTGCACACCTATTTCTGTTCCGGTCTTGATGTGATGTATCTCGGGCCATATCGCCTGGCCAAGTCAAGCTGACGATCACGGGACCGCAGGTAATCGTGAGCCTCTAGCGGATCACGCCCGCGCTTCTGTCTCTTCGCTGCCGCCAAAAATCGCGCGTGGCGTGATATACCAAAGCAGGAACAGGGCCGCCATGCCGTGGGTCAGAAGCGCTGTGGTGAGCGGCACGTTAGTAAGAACCTGCGGCAGCAGGGCGCCCGAGATCAGGATAAAGCGCGACGGCAGGCCGGCCGACAGCCGATTGCCAATGGCGATCACGAATCCACAAATTAGTGCGGCTAGTGGCGCAAAAAGCAGGCCGACAGAGGCAACTCCCTCCGTCGCGAAGAGCGAAGCATTGAGGTTGCCGAAGCCATAGGTGTGATCCATCACCACCGAAATCTGTTCCTGATAAGGGCACGCCATCAGCGGCTTCAAAAACGAAATCTGACAAAAATAGGTGTGAGGGTGGGTTGAAAAGAAGTGGTTGTAGATATCCAGGGCGCTTGATGGCGTCGCGATCATGCGGATATTGACCAGGTTGAAATAGAACGGTGCCGAACGCATGTTCGCGAAAGGCATGATTGTGACTGCGCCAAGCAGGAGAGGCAGAAAGAGCGACAGGATCGCAGTTGTTCGTGCTTCGAAGATTTTCGAGAGAATGAGCAAGGCGACGATCCAGGCCGAGGCGAAGAATGAAAATTTACTCAGCGTGATCGGGTAGAAAAGCAACATCAGAAGAAGGGTTGCGCCGGCCGACCAGCGTCGATTGAGCGCCCAATAACAAGCAAAGGCGAACGGCAGCAGCGCGCTCAGGACGATGCCGATCAGGTAGCGGACCACTGCCGGAAACGCGAGTTCGTTGCGGAAGTCGTAGATATGGCTGAGCGAGATGAGCCTGAAATTGTAGCTGGAAGCCGCAGCGATCGTCACGACTGCCAAAGCCAGGATTGATTTCAGAACATACTCCAGCGCTCGGGGCGAGATTTCGAAGTTTCGCGGGAGAGGTCGTTTGATCAAAAGCGCAGGCAGCAGAAACAGCACTAATGAAGCTGCGGCCGATATGCCGGCCAGCACATGCCTGTAGGGATAGATGGTGAAGTTCTCGATCCATAGGAAACCGAGGATCATGGTGTAGAAATAGAAGCCGATAAAATAACCGAAGCTGAACCGGACAGCGGCAAACAACAATGAGATCGAGGAAAAAGCGGCTGCAATGATGGCTGCCGTAAGCAGCCCATCCTTGTTGAATGGAATGTAGCTTTGATACCTCGCAACCTCAGCCAGTGATACGCAGCAAACTGCGGTGTGAAGAAGGAGGAGCGCGAGCAGGGTGAAGTTCACGCGGGTTTTCAGGCAAGCACTCTTAACGATGCCTGTATGCGAGTTCGTCATCGATGTATCACGCCTGCGCAATTGAAGAAGGGAAGAGCTGCCCGCAATCAGGCAGCGTCCAGCGAGCGCTTGAAGTAGGCGATGGTCTCCTTCAGACCATCGTCGAGCGCGACTTTGGGCTGCCAATCGAGCAACGCCTTCGCCTTGGAGAGGTCCGGCTGGCGTTGCCGCGGGTCGTCCTGCGGCAGCGGCTTGTGGATCAGCTTCGAGCGGGAGTTGGTGAAGCGGATGACTTTTTCAGCCAGTTCCACCATAGTGAATTCCGAATTGTTGCCGAGATTGATCGGGCCGGTGCAGTCATTATCCGTCAGCATCAGCCGTGTGATGCCTTCAACCAAATCGTCGACATAGCAGAATGACCGGGTCTGCTCCCCGTCGCCGAACACCGTAATGGGATCGCCCTTGAGCGCCTGAACGATGAAGGACGAGACGACGCGGCCGTCATTGGGCTGCATCCGCGGGCCGTAGGTGTTGAAAATGCGTGCGACCTTGATCGGCAGCCGGTGCTGGCGCCAATAGTCGAAGAACAATGTCTCGGCGCAACGCTTGCCTTCATCATAACAGGACCGGATCCCGATCGGATTGACGTTGCCCCAATATTCCTCAGGCTGGGGATGCACCAGCGGATCGCCATAGACCTCGCTGGTGGAGGCCTGAAAAACGCGGACGCCGAGGCGCTTGGCGAGGCCGAGCATGTTGATCGCACCGTGAACGCTGGTCTTGGTCGTTTGCACAGGGTCACGCTGGTAGTGAATCGGGGAAGCCGGGCAGGCGAGATTGAAGATCGCGTCCACCTCGACATAGAGCGGAAAGGTCACGTCGTGACGCATTGCCTCGAATAGCGGGTTGGATAGAAGGTGGGCTATGTTGCGCCGGCTGCCGGTAAAGTAATTGTCGACGCAAATCACCTCCGCGCCTTCGCCCAGCAGCCTTTCGCATAAATGGGAACCGATAAAGCCGGCGCCGCCCGTGACCAGAATTCTGTTGTTCGCGTAGGTTCGCTCAAGAGGCATTGTTGTTCCCAAAAGCCGGTGCACTGCGATTCGCCGCGCGGAGTGGTACCGGCAACGCGAACCTTCGCCAACACATAATAGCGCCTTCCTTAAGGTAATATAATACCTAAAGGCCTAGAATTCGCGCCGCTTCAGCCAGGCCCGTGTGCCCCAATGGGCAAAGCACCAGGCGGATTTGACCGGCGAAAGCCGTTCCACGTTGCGATAGATGTGCCAGACCCAGCCCGCCGACCGCAGCGGACGGCTGGAAACCGAAACGCCCCTGACGCGGTAGCGCGCCAGATCCTCGTTGAGACCATAGGCGACATGTCCCGGCTTGAGAATGCTCAGCCACAGGCAGAAATCGTCGTAGGGCTCGTTCTTCATGGCGATGTTGCCGGCGATGTCGCGGTCAACCAGCGCCGTGAGCGTGGCAATCGAGGTGTTTTTCAATAGCTGTTCGTAGCTGAGGGAGCCAGGTACGGAGATCAGCCGTCCGGTCACCGAGCCGTTCTCATTGATACGCCGGAAGGCGGTGAAGCTTAGCGCCGCGCGGCGTTCGCGGGCAAAGCTGATCTGCCGCTCGAGCTTGGGCGGCAGCCAGAGATCGTCGCTGTCGAGAAAGGCGACGAAGCGACCGCTCGCCTGCTCAAGTGCCGCCTGACGTGCCAACGCCGGACCGCCGTTACGCGGTTGACGGATCAGTTTGACCCGCGGGTCTTTCCGCGCATAGCTTTCGATCACCGCAGCCGTATTGTCTTTCGAGCAATCGTCCGCGATCAGAAGCTCCCAATCGCCGAAGGTCTGGGCCTGCACGGATTCGATCGTCTCACCGATCAGGCCCTCGACGTTCCATGAAGGGGTGATGATCGAAACCGTCGGCATCGGCCGGTTCCCTAGGATGTGGCCGACGGCGCGGTAATCGCCGCAAGCAGTGATATTGAGAACGTATCGAGCTGCTGCGGATTGTCGATATAGAGCTCGCCGGGAAACGATTTGCGCCACGCCGTCTCGAAATAGGGGGCCGCAGTCGCCGGATCGAACCCGCGCGACGCCAGCGCCTCGCGCAGTCGCTGCGGCACGTCCTTGAGACGATCAGCGGCAAAGACCAGCGGACAGGAGCGATAAAAGGCATCACCCATGACCACCACCGGCTTGCCGAGCAGCACGGCCTCGGCGCCGGACTTGCTGTTGACCGATACCACGGCATCGGCGCGGGCAAGCACCGCATAATTGTTGGTTTGCGGCGGCAACAGGACAAAATTGTCGAAACGCCGGGCGAGCTCGAACAGCCGTCCGGCCGGGATTGCGCCGATCTGTGCCGGATGTTCCTTGGCAACCAGGACATGGGTGTCGGGGATCGTGCGCAGGAGAAAATCGACGGTCGCGACCTGGTCGAGATATTCCGGCGAGCGCAGGGTCAGCGCCATGTCGGCGGGGACATGGAAAGGGTAATAGACGAAAGGCGTCTCCGGCAGTGGCCGGTAAAGCTTCTTGAGCTGTGTGGCGCCCATTGCCATCGCGGCGTGCATTCGTGCATGCCGCAGGTTGTGGCCAAATTCCTGGTGCTTGCCGAGGATGAACTGGTCCCAGAGCTTTTCTGCCAGGCGACGGGCGTTGCGCGCGTTGGCGATCTTGTTGAACGCCGCCGAATAATGGTGCCGGTCTTTCTGTGGAATGACGATGGCCTGCTTGTTCAGGGTGTCGTCGAGATAGCTGCGCACGTCGGCCGATACCGTGTTCGACGGTGTTGCCATGGTGTCGGGCGCGGCAAAGCTGTCCGGCGTGTAATAGAGCCGTCCGCGAAAGAAGGACGGCTCGATGAACCAGTTGCGGAGGCCGCGCTGCTTCGCAGCGTAAAAGCTCGCGATGACCGAAAGGAAGCCGCCGAGCTCCTGCACCACGACAGCCGCTTGCCCGCGCGCAGCGAGTTGATCGAGCACGGTTTCCATGGCGTTGCTGTAAATCATGAATCGCCGGCGTAGCGCAGCGCTATCGCGGATGCCGAAGGTCACGCGCTCATGGCTGAACAGGAAATTGGTTCCGTTCAGACCATAATGAGCGACTCGGGCGGCAAAAGCGCTATGGTCGTCGATATCAGCAGGGCCTGCGAGCCCGCTGCGATACATATTGGTGACGGGAATGCCCTGTGTCGCCGCCATCTCCGCGCTGCGGTCATCGAAGGCGAGCAGTTGCACTTGACGCCCAGCATCGCGCAGCCGCTGCGCCACCGGAATCCAGAACCGCGTCTGGTATTCGGCAAGGGTGGTGATCAGGATCACTTCGGAGGGCGGGGTCATGCGCGGGCTGTTATTTGCTCCGGCCTCGCAATATAGAATGAGGTCCTCCTGCTCAAGGCCATAGGCGCCCCGAATCCGGTCTTTTGGCCGGAATCGAGGTAATCTCGTTGCGGGCGGACGGTACAATCGTTATGACCGGGCCGGCTTTTCGGAACTTCCTGGTTTGGATCTCCGGGCTCATCCTCGGGTGCTCAATGAGCGTCATACGGCAAGTCGTAATTCGGGTCGACGCCTCCGTCGAAATGGGAATGGGACATCTTGCCCGGTGCATGAGCCTTGCGAATGAGCTGTCCCGCGGTGGAGCCCGGATCGTTTTTGTCATGCGGGAGCATGCCGCCCGGCTTGGCGGCCTGGTCGAAGCCAATGGCCACACGCCGCTGTTCCTGCGCGATCCCGAACGGCATCTGAATCATTCCAATGCAACGGATCGTGCGCACTCTCACTGGTTGCCGACAACCTGGCAGGGGGATGCGGAGCAGTCGTCGGAAGTTATTGGCGGGATCGGCCACGTCGATTGGCTTATTGTCGATCATTATGCGTTGGATGCGGAATGGGAGAGCGTGCAGCGGCGGTATGGAGTCCGTATTCTTGCGATTGATGACCTCGCAGACCGTCCTCACGACTGCGACATCTTGCTCGACCAGAATCTGGTCCTGAATATGGAAGCGCGTTACCGCAACCGTGTTTCGGCTACCTGTAAACAGATGCTTGGGCCGCGTTATGCCCTGTTGCGGCCGGAATTCGCAGAGGCGCGGAAATCAACGCCTGATCGCAGCGGAGATATCCATCGGATATTGGTGTGCTTTGGCGGTTCCGACCCCTCGAATGAAACCGCGAAGGCGTTGGCCGCGATCAAAGGCGTGGACATCGATTCGCTTGCAATTGATGTAGTCGTGGGCTCCGGCAATCCGCACGCCGATCTGATTTCAAGACTTAGCTCGGAACTGCCGTGTGCGGAACTCCATCGCGGAGCGGACAATATGGCGGCGCTGATGAGCCGCGCGGATCTGGCGATAGGTGCCGGGGGAATCATGAGCTGGGAACGGTGCTGCCTCGGTCTGCCTACCATCGCTGTCGATATCGCAGCCAACCAGATCGGCACACTAACCGCGCTCGCCCGGGCCGGGGCGGTCGTATATCTAGGATCGGCATCGTCGGTTACGCCCCGGCAGATTGCGAGCGCAATTCAATTGGCGCTGAACGATTCCGAGAATATCAAGGCGATGGGCGAGGCGGCGCGTCTGCTCGTGGACGGAGAGGGCTGCGGTCGCGTACGGGCCGCGATGGAGATATAAGCTCCGCAACCGGGACCTGCCACCGGATAAGGCTCGTAGGGCGAAACAGGCGGAAGTCCTGATTCGGTCAATGCTTATCTGGTGTCTGTTTCCATTTTCTGTGCTAATGCGCCCACTGGCATCCACTTCCGGGATCGCAAGAGACAGTCGAATATGAAGGTTTCGGTCCTCTGCTCAAGCGAGTCACATCCGATCTACCCGTATCTCGAAGCTTGGGTCAAAAATGTGGATGCCGTTCATCAGGTCGAACTGGTCCGGGAGAAAGCCGAACTGACCGGCGGAGACATCCTTTTTCTCATCTCTTGTCACGAGATCATCTCCCAACAGGATCGTCAGAAATATGCAGCAAGCTTGGTTATCCACGCCAGCGACCTTCCTCGGGGGCGCGGCTGGTCTCCTCATGTCTGGCAGATCCTTGAAGGCAAAGATAAGATTACGGTCTCGTTGATCGAGGCGGAGGACAAGGTCGATACGGGCGCCATCTGGGCTCAACGCCATCTGAAGCTTGAAGGGCACGAATTGAACGACGAGATCAACGACAAGCTCTTCGCAATCGAGCTTGATCTGATGAACCATGCACTCGAATCCGTTGGATCTGGGAGCCCGGTGCCTCAGGATGACCGGCCGCCGAGTTATTACCCGCGGCGAAAACCCGAGGACTCTCGGCTTGATCCCTACCGGTCGATCGCTGAACAGTTCGACTTGCTTCGAGTGGCGGACCCAGAGCGTTTCCCCGCTTTTTTCGATCTCCGAGGCCATCGATATCTTGTTCGTGTTGAAAAAGCTGGAGCTGCCGATGAATGAGACGATAACCATCTCAGGTCGTTCGATTGGCCGTTCGCACCGGCCCTTTATCATTGCCGAGATGTCGGGCAATCACAATCAATCGCTCGACCGCGCTCTGTCGATCGTCGATGCTGCGGCGAAATCGGGCGCGCATGCTCTGAAATTGCAGACGTATACCGCCGATACCATGACGCTCAATCTGAGCCGTGACGAATTCTTCATCGATGACCCCAACAGTTTGTGGAGCGGCCGGTCGTTGCACAAGCTTTATGAGGAAGCATATACACCTTGGGAATGGCACGCGCCGATTTTCGAGCGTGCGCGATCGCTCGGAATGATCCCGTTTTCGACGCCGTTCGATGCGACCGCGGTTGATTTCCTCGAGCAGCTTGGCGTGCCTTGCTACAAGATTGCTTCTTTTGAAAACACCGATCTGCCGCTCATTCGCAAGGTTGCATCAACCGGCAAGCCGATGATCATATCAACGGGTATGGCAACGGTTGCGGATATCGATGAAGCTGTTCGGACGGCAAGGGAAGCTGGCTGCAAGGATCTGGTTCTGCTCAAATGCACGAGCACCTATCCGGCAGAGCCGTTCGATACAAATCTTCTGACGATCCCGCACATGCGGGCATTGTTCAGTTGCGAGGTCGGTCTGTCTGATCACACATTTGGTATCGGGGCCAGCGTTGCAAGCGTCGCGCTAGGAGCGACGGTCATTGAAAAGCATTTCACGCTCGCGCGCGCCGATGGCGGCGTCGACTCGACATTTTCCATGGAGCCGGCCGAGATGGCCGCGCTGGTAGTTGAGACAGAGCGCGCATGGATGGCGCTTGGACAGGTCCACTACGGGTTGACCGAAAAAGAGCGAAAGTCGCAGGTGTTCCGCCGCTCGTTGTATGTGGCCGAAGATATGGCCGCCGGCGATGTGCTGACGGAGAGCAACCTCCGGATCATCCGTCCGGGGATGGGGTTGCCGCCCAAATATTTCGACAGTCTGATCGGCAAGTGCGTCGGTCGCGCAGTGCGGCGCGGTACGCCGATGGGATGGGAATTGCTGACGCCGGCTGGTGACGCTCCCGAGGCGTCCACAAAACAGAATCCGCCGCGGGGTGCTCGTGCCTGACAAGCCACATATCTGTCTCGTTGTAGACAATCCCCTCCGCGATCTGGAGGGACTGGTGCTGCTGGGTCGCGAGCTTACCACCAGAGGCGCGGCGGTCACGCTCGTTCCCATGTATGAGCAGGGATTCGACGTGCCTGCGCTGCGTCCTGATCTGGTGTTGCTGAACTATACCCGCCCCAATAATGCGGATCTCATCAAGTTGTACAAACGGGCCGGAATTCTGGTTGGCGTTCTGGACACCGAGGGGATTGCCGGAAAAGATCCTGATCAATTTGCTCAGATAGTCAAAACAGTAGGATGCACCGATCTCGTTGATCTATATTGCGTGTGGGGGCAGGCGCAATATGAAGCTTTCCTGCGACATCAAACGGTGCCGGCGGGGCTTCTTTATGCCACAGGGTGTCCGCGATACGACTTCTGCGCGCAACCATGGCGCGCGGCTCTTCCCAAGCCGTCGGTTGCTCCGGGTTACGTGCTAATCAACACCAATTTCCCTGTTGTCAATCCGCGTTTTTCCAAAAGCGCTGCGGATGAGCTGGAAGCGATGGTCCAGGCTGGATATTTGAGAGAATTCGCCCGGCAATTCGTGGCTGACGCACAGCGCGCCTATCATTCGGTGCTCGATACCTCGATCAAGCTTGCGCGGCATTTCAGGGATGCGCAATTTGTATTGCGCCCACATCCGTTCGAAAACATTGGCTCCTACGATGCGTTTGCGGCGCTGCCAAACGCGCATGTCAAGCAGGATGGCACCTCACTTGAGTGGATTGCGGGCGCGCGGTTGCTGATCCATCAAAATTGTTCGACGGCGATTGAAGCGGCCATGCTGAAGGTAGAGCCCCTGAGCATCGAGTGGGTCAATACCGCGGCGCTGCGTCTTCAGGCCGCTACCGGGGTCAGCCGGGGCGTTGCTTCGGAGGAAGATCTCATCGAACTGGTTCACCAGGGTCTCGAAGGAAGACTCGCGACGCCGGATCAGGATATCGAGCAATTTCGCCAGCGCGTCATGGTCGATCTTTTTACGGCAGTCGACGGCGCCAGTTCGGTGCGGGTCGCCGATGCGATCTTCGAGACGATAGCCAGGTCGAGAGGTATGAGGCCGGTCTCTCGCGCAGTTCCGCGCCCTTCCGTTCGTGGGCTCATGGCGCAAGCCGCTCGCCGCGCAATGGGCTATAAGCTGGGAAGCGCCTTACGCAGTCGTTATGGTTCATTGGAAAATGAGCGCCGCAGGAAGGGCAAGGCGTTCTCGGTGCATCAAGTCAATGCGGTGCTGGAGCGGTTAGACGCTGCAGGGGGAGACGGCCGGACCGTGCTCGCGCGGCAGGCGATAGGAAAAACATCGCGATTGGTGGCGGCGACGAGCGGCCAAAGCCTCCAGCTAACGGAAGCGGCCTGATTCGTGTTTCGTCGATTGTTACAGAATACAGCTATTTCAGCCGTCGCCTATGGGCTGGCGGGCGTGCTTGGCCTGTTGTCGGTCGGCGTCATTGCAAGAGCTTATGGCGTGGCCGTTCTCGGCCTGATCGTGCTGGTGCGTTCGTTCTTGCCGGCTGCCTTTCTTGCGTTGATCGATTTCGGCGTCTCGGAACTGGCAACGCAGGCTGTCGCGAGAGGACGGGTCGCTGATTGGAAGGCTGCAGGCGAAAGGATTTCGCTTCTCACCGTGATCGCGGCCGTCACTGGGGTTGCGTCCGGCCTTGCATTATGGTTCGGGGCAAATCCGCTCTCGATCGTATTCAAGGTTGCACCCGAATACACCGATGCTTTCATATCCATATTAAGAGTTACCGCGCTGTTTCTTCCAATCCTGTTCTCCGGTTTGATCGCAGAAGGGATTTTGAAAGGCTTTGAATATTACGGATGGCTTCGTACAACGGAGGTTGCGAGCAATCTGGCGTATGTTGCCTCGGTTTTCATCCTGGCATGGTACCGTGCCGATTTCGAGTGGCTGGCCTATGCGTATCTCGCCACGATTGTCGCGAAATATTTCATTCTGGCAATTGTCGTTCATCGATTGGCTTACCAATCGTCTCTGAAATTCAGGCGCTGGGGAGCATCAATTCGGCACGATACCCTTCATCGCTGTTGGCTCATGTTCAATAGCCGGATTGGTGGAACATTTCAGCAGCCGCTTCCTCCTCTTGCTATCGGCATTCTGTTCGGCCCGGCCGAAGTCGGAAGCTTCGATCTGATTACACGTTTGCCCAGGTTCTTGAAGGCGACGATGGCGCCGCTCTACGGAGCAATCCTTCCGGTCTCAACTCATATCGATGAAACGACCGATAGCCGACGGCTGCAGATGCTGGGACGCAGCGGATTGGTTTTGCCGTCCGCCTTCATCGTTCCGGCATTGATCGTGGTCGCTTTTTTTTCGAAGGATATTTTAAGATTATGGGTAGGGCAGCAACACGCCAGCCAATGGCCATGGCTGGCGCTGTCGTTATGTATTCCTGCCGTCACGTCAATGTTGGGCGCAGGGCAGGCGGCGTTGATAGTCAGATCTGAATTTCTGCGCTTTAACACGCGGTTGATGTACCTTCAGATCGCTATTCAATACTTGATCACGTTCGCCTTTGTTTTCTGGCTCAGGGAAAAGGCCTTCATTCTTGGTTGGTCAATTTCGTATGTTGTATTTGCGCCTCCACTTGCGCGCTACATGCTCAGGCAAATGAATCTGTCCTTCTCGTTGTTTTGGCAACAATTGGCTCGACTGGCGGTGGTGGCAAGCTTGCTCATCGTGGCTTGCTTCGTCTACAGGCTGTTTTTTCTTCCTGGCAACCTGACGTCTCTCCTGGTCTCGGGAGCCTTGGCATGCATCCTGGCCTGGACCCTGAGTATCGGGATCGTCTTGTCGCCTAATGACCGCGCCTTGTTTAGCCGGTTTATCGAAGCGGTACCTTTACGAAAGTGGCTGGCTTGACTGCCTCCGCTTCTGCAGTGCGATAACAGGAAACTTGCCCATATTGGTTGGTTTTGCTATTGGGCTGCCGCGTATTTGTGCTCAAGTTGGCTGGGCCAACGCGCATACAAGGGCGAGGTGGAGCAATGGGACTGGTTTCCAGAGCGATTTGGCAGGTGAATCGATCGCCCCTTCGCCACCTGGTGAAAACAGGTGTAAGCACGTGGCATCTTGGCGAAAAGCGTGAGCGCAGGCGGCAGGCGCGTCTTCTGAGCGTAAGTCCGGCAGAAAAAGCTAAGGCGGATGGATTGAACGCTGACGGTTATGCGATCGTCACCGAGTTGATGGACCCTCAACTGCAGCAGGAGTTCGCCGATGCCGGCGTGGCCAAACTTGAAGAAATGAATGCATCGGGAGCAAAGCAGCACCGCAAGAAGTTTCTGCTCAGCCTCCTGGAATCAGACATGAAGGATGGTCGGATCAGTGCCGACAACATCTTTGTACGATACGCTCTACAGCAGCCCGTTATAAATATCGTTTCGTCGGCGCTTGGTGAAGTTCCCTCGCTCAGCTACCTCGTACTGACTTATTCTTTACATACAGTCGAAGAGCTCAGCACTTCGCAACTCTGGCACCGCGACCATGACGATGTTCGGGTAATCAAGCTCTTTAGCTATCTTACCGATGTTGAGGAGGAGGGGGATGGTCCGTTCACTTTCCTGCCTCGGCAGTCGACTGAGAAGTTCGGTTACCCACTTTTGAAAAGTCATTTTCCGGATGATCGGGTGTTCGGGAGGGTGCCGCGTTCCGATATCAAAATGATGAAAGCGCCACGTCTTACATCATTCATTGTTGATACCAGCAGGTGCCTACACATGGGTAGCCGCATGGCGCCAGGACACGGACGATTGCTCTATACCGCAAGCTTTATTTCGTTTCCGAGCATGTTCCCTGGCGCGAAACGGCCATTTATTTCAACGCCGGCGAATTCGCCGCTCGAGAAGCTCGTCATGGGCGTTAATTAGCTGGCGCAATCGAGCGAATGTCGATGTCGCCAGCCAAGTCGATGTCACATGATGTGCAATCATAAGATATAGATAGGTTGTGCGGAGCGAGAAGATGCCGTCAGCCCTGAGCGCTCCTATCGAGGTTCGTTCGAATTTGCGGGGCTGCTCGGAGGGAGGAGAGTACGCTCTTTGGCTACTACCTCTTTAGCTTCGGATCCGCTCGTTTTTGTGCTACTAAGCCTTGCGGCAGTGGGCATAATCGTTGCTACGATGATCAAGACTCTGATCGCCCGGCCGGCGCTCGGAATCATCTTTGCCTTTATTTTTGTGGCCTTCGCCTGGAGGCTTGTTTCGGCGCTCTACATTGACGTCCTGGGGCCGCTGTTCTCCGAACAGTTGGACAGAGATATTGGGCCCGGCATTTCTGCAGTTCCTCTTGCGCTCTCGCAAGCGATCGTGATTGCGATGGTGCTATATTCGTTCCGCCCTGAACGCTTGAAGGGGCTTTACTGCGAAGCGGATGCATGGTCAGAAAAAGGCCCGCGCCGATATTTGCGCCCACTTTCCGATCTGGCGTTTTGGGCCGCCGGCATTTTTATTTTTTTGTTGTGGATCGAAATGTTCGCGAGGGGACCAATACCGCTCTTCGCGGACATGGAACGTTACGATTATGCGCGGCTATATGCCGGGCCTCTCCATCGGCGACTGCTGCAATGGGGCCCGATGCTGGCGTTTCAACTGGGAATATTTCTTGCCGCTCCGATGCTGCGGGGAAGGCTGCCGGATCGAAGATTTGTCGTCTTGTTTGCCGCGCTGATTCTATATCTGTTTTTTGTTGGTCATCGGTTTTCGTCCTTCTTCGCCTACACGACCTTTCTCGTCATTCCCGTTGGGGCAGTGCTGTTGGTCAAGCAGGGACGCACGTATCGTCCTTGGCGTGAAATGCTGCCGAAACGGGGGGTGCGATATTTGTACTTGGCCGGTGGGGCGCTGGCGCTTCTGGTGGGCCTTGCGGTGCTTCATTCGTACACCGCGGTGCGGGGAGTTGAAGGCAGCCGGCTTGTCACCAAGCTTGTCCAGCGCATACTCGTCCAGCAATCCGAGATGTGGTGGATGACCTATGAGCGGGTGTTTCTGCAGCAGGATTGGAGCAGCAGCTTCGCCGCCTTCAAGATATTTATAGCCCCATTCGATCCAAGTCGAAATTCTACGATGCAGTTTTTGATGGAGCTCGGGCTTCCCATCGAGCGCGCTCACGTCATTCTTGAGCAAGGGACATCTTACACCGGTGGATGGCCGGAGGTTTTGTTTGAACTGGCGGGGCCTTTAGGCGGGTTTGTTTTGGTAGCGTTTTGTGCATTAATGCTGTCAGAATTTATGTTTCTTTTGGTGCGATGCATCGTACTTGAACGCTTTGTGAGCTGTGTCTTCCTAACTCCCGTCATGTACACCGTGATGATCTTCGTTACGGCAGGCATGGCTAATTCATTTATTCAACTGACATTTTTGTTTAAAGTTGCTGTCGCGATCGTGACATATCTCGTTGAGGTTCGGTGGCAACAGTCTTACCTCGTTCGCTCCGAGTCCAATGATGGTGCGTGTGTAGCGCAGGAGAGAACATGGGTGTCATGGTGGAGAGACTTATAGAGCTGGATGGACGGTATTTCGGCGGGCTCTTTGCGTTTTTCTATCGTGCCATTCGGCCGCGCCTGCTTTTGGCGATTGCGGCAGCGTTAGTTGCGATGATTATCGCTTATGTTTTGACGCCACGGCCGGTGTCGATATACGGCGCTAAAGCGAGCGTAAGGCTCGGCAGGCTGGCTGGCTCGGAAATTATGAGCACGAATGCAACGGTTGCTTTGGTGAACAGCCTGTCATTCAAGCAGCGGCTCCTGCAGTCGATCAACCTGCCAGAAAAAGACGATCGAGCAGTTCGAGTTATTTCTGACAGCTTAAGAGCGGTGCTGGATACATCGGACACCATAGTGATTGAGGTAAGCGCGCTGGAGGAGCAGCAGGCCCGGGACGCGATCGGCGCAGTCGTGCCGCTGCTGAATGATGAGCAGGATAGGATGCGGCAGCCTGTACTGAACGATATTAACGCCCAAATTGCCGAGACCAAGGAAGATATCAGCGAGATAAAGCAAATTCAGCAAAACATCCGAGCTTTGATCGGGACGCCTCCACCGGCGGCATCGTCATCCGATGTTGGGAAAGGAGCGGATCAGGCGCAGCTATTCGATACGCTATCCCGGAATGAGCAATCTTTGGTGAATCTAAGGGCCAGCCTGCGGGATCTGATTTCGCGAGCGACTCCTGAGAAGACTTACAAGGCGGCGGTTGTCGGTGATATCGTGGTTTCGCCGGCGCCATTGTCTCCCCGATCGTCAAGGGTGGCCATCCTTGCTGGCCTGCTGACATTCGTCGGGTTTCTTTTGTATGGGCTATTACGCCAGCCTCAGCCATCTTGATCTCGAATGCGAGAAGCCATCGGCTGCCTCGCGTTACGAAGGGATATCCGCATCCGGTGGATTGAGGTGCACAATAATCAGCGCGCTGACATCGCTAATCTTCATGCGCCCGATGCTGTCCATAATGTTGATTTTCAGGGGGATTCCGCGCGTTTCGATTTTTGAAACACGTGGATGTCCTTCGTACTCGCTCACATAATCTCGAATCCAGCGGTCACTGAGAAACGATTTTCTCCATGCTTGGCCATTATAGAGGTCTGCCGGCGTCCAGGCGTTAAGCTCGAGATGAATGATTGCTTTTCGGCCAACGGCCAGTGCGGCATTTTTTGCAGCTGAAAAGATTGTATCGTCGCAATGCATTGCTGCGGCTGACGTAAAAACGATATCTGGTCTGTTGATGCCGTGTTGCGACAGGATTGTCTCGGTGTCGACCATCGACCCACAAAAGACCTGAGCGGAGCTGGGCAGAACGTTTTTCCTGCCCCATTGGATGGCGCGATCATTCAACTCGATTCCGTAGAGCGCTATAGCGGGGTTCAAATTGCCTATCTCCCGAAGATTGCCCCCGACATTGCAGCCGAGCTCAAGCACGGAGGCGGGAGCAAGGTCCACTATTTGGTGAGCAAACCACTTCTTCAGCGGGATAGCTGCAGCGTAATTGGGAAAGTTCCCCTCTTGCTGTCGCTCGCGCCAGTAGCTTTGCCAGAATTGAGAAGCACGAGGCCGTACTATGGTCGGTACCGGCGCCAGGCGGAGCGCTGCGTTCCATATTCTCTTTTTAGCGGAGTCCAGCATTTTTATGCCCACCGCGTGTATGTTGGCTTTCGATGTAATCGTAAGTAGCGACGTGCTGCAGCCGCGAAAGCTCGTTTTCTACTACTCCTTCAAGTCTACGATCCAAAAATGGCTTTATGAGGAGAAGGCGTGCCCGCTTTTGCGGAAGGCGTGCAGCTCTGGGCCGGCGCGATTTGACAAACCTTTCGCTAAACTGCGTAGAGTGCCTTGAAGGCAACGTTTTAAGGACGTTCGGGGTGAGGCAGGCGATTATTCTGGATCCATGTTTTGGAGGCGAAGGTCTTGGGCGGGAGGTAATTCGAGAGCCGCTGCCGCTGGTGGCCGGACGGCCGTTCTTGGATTACCTTTTGAGTGAGCTCTCGCGGTACGGGAATATTCAGGAGATTTTACTTCTCGCTGGCCGTCAGGCAGAACGGCTGCTCGACCGCTACGAGGGAAAGCGCTGGCGTAATGCCGTGGTCTCAGTGATGTCCGTGCCGGCGCAACTTGGCAGCGGCGGGGCATTGAAACATGCCGCCCCCCGGCTTGACCGCCAATTTCTGCTTCTGAATGGTGCCTCGTTTTTCGATTTCAACATGCTGGATCTTGTTGCCGGGTCTGGCGCTTCGTCCGGGGCGGTGCGGGTTGCCCTGAAACGGGATCATGCGGGCGACCGCTACGAGCGCGTTCTGCTGGAGCGGGATCTCATCAGGGCGTTCCTGCCAGCGGGAGCGCAGGTGAGCGGCCTCATCAATTCCGGCATTTACCGCGTTGATCGCGATGTCCTTGACCTCATCGAGGAGGTTCCGTGCTCGCTCGAACAATCGGTGTTTCCACGGTTGGCCGGGAATGCGCAATTGAGCGCGGCCGTCTATGACGGCTTTTTCCTCAATATCGGCATCCCCGCCGATTTCGAACGCGCCCAGATCGAATTGCCGCATCGGATACGCCGGCCGGCCGTCTTCTTTGACCGCGACGGCGTGCTGAATGTCGACAAGGCTTACGTCCACAAGGTCGAGGATTTCGAGTGGATCACCGGCGCGCGTGAGGCCATCAAGCTGTGTAACGACCTCGGTTACCTGACATTTGTCGTGACCAATCAGGCTGGCGTGGCCCGCGGGTATTATGGCGTCGATGCGGTTCATCAGTTGCATGGCTGGATGGGCCGGGATCTGGCCGAAATCGGCGCCCATATCGATGAATTCCAGTACTGTCCTTATCACGAAGACGGTGTCGTCGAAGCATGGCGCAAGGCGAGCGATCGTCGCAAGCCCGCACCGGGGATGATCATGGATTGCCTGAATGGCTGGCCGGTGCGGAAGGAAGCCAGCCTCCTTGTCGGTGACAAGCCCCATGACCTGCAGGCCGCAGCCGCCGCCGGAATCCGAGGTCACTTGTTTGAAGGCGGCGATCTGCTTGCTTTCATCCGTCCGTTGCTCGAAGCAAGCGGAGATGAACGCTGAGGCGGCAGCGTGAGCCGCCATGGCTTCTGAAGCCCGGCTCGAACGGAATCAGAATCGGATTCTGGGTTTTGTTTGAGGCGCTTTCTTCATGGGAACCGATATCCCTCGGGATAAGGTCCGGGGCAGGCTTTCGCTCGAAACGCTCTACCGCCGATAGATGGCCTGATACATGAGTTCGGCCTGTTCCCAGTCTTCCAGCGTGTCGATGTCCTGCACGAGAAATCGCGGCAGCACTATGCCGATGGAGCGAGGAGAGAATATTGGTGTATCTTCCAGGAAGGCAGACGCCGTTCCCCAATAGAATTGCCCGGCATCATGATAGGCCGGCTCCAGGTCCTGCGATCGGGTCATCCGGTGTTCTGGGTAGATGGCCTCAACCCGATCGCCCGGCATCAGGCGCAAGGCGCGCTGAATCGGAAAAGCATAACTCGTTACCGAAAAGGCAAAGGCGGCATCAGATCGGGCAAGCGTATCATATGCTTCCCGAATAAATCGGGCCTGGACCAATGGAGCGGTCGCATAGATGCAGCAGGCATGCGTGATGTCCCGGCCCTGTTCGTTGAACCAGGCGATCGCATGTTTGACGACCGCATTGGTTCCGGTGAAATCGTCGGCGATCTCGCGCGGCCGCATGAAGGGCGTCGTTGCGCCGCAGGCGCGCGCAACGGAAGCTATTTCATCGTCGTCGGTGGAGACGATGATCTGATCGAACAGCCCGGTTTCCTGGGCGGCCGCGATCGAGTAAGCCATGATCGGCTTGCCGCAGAACAGGCGGATGTTCTTTCGCGGAATCCGCTTGCTGCCACCTCGTGCGGGAATAACAGCGATTTTCACGCGAGGATCTTCTCCAGCGCTGCCACAACGGTGTCCTGCTCGTCATTCGTCATCTTCGAAAACAACGGCAAGGTGATCGCATCCTCGTAGTAGCTTTCAGCCGCCGGGAACATGCCAGTCTCGAAGCCGAGGCGACGATAATAGGGCTGCGTATGGACGGGGATGTAATGTACGTTGACGCCGATGCCGGCCGCCCGCAAAGCGTCGAACACCTGACGCCGGCTGAGCTTGATGTCATTCCGGTGCAGCCGAATGACGTAGAGGTGCCACGCTGAATTGGTGTCCGGATGCTGCCACGGGCAGGTCACCGGCAAATTGGCGAGCAGCCTGTCGTAACGAGCTGCAAGTTCGCGTCTACGGGAGACAAAAGAATCGAGGCGGCCAAGCTGACTGTGCCCTAGCGCCGCCTGGATATCGGTCATGCGATAGTTCAGCCCGAGCTCGATCTGTTCATAGTACCATGGGCCGTAACGCTCCTCGTTCAGCCTTGGGGCGCCATCTTCGTCGGTCCATTGTGCGCGGCGGACGATGCCATGCGTTCGCAAATAAGCGAGCCGTTCGGCAAGCTTCGGATCGTTGGTAAGCGCCATGCCGCCTTCGCCGGTCGTGATGATTTTGACCGGATGAAAGCTGAAGATCGCGATATCGCTATATTCGCAGGCGCCGATCTTATGGCCGCAATACTCACCGCCGACCGCGTGCGATGCATCCTCGATGATGCGAAACCCGTATCGCGCAGCGAGCGACCGGATATCCTTCATCTCGCAGGATTGACCGGCAAAGTGAACGGGTACGACGATCTTTGGCAGCCGGCCCTGCGATTCCGCGCGCTCGAGTTTTTCGGCTAATGCCGAAACGCTCATGTTGTAGGTGCGTGAATCGACGTCGACGAAATCGACCTCAGCGCCGCAATAAAGCGCGCAATTGGCTGACGCGACGAAAGTGTTGGGCGTGGTCCACAGATGATCGCCGGGCCCAAGATCAAGCGCGAGGCATGCGATGTGCAAGGCTGCGGTGGCGTTGGAAGCGGCTACAGCACTCCTCGCGCCGCAGTAGCTGGCCATCGCCTGTTCAAACTGCGGACCAGCCTGACCCTGTGTCAGCCAATCTGATCGCAGTACCTGGGTTACGGCGTCGATGTCCTCGGGAGAGATATCTTGACGACCATAAGGGATCATTGGACCGCAATTCGGTTGAACTCCTTGATCTCGGGGACATCAAGGAAATGATCATTCTTGCCGGAATTGTACTCGAATCCATCCGGTACCGGCTCTCCGCGTTCGCCAATCTGGTTCGTCAGATAGTCGATATCCTGGCGGAAGAACTTGATCGTCGGCTTGATGACGAAATGATCATGGAAGCGCAGCGTCAAATGCGAGTCATCCGTCGGGCACATGATCTCGTGCAGCTTCTCGCCAGGGCGGATGCCGATCACCTTGGTCGGCAGGTTGGGAGCCATCGCCTTGGCTAAATCGGGAATCCGCACCGAAGGGATCATTGGCACAAAAATCTCGCCGCCCGACATCCGCTCGAAGCTTCTGACGACGAAATCGACGCCCTGCTGAAGAGATATCCAAAAACGCGTCATGCGCGGATCGGTAATCGGCAAATGACCGGCGCCGTCGGCGATCAGTCTGGCGTATAGTGGCACGATCGAACCGCGCGAGCCGACGACATTGCCGTAGCGCACGACGGCGAAAGTCGTTCGATGCCCGCCGGCCATGTTGTTGGCTGCGATAAACAGCTTGTCCGAGGCGAGCTTGGTTGCGCCGTAAAGATTGATCGGCTGTGCGGCCTTATCCGTCGACAATGCGATGACTTTATCGACGTTGGCTTCCAACGCGGCCTGGATCACGTTCTCAGCGCCGTGCACGTTGGTCTTGATGCATTCCATTGGATTGTATTCGGCAGCCGGAACTTGCTTCAGCGCAGCCGCATGAATGACAAAGTCGATCCCTTTCATGGCCGTGCGCAAACGTTCGCTGTCCCGCACGTCGCCGATGAAATAACGCATCACAGGCTGGTCGAATTCCTGCTGCATCTCATACTGCTTCAGCTCATCGCGTGAATAGACGATAACGCGGCGAGGCTTGAAATGCTTCAGTAGGTTACCGACCCATTTGCGTCCGAACGAACCGGTGCCGCCGGTGATCAAAATAGACCTGTCGTTGAACATGCTCGTTTCTGCGTCGGCCAATCAAATTATCAGGGGTCAGGGAGGATCGGGCGTGGTTACCACACATATACTACTGCCGTCCATGACGATATTTGCCGCCAGTGCTTGTGGTGCGGTGAATGACCCCTGGTTTCACATTGGTGCGAAAGTCGACCGCAGCGATCTGGGTGCTGCTCTTGGGCAAGCCTTCGGAGGGTAGGGACAGTTTCTCCTACGTTTCGGCGATCGGCAAAAGAGATCAAGACGCTGTCTCATGATGATTGATTCTGGCCTTCCCCCGGCGTAAAGAGGTGCCGCAATGGGGCTGTTTTTGAGGCGCGGATCGGCCATATTTGTCTTTTTTGGTGGATTGACGTGACGTCGGGGAAAGAAATCCTGAGCCGAAGGCGAGATCGATTTCTTTGCCCCGCAGACTAGCGGCTGCAACACTGGGCGTCGGATCGAATATGTCTGCTGAATTGAAGATTTCCGAGGCCGTGGCGCGCGGCTATCCGCCCGCGGTCCTGTATCTCCGCAATGATGAGATCGTTACGACAGAGGTTTGCGCATTCAATTATTTCTCGACCTTCTTTAAAGGCGAGCCCGATGCGGAGGCGCACGTTTGGTTATTCGATGGCAGCGGCGGTCAGGTCGGCTATCTTGAACGGGACCTTGGTCTCAACGGCCAATTGCAGCTGAATACTTCTGAGTTGTGTCCTCGCGTTTCGGGCACGGTGGCAATGAGCTTGCTGCCGAAAAGCAATGCCGAGATTCGGACGGGCAGGAAGGTTACCACGGGCTACTACGCGCAATACTACTCTCGACATGGTGCGATCACCCTGTCGCACGAGCGTGAGCCGGTGATGATGGCGCCGTTCCCCACGCCGGCTTGGCTCCAGACATATCTGACCCGGCTTGTCGAACAATCTGGAGCGGTGCTTGTGAACGCCTGTCTGGCTCCGGATGGAACGGCGACGGGAATGGCTCGGTTGGTTGCGCTGGACGGCACCACACTTGCCCAGCAGGAACTTCCGAAGATCCCGCCGATGGGAGCTCGTCGCTTGGGAACGCTGGAATTGTTTCCGAACGCAAGGGAACTGATCGGATCGGCGCAAAGCTTTGCGCTTGAGTTCAGTGGTACTAATATGGCGAGTCCGTTCAGTTTTTATGAATTCCCCAACGGCAAATTCAGCCTGCATCATTTCTAGGGTGAAGCAGTGAGCAGATTTCCTTTCGCTCCGTGGAAGCCGTACGAGCCGCGATTTATTTTTCCGACGTTTTCGGGACTCGAAAACAGGATGGGATTCTCCGTTCCCGTCTGGTACCGGGCAGTGAACGTCAAATATCTGCGCAGCCTGGTCGCAGGTAGTCTGAAAAAGAATTTTCTCGAGAGCATGAAAGATCTGGGCCCGGAGCTAACCAGCCTTGTGGCATCCGGTTTCAGCAATAATCTTCGGTTCAAGCTCCATATTCTGTCGCGCGACGGCGAATATTTAGCGAGCCACGAGATTCCTTCGACCTACAAGCCCGGATCGTCGGTCGAAGTCGATCTTTCGAAGCTTCTCGCCGACCTGAAGCTGCCGGTCGCGGACTATCTTGTCGTTGCGGTGATGTCGCGTGGCCGGATGGACGGATATCGATCGTCCCCGGCAAGTTTCTCGATGACATATATCGACCAGGACAATGTCGCGATCTACCGCACAGGTGCATTTGCGCGGCCTTTGAATGAGGGCCGACTCAAGGCTCACATTGGATTCACGGGGATCAATCCCAAGGTGATCGCCAACAAGGATATGATGAGCGGTCTGCTATTGATCAATCACTCCTCGGATCCCGAATACGCTCATGCGGCCCATCCGACTTCAGTTTTGATCCGGCAGGATGGAGCGCAACTGGAGGGGGATTTCGGTGAAATCCCGCCACTCGGGGCGCGGGAAATGTCGATCTCGGATATCTTTGGGAGCCAGGTTGTCGACTTTCTCAAGCCTTTCAATGGCCGGGCGACTGCGATCACAACCTGCACCGGTGTTACGCTGGCCAGCCTCCACGTCCAGCGATCGAACGATAACCAGCAAAGCCTGCTGGGCATCGAGCACTCGCGTCCAGCTCACATGAATCTTGCAGGCATTTTGCAGCACTAGTCGCGTTGCGAGGCGATGAGTTGCTTGCGCACAACCAGGTAAACATTGACATGATTGGACGCATTAAAGGCAATCAGAACAACTCACCTCAGATTCGGCGTCATCAAGACCTCGTTGACTTTATCAAGGAGGCCGATGTCAATTTCGATGCCAGAGTGCTGGATGTCGGATGCGGATCGGGAGGTCTTGCCAGACTTATGCAAACGTCCGGATTTCGCGATATCCACGGGGTTGATTGGAGTGATCCAGCGGTAGTGGCGCAGGACGCGCTGTCGTCGTATCGGCAAATGGATCTCAACGAGCAGATCCTTGAAGAAACGATTGATTCAAAGTTCGACCTGATTGTGTGTTCGGAGACCCTCGAGCACCTCGAGAGACCGGCAAAAGTGCTGCGATCGATGCGTCGCCTGCTGAATGATACAGGCTCAATCTATGTCACGGTGCCGAACTGCGCGAACCTGTTTCAGAGAATAAGCTGGCTGACGACCGGCAATAGCTACCGCTATCGCACTGAAAGACCCGGAGAATTCGGCCACATTTCTCTTTTCCCTTCCAACGTCATGACCACATTGCTGAATCGTGCCGGATTGAAATGCGTAAGAGAAGGCAAGGGATACGCGGCGGTTGCCGGATTCATAACCGATAAAGGTATCAAGCTTGGCAACTTGTGGAGCTATGCGAGCTATTATCAGCTTAAACCTATCCAGTAAGATAGATCGCGCTACCGTCGAACTCGATCAGGCGGCGTCATCGGCCAATGGCAGAGATGGTTTGCCTTTCGTCATTCGAATCTCTGAGGCCGATAAATAATGACCAATTTCGTGTCTGTGGCTGGCCTGGATAACAAGGATTTCGTGGCCCTCGTTCCGCTCAGAGGTGGCTCCAAATCTATTCCGGACAAGAACATCAAGGAATTCTGCGGCAGACCGCTTTGTGAATGGGTTCTAAGAGCGCTCCTGGATTGCCAAGCCGTATCCCAGGTGTTTGTGTCGACCGACAGCGACAGGATCGCACAGGTGGTGTCGACGATCGACCAGAAGATTCGCATTCATCGCCGCCCAGATCATCTGGCAACTGACACGGCAACTACCGAAGAGGCAATCGTCGACCTGATCAACAGTCAGGATATTCGAAGTCAGTTTATCCTGACGGCTCAGGCAACAAGTCCTCAGACAACCAGCGCAGATATCTCCGCCGCGATTGCCGATTTCGTGCGATCCGGCGCAGACTCGCTGGTCACCTGCGTGAGAACGCGACGATTTTTCTGGGGTGACGATGGACAGCCGATCAACTACGATCCGGCCAAACGCCCCCTGCGGCAGCAGTGGACCGGGACGTTGATGGAAAACGGCGCTTTCTATATCTCCTCCGTTGAGCAACTGAGGCAGGGCAGGGCTCGCCTCCATGGGAGGATCGCCGTCTACGAAATGGACGAATCCACCAGTATCGAACTGGACGAATTGGCCGACTGGCGATTGCTGGAAGCTGCGTTTCGTAGGAAAGAAGCGAAATGATCATCGATCGGGACCTTCAAACATATCTCATCCACGAGGATGCATCGGTTCAGGAAGCTGCAGCAAAGGTCGCAGCCAATCGCCGAGAGATTGTTTTTTGTGTCGATGGTACAGGTCGCTTGTTGGGAAGCCTTTCAAACGGCGATATCATTCGTTGGATCGGCGCCGGCGCGCCGACAGGGGTCCAGACCGCTGTCGGCGATCTGTGCAATCGGCGGGTGCGCAGTGCCATATCGAGCGATAGGGAAACTGCTAATCGGCTTCTGCGCGAAGTCTTGTATGTTCCTCTCGTTGACCTGGAGCGCCGCGTAGTCGCGGTAGCTCGGCAGAGGCATTCGGGAGAGGGAATTAAGATAGGACAACGCGTCGTATCTGAAGAGAATCCGACCTTCCTGATTGCGGAGATCGGCAATAATCACAATGGTGACGTCGAGGCTGCATTCGCGCTCATCGAAGCCGCTGCCGCCGCCGGTGCCGACTGCGCCAAATTTCAGATGCGGGATATGAATGGTCTGTACGGCCGGCGCAAAACTGGGCAGAGCGAAGATCTAGGCACTGAATACGTGCTGGATTTGCTGGATCGCTTCCAGTTGAAGGACGACGATCTTTTCCGTTGTTTCGACTACACCGCCTCGCTTGGAATGGTTCCTCTCTGCACCGCATTCGACCTAAACAGCGCCGATAAGTGCAGAGCTTACGGACTGCAGGCGATGAAAATTGCGTCGGCCGATCTAACAAATCACGAATTGCTCCGACACATCATCGACCAAAAGGTCCCGCTTATCTGTTCTACAGGGATGTCCACCGAGGAGGAGATACGCCAGACTGCGGGCTTGTTTCAGGCATTTGGAGCGGAATACGTCATGCTTCATTGCAACTCTACCTATCCAGCTCCCTTCAGAGACATCAACCTGAACTATTTATCGCGCCTGCAGGAGCTCTGTGGCAGCGTGGTTGGCTATTCCGGGCATGAGCGCGACATTTTCGTCTCGGTCGCAGCGGTGGCAATGGGCGCGCGTCTGATCGAGAAGCACTTTACGCTGGACCGGGAGCAGGAAGGAAACGATCACAAGGTGAGTTTGCTGCCTGACGAATTCAAACGTCTTGTCGAGGGGGTGCGCCAGGTAGAAGAAGCTCTTGGAAGCTCGCTGCCGAGAATTTTGAGCCAAGGAGAGAAGGCAAATCGAATCAGCCTCGGAAAGTCGATTTTTGCCGTCGGCGATATTGACGCCGGGGTGGCAATCGAACGTCGCATGCTGGAAATTCGCAGTCCAGGACAGGGGTTGTCACCAAATCGCATCGACGAGGTGATTGGACAGAAGGCGAAACGCAGGATACCCGCAGGAACGCCGCTTTATCCCTCCGACATTTCCGAAACAGGCGAGATCGACGGGCAGGGCACCAAGCCGAATTTCAGCAGACCCTGGGGCATTCCGGTTCGCCATCGCGATGCAGACAGGCTTATTGCGGCGCTCGCCCCGGATTTCGTAGAGTTCCATCTTAGTTATCGCGATCTCGGCATCGACGATAGCGAACTGCTGAAAGAGAGTTATCCGTGCAACGTGATCGTCCATGCTCCGGAATTGTTTGAGGGAGATCACACGCTTGATCTTACGTCGCCGGACGATGCTTATCGATCGCGCTCGATCAGCGAAATGCAGCGTGTAATCGCCAAAACGAAGGCGTTAGGGACGCGATTCGAGAATAAAGGTCGGATCGGAATCATTTGCAACGTCGGCGGATTTTCATCCACGCGTTTCCTTACCAAGGAAGAACGAGCCGAGCGCGAGCGGTATCTGAAGTCCAGCCTCGCCGAACTGGCGGATCCGCAGGTCGAGCTTTGGCCGCAGACCATGCCGCCGTATCCCTGGCACTTCGGCGGCCAGCGTTTCCATAACCTTTTTGTTTCGAGCGAAGATATTGTGCGCAGCTGCAACCAGCTTGGCGTAAGGATCTGTTTTGATACATCGCATTCTCAGCTCGCCTGCACCGAGAATGGCTGGTCATTTGATGAATTCATGGAAGCGATCGCGCCCTTCGTCGCCCATGTCCATATGGCTGACGCCAGAGGCGTCGACGGCGAAGGCTTGCAGATCGGAGAGGGCGAAATCGACTTTGGCAACGTATTTCGCGTGCTTAACGAACAAGCGCCCAAGGCCTCGTTTATTCCCGAAATCTGGCAGGGTCACGAAAACGACGGAGAAGGCTTTCGTCTAGCCTTGCAGCGGCTGGCTGCCTTTAGTGATCGCTAAGTTCTCATAAATCGGGATGCTTGCGTCCGTCATGCCCGACGCAGTTCGTCCGCCAATGGTGGCGCAAGAGCAGATGTCGTGCGAGATCGAGAAGAGACCTTATGGATTCAGCCCGATTCCGGCAAATGCGTTTTCTCCACGCGAACCGGTATTCCATCCCGGAATCAGGCCCAAGGCAGGCTTTCGCTCAAGAACGCCATAGGTCCTTGGAGATTAGCGTATTCATGATGGACCGGTCGGATGCCAGCCGATTTCGATGAACTTGCTCGGACGCGCGACGAGTGGACAGCCAAGCCGCTCCCATGTCGCGCTCTGGCCGGTCATTTTCAGGCACGCTTCCAACCACCGTTCCGGAACAGGCACTAGCAACGAAGTTCTTCCCAGGCTGGTGCGATAACGAGCGATGAGGTCGGCGACGGTCACCGGTATCGGATCGGCCACGATGAACGTCTCACCATATGCGCGGGGGTTGGTTAGCGCGGTTTCGACGGCAGAGTTGAAATTCTCGACCGACAGGACGGACCGCTGCGCCTTCAGCGCGCCGAAGGGCAGCGGAATCGGCAGCCGCGAGACCTTGTGGATGGTCGCGAAATTCCCTTTTTCTCCGGTGCCATAGATCACGACCGGGCGGAGGATCGTAAATTGAACGCCTGACGCGCGTACGGCTTTTTCCGCGGCGAGCTTCGACCGGCCATAGGCATTGTTTGGCCTCGGAAGGTCGGTCTCGGTCAACTCATGGTTCGCGTACGAGCCGGACTGTGCCGCGATCGACGAAATGAAGACCAGATGCTTGATACGGCACTTAGAAGCGGTCCGAGCAAGTGCGGCGGTGGTCTGATGATTGACGCGGTCATAGAGGTCGTCCACCGCGAATTTGTGGGCAATGCCCGCGAGATGAACCACAATGTCACATTGTTCGAGCAGAGGCGCCCAGTCGAAAGGCTTCGAAAGATCCGGAAGCTTGACGCTGATAATGTTGGGATCTTCGAACAGCGCGGCCGCCCTCGATGCCGCGACTACCGTATAGCCTCGTCTTGCGAGGAACGGTACGAGGTGGCGTCCAACAAAACCATCAGCACCTGTGACAAGAACCCGATCGCTCATTTGAACCCGAAGTTGACGCGATATGCAGTCCAGAATTGCAACAGAGATATTGCGACCATAGGCTACACGTGAAGCCGTCTTTCCTTGCAGTCGAGTGAGCGCTATTTGACAAGAGAGCCGCGTCTGAACGCGGTCGGCAGTCCGAAAAGCAGTACTTACTGTCAGCTATTTTAGCGATATTGCCGTCATGCGTGAAAGAAATTCATCAGAGAGTACAACCCCCGCTCGAATGTTTCGGGCGATCTATAGAATTCGATATGGGATCCGATTTCCGCATTGTTCCAGTGTGCGTATTTGGGCCCGCTGAGGATGCGGTTTAGGAGCTTCCGATCGGTCCGGAATTCGACAAACCTATCGTCCGTAAAGCCCGTTCGCCGGCCAACCTGGATTGAGCCGTCCTTCATTGATATCCTCGATACATGATCATTGCCAAGGTCGACGAACACAACAGTCTCGGATTGAAAGCCCATATCTTGCCGCTTTCGTTCGAGTCGCGCCGCCGCGGCTTGAACCAGTTCAAATAGCCGTTCGTCGGATGGCTGTTCGTCATTGTCGAACAGATAGCTTCGCCTGGACAAGATTTCGGAGATATACCGGTCTCGCTTCGCGCAATCGGTTGGAACGTAATCTGCCGACGATGTGCCAGATTCAACGTCGAAGCTCTCACCGGCGTTCAGCAGGACAGCCTGCGACTGCGGGCATTCTCTTTGAAAGAACTCGGCGGCTTCTTCGACATCTGCAACGCCCCGATACTTATTTAGTTGCCAGAGACGGCCTGCGAGCACGTATTGACCGGCAAATGGAAAAACATATCGCGGCTTCAAGTGTTGAACGTATTGGAGATTCTGGGTCAGAAAGCTCTGCTTCTTTTGTGCTGCAGCCTTTTCCTTCTGGTCCAGGGTCAAATTCGCAAAGCACTGCGGGAAGGGGCCGGCGCCGCTATAGCCGACGAGCAACAGGTCGATATTTTTGTAGTCCTGCTTGATTTTCGGAATTACCTCGAGCGCAAGAGCCGGCGGACAGTCGTTTGTATTGACGAGAACTGCTTTTCCGTCATCCACGACGCAGAGTGAATCGATCTGGGTTGATCCGACCTTCGCCTGAAACGACGCACAGCCCAGAAACTTCGCACATAGTTCCGGATTGCAGTCGTCTGCCGCCAGAATGTTGATGTAGACGCCGTTTTTCAGATGATGCCTGACATTGTGGGGAAGGGGAGTGACTTCGAAGCCCATGGCTTCAATGTTCCGTTGCAGGAACGGCGCCTCGTATCGATGAATCAATACGGGGATGTGCTTGGGCAATTTCGCCATCGTGCGATGGCTGAGGTGATCCGGATGAATGTGTGAGACATAGATGAAATCTATGTCCGAGAGATCGTAATCCGCTTGCGGTTCTGGATAGTGAGCCCAGGATCCATAATATTCGCCATCGACGAGCCAGGGATCCGTCAATATCCGGACGTCGTTCGACTCGATAATGACCGTCGAGGATTTGAGGAACGTCAGCTTCATCGAATCTTGCGTAAAATCAGTGATGGTTGGCGGGTATTCGCCACATGTTCCATGTTATATGAATCTGCTTGCTCACTCATGAATTCGCGAACGGCGACGGATTCTCCCGGCCAGTTCTCGAAGTTCCATTCATCAAAAACGATCACGCCGCCTTTTACGAGCCGATCGTGGCAATTTCTGAGTACCGCGATCGCGGGGCTGTAAACGTCGGCATCAAAATAAATGAGCGAAAAGGCGATTCCCTTGTCCTCGTTCAGAAACTGCGGAAGCGTCTCTTCGATCAGCCCTGGATGGATGCAGATTGTATCCTGCTTGTCGTAAAGCGTGATCATCTCCTGCAGGTCGGCGAGTGACCCCTTGTAGGTGCCTCGCCACTTATCCGCATCGGTGTCGTTATCGGTAAACTGTGTCAATCCTTCGAAGCTGTCGAAGCAATGGATTTGCTTATTGCTGCGCGGGTCGAGGATTTCCATGACTTTCGCCATGAACATTAAATTCGCCCCTTTCCAACTGCCGAATTCGGCAATCGCGCCGGGCACCGATCTCTGACCTTTCAATATCTCATAAATGGCGAGAAACCTCGCGATATTGGTTTCTCCCGCAAAGAGCGGCCAATGATCCACAACGCTCCAGAGATCTCGCTGGCCCAGGCGCTCTGCAACTTTCTTCCGGGCAGCAAGATAGGACTTGTCGATGCTGGAAAATTTCATGCCCTGTTACCCTCACAACCGCTCTTGGAACGTCCTTGCCGGCCGGTGATGAGACCCGCATATACTCTATGCCTTCTCAGTTGTGATACGTCTACGGTTCCGTAATTCCGGGCTGTTCGTGCTGACTTTCTTGCTTCTGGTCCGGCGGCGATGAACCCTCGGGGCGTCAAATCGGGTGCACCGCCGAAATTTTTTCGCACTATAGTTGGGGCGTGATGCTTTTGCAATCAAAAGGCGCTTCGGCCGGTGCGCCTGTTCGCGTATATGTTGGGCTTGTCTGATGCGCGAAGCGTTTAAGTGAGCAGAATGGCTGAAGTGAATGCCGCAATGGCGGCCGATGCGCTGGTTTCCACCAATATCGTCGGGAAACTAAAGCGCCGCATCATCGGGCACTCGTTGCCATTATGGTCGACGGAAGGTTGGGACCGGACAACCGGAGGCTTCATCGATCGCCTTACGCAGGATGGTCGCGCCGACGCCCAGGCGCCGCGGCGCGTGTTCGTTCAGGCGAGGCAGATCTATTGCTTCGCGAAGGCGGCGCAGATCGGCTGGTACCCGGAGGGCCGCCAGATCGCGCTGAAAGGCCTCGAGCATCTTCTGGCCAAGGCCAAGAGTCCCGATGGCGGTCCGGGCTATGTCCACCGGCTCGCGCCTGACGGTTCAGTGCTCGATCCGCGGCGCGACACCTACGACCATGCCTTCGTGCTGCTCGCGCTTGCCACCGTTTATGCGCTTGATCGCGACGCCCAGGTCCGCGCCGAAATGGATGCCTTGCTTACCTATATCGATAGCCAGCTGCGTTCCCCGAACGGCGGTTTTCTCGATGGATGGCCGGCGACGATGCCGCGCCGGCAGAATCCGCAAATGCATCTGTTCGAAGCGATGATCGCGGCTTTCGATGCGACGTGCGATCTCGTCTTCCAGAGCCGCGCCGGCGAGTTCTTCGCGCTGTTTCTCGCCAATCTATATGACAAGCAGAAGAAGGTGCTTGGCGAATATTTCGAGGACGATTGGTCCAACATCGAGCCCGTCAGCGTCGAACCCGGACATCAGGCGGAGTGGGTGTGGCTGTTGAAGGGCTTCGAGCGTATCACCGGCTGCCCAACCGGACGCTATCGTGCCGAACTGCTCGCTTCGGCCTTGCGCTACCGCGACGAGGCGACCGGCTGCCTGACCGACGAGGGCGATGCCGGCGGCAATATCAAACGTCGCAGCCGGCGCTGTTGGCCGCAGACCGAAATCGCGAAGGCATGGATCGCGCAGGCCGAGTCGGGCGAAGCGGGGGCGGCGGAAGAGGCGCGTGCCGCCTTGACGCGGCTCGACCGGCATTACCTCGGTCATCCGGTTGCCGGCGCCTGGTACGATCAGTTCGACGGCGACGGCAAATCGCTGATTGCGACCATTCCGGCGTCTTCATTCTATCATGTGCTATGCGCGTGTGTGGAAGCCGAGCGGGTGCTGGGCTGACCAGGGTCCATGGCGTGGCCTCGACTTTCAACCGCGACGAATTAACCTATTTTGCCGAACCTGCGAATTAACCGTGGCGTTCGCTGCAACAGCGCTCGCATCTCGATTGGAATCGACTTTGCGGGCGGAATTGGTCATGGTCGATCAGAGGGGCCTGCGCGGCGGACGACCCGGCAGGCCGAAGGCAATTCCAGGTTCATTTTTAATTCCCCGTTCATTTTTATTGGCTTTCGCTGCGGTTATTTTTAAGACAATCCCCAGCGTGTTATTGGAGAGAATATGGCGGTTCAGGACTCAAAGCGGCGTGTTGCGCTGATCACCGGCGTCACGGGCCAGGATGGCGCATATCTCGCCGAATATCTGCTTGGCCTTGGCTATATCGTGCATGGCATCAAGCGGCGCTCGTCCTCGTTCAATACCGCCCGGATCGATCATCTTTACGAGGATCGCCACGCCGGCAACGTGCCGTTCCTGCTGCACTATGGCGACATGACGGACTCGACCAATCTGATCCGTCTGATGCAGCAGATCCGTCCGACCGAGATCTACAACCTCGCCGCCCAAAGCCATGTCGGCGTGAGCTTCGAGAGCCCGGAATACACCGCCAATGCCGACGCGATCGGCGTGCTCAGGCTGCTCGAAGCCATCCGTATCCTCGGCATGGAAAAGGAGACGCGGTTCTATCAGGCCTCGACCTCGGAGCTGTATGGCCTGGTTCAGGAGATCCCGCAAAAGGAAACCACGCCGTTCTACCCGCGCTCGCCTTATGGCGTCGCCAAGCTCTACGGCTATTGGATCACGGTGAATTACCGTGAGGCCTACGGCATGTTCGCCTGCAACGGCATCCTGTTCAATCATGAAAGTCCGATCCGCGGCGAGACCTTCGTGACGCGCAAGATCACGCGTGGCGTGGCGCGGATCGAGATCGGCCTTGAAGACACGCTCTATCTTGGAAATCTCGAAGCGAAGCGCGACTGGGGCCATGCCAAGGACTATGTCGAGGGCATGCACCTGATCCTGCAGGCCGACAAGCCCGACGACTTCGTACTGGCGACCGGCGAGACCCGCTCGGTGCGCGAATTGGTCGAACTGGCCTTCGCCGAGGTCGGCCGCAGCATCGAGTGGCGAGGCCAGGGCATTGACGAAAGCGGTGTCGACAGGAAGTCCGGCAAGACGGTGGTGCGCATCGATCCGACCTATTTCCGCCCTACCGAAGTCGATCTCTTGATCGGCGACGCGTCCAAGGCGCGCGAGAGGCTCGGCTGGAAGCCGAAGACGAGCTTCGGCCAGCTCGTCAAGGAAATGGTCGCCAGCGATCTGGCGGCGGCAAGGCAAGAGGCGGCCAATGGCAAGAACTCCGTTTGAGCTGAAAGGCAGGACGGTTTTTGTCGCCGGCCATCGCGGCATGGTCGGATCGGCGCTGGTGCGCAGGCTCGCGCGCGAGAACGTCGAGCTGCTCACGGCCGGACGCCGCGAGGTCGATCTGCGCGACCAGGCGGCGGTGTTCGGCTGGTTTGCCAAAAAACGCCCGCAGGCGGTGTTTCTGGCGGCAGCCAAGGTCGGCGGCATCGCCGCCAACAACACGTTGCGCGCCGAGTTTCTCTACGACAACCTCGCGATCGCGGCCAATGTGATCCAGGCCGCTCATCTGAGCGGCACCGAGAAGCTGATGTTCCTCGGCTCATCCTGCATCTATCCGCGCCTCGCACCGCAGCCGCTGCGCGAGGATTCCATGCTGACCGGCCCGCTGGAGCCGACCAATGAACCTTATGCGATCGCCAAGATCGCCGGCATCAAGATGGCGGAAGCCTATCGCAGCCAGTATGGCTCCGACTTCATCAGTGTGATGCCGACCAATCTCTACGGCCCGGGCGACAATTATCATCCCGAATATAGCCACGTGGTCGCCGCGCTGATCCGCCGGTTTCACGAGGCGAAGATCTCCGGCGCCTCTGACGTCGTGGTGTGGGGCACCGGCACGCCGCGGCGCGAATTTCTCTATGTCGATGATCTCGCCGACGCCTGTGTCCATCTGATGAAGACCTATTCCAGCGAGCAGCTGGTCAATATCGGCACCGGTGAAGACATCACCATCGCCGAGTTCGCCCGCGTGGTCGCGGCCACGGTCGGTTATGACGGCGGGATCTCGTTCGACCCGTCGCGGCCCGACGGTACGCCGCGCAAATTGCTCGATATCAGCCGGCTTTCGAAACTCGGCTGGCGCGCGACAACCTCGCTGCAGGATGGAATCAGGCTCGCCTATCAGGCCTATCTGAGCGAGCACAAGCAGGCAGCTGAATAGCTGCTACTTCGCTTGGCTCGCAATGGAGGCGCTACGTGGTGGCCTCTTGCCCAGCTCCGCCGCCATCGCCGCGATCAGCGGCTTCATGAAATAGGCGCCTTCAGCCGGCGAGATGTCGGGACGCAGGCCGTGTGCTTGCAATTCATCGGAAACCACCGGGCCGACCGAGGCGATCGGCGTACGCTCCAGCCCCTCGCGCAGGCGCGCTTCGTATTGATGGGCCGAGGCGACATCGAACAGCCGGCGGGCCTGACCTGAACTCGTCAGCGCGATCGCATCGATCCGGCCCGCGGCCATCTCGTCGATCGCGGTGATGATGTTCGATTCGGCGGCTTGAGCGTCATAGACGTAAGGCAGCACCGGATCGACTTCGGCGCCCTGCGCCGTGATGGCGCCGATCAGCTGGCTGTGATCCTTGTCCGGATAAAGCTGCAGGCCGAGACGGTGTCCCCCGAGGTCGAAACGCGCCAGCATCTCGACGATGCCTTCGGAGGTGGGTTTTTCCGTGGTGACCTGCGGCTCCAGCCCGATCTCGCGCAGCGCCCGGCCGGGTTTGGGGCCGCGGGCAAACTTGCGCGCCTGGCCGAGCGCGGCGATGAAAGCGGCCTCTGCGTTGATCCGCCGCACTATCTTCATCAGCCGGCGCAGGCCTTCTCCGGTCATCAGCACCAGATCATCGAAGGGCTGGTCGATGAACCGCCTGATCCAGGCCTCGATCGGCGCCGGGTCGGGCGCGTCATGGATCGCAAACATCGGGCATTGCACCACCTCGGCGCCCTGCTCGGCGAGCAGGCGGGAGAACTGCGCTTCCTCGCGCGTTTCCAGGATCAGGATGCGGTAGCCATTAAGCCTGTCAGTCGTGAGCCTGTCAGCCATCACCAAACCCCAACGCAGATTGCCTGCCGCAGTTCATCTTGACCCCAGCATTGGGATTGGCGCAAGGCCGTTGCCGGTGATAGAGCAGGGCCGCAAGTCCTGCTTCCGTGTCACCTATAACCCTAGATAGTCCGCCATGCCCGACCATCAATTCGTCCTGACGCTGTCCTGCCCGGATCGGCCAGGCATCGTCTCTGCGGTGTCGACGTTCCTCGCCCATAATGGCCAGAACATTGTCGACGCGCAGCAGTTCGGCGATATCGAGACCAACCATTTCTTCATGCGCGTGGTGTTCGCCGCCGCCGACCTTGCGGTTGAACTGTCCGCGCTGCAAACCGGGTTTGCGGCGATCGCCGAACGTTTCAACATGGCCTGGCAGATGCGCGACCGTGCCGCCCGCCGCCGGGTGATGCTGCTGGTCTCGAAATCGGACCACTGCCTCGTCGATATCCTCTATCGCTGGCGCATCGGTGAACTGGAAATGGTTCCGACCGCCATCGTTTCCAACCATCCGCGCGAGACCTATGGCAGTCTCGATTTCGGCGACATCCCGTTCCACCATCTCCCGATCACCAAGGAGACCAAGCCCGAGCAGGAAGCTGCGATCTGGGATCTGGTGCAGAAGACCAATACCGATCTCGTGGTGCTCGCGCGTTACATGCAGATCCTGTCGGACGAATTGTCGGCCAAGCTCACTGGACGCTGCATCAACATCCACCACTCGTTCCTGCCGGGATTCAAGGGCGCGCGGCCCTATCATCAGGCGCATGAGCGCGGCGTCAAGCTGATCGGCGCTACCGCCCATTATGTCACCCGCGACCTCGATGAAGGCCCGATCATCGATCAGGACGTCGAGCATATTACCCACCGCGACACGCCCGAGGATCTCATCCGCAAGGGCCGGGACATCGAACGCCGCGTGCTGGCGCGCGCCGTGCGCCATCATCTGGAAGACCGGGTGCTGCTCAACGGCCGCAAGACCATCGTATTCATGGGCTGAAGCGCAACGATCCGCGACATGCGGGTCGACGTACGGATATCAATGCGCCGGATTCTGCGCAGATGACGGTGTCGACGAGTTGGCGCCAGCGGCATCCGCCGGCGGCGCGGGCTGCAGCCGCTGGCGTTCCCGCTCTTTCATCCACTCGTCATATTTGGCAGTGCCGGGCCGTGGCGGGGCATCCGGAGGCAGACCGCCGAGCCATTGCGGGACATAGTCGCCCATTCCTGCGGCAAGTTTCTCGTTGATGGTCCCGCAGCCGCTCAGCGCACAGGCGACGACAAGCGCAACGGCAGGCAGGATGGCAAAGCGGCGGATATGGGACGGCATGAGCGCTACGGGCTGGCTGTTGACGGGGTGATGCCTTCCTGGCGCATCGGTGCTGCACTGCTTCGGCTTGTTCGGACCAGAATACGGTAAAATTGCAGGCTAGTGCCAAGGAAGCTGTTAGTATTAAAATACCGTTAAC
>DASZTN010000065.1:0-8527 GCA_035547995.1 Bradyrhizobium sp. | reverse complement strand
TCAAGAGCAAATATCCGAACCGCGCCGATCTCGTCGCGATCGTTTCCGACGAGACCAGGCGAAATCCGCTCACGGTGATGCCGCCGTTCGGCCGGAACCACATTCTGACCGACAAAGAAATCGACGCGGTCGTCGACTTCCTGCAAACGCTGTGACGTCAGCCGCGCGCAAAGGAGACCACACATGATCCATTCATCGCCCGGCAGCGTTGATGCGACGCGGCGGCTGATCCTGAAAGGCGCGGCGGTGGTGGCGCTGGCAGGCCTCGCCGGCATTCGCTTCGGACTCGCGCCCGCGCTCGCCGCCGCCAATGACGCCTATCCGGACGCCGCTTTCAAGGTCAAGGGAGCCGACGGCGCGATCCAGGCGCTCTACGGCAAGACCGCGGAGAAATCCGACAAGGTCAGGATGGACGCGCCGGAGATCGCCGAGAACGGCGCGGTCGTTCCGGTTTCCGTCACCACGAGCCTGCCCGACGTGACGTCGATCGCAATTTTCGTTGCGGAAAATCCGAACGCGCTGGCGGCGTCATATCGCATTCCGGCCGGCACCATGCCGAGCGTCGCCAACCGCCTGAAGATGGCGAAGACCAGCAATGTCATCGCGGTCGTGGAAGCCGGCGGCAAGCTCTATAGCGCCAGCAAGGAAATCAAGGTCACCATCGGCGGCTGCGGCGGCTAGAGCATGATCCCGAAAAGGGGGAACCGGTTTTCGAATAAGATCATGCTCAATCAAGGGATAAGGCTGGGATCTGATTCAACGGAATTGGATCAGACTCCAATGAAAGCGAAACGTTAAGGGAAGACAGTCATGGCATCGACAATCCGCATTCGCGCAACGTCGAGCGGCGACACGACCGAGGTCCAGGCGCTGATCCAGCATCCGATGGATTCGGGCTTCGTCAAGAATTCCGCGGGCGAACTGATCCCGCCGCACTTCATTCAGCAACTGACGTTCGAACACGGCGGCAAGCCGGTCTTCGTCGCCGACTGGGGGCCTGCCGTTTCCAAGGATCCCTATGTGAAATTCAGCTTCAAGGGCGGCAAGAAGGGCGACGACCTCAAGATCAGTTGGATCGACAACAAGGGAGCTTCCGACTCCTCGACGGCTAAGATTCAGTAATGGCGGCGCTGGGCAGGCGGAGAACAGACATGCGATTGACCTTCCGCTCGGTGGCAACCGGACTGGCGCTGGCGGCGCTGACGTTCGCCGCGGTGCAGACATCTCACGCGACTGAGAAGACCAATCCGCCTGCCGACCTCAAGGCGTTTCAGAAATACTTCACCGACAAGTTCCCCAAGCTGAAGCTGAAGGATTTCGTCAACGGGCCGTATTCGATGGATGCTGGCCTGTACAAGCAGTGGAAGGAGAAGGAGGAGTTTCCTCCCTACGAATTCGCGCTCGCCGCCGGCAAGGAGATGTTCGAGAAGCCGTTCAAGAACGGCAAGAGCTTCGCGGACTGTTTCCCCCACAAGGGCATCGGCATCCGGCAGAACTATCCCTATTTCGACCAGAAGCAGGGCAAGGTCGTCACGCTCGAGCTCGCCGTCAATCAGTGTCTGGAAAGCAACGGCGAAAAGCCCCTGTCCTATACCAAGGACGAGATGGCGTCGGTGACGGCCTATATGGCGTTCACCTCGCGCGGCAAGCCGTTCAACATCAAGATCCCGAAAGACCCGCGGGCGCTTGCCGCCTATGAAAACGGAAAGCGCTATTTCTACACGCGGCGCGGCCAGCTCAATTTCTCCTGCGCCACCTGCCATGTGCAGACGCCGGGCAACCACATCCGGGCCGAGGTCCTCGCGCCCGCGCTCGGCATTCTCAACGCGATGCCGATCTACCGCTCGGCATGGGGCGGCATGGGCACGACCAGCCGCCGCTTCACCACCTGCAACAGCCAGGTACGCGCGGTGCCGCTGACGCCGCAGGACGACGAATACCGCGATCTCGAATACTATCTGTCTTACGTCAGCAACGGGCTGCCGATTTCGGGACCGGGAGCACGGCCATGAAAAACAGCATGATGCGTGTTCCTGCCCTCGTGGCGCTTTGGATGCTCATGGCCGCGAGCGCGACATCGGTTCGCGCCGCGAGCAGCGAAGACGATTACAAGGCGGCCTATGCCGCGGCCGAAGCAGCCAATAACGAAGCCGGCAAACTGCGCAACCAGTGGACCACGGCGGTATCGGCGCTGAAGGATGCCAAGGCCGCCGCCGCCGCCGGCGATTTCGACAAGGCGGTCGCGGAATCCAGAAAATCAGAAATGCTGTCGAAGGCTGCGATCTTCCAGTCCAACGAGCAGAAGGACGCCTGGAGGAAGATGGAGATCCGTTGATTGGACGTCAGATCAGACCGAGCCGTCGTCGCGAGCAGGCATCCCGACCTTAGCTCGGGAGAGGATGCTGCGATAGACGGGTTCATCGTATGACCGTTCGCCGCCGGGACTTTCTCAAAGCCGCCGGCGCGGCCTGTCTTTCCGCGGCGCTGCCACGCATGTCTCGGGCGGCCGACGATTACGCGGTGTACGAACTTGCAGGCTTCGGCAATGCGCGCATCCTGCACATGACGGACACCCACGCGCAGTTGCTGCCCGTGTACTTCCGCGAGCCCGGCGTCAACCTGGGCATCGGCGCGATGCGCGGGCAGCCGCCGCACCTGGTGGGCCACGCCTTCCTCGATCGTTTTGGAATCAGGCCCGGCAGCGCCGACGCTTATGCCTTCACCTGCCTCGACTTCGAGAAATCGGCCGCGCGCTTCGGCCGGCTCGGCGGCTTTGCCCATCTCAAGACTCTGATCGACCGGCTGCGCGGCGAGGCCGGTCCGAACAATTCGCTGCTGCTCGACGGCGGCGATCTGTGGCAGGGCTCCGGCCTCGCCAACGTCATGCACGGCGCCGACATGGTGGACGCCGCCAACCTGCTGGGCATCGACGCGATGACCGGGCATTGGGAATTCACCTATGGCGAGAAAACGCTGCGCGACAATCTCTCCCGCTTCAAGGGGGAATTCCTGGCGCAGAATGTTTTCCTCACCGAGGAGGCCGCGTTCAACGACGCGCCGGCCTTCGATGCCGCCTCAAAGCGCGTGTTCAAGCCGGCGACGATCAAGGAGATCGGCGGCCACCGCATAGCTGTGATCGGCCAGGCCTTCCCCTATGTGCCGGTCGCTCATCCGAGGCGGTTCACGCCGGACTGGACCTTCGGCATTCACGAGGTGGAGCTGCAGAAACTGGTGCGGTCGCTGCGCGATGCCGACAGGGTCGATGCGGTGGTCCTGCTGTCGCACAACGGCATGGACGTCGATCTCAAGCTCGCAAGCCGCGTCAGCGGCATCGACGTCATCCTCGGCGGCCATACCCATGATGCGGTGCCGCAACCCGTTCCTGTCGGCAATGCCGGCGGCACGACGCTTGTCACCAATGCCGGCTCGAACGGGAAATTCCTCGGCGTGCTCGACCTCGATCTTGCCAAAGGCAAGGTCCGCGACGTACGCTATCGGCTGTTGCCGGTGTTCTCCGAACTGATCAAGGCCGATCCTGCGATGGAGGCTTTGATCGAGAAAGTGCGCGCGCCTCATGCGGCGGCCTATGCTCAGAAGATCGCGACCACGGACCGCCTGCTTTATCGCCGCGGCAATTTCAACGGCACCATGGATACGCTGATCTGCGATGCGCTGCGTACGGCGTTCGATGCCGAGATAGCGTTGTCGCCGGGCTTCCGCTGGGGCACCAGCGTGCTGCCCGGACAGGGTGTGACGATGGAGGACGTGCTCGCGGAAACCGCCTGCACCTATCCCGAGACCTACGTCCAGAGCATGACCGGCGGCCAGATCAAGGACATTCTGGAAGACGTCTGCGACAATCTCTTCAATCCGGATCCCTACTATCAGCAGGGCGGCGACATGGTTCGCGTCGGCGGCCTGTTGTATGCCTGCACGCCCGCCGAGAGCGCCGGCCATCGCATTTCGGAGCTGAGGCTGGGCGACGGCCGTTCGCTGGAAGCCGGCAAGAGCTATAAAGTCGCCGGCTGGGCCTCGGTCAACAAGCAGGACGGCGCGCCGGTCTGGGACGTCTTCGCCAAGCATCTGCGTAACGGCATGACAAGCAGCGTCCGCCGCGATAGCGTGACGGTGAAAGGCGTCGAGGGCAATCCAGGCTGGGCAGGATGACATGCTGACACGAAGAGGCGCGGTCGCAGCGGCTGCGCTCACGCTGGTGCTGTCGCCGCTCATGCTCCGGGCGCAACCCGCTCCGCTGCCCGACAAACCCTTCGCCGAGCACCGCGTCGTCCTGCAATTGTCCGACGGCGACGCGAAGAAGCAGGGCCTCGTGCTCAGCGTCGCCAATAACCTGATCAAGGCCTACGATCCGGACAAGATCGCCATCGAAGTGGTCGCCTTCGGTCCGGGCATCGATCTGCTGCGGACGGAGAATGCCAGCCGCGCTCGCGTCGAGAGCCTGATGGCGCAGGGTGTCAGGTTCGACGTTTGCGTGAATACGCTCGACACCATCGAGCGCGAGACCGGCAAGCGGCCGGCCATCATCCCGTCCGCAAGGCCGGTGCAGGTCGGCGTCGGACACATCCTGTCGCTTACGGAAAACGGTTACACGCTGGTCAGACCATAGGGAGTTGTTATGCGCCGATTTCTTTGCCTTCTCGGTCTTCTCGTCGCCGCCGCCGGCCCGTTGCTCGCATTCACCGCGAATGGCTTCGCCGACGAGGCGAAGCATCATCTTGTGATCCAGGTGGACACCAACGATCGGCATACCATGGACTTTGCGTTGACCAATGCCACCGACGTGGTCCAGTACTATCAGAGCGTGAACCAGGCGGTGGTCGTCGAGATCATGGCATGCGGACCGGGCCTCCACATGCTGCGCGAAGATACCTCGCCGGTGAAGGAGCGCATCAAACACCTCAGTAAGATCCCACCCCCAAGCAAAATCCAGTTCTCGGCTTGCAACAACACCAAGGAGAGCATGGAGAAGAAGGAAGGCCGTCCGCTTGAGCTGCTGCCGGGAACGACGGTCGTGCCGCTGGGCATGGTGCGGCTGATGGAGTTGCAGGAGCAGGGCTGGAGCTATGTGCGGCCGTGATCGTGCAGCGAACGCGCTGAAGCGTCGCGCATTCGCGGCGGCAGTGACGGCCGCGCTAGCGATCTCGGCGGCTCATGCCGGCGACGATGCGCTCGTGACCTACAAGTCGCTGACCCCGGACGTCGCGCTGGAAGCCGCGCAAAGCGCCATGAAAAAGTGCCGCCACGACGGCTATCAGGTTGCCGTGGCCGTGGTCGATCGCTTCGGCCAGCCGCAGGTGCTGCTGCGCGACCGTTATGCCGGCCTGCCCGCGGCCGACATCGCCACCGCCAAGGCCTATACGGCGCTGAGTTTTCGCCGCGACACGTCCGAGCTGGCTAAAATGGTGCGCGACGGGACGATGGATGCGAGTCTGGCGCGATTGCCGCATATTGCGATGCTGGCCGGCGCCGTGATGATCGAAACCGGCGGAACGCTGGTCGGCGGCATCGGCGTCTCGGGCGCCCCCGGCGGCGACAAGGACGAGGCCTGCGCGCGGGCGGGGCTGGACGCGATCCGCGACAAGCTGGATTTCTGACCCGTTGTAATCGCTCGCAAGCAGCATAAATTGCTACGATACCGTCCGGGCAAGAAAAATTTGCACCGGCATTCAGGGTCGTACGATCATGATTTTCCGCCAGCTCTTCGACAGCGTCTCCGGAACCTACAGCTATCTGATGGCAAGCCGCGCCGGCGGCGAGGCGCTGATTCTTGATCCGGTGCTCGAGAAGGTCGACCGTTACTGCCAATTGCTGCGCGAACTGGACCTCAAGCTCGTGAAGGCCGTCGACACCCATCTTCACGCCGATCACGTCACCGGTCTCGGCGAATTGCGCGATCGAACCCATTGCGTCACCGTGATGGGCGAGCAGACCAAAGCCGACGTGGTCTCGATGCGCGTCAGCGACGGCGACAAGCTCACGATCGAGGGCATCGGCCTCGATGTGATGTACACGCCGGGACACACCGACGATTCCTACAGCTACCTGATGGGCGACCGCGTCTTCACCGGCGACACGCTTCTGATCCGGGGCACCGGCCGCACCGACTTCCAGAACGGCAGCGCGCGGGCGCAGTACGATTCCATTTTCAACCGGCTTTTGAAACTGCCCGACGAGACCATGGTGTTCCCCGCGCACGACTACAAGGGCGACACGGTCTCCACCATCGGCGAGGAGAAGCGCCACAACCCGCGGCTTCAGGTGCGCTCGATCGACGAATACGTCGAACTGATGAACAACCTGAAACTGCCGAACCCGAAACTGATGGACGTGGTGATCCCCGCCAACATGCATGTCGGCCTCAAGCAGGACGATCTGGCGAAACAGGGCCTTGCGCTGACGCCGCGCGAGGCGATTGCCCGGCTCGGCCAGCCCGACGTCCTGCTGGTCGATCTCCGCGAAACTCATGAGCGCGCCAAGAGCGGCACGCTGGCCGGCGCGCTGCATGCGCCTTATCCGGATATCGCCGACAGCTTGAGGCCCGGCGGCATGCTGCGCGAAGTGGCGGCCGCAACCGGACGCCGCATCGTGTTCTTCTGCGCTTTCGGAGAGCGCTCGGCCATGGCGGTCACTGCGGCCAAGGAGGCTGGCCTGACCAACGCGGTCCATATCGAGGGCGGGATCGACGCCTGGAAGAAAGCCGGGGGACCGGTGGTCGCAGGCTGATCGAGCGGACACGATCAGGCGCGCGTGCGTCGGCGATAGCGATGCAGATTGGTTTCCAGCGCGTTCGGATCAGGGAAGCCTCGCGGCCATAGGCGAGGGTCGTGCTCCGGTCGTTTCCGGCATTAATTGGCGACACCGGTTCGGTGGCCGGATTTCGAGAGGATATTGAGTTCGGCGCGTAGATTGTCCGGGTCTGACAGCTCTCTTTCGATCTCTGCATGAAGATGCAGCCAGATCGGCACGGCCTTGGCCAGAACTGCCCGACCGGCCGGTGTCAGCCGGAGCAGGCGCGCGCGTGCGTCGGTTGAATCCGCCGCCGTCTTGATGAGGCGGCGGCGCTCCAGCGGCTTGAGATTGGCGGTCAGCGTCGTCCTGTCCATCGCCAGCAGCGCCGCCACGCTGCTGAGCTTCGGCGGCTCCGGCCGGTTGAGCGACATCAGCAGCGAGAACTGACCGCTGGTGATGCCTGCCGGTTTCAACGCAATATCGAAGCGGCGTGCGATCGCCCGCGCTGCTCTCTGCGCATGCAGGCACAGGCAGTTGTCGCGGACCAGAATGGTGGTTTCGAAAGGAACTTGCATCTGTCGGGTTGACATCCATTCTCTGGCCACATTACGTTGATATCAACTTATATGGGCGGTCGTCAATCAACGTCGATGAGAGTCAGGGCCTATAGGCAAGGAGACAATCATGAAGATCGTGACAAGCCTCAGCTTCCGTGGGCAGTGCCGCGAGGCATTCGAATTCTACGCCAAGGTTCTCGGCGGGAAAATCAAGGCGGCCATACCCTATAGCGATGCGCCGCCGGGTATGCCGGTCGGGGACGAATACAAGACCTGGCTGATGCACTGCTGGCTTGATGTCGGCGATCAGTCGCTGATGGGCGCCGATATGGACGTCAAATGGGCATCCAACATTGATAAGCCCAAGAACGGCTTCGACGTCACCCTGCACACCCAGGACATGACCGAGGCGCGCCGCTGGTTCGATCAACTATCCGAAGGCGGCAAGGCCGTCATGCCGTTCAGCGAGACCTTCTGGTCGCCCGGATTCGGCACTTTGATGGACAAATTCGGCGTCCCCTGGATGATCAATGTCATTCCGCCGGCCGATTGGAAACCCAAGCAGGGCTGAACGCATGCTCCGGGAGCGCCGGGCCAATCGCATGAACAGTCCCTATCGCTGGGTGATCGTCGCGGCGGGCGGCCTTCTGGGTTGCGTCGCGATCGGCGCCATGTTCTCGCTGCCTGTGTTCCTGCGTCCGATGTCGCAGGAGACCGGGTGGTCCGTCACCGGCATATCCACGACCATGACGATCGGTTTTCTCGCCATGGCGGTCGCCAGCATGGTGTGGGCAACCATTGGACCGATCTACTACCGAAGCCGCCGTTTTTGGTCCGAAGCTAGCGCGAACGAGTCATACTTCAAATGACGCAACAGACTGATAAAAAAGAAAAAAAGAGGTATTTCAAGTCTCCGATCTTCGCTGTGGCGCCGATGATGGATTGGACCGATCGGCATTGCCGGGTATTCCATCGTCTGCTGACGCGCAACGCGCTGCTCTATACGGAGATGCTGACCACCGGAGCGATCATTCACGGCGCGCGGGAACGCTTGCTGGGGTTCAGCGATGTCGAACATCCGGTCGCGCTGCAGCTTGGCGGATCGTGCGCGGAGGATCTCGCGGCGTCCGCGCGCATCGGCGAGGATTTCGGCTACGACGAAATCAATCTGAACGTCGGCTGTCCGTCCGACCGGGTGAAGGACGGGCGATTCGGTGCCTGCC
>DASZTN010000064.1:0-2610 GCA_035547995.1 Bradyrhizobium sp. | reverse complement strand
CCATATTATGCGAGAGGGTACATAAATCAACATAGGCTCGGATGATCGATGAATTGGCCGGGCGTCAGCATGGCTGGCGACCGACGGCGCTCGCGCGCGCCAATCCGAGCCAAGCCGCCAGGGAGGCACAGATGGATCTGTATTTTTCGCCGCTCGCTTGCTCGATGGCCACCCGGATCGCATTGTATGAGGCCGGGGCTGATGCGAATTATTTCGAGGTCGATCCCAAGACCAAGCAAGTGCAGAACGACGGCTCGGATTTTCACGCTGTAAATCCGCTCGCCCTGGTGCCGACACTGCGCACCGATGATGGCATCGTCCTCACCGAGAATGCCGCGATCCTGCAATATGTCGCGGATCGCTTCCCGCAGGCGGGCATCACCGCCAAAGCGGGCCTGGAGCGCAGCCGGCTGCATCAATGGCTGTGCTTCATCGGCACCGAATTGCACAAGGGACTGTTCGTGACCTTGCTGGACAAGAAAGCGCCATCCGAAGCAAAGGACTATGTGCTCGGCAAGAATCTGTCGCGGCTCGATCATCTCGAGAACTATCTTAAGGGGCGCGAATTCCTGCTCGACCATTTCAGTGTCGCAGACGCCTATCTCTTCACCGTCATCAACTGGACCATGGCAACGCCGCCGGTCGAGCTTGCAAAATGGCCTGCGGTAAAAGCTTATTACGAACGGCTGCGCACGCGTCCAAGCGTGGCGAAAGCCGTCGCTGAAGAGTTCGAACTGTACAAGGCCGAAATCGCCCGCCACAAGGCGGCGGCTTAAGCGGAGGCCTTCGAACCGGCTGACGCCCTCTACCCCTTCCCCTTGCGGGAAGAGGTCAGGGGATGAGGTCTTCGGGGACTGCCGCGCTGGCCCCAATCAATCTCAAACCTAAAACGGACTCTCGCTCAGGCCCGGCACATCGGCCGGTCGCGGTCCGGGCGCCGGCCAGTGGAAACGGCGGTCCTTTTCCGCAATCTCGATATCGTTGATGCTGGCCTCGCGACGGCGCATCAGCCCCCTTTCGTCGAACTCCCACTGCTCGTTACCGTAGGAGCGATGCCACTGGCCGCTGGCGTCGTGCCATTCATACTGGAAACGGACCGCGATGCGGTTGTCGTCGAACGCCCAGAGATCCTTGATCAGGCGATAGTCCTTTTCCTTCTCCCATTTGCGGGTGAGGAACTCGACGATCGCGGCGCGGCCTTGAAAGAATTCCGAGCGATTACGCCAGCGGCTGTCCTCCGTATAAGCCTGCGCCACGCGCGCGGGATCGCGGGAATTCCAGGCGTCTTCCGCCATGCGGGCCTTCTGGGCCGCAGTCTCTCTGGTGAACGGCGGAAATGGCGGACGCGACGACATGGTGATCTCCGATGCTGCAGATGCTGACGGCGAATTTAGCGCCATCGCAAAACGAGTCGATGGCACGTTGTCTATCGGACGATAATCAAACCAGATCGGCCGTCATCGGCAGCCGCAGCGATTCGGGATCGGCTCGCCCGCCCCCTGCAACACGCACCTGTGCGGCCCCAACTGCCCTTTCCGGCGACTTTTATGCCGGGTGGCGATTGCCATCTCGGATCGCAGGGTTAAAAGCGATGATCTTTCCTGAGCTCGGAACTGGCGAGGAGACCGTGACGATACCCCATCTGGACGGCGAGATCGGCGATGGTCGCCATACGATGCAGGTTCGCGTCTATTTTGAGGATACCGACTTCACTGGTGTGGTTTATCACGCCAACTATCTGCGCTTCATGGAGCGTGGAAGGTCGAACTATCTGCGCCTGCTCGGGGCCAATCACCGCGCTTTGTTCGAGGAAACGCAAACCGAGGCACCCGGCTTTACCTTCGTGGTGCGCTCAATGAACATCGATTATTTCAAGCCGGCGTTTATGGATGACGTGCTGGACATCATTACGACCCCGCATGAGATAAAGGGGGCGTCCATCACGCTGTTGCAGCAGTGCCGTCGCGACGCCGACCTGCTCGTCGAGGCGCTGGTGCGAGTGGCCTTTGTCTCGGGAGGCAAGGCCCAGCGCATCCCAAAGCCCCTTCGGGACGCCATGCAGCGGGATCGGAATGGCGATTCCCACGGCTAGCCGCTCCCACGGGTAGGCCCTATAGCATTATGAGTTTGGGTTGAATCGATCTGCCCGAAGCTTTGCTTCACCTCTCCCATGCGGAGAGGTCGGATTGCGGAGCAATCCGGGTGAGGGGGCCAACTTCCGGTGACCATCCAATCGAACCTAATCTCATCACGCTTTTAGCGCGCGCAAAAACGCCATTGCGATGGCTACCGTTGCCCGTGAAATTGAAATTCCGATACTGCGGCTTCCCGATTGGCCGAGCGGCTGTAGCCCCCGTCGCCGAACAGATAGACCTTGTTGCGGCCAGCGGCCTTCGCGTCATACAGCGCGATGTCAGCTTCAGCGAACAATTCGGTAATCCGCCGGCGATGCGGGCGACCGATGAGGGCGGCTCCGATCGAGGCTCCGACCTCGAGGCGGAGGCCGTTCCAGAAAAGCGGTCGGTTCAGCATCACGACGGTTTCCTGCAACACACGCACGATCCGGGCCGGAGCCGCCGGAACGCGCAGGAGAAGCGCGAATTCGTCGCC
>DASZTN010000063.1:0-3738 GCA_035547995.1 Bradyrhizobium sp. | reverse complement strand
TTACGAGGAGCCCGGAAGCGCCGAGCCGCTGCCGCTCGACGATGCGGCGCGCGCCAGGGCCGAGGCGACGTTTCGGCAGCTGAGCTCGGAGGGCTTCCGCGCCCTCGGCGTCGCCTGGCGGCCGATCGCGAGCGCCGGACGCGTCAGCCTCGAGGATGAACGGGATCTGGTCCTCGCCGGATTTGCCGTGTTCTTCGATCCGCCGAAGCAAAGCGCCGGGACCGCCATTGCCGCGCTGGCGCGCAACGGCATCGCCATCAAAGTCATCAGCGGCGACAACGAGCGCGTCACCCGGCATGTCTGCGAGGAGCTGAAGATCCCGGTGTCCGGGGCCCTCACCGGCACCGAGATCGACGCGCTGAGCGACGAGGCGCTGGCCGCTCGGCTCGCCGAGGTCAACCTGTTCTGCCGGGTCACGCCGGTGCAGAAGAACCGCATCATCCTCGCGTTGAAGCGGCGCGGTCATGTCGTCGGCTTTCTCGGCGACGGGATCAACGACGCGCCGTCGCTGCACAGCGCCGATGTCGGCATCTCGGTCGACAGCGCGGTCGATGTCGCCAAGGACGCCGCCGACGTCATTCTTTTGCAGCAGGACCTCGGCGTCTTGGAGAACGGCGTCAACGAAGGCCGGCGCGCCTTTGCCAACATCATGAAATACCTGATGATGGCGACCAGCTCCAACTTCGGGAACATGTTTTCGATGGCGGGGGCGTCATTGATCCTGCCATTCCTGCCGATGCTGCCCGTGCAGGTGCTGCTCAACAACCTGCTGTACGATTTCTCGGAAATCCCGATCCCGCTGGACGACGTCGATCCCGAGGCGACGGTGGCGCCGGAACATTGGGACATACGGTTTATCCGCAATTTCATGATTGTTTTAGGGCCGGTGAGCTCGCTATTCGACTTTTTGACATTCGGCCTGCTGCTATGGGTGTTTCACGCGGGCGAGAGCCTGTTCCAGACCGGCTGGTTCATCGAGTCGTTGGCGACCCAGGTACTGGTCATTTTCGTGCTGCGAACCCGCGGCAGCCCGCTGCGCAGCCGGCCGCACCCGGTCTTGGCCGCGACCTCGATCGGTATTGTCGCGATCGCCGTCCTGCTGCCGTTTACGCCGATCGGCGGGTGGTTTGGCTTTGTCCCGCCGTCGCCGGTTTTCCTGCTGGCGCTCGCGGGACTGACCGCGGTCTATCTCGCAATCGCCCAACGCGTGAAGTCGGCGTTCTATCGGGTGCACAAAGCCGGCGGTTGGGCAGCCCCCGTCGCTATGCGCCCGCATTTGCCGTTTGCCGGCATGCGCTGACCTGCGCGACGGGCGTAGCGGGCCTATGCGTGACAATCCTTGGCGCTGAGTGGCAGCATGCGAACTGGGTGTCCGGGAGCGCCGATGTCAGTCGAACCATTCCTCAGTCGGGTGCGCATCGCGTATTTCACGATGGAAATCGCGATCCGACCGGAAATCCACAGCTATTCCGGCGGTCTCGGCATTTTGGCAGGCGACACGGCGCGATCTTGCGCCGACCTTGATCTGCCGATCGTCTTTGTCAGCCTCGCCAGCCGGGCCGGCTATTTCCGCCAGGAAATCGACCGCGACGGCAATCAGGTCGAGGCGCCGGATTGGTGGCGGCTCGAAGATTGGTGCGCGCCGCTCAATGCCATGGTGGCGGTCGAGATCGAGGGCCGACCGGTATGGATCCGGCCCTGGCTCTACTTGCAGGCCGGACATCAGGGGCAGCAGGTTCCCATTCTGCTGCTCGACACCGATCTCGGGCAGAACGGCGACGCGGATCGCACGCTCACCCACCATCTTTACGGCGGAGACGAAGCCTATCGCCTGAAACAGGAGATGATCCTCGGCATCGGCGGCCTGCGGGTTTTGCACGCGCTCGGCTTCGACATTCGCACTTATCATCTGAACGAAGGCCACGCCGCGCTGCTGACCCTCGAGCTGCTCAACCGCTGGCGGGTCGTTCCGGAAGACCTCGCCGCGGGTGAGGACCCCTACGATATCGCCGAAGTTCGATCGCATTGCGTCTTCACCACGCACACGCCGGTCGAAGCGGGTCACGATCGGTTTTCTTACGATCTGTTCGAGCGGCTTCTTCCCGGTTTTGTCGATTTGAGCGCGTTGCAGCGGTTCGCCGGTTCGAACGAGCTCAACATGACCCGGTTGGCGCTCAACCTCTCGGATTACGTCAATGGCGTCGCGCAGCGCCACGCGCAAACCACCGAGAGGATGTTTCCGGGCTACCGCATCCACGCCATCACCAACGGCGTCCATTCCGGCACCTGGGCCCATCCGAAATTCGCCGAACTGTTCGACGCCAACCTCCCGCAGTGGCGGCACGAGCCGGAAGTGCTTGTCCGCGTCCTGCAGCTTCCGAGCGATACCGTGGCGGGATGCCACCGCATCGCGAAAGCCGAGCTGATCGAGCTGATAAGGTCTGCGACCGCGGTGACCCTGTCGCCCGATGTCCTGACCATCGGGTTCGCTCGCCGCATGACCGGATACAAGCGGCCGCTATTGCTGTTTGCCGACATCGACCGGCTTGTCGCGCTTGCCGACCGGCGTCCGATGCAATTGATCATTGCCGGGAAGGCTCATCCGCGAGACGGTGAGGGCAAGGACGCCATCCGGCGCATTCATGAACTTGCCCGCGCGCTGCCGGACAGCCTGAAATGCATCTTCCTGCCCGATTATGACATGCAGCTGGCGGCGCGCCTCGTCGCCGGGGTCGATCTTTGGCTCAACACGCCGCTGCCGCCGCTGGAAGCGTCCGGAACCAGCGGCATGAAGGCCGCGCTCAACGGCGTTCTCAATTTCAGCATTCTGGACGGCTGGTGGATCGAGGCGTGCGTCGAAGGGGTTACCGGCTGGTCGATCGATGGTCCCTCGCTTGCTGCCGCGAATAACGGCGATACGGCAGACAGCCTCTATCACAAGCTCGAAGCGACGATCCTCCCGCTCTACTACGCGGACAGCGCAGGCTGGCGCACGATGATGAAACAGGCGATCGCCAACATCGCCCCTTATTTCAATACGCACCGCATGATGCGCCGCTACGCGACCGAAGCGTATCTCCGATAAGTTGGTATGCTGCTAGCAGGCCAGCAACAGCTTATGGTGCCATCCACGACGCTTCTCCACCCCCGTTTCCGGTACTGTGCGACGAGCCAGCGGCGCTTTGCGCTGGCCTCGGGTGGTGGCTTTGGGTCGCGCTTGGAACTAGATAGGATGACACGAGAGATGAAGACGGGGATTACTGCAAGATAAAGCGAACTGAGTTCGTGCACTATTCTGGCGTAAATTTTTGCTCAAACATCTCTTTTCAGGGAGACATCGCCGCCCCATCTGATAAATTTGGGAGACTTCTCGCTTCCATACCGCTTTTTCTCCCAATTATTCAAGGCCCTACCGGGGAGATACTTGCCGTCGGACAAACCTGCCCGTCCAATTTATGTGATTATGGCACAGCACGAAGGCCGCTTCGAGCCGCGAACGCTCGCGCCGTAACACGGTTCGCCCCCCGATGACACTACGCACGGCGTTGATGGGCCGCGTCGCCCGCGCCGGCGCCGAGCGCCCTGCCCGGCGCTTTAGTCTAGGCTCGGTACTCAATAAGGGATTCCCCTGGATTGCGCGATGTGATTCAAGCTCCCAAACGATGGGGGCTTGGGATGAAGGGGATCACTTGGCTGAGTGATGCGGAGTGGGCTCGGATCGAGCCTCTGCTGCCGCGG
>DASZTN010000062.1:0-16635 GCA_035547995.1 Bradyrhizobium sp. | reverse complement strand
AAAAGGCTTCGGGCCGCGCTTGTCGCATCAGATGCGCGATCTGTTGTGCGTCCGTATCCGCCTGCGCGGCGAGGGCACCCGCAACCGCCGCATAGTCGGCCTCGGATTTGTGCTGGTTCAGCTTGAAGCTGCCTTCCACCTCTTCAACCGCCATTTCAAGACCCACGATCGCCTTCTTCATCGCATCCAGCCGTCCCGGCGTCATCTTGCCCGAGGTCCAGGGCTGCTTCGGCAGCAGCCGGTTCTCGAATTTGGCGCTGAGCGCATCGACCTGGACGCCGAGTTCGTCATCCGACAATCTGCGTACCGGCCCTGTCAGGTGCGCCGCCTGGTAAAGCCAGGTCGGCACCTGATCCGGCGATACGTACCAGTCCGCCGACACATAGGCATTCGCTCCCGTGACGGCCAACAGCCAGGACGCGGCGCCATTGGCGAGTTTTACCAGCGGATTGTGACGGGCGACATGAAACAGCGCGCGCGGCGTGCCATCGTCGGCATAGCTGAGATAGAACGGCAGTGCCGAGGCGACTGGCCTGGCGCCGTCCCAGGCGCAGGCAAGCCCGAAGCCACGCGCTTCGGCGAAGGCGAGACTTTCTGCCCGGTCGGACTTGAACGCTGGCGGCGTATACATGTCGAACTCCCAAGGTCGGAGCCGTCGAACCGTACCGCGTATCTCAAGGGGAAGATGCCGCGGGAAGATCCGGCGGCAGAGGCGATGATCCTAAACGCAGACGACCGCCCATACCGCGCAGATGCGGCGGCGGGCGATGAAGATGGTCGCGGCGTTGATCATGGGAGGGCTATAGGGCCACGGGGTCGCGACGTCAAGCGGCGCGCGACGTCATTACCTGGCTCAATGCATTCGCATCGCGCGGAATGCGCCATGGCTACAGAGCGTCCTCAGATCATGCGCCACAGCCACTGGGCGACCCGGGCTATCACGTCGCCGAACAGCAACAATGTCGCCGACCAGATCAATGCGGAGACGAAATTGGCGATCTGGAATGACCAGTACGGCATCTCGAAAATGCCGGCGGCGAGCGGCACCGAGGCGCGCAGCGGCCCGAAGAAGCGGCCGATGAAGATGCTGGGAACGCCCCAGCGGCGGACGAAGGCCTCGCCCCGCGGCAGGATCTCGGGGTAGCGCGACAGCGGCCAGATCCGGGCGACCTGCTCCTTGTACGTGTAGCCGAACCAATAGGAGAGCCAGTCGCCAAGCCCTGCGCCCAACCCGCCGGCGATCCAGACCGGCCAGAAGTTGATGCCGCTGGGGCCGATCAAGGCGCCGATCGCCACCAGCACGCCCCAGGCCGGGACCAGCAGCGAAATGAAAGCAAGCGATTCTCCAAAGGCCAGCACCAGAACAGTCGGAGCAGCCCAAGCCGAATGATCACGCACGAACTCTACCAGCGTGCGCGCAAAATCTTCCATTTCGTAAAACGCCTTCCCGCCATCGTTGAGCCGTTGAACCTTTCTCTGAGGCTTTCGTCCTAAAGACAGGTAAGCCGCAGCTTCATGTGACATCAAGTCACAAAGGCGGGTGCTACAGTCACGCGGCTTTCACTTCTCCATCCAAACTCAAGGAATTTCTCGATGATCGGATCGTTGATGATGTGCGTGAGCGTGTTGATTCTGCTGGTCGGCATGCTCGCGGGCATCGTGATGGGGATAGAGCAGGACTTCGCGCTCCAGCCCGCGCATGCGCATCTCAACCTGGTCGGCGGCGTGCTGCTGTTCCTGTTCGGGCTGTACTACCGCCTGTTTCCGGCGGCCGGGAAGAGTGCGCTGGCCAAGGTCCAGGGCTGGCTGCACATCGTCGGCGGCATCCTGTTTCCAGCCGGCGTCGCCGTCGTCATCCTGAAAGGCGACTCCTATGTCGCGTTTCCGATCGTGGGATCGCTGATCGTGGTCGCCGCGATGGCCCTGTTCGCCGTGGTCGTGTTCCAGACCTCGCAGGCTTGACAGCGGCGCCTATCTATCGGAATGCCCGGGGAAACCCGCCCGACCGCACGCGCCTTGCGCCCCCGGTCACTTTTTAAGCCTATCCGTGGCATATTCAGGAGAATGATTCGTCCGTGCAGCATTTGCGCGCGCCATATGAAGAACCATGCCCAAGTCATTGAAATCAAAAGCCAAAGCAAACGACCTTTTCGCCACCGCGGAACCCAAGGGGCGGCCAGCCGCAAAGGCCGCCGCTCCCCGCGCTTCCAATGCCGAGGCCGGCTACACCGCGGCCGACATTGAAGTCCTCGAAGGACTTGAGCCGGTACGTCGCCGTCCCGGCATGTATATCGGCGGCACGGATGAAAAGGCACTGCACCACCTGTTCGCCGAGGTGATCGACAACTCGATGGACGAGGCGCTGGCGGGTCATGCGACCTTCATCGAGGTCGAGCTCGATGCCGACGGTTTTCTGACCGTGACCGACAACGGCCGCGGCATTCCGGTCGATCCGCATCCGAAATTTCCCAAGAAGTCCGCGCTCGAAGTCATCATGTGCACGCTGCACTCGGGCGGCAAATTCGACTCCAAGGTCTATGAGACCTCCGGCGGTCTGCACGGCGTCGGCGTGTCGGTGGTGAACGCCCTCTCCTCGCGGCTCGAGGTCGAGGTCGCGCGCGGCCAGAAACTCTATCGGATGAGTTTTGAGCGCGGCCATCCCAAGGGCAAGCTGGAAGATCTCGGCAAGGTCAATAACCGCCGCGGCACGCGGATTCGCTTCAAGCCGGACACCGACATCTTCGGCGCCAAGGCCACTTTCAAGCCGCAGCGCCTGTTCAAGATGGCCCGCTCCAAGGCCTATCTATTCGGCGGCGTCGAGATCCGCTGGCGCTGCGCGCCCGAGCTGCTCAAGGGCATCGAGGATGTGCCCGCCGAGGATACCTTCCACTTTGCCGGCGGCCTGAAAGATTATCTCGCCGCTGCGGTTCACGCCGACACGCTGGTGCATCCGGACATCTTCTCCGGCAAGTCGGGGCGCAACGGCGCCCATGGCGGCTGCGAATGGGCGGTGGCGTGGACGGCGGATGCCGACGGCTTCCTCTCGTCCTACTGCAACACCGTGCCGACGCCGGACGGCGGCACGCATGAATCGGGCATGCGCAGCGCGCTGCTCCGCGGCCTGAAGGATCATGCCGAGCGCGTCGGACAGGGCAAGCGCGCCGCCTCGATCACCTCGGAAGACGTCATGGTGGGCGCGGCGGTGATGCTCTCGGTGTTCGTACGCGAGCCGGAATTCCAGGGCCAGACCAAGGATCGCCTCGCCACCGCCGAAGCCCAGCGCATCGTCGAACAGGCGATCAAGGACCCGTTCGATCATTGGCTGTCCGGCAATCCGGCACAGGCCAATAGATTGCTCGATTTCGTCGTCGAACGCGCCGAGGAGCGGATCCGCCGCCGCGCGGAGAAGGAAATCTCGCGCAAGACCGCGACCAAGAAGGCGCGGTTGCCGGGCAAGCTTGCCGATTGCACCAACAGCGCCCAGGAAGGCTCCGAGCTCTTCATCGTCGAGGGCGACTCGGCCGGCGGCAGCGCCAAGCAGGCGCGCGACCGCAAGACCCAGGCGGTGCTGCCGCTACGCGGCAAGATCCTCAACGTCGCATCCGCCGGCAAGGACAAGCTGATGGCGAATGCGCAGCTCGCCGACCTCGTCCAGGCCATCGGCAGCGGCACCGGCGCGCATTATCGCGAGGAAGACTTGCGCTATTCACGCGTCATCATCATGACCGACGCCGACGTCGACGGCGCCCATATCGCCTCGCTGTTGATCACCTTCTTCTACCGGCAGATGCCGCGGCTGATCGACGAAGGGCATCTCTATCTGGCAGTGCCGCCGCTCTACAAGCTGACCCATGGCAGCAAGTCGGTGTATGCCCGCGATGACGCCCACAAGGACGCGCTGATCAGAAGCGAGTTCAACGCCAACGCCAAGGTCGAGGTCAATCGCTTCAAAGGGCTCGGCGAAATGATGCCGGCGCAGCTCAAGGAAACCACCATGGACCCGGCCAGGCGTACCCTGCTGCGGGTGGTGCTGCTGGCCGACGACCGCGAGGGCACCGCCGATTCGGTCGAACGGCTGATGGGCACCAAGGCCGAAGCCCGTTTCGCCTTCATCTCGGACAAGGCGGAATTCGCCCGAGACGATCTGCTCGACGTCTGAGCGGAAGAAATATTCGTGTATTTGCAGCATGTTAGACCACCCACTGCGGGCGACATCGGTTGTGTCTAACGGTTGGTTTTCCAGCGTGTGTGCCTGCCGGGCAACAGCATTTCGGGCAGAACCGTCTATAACAGCTTCAATGTTTTTGAGGATTCGGCGCTCGCGTACCCGCGGCCCCACCATCGTTGAGGGACTGAAAATGAAAAAAATACTGCTCGCCCTGACTGCGGCCGCCGCATTCTCGGGATCGGCACTGGCAGCCGATCTTCCTGCCCGCACCTACACCAAGGCTCCTCCCCCGGCTCCGACCTGGAACTGGACCGGTTTCTATGTCTTCGGCGGCGCCGGCGGCGGCGTGTGGGATGCCGATACCGGCGTTCAGGGCACGGCCAGCGGCGCTCCGATCCTGGGCTTCAATCAGCGCCAGGGCGGCGACGGCTGGTTTGGCACGGTTGGTGCCGGCTATGACTGGCAGTTCGCAAGCCGCTGGGTGGCTGGCATCTTCGCTGACGGCCAGTTCGGCAGCATGAAGGGCACGATCCAGGATCAGACCCTCGGCGTTGCCGGCAACCTGAAGGCCCGCGACACCTGGGCGGTGGGCGTGCGTGGCGGCTATCTGGTCGCGCCGAATGTACTGTCCTACGTCAATGCTGGTTACACCGGCTCCGACTGGTCGGGCACCACGCTGTTCGATACCGCTTCGGCTCTGCCCGTCGGCGGCCACACCAACAGCTTCGACAGCCAGGGCTGGTTCGTCGGTGGCGGCGTCGAAAACAACCTCGACATCTTCGGCATCAGCGCACCCGGCTGGTTCATGAAGACCGAATATCGCGCCGCTTATTACAACAAGAAGACCATCGACGAGCTGGTTGATGGAACCAATGCGCCGGTTGGCAACTCCATCACCTTCCATCCGCTGGTTCAGACCGTCAGCACCTCGCTGGTCTATCGCTTCAACTGGGGTGGCCCGGTCGTCGCGCCATACTGATCGCGCTCGGCGACAACGGACAAAAAGCCCCGGCTCTGCCGGGGCTTTTTTGTGCCTGTGGCGACCCGCCTTCAGCGCACTTGCGAATAGCTCCTTCAAGGCCGGCGCATTGTCTGCCCCTTCTCGTCTGTCCTTGTCCTGCCCCCTGCCCTGCCCGAGCCGTAGCGCCAATGTGCAGTGCCGATGGTTGCCATTTGCTCGCTGACCCGACTTCCGGGCTGGCGTGCTTCCATCATCTCTCTCGCCAAATCGCGCTGGATCATGATCTCCGCGCAAACGCGTTCCGCGTTTGTCGTGAGGAAAACCGGTTTCCACTTTTCCGGATCATTGCTCTAATCCCGCCCCTTGGTCCCGAACATCCGGATGACAGGCATGACGCAGCAGCTCTTCGACCTCAGCAACAAGGTGGCGATCGTCACCGGCGGTAATGGCGGAATCGGTCTTGGCATGGCGCGCGGGCTCGCCGATGCCGGTGCCGACATTGCGATCGTCGCGCGCAATGAAACAAAGTCGAACGACGCCGTTGCCGATCTCAGGCAGCGCGGCGTCAAGGCAATCTCCGTCGTCGCCGACGTCACCGATCAGGCCGCAGTCGGCGCCATGATCGAGCGCGTCAAGCAGGAGCTCGGCCGGATCGATATCCTCGTCAACAATGCCGGGATCAATATCCGCAAGCCGCCGCATGTGCTCGACGTCGCCGAATGGCACCGGGTCATCGATACCAACCTGACCAGCGCCTTCCTGTGCTCGCAGGCGGTGCATCCGGTCATGAAGGCGCTGGGCGGCGGCAAGATCATCAATATCGGATCGATGATGTCGATCTTCGGCGCCAGCTTCGCGCCGGCCTATGCCGCCAGCAAAGGCGGCATCGTGCAGTTCACCCGCGCCTGCGCTTGCGCCTGGGCGGCGGACAATATCCAGGCCAACGCCATATTGCCGGGCTGGATCGATACCGACCTCACCCAGCGCGCGCGGCAGGAGGTCGACGGCCTGCATGGCAAGGTTCTGGCGCGCACGCCGGCATCGCGATGGGGAGAGATCGGCGACTTCGCCGGCATTGCGGTATTCCTCTCATCGCCGGCATCCGACTTCGTGACCGGCACGGCGATTCCGGTCGACGGCGGCTTTTCCATCATGGGATAGCCGCTCCGGCTCATTTGAGGGGCGCCTAACCCGCCGCCGGCGAATGCACGTGCTCGGGCCGCACGCCGATCGCCAAAAATCGCGCGGCAAGCCCCTGCAGCCATGGCACCGAACTGACCACACGCAGCAACAAGGGTGGCGTCATCCTGCGGTCGCCCCTGAGTGCGACGCTGATGACGTTGTTCTGAACGATGACCTGCATGCGCTGGGTCATGCGCATCGGAAATTCCCGCCGCTCGCGCACCGCTCCCAGTTCCTCTTCGCTCGGGCAGCCATGGACGAGCTTGCCGGCCAGAAGGTTTGCGGTCGCGACCGCATCCTGCACCGCGAGATTGACCCCGACGCCGCCGACCGGCGACATCGCATGCGCGGCATCGCCGATGCACAGCAGCCCCGGCCGGGTCCAACGCTTCAGGCGGTTGATCGCAACCGTAAGCAGCTTCACATCGTCCCAGCTCTTCACGTCGGCCATGCCGCGCCGCAGGATCGGGGCCATGGCAACGACGTCGTCGCGGAAGGCATCAAGCCCGCGGGCCTTGACCGCATCGTACTGCCCCTTGGCGATGACATAAGCGCATTGCCAGTAATCGCCGCGGTCAAAGGTCACCATCATCTTGCCGGTCTCAACGCGCGCAAACAGCCGCTCTTTTTCGTCGGCGTGCTTGCCGGCACGAAACCACAATACGTCCATCGGCGCGCCGATCTCCTCCACATCGAGCCGAGCCCGCTCGCGCACGATCGAATGGCGGCCGTCACAGGCGACCGTCAGATCCGCATGGATCTGCACCGGCCCCTCCGGCGTATGGGCGATGACGCCACTAACCTTGTCACCCGACCAGATCAGCTCGGTGGCCTCCGTCTTCATCATGACATCGAGCTTGGGAAATCGCTTGCCGCTCTCGCGCAGGAAATTGAGGAAGTCCCATTGCGGCATGAAGGCGATGAAAGGGTATTTGGCATCGAGGCGGCGAAGATCGGCGAGACGAAGCGACGTGCTGCCGAACTGACCTTCCATGATTTGCAATTCCTGATGCGGCAGCTTGAGGAAGCCATCGATCAGGCCGAGTTCATCCATCACCTGCAGCGTCGACGGATGCACGGTGTCGCCGCGGAAATCGCGGAAGAAATCTGCATGCTTTTCCAAGACGACGGTCTCGATGCCGGCGCGGCCAAGCAGATAGCCCAGCATCATGCCGGCCGGGCCACCGCCGACGATGCAGCAGCGGGTCTCGATGACGCGTTCTGGTTTTTCCGAAGGCTTGCCAGCGTCCATGATCGGCCCTCACGTCTTTGCATCGAGTGGAGGAGAAGCGGGCTCGCTTCAGGATGTTCCCACGATAGCTGTTCCATCGTGAAGCGCCATGGTCCTGGGTGACGGCTTGGATCGCCGCCGGCACTCATCGGAACGCCCGGAATGCCTTCGATCGAATCGGAACGGGCCCGAATTTGAAGGCCGGATGACAAAAAGCGGGCTATTTCTGCGAAAACATTAAGCTTTTCCAGCTATTTGGGGCACGATGAGATTGACTTTGGCCATTTCGCCCCTATGTTTTGCTGCGAAGCGGCCCCGGATCGAAACGCGATTCCCAGAGGCAAGCCGCTGGTCAGCGCCAGTTAAATAGCCCCCAGCTTCATAAAGCACGCCGTTTCGGGGCTAAGCGCGACAGCCTTTTTACCCTCGATTCCGAACGGCGGTTTCGACTAGAGGCTCGATGTCTTTTTCTCATCTCGGTTTGTCCGACAAAGTGCTCGCCGCCGTAGCGGCGACTGGTTACACCGCCCCCACCCCGATCCAGGAACAGGCTATCCCCCACGTCCTGGCCCGCCGAGACGTCCTCGGCATTGCCCAAACCGGCACCGGCAAGACTGCGGCTTTCGTCCTTCCGATGCTCACCCTTCTGGAAAAGGGCCGCGCCCGCGCCCGGATGCCGCGGACGCTGATCCTTGAACCGACCCGCGAACTGGCGGCGCAGGTGAAGGAAAATTTCGACCGCTACGGTGCCGGCCAAAAGCTCAACGTGGCGCTCCTGATCGGCGGCGTCTCGTTCGGCGATCAGGATTCGAAGCTGATGCGCGGCGTCGACGTGCTGATCGCAACCCCGGGCCGCCTGCTCGATCATACCGAGCGCGGCGGTCTCCTCCTCACCGGCGTCGAATTGCTGGTGATCGATGAAGCGGACCGCATGCTCGATATGGGCTTCATTCCCGATATCGAACGTATCTGCAAATTGGTCCCCTTCACCCGGCAGACGCTGTTCTTCACGGCGACCATGCCACCGGAAATCCGCCGCGTCACCGAAGCCTTCCTGCACAATCCGGAACGCGTCGAAGTCTCGAAACCAGCAACAACCGCCGTTACCGTCACGCAATCGCAGGTGTCCGCCGGCCGCGAGCCGCACGAAAAGCGTGAGATCCTGCGCCGCCTGCTGCGGCAGGCCAAAGACCTCAAAAACGCGATCATCTTCTGCAACCGCAAGCGAGAGGTCGCCATTCTCCACAAATCGCTGCAGAAACACGGCTTCAGTGCCGGCGCACTGCATGGCGACATGGATCAGTCGGCGCGCATGGCGGCGCTCGATCAATTCCGTAAAGGCGAATTGCCGCTGCTGGTCGCCTCCGATGTTGCCGCCCGCGGACTCGACATTCCCGAAGTCAGCCACGTCTTCAATTTCGACGTTCCCCACCATGCCGACGATTACGTGCACCGCATCGGCCGAACCGGCCGGGCGGGCCGCAGCGGCACCGCGATCTCGATCGTCACGCCGCTCGACCACAAGGCGATGGCGGCGATCGAGAAACTGATCGGGCAGACTATTCCGCGCGCCGAAGGCGATGGCGCGGCTCAGCCGGAAGAGGCAATGGCGGCGAGCGACGGCCAGGAGCAGGCGCGTGAATCACATGGCCGCGACGGCTCGCGCGGCAGACGAAAATCCCGTCGCGAACGCGACACTCGGCGCCCCGGTGGTGGGCGCAGCCAGCAGCCACAGCCGCATGCAGCCGCCTCGCGCGTGCCTTCGATCGGTCGCGCCGAAGCGCCGCCGGAACCACACGATGCGACGTCGGAGCCGGCCGATCATTCCCACCTCCCCGCATTTCTGCTGCGGCCGATCCGCGCCCGGCGAGTTCAGCCGACGGACGAGCACTAAAGCTTTCCGGTTCTGATTGAATCAGGCCAAGCTTAGCTTCTTGTTTTGACGCGTTTTCTTCATGCGAAGCATGTATCGCCTTCGCATGAAGACGCTATAGGGCTCCGATCACGCCGGCCGATCAGCCGGCGTGAAGCGCGTTTACCGGCGATTCACCCTCCTCCGTTAACTTGGTGCCTATATTCTAAATATTGCGTTTGGGGACGACGGGCAGGAAGCCCGCTATTTGGGGACAGGAACGTGCTCGACGAACACGAACGCACGCTGGCCTTCGCCGAAGTGGCGCTGGGCCAGATCAAGTCGCTTCGCCAAACGGCGGTCCCCCGCAATTACGAGATCTGGTACGTCTACGCGACCGGATATAATCCTCCCCTCAACAAGATCATCAACGAGACGCTGGCGCGCAGCGGCACGCTGAGCGAAGCCGATCTCGAGCAGATCTACGAAAGCTATCTTTCCCAGATCAAGACCACGGACCGCATCGACAAGGTCGGTGCGCGCGTGATCGGCGAAATCGACGATGTGATGACCCTCATCACCGAAGCACTCGGTATGTCCACCAGCTACGACGAAAGCCTGTCTGGCGCGACCGAGAAGCTCAAAGCTGCTGACAGCCGCGACCAGCTCAAGACGATCATCGAATCGCTGGTGGAGTCGACCCGCCAGATGCGCGACACCAACAAGGTTCTTGAAGAGCGGCTGCTGCTGTCGAAAACCGAAATCAGCGATCTGCAGCAGAGCCTGGACGCGATCCGGGCGGAAAGCCTGACCGATCCCCTCACCGGGCTCGGCAACCGCAAATATTTCGATCGCTCGATCGAACGCGCAGTCGAGCATGCGCTTGCCAGCAGCGAGCCGCTGTCGCTCCTGATGTTCGATATCGACCACTTCAAATCGTTCAACGATTCCTATGGCCATCTGACCGGTGATCAGGTGCTGCGCCTGGTTGCGCTGTCGTTGAAGCAGACCATCAAGGGTCAGGATATTACCGCGCGCTATGGCGGCGAGGAGTTCGCCGTGGTGCTGCCCAACACCGGTCTGCGCCAGGCGCTGACCGTCGCCGACCACATTCGCCGCGCCGTCATGGCCAAGGAGCTGAAGAAAAAATCCACCGGCGAAATTCTCGGCCGCGTCACCATCTCGGTCGGCGTATCCATTCTCAAGCCCGGTGATGATACGGATTCACTGATCGAGCGCGCCGACGCCTGCCTCTACGCCGCCAAGCGCAACGGCCGCAACCGCGTGATCTGCGAGGTCGACCCCGAATACGCGGCCGAGATCCAGAATCAGCTGACGTGCTGATCACTGCTGTCGGGAACGAAAGCGTCGAAGCAATCTATCCCGGCTTCGTCATTCCGGACGGAGCGGAGCGACGATCCGGAAGTTCGAGATTATGGTGCGAGATTCCGGGTCTGGTCCTTCGGACCATCCCGGAATGACGTGGAATGGATCTTTAGCGCCTACGCGCGGCAGATCGACGGGCGGTTTCCTTCTTCGACACTCGATCTTTTGCCGCGCCTTTTTTGCTTTTCTTTTTTGCGGCCGGCTTGGCCGCGGCGCCGCTGCTCTTGCCCGACACTTTTGCCACCTTGCGCGATCGCGCACGTTTCTTCAACGCCGCGCGCTGGGCCGCCGCCAGCGCCGCCTTCGCCCACGCGGCCATTTCTTCGGAATCATCGAACAGACGCGCCGGCAACTGCCAGTAGGAGCCGACCGTCACCGTCTTGGTGCGGGTCTGGTATTGAAACGGCTTTGACCCTTCCGCTTCGAATTGCGGGATCGTTGCGTCATCGGCACGAAAATAAAGTCCGCTGCGCAGGGCAAGCGCGAAATTGGTGCCGTCGGCGGAAATGCCGAAGCCGGAAAACATCCGGCGGATCGTTACCGGACCGAAATCGGAGAACAGATCGAGCAGGAATTCGCGGTCCATGGCCCCAGCCCTCGACGCCGACCTGCATGATGACGCGCGGGCTGCGCATCGCCAGAACAACCATCAGGCCCCGGCCATCCCTGCGGCATCCTTCGAGCTGCGCCTCCTTCGGGAGGGGATCAGCGTGCGCGTAGGGCCTCAGACCTCTGCCGGCTTGAGCTGCACCGACTCGCCGCAGCCGCAGGCCGAGACCTGGTTCGGGTTGTTGAAGACGAACTGGGCCTGCATCCTGTCGGCCTTGTAATCCATCTCGGTGCCGAGCAGGAACAGCACCGCTTTGGGATCGACCAGGATCTTCACGCCCTTATCCTCGACCACCTCGTCGGTCGGCCGGATCTCGTGAGCATATTCGACCGTGTAGGATTGTCCGGCGCAGCCGCCGTTCTTGATACCGACCCGCAGGCCGACGATTTCCGAATCGGCGCGATCAGCCAGTTCCTGGATGCGCTGCGCAGCGGCGTCCGTCAGCTTCATGACCTGCGGACGGGGCCGCGGCTTCGGCTTGGAGACAGGTGTGGGAGAAGCGGGTGTCATCTCAGTCATGTGGTCAATCCCGACGGCAAATCAATGCCGGACATTTTCCCTTTAAGTTAACTCGCTAGTGCGTCACCACATATTGAGCACGAGGCGCGCCTCGTCGCTCATCCGTTCCGGCGACCACGGCGGATCCCAGACGACGCTGACGCTGACCACGCCGACGCCGGGAACGCTGGCAACCGCATTCTCGACCTGGGTCGGCAACTCGCCGGCCGCCGGACAGTTCGGCGTCGTCAGCGTCATGACGACGTCGACGGCGCGGTCGTCCTTCAGGTCGACCTTGTAGATCAGGCCGAGTTCGTAGATGTCGGCCGGAATTTCCGGATCGAACACCGTCTTCAGTGCCGCGACGATTTCCGTGCTCAGCCGCTCGGTCTCATCCGGCGGCAGCGCCGAATGGGTCTCGACGTGGCTGGTCCTGACATCCGGGTTGTTGACGCCGGAGGTCTGGACCTCGGGAGTTTTGGCTTCGGCCGTATCGGTCATGCGAACAATTCCCGTGCCTTGATGAGTGCCTGTGCCAGCTGGTCGACTTCTTCGCGGGTATTATACATCCCGAATGAAGCCCGGCAGGTCGCGGTGACGTTGAACCTCTCCAAAAGCGGCATCACGCAGTGGGTGCCGGCACGCACCGCAATGCCCTGCCGGTCGATCACGGTGGCGACGTCGTGCGGATGGGCGCCCTTCATCTCGAACGAGATCACTGGTCCCTTGTCGCGCGCGGTGCCGATCACGCGCAGCGAATTGATGTCGCGCAGCCGCTCCTGGGCGTAGGTCAGAAGGTCATGCTCATGCGCGGCAATGCGCTCCTTGCCGATCGAATTGACGTAATCGATCGCGGCCCCGAAACCGATCGCTTCCACGATTGCCGGCGTTCCGGCTTCGAATTTATGCGGCGGATCGCCATAGGTGACCCAGTCCCTGGCGACCTCGCGGATCATCTCGCCGCCGCCGTTGAAGGGCCGCATCGCCTCCAGGATCTCGTATTTGGCATAGAGCGCGCCGATGCCGCTCGGGCCGTAGACCTTGTGGCCGGTGAAGACATAGAAATCGCAATCGATGTCCTGGACGTCGATCGCCAGATGCACCGCGGCCTGGCTGCCGTCGACCAGCACCGGAATGCCGCGCGCATGCGCAAGCTTCACCACGTCCTTGACCGGAACGACGGTGCCGAGCATGTTCGACATCTGCGTGATCGCGACCAGCTTGGTCCGCGGCGTCAGCAGCTTCTCGAATTCGTCGATCAGGAAATTGCCTTCGTCATCGACCGGCGCCCATTTGAGCACCGCGCCATGACGCTCCCTAAGGAAATGCCAGGGCACGATGTTGGAGTGGTGCTCCATGATCGAGACCACGATCTCGTCACCGTCCCCGATATTCGGCTCGCCCCAGGAATAAGCCACGAGGTTGATTGCCTCGGTGGCGTTGCGGGTGAAGACGATTTCTTCATTGCGCCGCGCGTTGAGGAATTTCGCGACCTTGGCTCTGCCGCCCTCATAGCCCTCCGTCGCTGCATTGGCGAGGTAATGCAGGCCGCGATGCACGTTGGCGTATTCGCTCTTGTAGGCCTCGGTCATGCGGTCGAGCACGGCGGTCGGCTTCTGTGCGGACGCGGCGTTGTCGAGATAGACCAGCCGCTTGCCATAGACCTGAAGCGCCAGCGCCGGGAAATCCTCCCTAACGCGCGCCACATCATATGAGCCGTTCGCGACCGCCGGATGCAGGATCATGATCGGTTCTCCAACCAGCGCCGCGCGTTGGCGACCACGAGTTCCCGCAAGCCGTCATCGGTGATCTGTTCGATCGCTTCGCCGACGAAGGCCTGGATCAGCAGTGCCTGGGCTTCCTTCTCCGGAAGACCCCGCGCACGAAGATAGAACAACAGGCTCTCGTCGAGCGCGCCGGTGGTCGCGCCATGTCCGCAGGTGACGTCGTCGGCGAAAATCTCCAGCTCCGGCTTGTTGTCGGCCTCGGCCTCGTCGGACAAGAGCAGCGCCCGCGTCATCATCTTGGCGTCAGTCTTTTGCGCCTTGGGCCAGACATTGATGCGGCCCTGGAACACCGAATGCGCGCGGTCGTCGACCACGGCCCGGAACACTTCGCGGCTGGTGCAATTCGGCACGGCATGATCGACGACCAGCGTCATGTCGCCGTGCTGCTTGCCGCGCAGCAAATTGACGCCGTTGATCGACAGCTCGGTGCCCTCGCCGGCCAGCGTGATGAATCCCTGGAACCGGCTGACCGCAGCGCCGCTGGTCATGTTGAACAGATTGAGCCTGGCCCTGGCGCCGACGGTGAAGATCTGCGACGTGATGTTGATCGCATCCGCCTCGTCGGCCAGCAGCCGTATATGCGACAGCTCCGCGCCATCGCCGATCCAGACGATCACCGCGTCATTGGCTTGATGCGCCCTTGCGCCACCGGCGGCAATGAAGCTTTCGACCAGAGTGGCGCGCACGTTGTGGCCGACCTTGACGTGAGAACGCGTCACGGCGGATGCCGACGGTGTTGTGGCGACATGAATGATCTGGACCGGGCGGGACAATGCCGCACCATCGGCAAGGCTGAGCACGACCCCGTCGGTGGCCAGCGCCGCGTTCAGCGATATCATCGCGTCGGTCTGCTTGGTGAGCAGCAGATCGGCGCGGGCCTCGTTGCCGTTGTCCTCGAGGGTTTCGCGCAGGCTCCGGACAGTGACGCCGGCCTCAAGCCTCGCGACATCGGAAAGCGAGGGGATAAAAACCCCGTCGACCAGAACGAGCCTGGAGGCGCCTTCCACGGCATGCAGTTTCAGCGCAGCGCGGGCGTGCTCGATTGCGGCGGCATCAGGCGCAGACGCCAGCGGCAACACTTCGCGCATCAGCACGCGCAGGTCAGTATATTTCCAATCTTCGATGCGCCGATGCGGCAGGCCGCTGCGCTCAAACGCCTCGAACGCCTGCTGCCTGACGTCGGCGACCTTGCCGGTGCCGGGCAAGCGGCCCTGTGCAGCGTCAAAAATGCTGCTCGGCGCCCGACCGGTTTCCGTTTTTGTCAGTACCAGGTTCATCACCAACCTGCTTTCAGGCGTCTTCGAACTGCGCGTAGCCGGAAGCTTCCAGCTCCAACGCCAGTTCCTTGTCGCCGCTTTTGACGACGCGTCCCCGCGACATCACATGGACGAAGTCGGGCACGATGTAATTCAACAGCCGCTGGTAATGCGTGATCACGATCATCGCCCGTTTCGGCGAACGCAACGCGTTGACGCCGTCTGCCGCGATCCGCAGCGCGTCGATGTCGAGGCCGGAATCCATCTCATCGAGAATGCACAGGCTCGGCTCGAACAGCGCCATCTGCAGCACCTCGTTGCGCTTCTTCTCGCCGCCGGAGAAGCCGACATTGACGCCGCGCTTGAGCATGTCCTGCGGAATGTTCAGGGAGCTAGCGACTTCACGCACCTTCTTCAGGAAGTCCGGCGTCGAATATTCGCTTTCGCCGCGCGCCTTGCGCTGGGCGTTCAGCGCCGTGCGCAGGAACGTCATGGTGGCGACGCCGGGGATCTCGACCGGGTATTGGAATGCCAGGAACACGCCCCTGGCGGCGCGCTCGTCGGGCTCCATTTCCAGCAGGTCCTCGCCCTTGAACAGGATCTCGCCGCCGGTGACCTCATAGCCGGGCTTGCCGGCAATGACGTGGGACAGCGTCGACTTGCCGGAGCCGTTCGGCCCCATGATCGCATGCACCTCGCCCTCGTTCACGGTGAGCGAGAGGCCGTGAAGAATTTCGCGGTCGTCGACACGGACCTGCAAATTTTTGACTTCGAGTAACGGCATTTCTTGTTCCATCCATCCCCTCGTCCTGAGCAGCGCCGAGGGCGCATCTCGAAGGATGAGGCCAACGATTTTTCCGGTCTTCCATCTTTCGAGGCAGCCGCTTCGCTGCCTCTTTTAAGGATGAGGACCGCGGTTATCCCACGCTCCCTTCGAGCGAGATCGAGATCAGCTTCTGCGCCTCGACGGCAAATTCCATCGGCAGCTGCTGCAGCACGTCCTTGACGAAACCGTTGACCACGAGGCCGACGGCTTCCTCCTGGCTGAGCCCGCGCTGGATGCAGTAGAACAGCACGTCCTCGGAAATCTTCGAGGTGGTCGCCTCGTGCTCGAACAGCGCCGAGGAGTTCTTGGCTTCGACGTAAGGCACGGTGTGCGCGCCGCACTCATCGCCGATCAGGAGCGAATCGCAGGCGGTGAAGTTGCGCGCCCCCGTGGCCTTGCGATGCGCGGTGACGAGGCCGCGATAGGTGTTCTGCGATTTGCCGGCTGCGATGCCCTTGGAGATGATCCGGCTCGTGGTGTTTTTCCCGAGATGAAGCATCTTGGTGCCGGAATCGACCTGCTGGAAGCCGTTGGAGATCGCGATCGAGTAGAATTCGCCGCGCGAGTTGTCGCCGCGCAGGATGCAGCTCGGATATTTCCAGGTGATTGCCGATCCCGTTTCGACCTGGGTCCAGGAAATCTTCGACCTGGCGCCACGGCAGTCGCCGCGCTTGGTGACGAAATTATAGATGCCGCCCTTGCCTTCGGAATTGCCCGGATACCAGTTCTGCACCGTGGAATATTTGATCTCGGCATCGTCGAGCGCGACCAGTTCGACCACCGCGGCATGCAGCTGGTTCTCATCGCGCTGCGGCGCGGTGCAGCCCTCGAGATAGCTGACGTAAGCGCCCTTGTCGGCGATGATCAGCGTGCGCTCG
>DASZTN010000061.1:0-28362 GCA_035547995.1 Bradyrhizobium sp. | reverse complement strand
CGCCCCGGCGCCTGACCCCGGCGCGGCGGCGCCTGATCGAATGCCTGTCGGACGGCCTATTGCACGGTAAATCTGATGCGGCGCGTGAAGCCGGCGTTTCCGTCGGCGTGGTCGACGGTCTGGTCGATGAGGGCACGCTGGCGGTCGAGGCGATGCCGCCGCCACCGCCGCCGCCCGCGCCCGATCCGTCCTATGCCCAGCCCGAATTCTCATCGCAGCAGCGCAGGGCGGTCGATGCGATGCGGGCGCTGGCGGCGAATGGCAGCTTTCATGTCGCGCTGCTCGACGGCGTCACCGGATCGGGCAAGACCGAGGTCTATTTTGAAGCCATCGCCGAGACCATCCGCCGCGGCCGGCAATCGCTGATCCTGATGCCGGAGATCGCGCTGACCGGCCAGTTCCTCGACCGCTTTGCCAATCGCTTCGGCGTACGGCCGCTGGAATGGCATTCCGGGCTGACGCCGCGCACCCGCGCCCGCAACTGGGCGGCGCTCGCCTCGGGGCAAGCGCCTGTTATCGTCGGGGCGCGCTCGGCGCTGTTCATGCCCTATGCCAATCTCGGCCTGATCGTGGTCGATGAAGAGCACGATCAGGCCTACAAGCAGGACGACGGCGCCCATTATCACGCCCGCGACATGGCCGTGGTGCGTGCGAACCTTGCCAAGGTGCCGATCGTGCTGGCCTCCGCAACACCATCGGTGGAAACCGAGGTCAACGCCCGCAAGGGCCGGTATCGGCGCGTGGTGCTGCCGTCGCGATTTGGCGGCCAGCATATGCCGCATATCGAAGCGATCGATCTCAGGCGCGAAGCGCCGGCACGTGGCCGTTTCATCTCGCCACGCCTGGCCGAGCAGATCGGCCATGCCGTAGAACGGCGCGAGCAGGCGCTGTTGTTCCTGAACCGCCGCGGCTATGCGCCGCTGACGCTGTGCCGGGCCTGCGGCCATCGCTTCGCCTGCACGATCTGCGATGCCTGGCTGGTCGATCATCGTTTCCGTCAGCGCCTGGTCTGCCATCATTGCGGCTTCTCGATGCCGCGGCCGCCGACTTGCCCGCATTGCGCGGCCGAGCAATCCCTGGTCGCGGTCGGCCCCGGCGTCGAACGGTTGCAGGAGGAAGCGGCGGCCTTGTTCCCGCAGGCGCGCACCATGGTGCTGTCGAGCGATCTCATCACCTCGATCGAGACCATGCGTTCTGAGCTGAACGAGATCGCGGAGGGGCGGGTCGATATCATCATCGGCACCCAGCTCGTCGCCAAGGGCCACCATTTCCCGAGGCTCAATCTGGTCGGCGTGATCGATGCCGATCTCGGGCTCGGCAATGGCGATCCGCGCGCCGCCGAGCGCACCTGGCAATTGCTGAACCAGGTGGTCGGACGCGCCGGACGCGATCAGGGCCGCGGCGTCGGCTATCTGCAGACCCATCAGCCGGAGCATCCCGTGATGAAGGCGCTGGTGGCCTGCGATCGCGAGGCGTTTTATGCCAGCGAAATCGAAGCCCGCGAGCGTGCCGGCTATCCGCCATTTGGACGGCTCGCGAGCCTGATCGTCTCGGCGGGAGACCGCCCGACCGCGGAAGGGTTTGCGCGCAAGCTGGCCGCGATGGCGCCGCTTGACGAGCGTATCCAGGTACTGGGTCCTGCGGAGGCGCCGCTGGCCGTCATCAAGGGCCGCTACCGGTTCCGGCTGCTGGTAAAATCGGCGCGCAATGTCGATCTGTCGCATTATTTGCGCCAATGGCTGGCCGCCGGGCCGAAGCCGAAGGGCAATCTCAAGCTCGAGGTCGATGTCGATCCTCAGAGCTTCCTGTAGAACTTTTCGTTGTGACGGACGTGCCGCGATCTGGCGCACGAAAAAGCCCGCCGTCTTCCGACGGCAGGCTTTTGGGTAGGCAGCATAGTTCTAAATCATGATCCGATCAGGGGAATCGGACCATGATCTCATCTCTTGTTTGAGCATGATCTCCGCGCAAACGCGTTCCGCGCGTATCATGCCTTAGTGCCGTGACCCGCGCTTAGTGACTAAGCGCCGCCTCAGCCGACGACTTCGGCAGTGACCCGGCCGACACCGGCGCTGGTCAGGCCGATCGCACGGGCGGCGCCGGTGGAGAGGTCAAGAACGCGGCCACGGACATAAGGGCCACGATCATTGACGGTGACGACGACGCTGCGGCCGTCATGGGTCACGCGCAGCTTGGTGCCGAACGGCAGCGAGCGGTGGGCGCAGGTCATGGCGTTCTGGCTGAAGCGCTGGCCCGAGGCGGTCTGGCGGCCGGACTCATTGCCGTAAAACGAGGCCAGGCCGGAGAAAACGCGGCCGACGGCGTGCGAGAACGAGCCAAACGAGGCGTTGGCGCTCATCCAGGGAGAATTGGATTCATCGCGGCTGTTGGCAGCGTGATGATGGTGGAAATGATGATGGCGATAGACGTGGTGGTGATGCCGGGATTTGGCTGACGCTTCGCTGATACCCCCGCCGAAAACCAGAGTTGCGGCGACCACAGCGAACGCCGTGCGCGACTGGGTTACGGTTCCCAGCGCCGACTTTTTGAACACGTGCATTTCAGATAGACCCTCAGATAGTATTGCCACATATGTGACAAATGGAACCCCCGTCCCGTTGTGAGCGGCCGCCGTTTGGTTGCCTAATAAGGCGTGAATTTGGCAGTAAAGTCAGATTGTATCACATTGAAATATCTTGTTACCGGACCGGATGATCCAGAGATGTTCCGTAATCTTGCGCGTTAACGATTCATTAACTAAGAGATTACTTTAAAATACTGATTATCTTCGATGCATTACTTGGATGACAGTTTTACGCAAGTAATCGGCAAATGAAATGGACGCGCCAATTTGGTTCCGCTCCGGCACCGCCGGCCGCGGCAAATGGTTTTCAGCCGGAACCATATGATGGGGGAGCTGATGCCGGTTTGTCCGAAGGCCCGCATGGCCGTCGCTGCGCCGCAGAAAGTGATTCCGGGCCGGCTTGACAGGACCGGCGATATGGCTTCACGCGAAGCGGGTGTCATGTTGCGCCTGCGCTTTTGCTATGTTAGCAAAGCCGCGATTTTAACGATCCCGGCACGGCACGTGTCGGTCGAAAATCGAAGTCCCGCTTGAATTCCAAGGGCTTGATGGCGCCACCCGTGGCGGCGGTTTTTCCCTTGCGAATTTAATAGCTAAAAGAGCGCGCTTGTGGCTGCAGAAGATCCGTCTGTTTCGGGAGTGTCCGGCCGTTATGCAACGGCTTTATTTGAACTGGCGCGGGATGAAAAATCCGTCGATGCGGTGAAGGCCGATCTCGACCGCTTCGACGCCATGCTCGCCGAGAGCGCGGAGCTGAAGCGCCTAGTCCGCAGCCCGGTTTTTTCGGCGGACGTGCAATTGAAGGCGCTCGCCGCCGTGCTCGACAGAGCGGGCATTGCCGGTATTGCCGCGAATTTCCTCAAAGTGCTCACCACCAACCGGCGGTTGTTCGCGGTCGATGGCGTGATTCGCGCGTTCCGCACGCTGGTCGCCAAGTTCAGGGGCGAGGCGACGGCCGATGTAACCGTGGCGGAACAGCTGAACGACAAGAATCTCGACGCCTTGAAGGCCGCGCTGAAATCAGTGACGGGCAAGGATGTTGCACTCAACGTGAAAGTCGATCCCTCGATCATCGGCGGCCTTGTGGTCAAGCTCGGCAGCCAGATGGTCGATAGTTCGCTTCGCACCAAACTCAATTCGATCAAGCACGCGATGAAAGAGGCAGGCTGATGGATATCCGCGCCGCGGAAATTTCCGCGATCCTCAAGGACCAGATCAAGAATTTCGGCCAGGAAGCCGAGGTTACCGAAGTCGGACAGGTGCTGTCGGTCGGCGACGGTATCGCCCGCGTCTACGGCCTCGACAACGTCCAGGCGGGCGAAATGGTCGAGTTCGAGAACGGCACGCGCGGCATGGCGCTCAACCTCGAAAACGACAATGTCGGTGTGGTTATCTTCGGCGCCGACCGTGAGATCAAGGAAGGCCAGACCGTCAAGCGCACCCGCGCCATCGTCGACACCCCGGTGGGCAAGGGTCTGCTCGGCCGCGTCGTCGACGCGCTGGGCAACCCGATCGACGGCAAGGGCCCGATCCAGGCGGTCGAGCGCAAGCGCGTCGACGTCAAGGCGCCCGGCATCATTCCGCGCAAGTCGGTGCATGAGCCGATGGCCACGGGGCTGAAGGCGATCGATGCACTGATCCCGGTTGGCCGCGGCCAGCGCGAACTGATCATCGGTGACCGCCAGACCGGCAAGACCGCGATCGCGCTCGACACCATCTTGAATCAGAAGCCGCTCAACGCGCAGAACGACGAGAAGATCAAGCTCTATTGCGTCTATGTCGCGGTCGGCCAGAAGCGCTCCACCGTGGCGCAGTTCGTCAAGGTGCTCGAAGAGCAGGGCGCGCTGGAATATTCGATCGTGATCGCGGCGACCGCATCCGATCCCGCGCCGATGCAGTATCTCGCGCCGTTCACCGGTTGCACCATGGGCGAATATTTCCGCGACAACGGCATGCACGCCGTCATCATCTATGACGACCTGTCCAAGCAGGCGGTCGCCTATCGCCAGATGTCGCTGCTGCTGCGCCGCCCGCCGGGCCGCGAAGCCTATCCGGGCGATGTGTTCTACCTGCATTCCCGCCTGCTCGAGCGCGCCGCCAAGCTCAACGACGAAAAGGGCGCGGGCTCGCTGACGGCGCTGCCGGTGATCGAAACCCAGGCCAACGACGTGTCGGCCTATATTCCGACCAACGTGATCTCGATTACCGATGGTCAGATCTTCCTGGAAACCGATCTGTTCTTCCAGGGCATCCGGCCTGCGGTGAACGTCGGTCTGTCGGTGTCGCGCGTCGGATCATCGGCGCAGACCAAGGCGATGAAGAAGGTCGCCGGCAAGATCAAGGGCGAGCTTGCGCAGTACCGCGAAATGGCGGCGTTCGCGCAGTTCGGCTCCGATCTCGACGCTTCGACGCAGCGCCTGCTCAACCGCGGCTCGCGTCTGACCGAGCTGCTGAAGCAGCCGCAATTCTCGCCGCTGAAGATGGAAGAACAGGTTTGCGTGATCTGGGCCGGCACCAACGGTTATCTCGACCCGCTCCCGCTCAACAAGGTGCGTGACTTCGAGGACGGCTTGCTGTCGCTGCTGCGCGGCAAGAATGCCGATATTCTCAATACCATCCGCGACACCCGCGATCTCTCCGACGATACCGCCGGCAAGCTGAAGGCGGTGGTCGAGGGTTACGCCAAGTCGTTTGCTTGATTTGCCATGGATGTCATGGCCGGCGCGTGCCGGCCATGATGAACGAGGGGCTTGCGGTCGGATCGAGGATCGGATCGCCGGGGTGAACTAAGAATGGCTTCACTGAAAGACATGCGGGTCCGCATCGCCTCCACCAAGGCGACGCAGAAGATCACCAAGGCCATGCAGATGGTGGCGGCGTCGAAGCTGCGCCGGGCCCAGAGCGCGGCCGAGGCGGCGCGTCCCTATGCGGACAAGATGGACGCCGTGATCTCCAACATCGCCGCTGCCGCCGCGGGTTCTCCCGGCGCACCGCCATTGCTGGCTGGAACCGGCAAGAACCAGGTGCACCTGCTGTTGGTGTGTACCGGCGAGCGCGGACTTTCCGGCGCCTTCAACTCCTCGATCGTGCGTCTGGCCCGCGAGCGGGCCTATGCGCTGATCAACGAAGGCAAAGAGGTCAAGTTCTTCTGCGTCGGCCGCAAGGGCTATGAGCAGCTTCGCCGCCAGTTCGAAAAGCAGATCGTCGAACATGTCGATCTGCGCGCGGTGCGCCAGCTTGGCTTCATCAATGCCGAGGATATCGCCAAGAAGGTGATTGCGCGGTTCGAAGCCGGCGAGTTCGACGTCTGCACGCTGTTCTATTCGCGTTTCAAGTCGGTGATCGCGCAGGTGCCGACCGCGCAGCAGATCATCCCGCTGGAAGTTCAACCGCCGGCAGCCAATGCCGGAGCTCCGACCGGCTATGAATACGAGCCGGAAGAGGACGAGATCCTGACCGGGCTGCTGCCGCGCAACGTCGCGGTGCAGATCTTCCGGGCGCTGCTCGAGAACACCGCTTCGTTCTATGGCGCGCAGATGAGCGCGATGGACAACGCCACCCGTAACGCCGGCGAGATGATCCGCAAGCAGACGCTGATCTACAATCGCACCCGTCAGGCGATGATCACGAAGGAACTGATTGAAATCATTTCGGGCGCCGAGGCGGTTTGATCCTGCTGACGGTTGCTTGAGATAGAATTCGGAGGAGAAAGTTTCATGGCTACACCCGCCAACCAGACCGGACGTGTTACCCAGGTCATCGGCGCCGTCGTCGACGTGCAGTTCGAGGGCCATCTGCCCGCTATTCTGAACGCGCTTGAGACCAAGAACGGTGGCCAGCGCCTGGTGCTCGAAGTTGCCCAGCATCTCGGCGAATCCACGGTTCGCACCATCGCGATGGACACCACCGAAGGTCTGGTGCGCGGCCAGGAAGTCGGCGACACCGGTGCGCCGATCCGGGTGCCGGTCGGTGCCGGCACGCTCGGCCGCATCATGAATGTGATCGGCGATCCCGTCGACGAGCAGGGCCCGGTCAAGGCCGAGGACATGCGCGCGATCCATCAGGACGCGCCGCTCTATACCGACCAGTCTACCGAAGCCGAAATTCTCGTCACCGGCATCAAGGTGGTCGATCTGCTTGCGCCCTACGCCAAGGGCGGCAAGATCGGCCTGTTCGGCGGCGCCGGCGTCGGCAAGACCGTGCTGATCCAGGAACTGATCAACAACGTCGCCAAGGCGCATGGCGGTTACTCGGTGTTCGCCGGCGTCGGCGAACGGACCCGCGAAGGCAACGACCTCTATCACGAGTTCATCGAATCCGGCGTCAACAAGAAGGGCGGCGGCGAGGGCTCGAAATGCGCGCTGGTGTATGGCCAGATGAACGAGCCGCCGGGCGCCCGCGCCCGGGTCGGCCTCACCGGCCTCACCGTCGCCGAGCACTTCCGCGACCAGGGCCAGGACGTGCTGTTCTTCGTCGACAACATCTTCCGCTTCACGCAAGCCGGCTCCGAAGTGTCGGCGCTGCTCGGCCGTATTCCCTCGGCGGTGGGTTATCAGCCGACGCTCGCGACCGACATGGGCGCGCTGCAGGAGCGCATCACCACCACCAACAAGGGTTCGATCACCTCGGTGCAGGCGATCTACGTGCCGGCCGACGACTTGACCGACCCGGCGCCGGCGACCTCGTTCGCCCACTTGGACGCGACCACGGTGCTGAACCGCGCGATCTCGGAAAAGGGCATTTATCCGGCGGTGGACCCGCTCGACTCGACTTCGCGCATGCTGTCGCCGCTGATCGTCGGCGAAGAGCATTATCAGACCGCCCGCATGGTCCAGCAGGTGCTGCAGCGCTACAAGTCGCTGCAGGACATCATCGCCATTCTCGGCATGGATGAATTGTCCGAGGAGGACAAGCTGACGGTGGCCCGCGCCCGCAAGGTCGAGCGCTTCCTGTCGCAGCCGTTCCACGTTGCCGAAGTGTTCACTGGCTCGCCGGGCAAGTTCGTCGAGCTCGCCGACACCATCAAGGGCTTCCGTGATCTCTGCGAAGGCAAGTATGACCACCTGCCGGAAGCTGCCTTCTACATGGTCGGCACCATCGAAGAGGCCGTCGAGAAGGGCAAGAAGCTCGCGGCTGAAGCGGCGTGACAATGCGAAAGGCGGATGGGGGAGTAGCGAATAGCGCTCCCTCTTTCGCCACTCGCTATTCGCTACTCCCTATTCGCAAGGTTCCCCATGGCCACCTTTCACTTCGATCTCGTCTCGCCGGAAAAGCTCACCTTCTCGGGCGAGGTTGATCAGGTTGACATCCCCGGCGCCGAAGGCGATTTCGGCGTGCTCGCCGGTCACGCGCCGGTCGTGGCCGCGGTCCGGCCGGGAATCCTGACGGTGACCGCCGGCGGCACCAAGCAGAAGATCATCGTGCTGGGCGGTCTTGCCGAGGTTTCCGAAAAGGGCCTCACGCTGCTTGCCGACGTCGCCACCTCGATGGAAGAGCTGGACCGGCAGTCGTTCTCCAACCAGATTGCCGAGATGGAAGCCAAGCTCACGGAGAAAGAGGGCTCGGAGCTCGACCGCGCCATCGAGCGGCTCGATCATTTCAGGAGCATCGAGCATCAGCTCAATTCGACGGCGATGCATTGAGGCCAGCGCCGTCTCGGTTCTGACGGCGTCAGAACCGAGGCTCCATTTTTTGTGCGGCTCTGTTTCCTGTTTTGAGGCCGGATTCTACCCGGCATGAGCCTTGGCCGTCAGCGCGCAAACTCCGCGAAGCGCTGCGTGACAATCTGATAGACCTCCCGCCGGAACGGCACCACGAGGTCGGCGACTCGGTCCAGCCGCTCCCATCGCCAGGCATCGAATTCCGCCGGCTGGCCATTGCGTGATTTCAACGGATCGATGTCCTCGTCGCGGCCGGTAAAGCGCAGCGCGAACCATTTCTGGCGCTGGCCACGGAATTTCGCCAGCCGGTGCGAAGCGGGCCCGTCAAAGGGCGGAAACTCGTAAGTCAGCCAGTCCGTTTCGGCCAGATAATCGGCGCTGGCCGCCCCGGTCTCTTCCCAGAGCTCGCGCATTGCTGCATCGCGCAGGTCTTCGCCGGGATCGACGCCGCCCTGCGGCATCTGCCACTCAAGGCCGGGAAGAATGATCTCGGGGCCGTCATCGCGAAACCGCCGCCCGATCAGCACCTCACCGCGGGCATTGAACAGCGCGATTCCCACATTGGGGCGATAGGGTTTTGCCTCGGTCATGATTGATCGCGCGTGGCAGATGCGGTTCGGCGAGAAGCAGCAACGCGTCTATAGATCATGATCCGGTTGGACGGAATCGGATCATGACCTCATCTCTTTGTTTGAGCATGATCTTTCCGGAAAACCGGTTTCCACTTTTCCGGATCATGCTGTGGCGTCTTCGAGCGGAATCGGGACCGCTTCGCGTAAAGAAAATCTCCAAGACTTCAGGTGCCGGCGAGCGCGGAGAATTCCTGCACCACCCGCTCGTAGACCGGCCGCTTGAAGGGCACGATCAGTTCGGGGAGATTCTTCATCGGCTCCCAGCGCCAGGTGGTGAATTCCGCCTTGTGGCCGCCGCCGGGGTTGGCAACGTTGATTTCAGTATCCTTGCCAGTGAAGCGCGCGGCATACCATTTCTGCCGCTGCCCGCGATAGCGGCCCTTCCAGGCCCGCCCGGCTACCGTGCGGGGAATGTCGTAGATCAGCCAGTCCGCGACCTCGCCGAGCTTTTCGATCGAGCGGACGCTGGTCTCCTCGTAGAGCTCGCGCCTTGCCGCCTCCCAGGTGTCCTCGCCGGGATCGACGCCGCCCTGCGGCATCTGCCAGACATGGGTTTCGTCGACATGCTCAATGCCGCTGGCCCGGCGGCCGATGAAGACAAGCCCGGCTGCATTGAGCAGCATCATGCCGACGCAGGTTCGATAAGGCAGGTCTTCGTAGCGGGGCATTCGGCGGGAACCTTTGCGGTCGGGACCTCTTGAGAGGCGGGCGGGTCAGACAACCGGCCCAAGGGCTGGTTTCCTGATCGGTCCTAATTCGATTTTGATTTCAGCATTGCGGTTGTCAATGGCACCAGCATGATGCCATGGCTGTCCAGCGTCTTGATCCAGGCGCCGATCCGTTCGATCGAGACCGGCAGCGCGGAGGCAATCCCGATGGCGGCTCCACGCTGCTTTGCCAGGTCTTGCAGCGAGGAGAGGGCGTGATCGATCTCCATCGGCGTCGGTACCTGGTCGATGTTGATATCGGCCTTGGCAAACGGCATCGACTGGGCTGCCGCCAGCGTCGCGGCCACGCTGCGCGGTGAGGTTCCGTCGTCGAAATAGGCCAGCCCGCGCTTGGCTACATCCTGGACGATCGGCTTCAGCGCCGCGTCGGTGACCTCGAACTTGCCGCCCATGAAATTAGCGATGCCGGCATAGCCCTGGAATCGGCTGAGGTGCCAATAGAGCCGGTCGAGATTCTGCTCCGGAGCGAGCGTTGTCAGCAGGGTCTGAGGGCCGGGGTCGTTGTCCGGATAGTCGAACGGCTCCATCGGAACCTGGAGCAGGATCTCATGATGCTGAGCCCGCGCCCGCTCGGCCAGTTTCGACGGATCGGAGCCATAGGGCGTGAACGCCAGCGTCACCGCCGGCGGCAGCTTCATGATGGCGTCCAGCGTCTTGGCGGCGCCGACGCCGAGGCCGCCGACCACGATGGCGACAACCGGCATGGTCGCGGCTTTCGCCCGGTCGGCATTGGCTGCATAGGCAGTGAACGGCTTCAGCCCGTCGGCCACCACCGGAATCATGCCGTAGCGGGATTTTTCCAGAAGCCGCGGATCGATCCCGGTCATCACCGGCAGCGGCGTATCAGGCCCGCCCTCAGCGGTGTCGCCATCGGGGATCGTGATATTTTGGCGGGCCCCGCTGGAACCGTCGATAATGGTGATGGTCCGCTGCTCGGTGGATACCGCCTGCTTGGGCCCGGATTTCACGGCCGTCTCCGAAGCCGCTGACGGCGGCGCGGTCGGCTTCGCGCCGGGAGAAGCATCGGGAAGGGCGACACGCACCATCGGCTCGCCGCCGAGCGGATTGTCGTTGAAGATGGCAAAGCCAGCAAAGGTCGCCAGAAACAGGCCGAGCAGGGCGGCCAGCGCCTGGAGCGTCGTGAATGGCAGCCGGAACCGGCGTTTCTTGTCAGCAGTTTTCTGTCCGAGCGGGGCGCTCAGATCATCGGCCGTCTCTGCCATGAATCTTCCCGAATCAGCCCGGCCGACGATACCACGGCGGGCCGATCCCGCGGCATAGAGCGTTTTCGGCGGAAGCCGGGAGCAAAAAAGGCGGCCCGAAGGCCGCCTTTCAAATTGCTGCCCGACCGATTGCGGTCAGTTCGCCTTCTTCTCGGCGGGCTTGTTGTTGTCGTCGGTCGAGGCGTTGTTGTCGTTGGCGGGCTTATCGTTCGCAGCCTTGTCGCCATTGTCCGCCGTCGACGGCTCGACCTTGATGCCGTGGAGCAGATCGTCTGCCGCCTTCAGCGCCTTGTCGTCCTTGGCATCCGGCGGAACATAGGATTGCGAACCGGTCTTCTCGGCGCCGTCGGACTTCAGATGGCCGCGCAGCGACGCCTCGCCCTTGGTGTCGGTCCGCGACTTCAGGTCGTCGGGCACGTCCTGCAGCACTTCGATGTCAGGCTTGATGCCCTGCGCCTGAATCGATTTGCCCGATGGCGTGTAATAGCGCGCAGTGGTCAGTCGCAACGCGCCATTGCCGGAGCCAAGCGGAATGATGGTCTGTACCGAGCCCTTGCCGAAAGAGCGGGTGCCGACGAGCGTGGCGCGCTTGTGGTCCTGCAGCGCGCCGGCGACGATTTCCGAGGCCGAAGCCGAACCGCCATTGATCAGGACGATGAGCGGCTTGCCTTTGGTGAGATCGCCCGGATGAGCGACGCGGCGCTGGGTTTCCTCGGGATTGCGGCCGCGGGTCGAGACGATCTCGCCACGGTCGAGGAAGGTGTCGGACACCGTCACGGCTTCCTCGAGCAATCCGCCGGGATTGTTGCGCAGGTCGAGGATGTAGCCTTTGATCTTGTCCTCGCCGATCTGGTTCTGCAGGTTGGCGATTTCCTTCTTCAGCCCTTCGGTGGTCTGCTCATTGAAGGTGGTGATGCGGATGTAGCCGATATCACCGGCCTCGACATGCGCACGCACCGAGCGGACGCGGATATTGTCGCGCACCAGCGTCACCTCGATCGGCTTGTCCACGCCCTTGCGGATGATCTTCAGCTTGATCTTGGTGTTGACCGGCCCGCGCATCTTGTCGACCGCCTGATTGAGCGTCAGGCCTTGCACGGCTTCGTCGTCGAGATTGGTGATGATGTCGTTGGCCATGATGCCGGCCTTGGACGCCGGCGTGTCGTCGATCGGCGAGACCACCTTGATCAAGCCGTCTTCCATCGTGACCTCGATGCCGAGACCGCCGAATTCGCCGCGGGTCTGCACCTGCATGTCGCGGAAGCTCTTGGCATCCATGTAGCTCGAATGCGGATCGAGGCCGGACAGCATGCCGCTGATGGCGGATTCGATCAGCTTGCTGTCATCGGGCTTCTCGACATAGTCGGTGCGGACGCGCTCGAACACATCGCCGAACAAATTTAGCTGACGATAGGTATCCGACGTTGCCGCACGCGCGCTCGATCCCATCAGCATGGAGCGCGGCTGGGTCACAAACAACGTCAGTGCCGCGCCGGTAGCGGCGCTCAGGAGAACGAGAGAAGTCTTGCGCATCATCCGCGAACCTTTTCGCCTTCATTTGCGGCCCACCATGGGCCAGGATCAATGGGAGTGCCGTCCTTACGGAACTCGATGTAGAGCACGGGCTGATTCACGTTGGCCGCGATGAGGGAAGCCACCTGGGACGTCTTCCCCATCGTGGCAACCGGCTCCCCCGTAAGTACAAACTGTCCGATGTTGACCGAAATGCGCTCCATCCCGGCGATCAGGACATGATACCCGCCCCCCGCATTGAGGATCAAGAGTTGTCCATAGCTGCGGAAGGGACCGGCGTAAACCACCCAGCCATCGCACGGGGCGGTGACCTGAGCGCCCGGCCTCGTCGCCAAGGAAATGCCTTTTTCGACGCCGCCGGCGCCATCGGAACCGCCGAAATCGCGAATCCTGGTGCCGTTCACCGGTAACGGAAGCATCCCCTTGGCGGAAGCGAATGCGATCGCCGGGCTCATGCGGGAAGGATCCTTCAGCGCGGCCAGATTGGGCTTGCCGTTGACATTGGCCGGAGCGCCTTGCTGGCTGGCGGCTGCGGCGGCCTTTGCCGCGGCCTGCGACTCCTGCTCCATCTTGGCGATCAGGCTTTGCAGGTCGTCGACCTGCTTCGACAGCGCGATGGCGCGCGCATTCTCTGCCGCCATGTCCTTTTCGGCCGCGCTCTGCTGCCGCTGCCGCTCGTCGATCAGCGCCGACAGCCGGGTCTGGTCGCTGGTGAGCTTGTCACGGTCGGCGGCGAGCCGGTCACGTTCTGCCGAAATGGTCTGGCGCAGCGCGATCAGTTCACCGAGGTCGCCGGCGAGCTTTTCGGCGCGCGCATGCAGTTCAGGCACCACCGATCCCAGCAGCATCGCGGTGCGCAGCGACTGCAGCGCATCCTCCGGACGCACCAGCAAGGCCGGCGGCGCGCGCCGGCCGGCGCGCTGCAGGGCCGCCAGCACTTCGGTGATTTCGGCCCGGCGCGAATCCAGCGAGCTGCGGATTTGCTGCTCGCGGCTGTCGAGCGGGCGGAGCCGCGCTTCGGCATCGCTGATTTTCGCCTCGACGTCGCGCACCTGGGCGGCGACGTCGATCAGCTGCTGATTGAGCTTGCTGCGGTCCTGTCCGATCGCGGCGATGTCGGCCTGAAGCTTCTGCTGCTGCTCTGCGGCGCTTTTCTGCTGCTGGCGTGCGGCTTCGAGCTCCTGCTCGCGCTTCTGGATGTCGGCGTCGGACGATGCCACTGGTTGCGGCGCAGGAGTCGCGACCTGACCTGTCGCCGGCGGAAACGGCGTGCCGGCAAGGCCTGCCGACAGGAGGGTGATTGCAAGCGGAATTCGTAAGCGATGCAGCAGGCCGCAACGGGCGGCGTTGGGAGACGAATGAATGTTCTGGCCTCGCTGCATCGAATCCGAATCAGGGCGTTATTATTTATAATTATGCGGCCGTCTATGCGCGATGGTACGGATGGCCGGTAAGGATGGTCGCGGCCCGATAAATCTGTTCCAGAAGCATGACGCGGACCATCTGGTGTGGCCAGGTTGCCGCACCGAATGCCATGCGCAGCTCAGCTTTGCGCCGCAATTCGGGCGAAAGTCCGTCCGCGCCGCCGATTGCAAAAACGGCATTGGCGGCCTGCTGGTCCCGCCAGCGGCCGAGCAGCCGGGCAAAGGCCGTGCTGTCGATATTGTCGCCGCGTTCGTCGAGCGCGACCAGGATCGACTTCTCGGGCACGGCCGCCGTCATCGCCGCGGCTTCCTCGCTCATCCGGGTCGCGGCGTCGCGGGCGCGGCTTTCGGCAATCTCCTGGATGTCGAGGCCGCGAAAGCCGAGCTTGCGGCCGATGTCGTCGAAGCGCTCGCGATAACGTTCGGCCAGCTCGCGCTCCGGGCCCTGCTTCAGCCGGCCGATGGAAATGATGATCAGGCGCATGAAAACATTTCCGGCAAAGCCATCGCTTCGCCCTATGTCCCGAAACGAAGTTCGCAATCTTTGCGGCGAGGATCGGAGCGAACTTCGGATTCGAAAGGACGCTAGCGCATCATCCAGAAATATGGTTCGCAGCAGGAAAAGCGTAAGGACAACACGCGCGCGCATGATGATGCGCGCGGGCAGCGATATCGTACGGCCATTCCGAAACCGCCGTCAGCGGCTTTAGACCGCTTGTGGCCCCATCGGATTCTGCGACCACAACCTTTCCAGGTTGTAGAATTCGCGGACCTCGGGTCTGAAGACGTGCACGACGACGTCGCCGGAATCGATCAGCACCCAGTCGCAATTGGGCAGGCCTTCGACGTGAATGCCGGTGATGCCGTTTTCCTTCAGGCCTTTGGTGACATTCTCCGCGATCGCGCCGACGTGCCGGTTGGCCCGGCCCGAAGTGACGATCATGTAGTCGGAAAATGCTGATTTGCCGCGAAGGTCTATGGTGACCGTTTCTTCCGCCTTCATATCCTCGAGGCGGGAGAGGATCATGTTCAGCGTCTTGTCGGCGTCAGGCTGCGCCTGCAAGGCCGCTTGTGTCGATGTTTTACGCGTCTTGGACGAGGCAGATTTTGCTGAACCAGACTTCGGTAAAACAGACTTGGACAATACAGATGTGGCCAGGGACCATTCCTTTCACTGTATCGCGAGGCACCGAATCCGCTGCCCCGCTCACCATACTACGCATGTGGGGTTAAAGGTTTCAATATTCCAGTCACCCCACCACTCACTTCTTCCAGCTGCCGTCCGGGTTCCGTAGCCCGGTCGAGGACAGATTTAGCTTGATGCCGGTGAGGAAAACCCAGGCCGGCGGGCGCTTGTCCGCGAGCCTGCCTGCCTGATTTTCCGGGATGCGATAATGCGCCAGTGCCTGCGCCGCGGGGGCGGAAAGAGCGCGAAAGCTTTGCGGCGGGCGGTCGATCACCGCGATCGGGACGGCAGAGGCGATGCGTTGCCAGTGCTGCCAACGGTGGAACTGCGCAAGATTGTCAGCGCCCATGATCCAGACCAAGCGCAGGCCGGAGGTCCGGCGGCGCAGATATGTAATCGTGTCGACAGTGTAGCGGGTTCCAATGACAGCTTCGAGACAGGTGACGTCGATGCGCGGATCATTGGCCATTTGCCGCGCCGCCTCGGCGCGTTCCCTGAGATCGTGCAGGGCGCCGCGGTCCTTCAGCGGATTGCCCGGCGTCACCAGCCACCAGATCCGGTCCAGGTTGAGCCGCTTGATGGCGAACAGGCTGATGTCGCGGTGTGCGCGGTGCGGCGGATTGAACGAGCCGCCGAGCAGGCCGATGCGCATGCCTTCGCTGTAGAGCGGGACCGCCGGGGCGACCGGCCGCGACGCGATTGACGCTTCGTTCAAGGAATCCACGGCGTCCGCAAGGTTACAGGATGTGACGCGTTTTCGCTCACGGCCGGGTCTGTCCGGTGCCGTGGACGCGGTATTTGAAGCTGGTCAATTGCTCGGCGCCGACCGGGCCACGGGCATGGAACTTACCGGTGGCAATGCCGATCTCTGCGCCGAAACCGAATTCGCCGCCATCGGCGAATTGCGTCGAGGCATTATGCAGCACGATCGCGGAGTCGACCTCGTTGAGGAATTTTTCCGCGGTGCTCGCATCCTCGGTCACGATCGCATCGGTGTGGTGCGAGCCGTGGTCGTGGATATGCGCGATCGCATCGTCGACGCCGTCGACGACTTTCGCAGCGATGATCGCGTCCTCATATTCGGTATCCCAATCTTCGTCGCTGGCGGGTTTTACCCTTGCGTCGACACCTTGGACGGCGGCATCGCCGCGCACTTCGCAGCCGGCCTCGATCAGCATCTCGACCAGCGGCTTGAGCTTGGCCGCAGCGCCGGCACGATCGACCAGCAACGTCTCTGCGGCGCCGCAGACGCCGGGCCGCCGCATCTTGGCGTTCAGCACGATCGACTTCGCCATGTCGAGATTGGCGGCATGATCGACATAGACGTGGTTGACGCCTTCCAGGTGCGCGAACACCGGCACGCGCGCCTCGGCCTCGACGCGGGCGACCAGGCTCTTGCCGCCGCGCGGCACGATGACGTCGATGGCGCCATTCAAGCCGGTCAGGAGCAGGCCGACCGCGGCGCGGTCGCGGGTCGGCACCAGCGTGATCGAAGCCTCGGGCAGGCCGGCCTCGCGCAGTCCCTGCACCAGGCAGGCGTGGATCGCGCGGCAGGAGCGGAAGCTGTCGGAGCCGCCGCGCAGAATCACCGCATTGCCGGATTTCAGGCAAAGCACGCCGGCATCGGCCGCGACATTGGGACGGCTCTCGAAGATCACCGCGACCACGCCGAGTGGCACGCGCACGCGTTCGATGGTCATGCCGTTCGGACGCTGCCAGCGCTCGGTCACCACGCCGACCGGATCGGGAATCTCCCGCACGGTCCTGATGCCGTCGGCCATCGCATCGACGCGCGCCTGCGTCAGCGTCAGGCGGTCGATGAAGGCGGAGGTGGCGCCGCCGGCACGAGCCTCGGCGACGTCCTCGGCGTTGGCGGCGAGGATGGCGGCGGCGTCGGTGCGGATCGCGCGCTCCATCGCATCGAGTGCGCGATTCTTCTGCTCGGCCGGCGCCAGCGACAGGGTTCGCGCGGCGGCGCGGGCCTGGGCGGCGAGCTCGGTCATCAGCGATGGCAGATCGGCAGTGCCGTCGATGGCTTTCAAGGATGCGGTCATCGCACTCTCTTATCTAATTAAGATCATGTCCTAGCACGGAAATTGCGCCCGCGCGAGGCGCGGCGGCGGCATGGCTGCCGGGCAGGCCCTTCCCCGGGCCGCCGGCTCGGCCACTGGCCTAGCTGCCAGTAATCGCCCCGCTTGGGCCGATGACGAGGTCATCGCGGTGGATCATTTCGGCCCGTCCGCTGATGCCGAGGATCGTCATGACGTCGGGCGAGGAGCGGCCCTTGATCTTCTCGGCGTCATCGGCGTCGTAGGCGATGAGGCCGCGGCCGATTTCATGGGCGTCGGGGCCCCGCACCACCACGGCATCACCGCGGGCGAACTGCCCGTCGACCCGGATGACGCCGGCGGGCAACAGGCTTTTTCCGGCCCGCAGCGCCGCTACCGCGCCGGCATCGATGGTGAGGGTGCCCTTTGGCTCCAGCGAACCGGCGATCCAGCGCTTGCGTGCGGTCACGGGATTGGCCGGGGTCAGGAACCAGGTGCAACGGCCGCCGCCGGCGATCGCCTGCAGCGGATGCTCGATCTTGCCGGAGGCGATCAGCATATGAGTGCCGCCGGTGGTTGCGATCTTTGCCGCCTCGATCTTGGTGTACATGCCGCCGCGCGACAGCTCGGATTCCGCCGCACCCGCCATGGCCTCGATGTCGGAGGTAACGGACTCCACGACCGGAATCAGTTTTGCGTCGGGATTGCTGGCCGGCGGCGCGGTGTAGAGGCCCTCGACATCGGACAAAAGGATCAGGAGATCGGCGCTCGCCATGGTAGCGACGCGCGCGGCGAGGCGGTCATTGTCGCCATAGCGGATCTCGTTGGTTGCGACCGTGTCGTTCTCGTTGATCACTGGGATGGCGCGCCATTCCAGCAGCTTGCCGATGGTCGAACGCGCGTTGAGATAACGGCGGCGCTCTTCGGTGTCCTGCAGCGTGACCAGGATCTGTCCAGCGCCGATGCCGTGATGGCCGAGCACCTCCGACCAGGTGCGCGCCAGGGCGATCTGTCCGACCGCGGCCGCCGCCTGGCTTTCCTCGAGCTTCAACGGGCCGCGTGGCAGCTTCAGCCGGCTGCGCCCGAGCGCGATCGAGCCCGACGACACGATCAGAAGCTCGCGCCCCTGGCCATGCAGCTTGGCCAGATCGGCGGCAAGCGCCGCCAGCCAGCCGGCCCTCACCTCGCCGGCGCTGGAATCGATCAGCAGCGACGAGCCGACCTTGACGACGATGCGGCGGAAATCCTTGAGCTGCGGGTGGGCCATGGCTAATCGATGTCGAAATGGATAATCGGAGGTCGAATGATCCGTTTGGAGGGCAAGCAATACGCGCCACGGCCTGGCTTTGGAAGTGGCGCGTTAGCGCGAAGGCGCGGAAAGTTAAGACGGAATCGGGCCGGTCTCGACGGGGCATAGGCCCGCCTGCGTTGGACTTTATGGCCATTTCACGGGTCGTCTTGCTCTGCTGTAATGACCGAAATAATCCGGAGGATAGGGTAGGAAATGCATCGTCGTGATTTTGTGGCTGGCGCGCTCGCGTTGCCGGTGCTGGCAGGGGCGGGCCGCGCAGGCGCCGCGTCCGGTCCGCTGACCAGGATCATCTTTCCCTTCGCGGCCGGCGGCGGCGGCGATGCGCTGTGCCGGCTGGTGGCGCAGGAGATGAGCCAGTCGCTCGATCGCACCATGATCGTCGACAACCGCACCGGCGCCGATGGGTTGATCGGGATCAAGACGGTGCAGAACGCAAAACCCGACGGGGCGATGGTGCTCGTGACCACCGGTCCGACCATGTACCTGCTGCCGATGGTAGAGACCCATCCGAGCTTCGACACCGAAAAGGACTTCGTTCCGGTCTCGCTGCTGACCCGCTTCGAATTCGGCATCGTGGCCGGACCTGCGGTGAACGCCGATCTGAAGCAGGTGGATTTCAAAGCACTGGTTGCCTGGCTCAAGGCGCATCCGAAGCAGGCGACGTTCGGCGTGCCGGCCAACGGCACCATCCCGCATTTCACCGGCTCCAAGCTCGAGCAGATCCTGGGAATATCGATGACGCGGGTGGCCTATCGGGGCAGCGCCCTGGTCATCAACGATCTCCTCGCCGGCACCTTGCCGTTTGGCATCACCACGATCGCTGACGCGATTCCCCAGCACAAGGCCGGCACCATCAAGATCGTGGCGGTCAGCAGCGCCGAGCGCTCGCCGTTCCTGCCCGATGTGCCGACGTTGAAAGAAAGCGGCGTCGATCTGGTCGCTGACGGCTGGTACGGCATGTGGCTGCCGGCCGGCAGCTCGGCGGATTTCGCTGCCAAGTTCAGTTCCGCTGCGGCGGCCGCGCTGGCCAAGCCTGACGTGAAGCAGAAGCTGCTCAACATCGGGCTCATTCCGGTCGGCTCGACCCCGGCAGGATTGTCCAAGGAGGTTGCGGACGACATCACGCTCTGGGGACCGATCGTGAAGGCGACCGGCTACAAGGTCGATAATTAGCCCTCCCGCGCGCTATGTCTCCTCATCCTGAGGAGCTGCGAAGCAGCGTCTCGAAGGATGACGTCGCCGGGCCTCACGGTTCGAGACGCGCGTCGCGCTCCTCACCATGAGGGTCGGAGATTCCACAATGGTCAACGATTAGCGGCTGGCGCGCTGATCGATCTCCTGGCGGATGGCGGCGAGTTCGGCCTCGTCCCAGATGCCGATCAGGAAGCCGCCCTTGACCTGAAGCTGCCTGTCGGCATAGGCGGCAATCTTCTCGTTGCTGGTCGTGATGTGGTCATTCGGATGCAGCGCCCAGTCGAACAGCGCCGATTGCAGCCGCGCGATCACCTCGGTGCATGACGGGTCAGCGCCGCGGTCGATGAATTCCTGCGGATCGCTTTCGAGATCGTACAGCATCGGCCTGTAGCCGGAGGCCTGGACATATTTCCAGCGCCCGTCGAACACCATGAACAGCCGGCAGCGCTCGATCGGCTGATTGAGTTTCAGCCGCACGTCCTGCATGGCGTAGTCATATTCCGAGAACACCACCTGGCGCCAATCGCGCGGCGCTTCCCCGCGCAATAGCGGCAGCAGCGAGCGCCCTTCCAGAATATGCTTCGGCGGCGTGCCGCCGAAATAGTCGACGAAGGTAGGCGCGAGATCAATCGCTTCGACCAGCACATCGCTGACCGTGCCGCGCGTGACGTCGGCTTCGCTCGATGGATCGATCACGATCAGCGGGATCTTGGCCGACTGTTCGTGGAACAGGTCCTTCTCGCCCATCCAGTGATCGCCGAGATAGTCGCCATGGTCGGAAGTGAACACGATCATGGTGGTGTCGAGGAGGCCGCGCGCCTCCAGAAATTTCATCAGCACGCCCATCTGATCGTCGATCTGCGTGATCAGGCCCATATAGGTCGGGATGACCTTGGCGCGGGCCTCGTCGCGGGACATGTTCTTCGAGTAGCGCATGTCCATATAGGCCGCGAACACCGGATGGGCGTTGTCCCGTTCCTGCTCCGAGCGGATCGCGGGCAGCATGTCGGCGGCCGAGTACATGCTGGCATAGGGTTCGGGCGCAATATAAGGCCAGTGCGGCTTGATATAGGACAGATGCAGGCACCAAGGCCGTCCGTCGGTCTCGGACTCCGTAATGAAGTCCATCGCCCGCCGCGTCATATACGGCGTCTCGGAATGTTCGTCCGGAATGCGCGCGGCCTTGTCGGCATGGACGAGCAGCCAGCCGTTCTGCAGGCTGCCGTCGGCGCCGGCGCCGGAATTGGCCCAATGCTCCCACGGATTTTGCGCTTCGAATCCGTTTTCGCGCAGATAGCTGTCGTAGCGCGGCCGCGGCTTGCCCGTCGGATGCAGGCCGTCATCGCGCTCATAAGGCTCGAAGCCGCATTCGGAGACATGCACGCCGATGATCGAATCGGGCGCGATGCCGAGCGCCTTCAAACCCTCGACGTCGGGCGTCATGTGCGTCTTGCCGACCAGCACGTTGCGCACGCCGATCTTCCTGAGGTGATCGCCGAGCGTCGGTTCGCCGACGCGCAGCGGCCAGCCGTTCCAGTGCGAACCGTGAGAACGCATGTAGCGTCCGGTATAGAACGACATCCGCGAAGGGCCGCAGATCGGCGATTGCACATAGGCGTTGGAGAAGCGAACGCCTCGTTTGGCCATCGCATCGATGTTGGGGGTTTTTATCGTGGGATGGCCGTTGCAGCCGAGATAATCATAGCGAAGCTGGTCGCACATGATCCAGATGATGTTCTTCGCACGCGCCATCAGGCCAATTCGTCCTTATGGATTTACGGATTCTGTCTCTGCGGCGCCCTCGGCGTTGTCGCTTACCGGCGTCTCGTCGATCACTTCGACCAGAGCGCGCAATGCATCCTTCACGCCTTCGCCGGTCGCGCCCGACAACAACAGCGGCGTTTTCTTCGCCGCGCGTTTCAGCCGGTCCTTCTGCTTCTTCAACTCTTCCGGCGCCACGGCATCGATCTTGTTGAGCGCGACGATCTCGGTCTTCTCGGCGAGATGGCCCTCATAGGCTTCGAGCTCGGTCCGTACCGTCTTGTAGGCTTTGCCGGCATGCTCGCAGGTTGCGTCCACCAGATGCAGCAGCACGCGGCAGCGCTCGACATGGCCCAGGAAGCGGTCGCCGAGGCCCGCGCCTTCATGCGCGCCCTCGATCAGGCCCGGAATATCCGCCAGCACGAATTCGCGGCCATCGACATCGACCACGCCGAGCTGCGGATGCAGCGTTGTGAACGGATAATCGGCGATCTTCGGTTTTGCAGCGCTGACCGCGGCAAGAAAGGTCGACTTGCCGGCGTTCGGCAGTCCGACCAGGCCGGCGTCTGCGATCAGCTTCAGCCGCAGCCAGATCCAGCGTTCTTCGCCCGGCTGGCCCGGATTGGCGTTGCGCGGCGCACGATTGGTCGATGATTTGAAATGCGCGTTGCCGAAACCGCCATTGCCACCTTCGGCCAGCACGAATTTCTCGCCGAGCTTGGTGAAGTCGTGGATCAGCGTTTCACGGTCCTCGTCGAACACCTGGGTGCCAACCGGCACTTTGAGCACGACCGGCTTGCCGTTGGCGCCATGGCGGTCCTTGCCCATGCCGTTGACGCCTTTTTGCGCCTTGAAGTGCTGCTGATAGCGATAGTCGATCAGGGTGTTCAATCCGTCGACCGCCTCGATAATGACATCGCCGCCACGGCCGCCATTGCCGCCGGAAGGACCGCCGAACTCGATGAACTTCTCGCGGCGGAACGCCACGCAGCCGTTGCCGCCGTCGCCGGAGCGGATATAGACCTTGGCTTCATCGAGAAATTTCATGAGCCGATAGGTAAGGCAGCGTCGCCGATGCGGCAACCCTCAAGCGCCGATATCGGCCAAAAGCCTTAACTTTCGCGGCCTTTTAAGCCGTCGGGCGGATTGCCCGGGGCCCGATCATGGCTGCATAGCTCGCCGGCGGAGCAGAAATTTTTGCAAGCCCTCGAGCACGAGTTCGCGGCGCTGGTTGAAGACGGTGCTGCGCAGCGTCACCGCTCCCGTGGAGCGGCCGGGCGTCAGCTCCGTCACTTCGAGCGCGGGATAGATGGTGTCGCCGGCATAGACCGGTTTCAAGAACCGGCTCGACTGCTCCAGAAAGCCGACCAGGGATTCCTCCACCAGATAGGGAAACAGGCCGGCACCCGGCGCGGTGTGGATCAGGGTCTGGAAGCCGTGGGCCAGCAAATCGGGCATGCCGCGGGCGCGGCAATATTCGACGTCGTAATGCACGGGATGGGTATCGCCGCTCGCGGTCTGGAACGCCGCGAACACAGCCGATGTCATGGTGCGGCTCGGAATTGCAAAGCGCTCGCCGAGCACGAAATCCTCGAACCAGCGCTGCTGCGGCACCATGCGGTGCGTAGCGGGATCAAACTCGGTCATGGCGGAATCCTGTAATGTCCGGCTTGTATCGGTATCGCGGACCTCGCGTCGCGGCAATATTGCCGGTTGTTCCCATCACAGCAACGATTTGCGGTACGGCCGTCATTGCGAGCGTAAGCGAAGCAATCCAGGTCGCGACCAGCTACTGGATTGCCTCGTCGCTTGCGCTCCTCGCAATGACGCTGTTAAGCACGCGCATTCATGACCCTGTTTGCCAAGATATCGGCCCATCACGACGAGCGCGCCGCGCGGCTTGCCGGCATCGGATTGATGCTGCTGTCGGTGTTCACGTTCTCGTTCGGCGATGCGATCGGGAAATTCATGGTCGCGAGCTATCCGGTCGGCGAATTGCTGCTGCTACGTGCCTGTGCGGCGCTGCTTGTGCTGCTGCCGCTGTTGTGGCGGCAGCGTGCGGCCTTCGCGCAGTTGGAGCGGCCGGGGCTGCAACTGCTCCGCGCTGTGCTCTCGACGGCGGAGGTCACGGCCTTTTTCGTGGCGACTATCTATCTGCCGCTTGCTGACGTCATCACCTATTACCTGGCGTGTCCGATTTTCGTCACCGCGCTGTCGGCGATCGTGCTGCGCGAGCGCGTCGGCTGGCGGCGCTGGTGTGCCATTCTGATCGGCTTCTGCGGCGTGCTGATCGCGCTGCACCCGTCACCGCAGACGGTGAGCTGGCCGGCACTGATTGCGCTCGGCGGCAGCATGTCGTTCGCGGTGCTGATGCTGATCACCCGTTCGTTGCGCGCAACACCGGATGTGGTGCTGGCTTCCACGCAGTTCGCCGGCACTTTCGTGTTGGGCGCATTGCTGTCGCCGATCGGCTGGATCACGCCCGATCTCACCAGCCTCGGCCTGTTCGCTGCGGCCGGCTGCATCTCGGTGGCGGCGCTGTTCTGCGTCAATCGGTCGCTGAAGCTCGCGCCGGCCAGCGTCGTCGTGCCCTATCAATATTCGATGATCATCTGGGCGGTGATGTTCGGCTACGCCGTGTTCGGCGATGTGCCGTCGATGGCGACGATTGTCGGCGCCGCCATCATTATTGGCGCGGGTCTTTACATCTTCCTGCGCGAGCGCGACCTGGGACAAAAGGAATTGGGACGCAAGGAAGCGGTGGTCAGCCCGCCGGTGTGATCTTCACTTTCCAGGGAGGCTGAAACCGATCATCGCAAGCGCCGCGTCGAATTGCCCCAGCTCTTCAGAGAAGACCAGACGCTGCGGGATAGCCGGAAGCAGTCGACCGGCGTCGATGACCCGAGCGCCTCGAAGCGATGCAGCTCGACGCCGCTCCACTGGAATCCGCATTTCTCCAGAATGTTGCGTGAGGCGGGATTGGCGACGCGGGCGCCGGAAATAAGCTGCTCGACATCGAATTCCTCAAAGGTGAAATCGATCATCGCGCGCGCAGCCTCAGTACCGAAGCCCTGGCCCCAGTGCTCGACGCCGAGCCAGTAGCCGAGTTCGGGGGTTTCCGGCTTGCGCCAGTCGATGCCGACGATGCCGATCGGCGCGTGATTGTTCTCGATCAGGAACACGGTTTCGCGCTGGCCGTCCGCGATCGCGCGGACAAACTCCACTCCGTGATCCAACAGATAGGGATGCGGTAGCCGCCGGGTATTCTCTGCAATCCGGCGGTCATTGGCGAGATGTGCGATTGCTTTTACGTCCGCGAGTGTCGGCTTGCGCAAGGTCAGCCGTTCGGTCTCGAGGACGCAAGCTCTCGCTTCTCGCAATGACGGGGTTGGGATGTCCTGCAGCATCTCGGGCTCCTGTAAGCAAAGCGCACAACAAAAAAGGGAGGCCGGTTTCCCGTCTCCCCTTTGTTAGAGCCTTAAGGAGCTCCGCCGGTTCAACAGGACCCCGGCGGACTTATCTGTCCACCGTCTACTCGGCCGCGGCTTCCGTCATCGGAACTACCGACACGAAAGTGCGGCCGTTGGCTTTTGCACGAAACTCAACACGACCTTCGATCTTGGCGAAGAGAGTATGGTCGGTGCCCATGCCCACATTAAGGCCGGGATGCCATGTGGTGCCGCGCTGGCGCGCAATGATGTTGCCAGGAATCACATGTTCGCCGCCGAAGGCCTTGATGCCGAGGCGCTTGCCTTTCGAATCGCGTCCGTTACGCGATGAACCGCCTGCTTTTTTGTGAGCCATGGCTCGTCTCCAAACTTAGCTTTAAATACTTAGATCGATTCCTTGACGGAATCATTTCAGTCCGTGTCGCTTCAAATTTCAGACCGAAGCGTTCACTTTCCCGTTTATTCCGCTGCTTCCTGGCCTTCCGCCTTCGCAGCAACCTTCTGCTTCTTCGGGCGCGGGCCAATGGTCGGCTTGTTGTCGTTGGTCAGGATCTCGGTGATCCGCAACACTGTGATCTCGTCACGATAGCCGCGCTTGCGCCGGGAATTCTTGCGGCGGCGCTTCTTGAACGAGATCACCTTCGGGCCGCGCTTGTGCTGCAGCACTTCGGCTGCCACCGAAGCGCCGGCCACCGTCGGGGTGCCGAGCACCGGCGAATCGCCGCCGACCAGGAGAACTTCACCAAGCTGCACGATCGATCCGACATCGCCGGCGATCTTGCCTACTTCGAGCACATCTTCCGGAACGACGCGGTACTGCCGGCCGCCGGTTTTGATGACTGCGAACATCGTTTTGTTCCTTCGTGTTCGATCCCGGCCTCGGAACAGATCCGGGCCGGCTTTTTATTCAGTCGTTAAGGGTTCAATTTCCGCGCGCCTGAGGTGCGCACAAAAACAAACAGCGCGAGAAAATCCCGCGCCGGGTTGAGGGACTTATAGCCGGTAAGCGCGCCAAGTCAAGGCAAAGAAGCCCGGAATCCGGCCAGATCGGCGGATTTTCGGGCCTTTTGAGCCCGTTTAGCCCGTCCGCAGCGCCTATGAAACCAACCGGTTCCCGCGCCGTTGTTCCCCCTCTCCCGCACGGGGCAAAGGGTAATAATGGCCGAAGAGATCGTGACGACCACAGGTATCGCCGCTCACGGCGCGGCGCGCCTGCCATCGGTGGATATCGACAGTTTCAATATCGAGCTGAAGGACGAGGAAGGCTTCCTTGGCGACCGTGCCAGCAAGGGGGCATTCCGCAAGATCTTCGACCGCTGGCGCAAGCCGCTGAAAAAAACCGGCGAAGACCCCTTTGGCGACGAGCCCTCGGAAAAGATCAGCAAGAAAAAGCTCGACGACATGCTGGCCGGGGACGACACCGAAGCCTCCGCCATCGTGCACAGCGCGATCGAGGAATTCGCACAGGAACTCGCCTATGTCACCCGGCGCTTCCTCAAGACGAAACAATGGGCCAAGACCGAGCGCATCGTGGTCGGCGGCGGTTTTCGCGACAGCCGGCTCGGTGAACTTGCGATCGCACGGGCCGACATCATCCTCAAGGACGAGCAGTTGAAGGTCGATATGGTGCCGATTCGGTTTCATCCTGACGATGCCGGACTGATCGGGGCCTTGCATCTCGCGCCATCCTGGATTTTCGAGGCCTATGACAGCATTCTCGCGGTCGATATCGGCGGTACCAACATTCGCTGTGGCGTGGTCGAGACGCGTTGGAAGAAAGCATCCGATTTGTCGAAGGCGCAGGTGTGGCAATCGGAACTCTGGCGCCATGCCGATGAGGCACCGACGCGCGAAGCCGCCGTCAAGCGCCTGGTCAAGATGCTGAAGGATCTGATCGAGGCGGCCGATACCGACGGGCTGAAGCTCGCGCCCTTCATCGGCATTGCCTGTCCCGGCGTCATCAAGGAAGACGGCTCAATCGAGAAAGGTGCGCAGAACCTGCCTGGCAATTGGGAGAGCAGCAAGTTCAACCTGCCGGTGAGCCTGATCGAGGCCATTCCGCAAATCGGCGAATACGACACCGCGGTGGTGATGCATAATGACGGCGTGGCGCAGGGGCTTTCCGAAGTGCCGTTCATGCAGGACGTCACGCATTGGGGCGTGCTGACGATCGGCACGGGTCTTGGCAATGCCCGCTTCACCAACCGGCGGAACGGCAAGGACGAGAAAAAGTCGAAAGACGACAAGGACGAGAAAAAAGCCAAGAAGAGCAAGGAGTAGGTCCTTACCGCGCGCTTGCCGGTAACCTTGATTGGTTAGGTTAAAATTGGGTTTCCGTTGCCGCTCGCAGGTCGGGGGCTAGGCTCGCAGCGTCGCTCAGGCGCCCGCGAAGCCGCACTTCCGGCCGCAATTTTAATCGTGCGACACGGGACCGCCGGTTTTTATCGCGTCTGGCGGTCCCACCCTTTTAATCCCAGCCGATGCGCCCGAAGAACGTCGCGATTTCAGCGGCGGCGCGATCGGGATCCTCGCGATGCGGAAAATGTCCGACGTCGCGGAATGGTGCGAGATCGAGCGAGGAAAAGGTCTCGCCGAGGCGATCGGTCCAGGCATAAGGAAAGAGCGGATCGTGCTCGGCCCAGCGGATGCAGGTGGGCAGCTCGATCGGCGGCAGGCCGGGCGCCTCGCCCTTCATCATCCTGACGCGGCCGGCATGCGAAGCGCGGTAATGCGCAAAGCCGCCGGCAAGGTTGCCGGGCTTGAGGAAGTTATCGATGAAAGCTTCGAGCACGTCGTCGAAGGCGTGCTGGCGATGCGACCAGCTTTTCAGGAAGTGCCCGATGTAAAGGCGGCAGGTTTCTCTGGTAGCGCCGACCAGGGCCGGCGCCATCTCCATCTGGTTGAAAGATTGATACCAGATGACATTGAGCCGGTCGGGTTCGGCCATCCGCGGCCCGATTCCGGGGTAGACGAAGTCGAAGAAGAACAGGCCGGAGCAGCGTTCCGACGCGCGCCGCGCCAATGGCTGCATTACCGCGCCGCCGACATCGTGGCCGACGACGCCGACCTTGGGCAGGCCGAGTGCATCGAGCAGCGCCAGCATGTCCGCCGCATGCTGATCGGGGCCGTAGGGTCCATCGGGGTTGTCACTGTCGCCAAAGCCGCGCAGGTCCGGGGCGATCAGGGTGAAACGGTCGGCCAGCCGGGTCATGACCGGCTCCCAGGTCAGCCAGAATTCCGGCCAGCCATGCAGGAGCAGTAGCGGAGGACCGTTTCCGACCCGTGCGACATGGAAATCCGCATCGCTGGCCCGAACTGTCAGATGCTCCATGGCTGTTCCCTCATAATGGCCGAAAGCCCGTTGGGTTCTGATCGGTCTTGTTTTGACGCGTTTTCTTGACGTGGACCAGTAGCTGCTCCGCTAGTCCGGTCCGCACAGGCTTTCGCCTGAACGCTATGGGCTGGCGAATTCTTGCCCGGCGCGCCTTGTCTGGCCAGCCATCCTCGCCTAGAACACGGCCCGACCGCTGGCGAACCGATCGCCAAATGGCGCCTTGGAGAGGTGGCAGAGTGGTTGAATGCACCGCACTCGAAATGCGGCATAGGTGCAAGCCTATCGGGGGTTCGA
>DASZTN010000060.1:0-8263 GCA_035547995.1 Bradyrhizobium sp. | reverse complement strand
CGGCAATCCGGATAGAACGCAATCGCGGAGCGGAAATCCGGCTCCATGCCCCGCGTCGCCAGTTGCGGCCGAACCGCCCACAACAGCGCGCTGGCGCCATTCGCCCATCCCATCAGGCTGATGCGGCTACGGGCGGCCCAGGGCTGCTGTATCAGCCATTGCCGGGCTGCCATGATATCCGCCACCCGTTCACGGCGGGCAAGCACGCGACGTTGCTTGACGCGGCATTGCGGGCCGAGCTCGCGCGAGCCATAGCTGTCCGGCAGCAGCACCGCCCTGCCCGATTTCAGCAATTGCTCGGCCCAGTCGCGATAGCGTGGCAGCACCGGCTCCGAACGGCCGGCCAGCCCGCCGCAGGCATGCAGCGCGATTACCGAGGGAAACGGACCATTGCCTTCGGGCTTGTAGAGCTGGGCGTGCAACACGCCATCATGGGAAGGAATGTCGATCTCGCGCGGCAACGGCATCGGCGCGGCATGCGTGGAGGCAGCCATCGCCGATGACGTCATGACCAATGAAGCCATGACCAACAAGGCCACGGCAAATTGCGTCAGGAACATGATTGCTGACAGAAACCGCATTCAACTGTGCCGGGCCGCTATGATGCTGGAAATACAGCGCTCTATCTACAATCTACCATGCGCACTGGTGTGAAATTCATCACAAATCGGTGGGTTTGACCTGCTGCTATCAAGACCTATTTATGATACGTTCATGTTTCTGAATGTTCTATTCTGGCCGATCCAGACGATCGCAGATCAATCGGAGTTCAACGGTGCTGAATAAATTCGGCCCCTCGGGCCACGGCGAAGCACAGGTGCAATATCTCGACGGCGATTTCCGCGTGATCTCACCCGGAACCTATGTGCGCTGCGCGGTGACCGACGCGCGGATTCCGCTGGATGAGTTGAAATATTGGAGCGTCGATCTGCAGGAAGCCTACGCGGTCCCGACCGCGGTGCTGCAGCGGCATTTTCCCAGCGCGCTGAAAACCGTGAAGTAAAACACAGCCAGAGCGTTTTCGAGCGAAGCGGACGCCGGTTCGCGTGAAGAAAACGCATCAAAACAAAAACCTAGATCATGGTTCTGATTCCATCAGAACCGGAAAAGCTCTAGGCCTCCGGACGAAACTTCTTCTGGCGCGCCTGGAACAGCCGATTTGCGATGAATTTCCGCAAGGCCGGCTCGTCCTCGAATTCCATCGTCACCGTGAAGGCGACGATATCGCGCGCACGATCCGGAAACTGGTTTCCGCGCAGCCGCACCAGGTCCTTTTCCGTCGTCACCAGTGCCGCGCCGTAGCGGCCCGCCTCCACGATCAGCGCCTCGATTTCAGCCGTTGAAAACGCATGATGATCGGGGAAGGTGCGCTCGGCGGCGACGTCGATGCCGCAGCCGCGCAGGGTGCGGAAAAACCGCTGGGGATCGCCGATCCCGGCAAAGGCCAGGACGCGGCTGCGATCGAGCAATGCTATCGACGAGGCATCCGGACGCAGATGCGCGCGCAACACCGGCTTGGCCTGCCCTGTGATCGCTGCTGCGACCGGATCGGCGGCCTTCCCTGCGCCGATCACGATCAGCGCATCGGTGCGGGCGAGTTGCGGCTGTAGCGGCGCGCGCAACGGACCGGCGGGAAATACCCGGCCATTGCCGAGGCCGCGCTCGCTGTCGATGACGATCAGCGACGCATCCTTGGCGATGGCCGGATTCTGAAAGCCGTCGTCCATCAGGATCACGCTGGCGCCTTGCGACCGCGCCAACGCAATTCCTTCGATGCGATCGCGCGACACCACGACGGGCAGCGTTTGCGCCAGCATCAGCGGCTCGTCGCCGACATCGCCGGCGGTGTGTCTTTCCGGGTCGACCTTGACCGGTCCCTGCAGGCGCCCGCCATAGCCGCGGCTCAGCACCACCGGCATCTCGTCAAGATCGCGCAGGATTCCGGCGAGGGCGCGCACCGTCGGGGTCTTGCCGGCGCCGCCGGTATGATAGTTGCCGACGCACAGCACCGGCACGCCGGCATCGACACCACGACGCTGCAGACGTGCCGCCGCAGCAAGACCATAGATGGCGGCGAATGGCGTCAGTAGCAGCGAAATCCAGGAGGACGGCCGGTGCCAGAAAGCCGGCTCACGCACCGCCGCCGGCTCCCTTTTCCAGCCGCAACTGCAACAGATACGGCTCGAGCGCGGCGAGCGTGCGCTCCAGCGCGCCGCCAAGCCGCTCGACCACGCGGGTCGAGGCGGCGAGCGATCTTTCGCGCGCCGCCGGGTCGGCCAGCAACTGGCCGAGCTGCTTGGTCAGCGCTTCCTGGGTATCGGCAGTCCGGGCGCCCTTTGCGGCATCGAGCGCTTCATAGACATCGCTGAAATTGAAGACGTGAGGCCCGTGCACGATCGAGGCGCCAAGCTTGATCGCCTCGATCGGATTCTGCCCGCCATGCGGCACCAGCGATCCGCCCATGAACACGATCGGCGACAGCCGGTAGAACAATCCGAGTTCGCCCAGAGTATCGGCGATGTAGATGTCGGTGGTTGCGGTCGGCAGATCCCCGTGCGAGCGCAACGCCACGTGCAGGCGCGAGCCTTCGATCATCTGGCCGATCGCTTCGCCGCGGTCGGGATGCCGCGGCACCATCACCGTCAACAGCGACGGAAAATATCTGGCAAGGGTGCGGTGCGCCTCGGCAAGCATCTCCTCCTCGCCGGGATGCGTCGACGCCGCGACGATGATCGGACGGCCGCGCGTCACCGCCATCAGCCGTTCCAGCTTCGCCATGTCGGCGGGCGGCGCCGGCACATCGAGCTTCAGATTGCCTGTCGTGACGACGTTGCGGGCGCCAAGCGCGGCAAAACGCTGTGCATCGGCATTCGACTGGGCAAGGCAGATGTCGAACCGGCCGAGCAGGGCCGAGATCGTGCCCGACACCCGGCGCCAGCGCGGGAATGAGCGATGCGACATCCGGCCGTTGATCAGCACCATCGGCACGCGCCGCGCCGCGCTCGACAGGATCAGGTTGGGCCACAGATCCGATTCGATGAACAGCGCCAGCGACGGCCGCCAGTGATTGAGGAAACGCGCCACATAACGCGGGGAATCGTAAGGCACATATTGGTGGATGATGTCGGCCGGAAACCGCTTGGCCACGATCGCCGCCGACGTCACCGTGCCGGAGGTGACGAGGATGCGCATGTTCATGGCGCGCAGCCGCTCGATCAGGGCGGCCGCGGCGAGCACTTCACCGACGCTGGCGCCGTGAATCCAGATCAAGGGCCCGCTCGGCCGCGGGCCATCGCTGACGCCGCGGCGTTCGCCGACCCGCTCCGGATCCTCCTTGCCCTGCTGCAGCCGCCGCTTGATCAGCGCCGGCGCCAGCGGCACGGCGGCTGCCGACAGCCTCCGGTAAAGGCGCAGGGTCATCGGCAGGGAGCTAGCCATGTGGCGCCCTATCGGCTCGGCCCACCAGCGCATAGGCCCGGCGGGTCGCCTCGTTCAGTATCGCCTCGAGCTTGGCGCGAATCGCTTCCATCGCCTCGGCGTCCGCTTCCGGCGGCACCCAGATCGTTTCAATGCCCACCAGCGCGCCGCGCCCGAACGGCAGATTGACGGTGGTATGGTCCCAATTATTCAGGCGGATGAAACGACTCGTCGCCATCGCAAAGGGCATGATTGGCCGCCCCGATTCCCGCGCCAGCATAATGATGCCAAGACCCACGACGCACGAGCGCTTCGGCACGTCAGCGGTCAGGGCGACGTTATAGCCCTGTTCGAGCGAGCGCACCATTTCCTTGAACGCGCCGACCCCGCCTTTGCGGTGGAACGCCGAACCGTGATCGCCCGAACCGCGGATGGTGCCGATGCCGAGCCGCTCAGCCGCGATCGCGTTGAATTCGCCGTCGCGGTGCCGCGAGATCAATACCTTGGCCCGGTAGCTGTCCTTGGTCTTGATGAAGGGAGTCAGGAAATGCTGGCCGTGCCAGAACGCGAAAATGCCGGGCATGTCCTGCTCGGCCAGATCGTACACATTGGCCGGATCGTAAACGAATTTATTGGTTCGCCAGACCAGCCGAAGATATTCGGCAGCAAGGAAACCCAGAGCGCGCTGGACCCAGCCGCTGCGCAGCCCGTTACGAATCAGTCGCTTCAATGGCCCGGCTTTGTGTCTTGTCCCGGATCGAGCAGCCGGTGGAGATGAACGATGAAATAGCGCATCTGGGCGTTATCCACCGTCTGCTGCGCTTTCGCCTTCCAGGCGGCATAGGCAGCCGCGTAATTCGGGTAGACGCCGACGATATCCACCTGATCGAGATTCTTGAACGTCACATGAGCAAGGTCGGTCAGTTCACCGCCGATGACGAGGTGGAGCAGTTGCGGCTGGGCAGTATCGTCTGGCATGATTCGTCTTTCTAACGGTGAGCCCGGCTAGCAAGGATTTCCGAGGTACGACAAGGCGCTCACGGCAACGGCCGGTTCCGGAAATGCTCGACAATGCTCGCATGACGGTCGCGTCCCGCTGCCACCAGCACCCCATGCGTCACCTCGCGGCGATTATAGAGGATGGTGTCCCCCGAAAGTGCGGTCATCTTACCATTTGCCTCATCGACGATCAAATTCGCCGCGGCCAGATCCCAGTCGCGGCTTTGCCCGCCGGCGAATGCCGCATCGAGCGTGCCCTGCGCCACCCGGCACAGTCGCAGCGCCAACGATCCAATTCTGGGATAAAGGGAAATTTCCTCCGGTCCCTCGCTCAGCCGCTGCACCAGCGGCTTCGGACCGGCAATCCGGGAAAAATCCAGCGCCGCGCCCGAAGTGACCTGAATCGGAACATCGTTGCGCATGGCGCCTTTGCCGCGTGCGGCAAAGAAGAATTCATCGGTCACCGGTGCATATACCGCTGCCAGCACGGGAGCTGCGCCCCCGACCAGCGCTGCGCTGACGCACCAATCCTCGTGGCCGGCGAGATAGGCCCGGGTGCCGTCGATCGGATCGATGATCCAGACCAGGCGCTTGCCGAGGCGCTTCTCGTCATCGGCGCTTTCTTCCGAAAGCCAGCCGTAATCCGGCGTCGCCGCGCGCAGCTTGCGTTCGAGCAGGTCGTTGGCGGCGATGTCGGCCTCCGATACCGGCGACGACGCCCCTTTGGTCCATTTCTTCAGGTCGGTGCCGAACATCGACAGCGCCAGCGCGCCGGCCTGTCGCACGCTATCCGTCAACAGTGCCGCGTGGCGCGAAATCACCTCATCCACGCTGCCGGCGTCACCTTCCGCCAAGCGTCAGTCCCTCGATACGCAATGTCGGTGCGTTGATGCCGTAACGGAATACGAGATCGTTGGCCGGTACCAGCGACTTGAACATCTCGAGCAGGTGTCCGGCGATCGTCACCTCGCTCACCGGATAGGTGATCTTGCCGTTCTCGATCCAGAAGCCGGAAGCACCACGGCTGTAATCGCCGGTCACCGCGTTGACTCCCGAGCCGATCAGGTCGGTGACATAGAAGCCCTGCTTGATATCCGACATCAGCTCGGCCGGGGTCGCCTCGCCTGCTTCCAGATGAAGATTATACGGTCCGGGCGACGGCGCCGACGATACGCCCCGCTGGGCATGGCCGGTGGTGGACAGGCCAAGCTCGCGCGCGGTGGCGGAATCCAGCAGCCAGGATGTCAGCACGCCCTCGTCAATGATGGCGAGTCTTTTCACTTTGACGCCCTCGGCATCGAAGGTTTGCGAGCGCAGTCCGCGCACCCGCAACGGATCATCGACGATGCGGATCGTCTTTTCGAATAATTGTTCGCCGAGGCGGTCCTTGAGGAAACTGGTCTTGCGCGCAATCGAGGCGCCGTTCACCGCACCGACGAGATGGCCGACAATCGATCCGGCCACGCGGGGCTCGAACAGCACCGGCACCTTGCAGGTCTCGACCTTGCGCGGATTGGCGCGCGCGACCGTGCGCTCTCCGGCCTTGCGGCCGACGGCTTGCGGCGATTCCAGATCGGACGCATGCAGCGCGGCGGTGTAGTCGTAGTCGCGCTCCATGCCGGTGCCATCGCCCGAGATCGCGGTCGTCGCGATGCTCTGGCTCGAACGCAAGTAAGAGCCGTGGAAACCGGTGCTGGTCACCAGTACCATGCCGCCGATTCCGGTGGAGGCCGATGCGCCGCCGGATTTGGTCACGCCCTTGACCGCAAGTGCGGCCGCTTCGGCCTCGCAGGCGCGGCGTTCGAGCTCGGCAGTCGACGGCACCTTTGAATCGAGCAGGTCCAGATCGGGGAAATCCCGCGCCAGCAGCGCCGGATCGGCAAGGCCGGCATATTTGTCCTCGGGCGCAACCCGCGCCATCGCAACCGCGCGTTCTGCCAAGCGCGCTACGCCGTCACCGCTGACATCATTGGTCGAGACCACGGCCTGACGCTGACCGACCAGCACGCGCAATCCGACGTCGTCGCCTTCGGAGCGTTCGGATTCCTCGACGCGCCCGTCGCGGACTTCGACACCTTGCGACACACCGCGCACCGCGACCGCATCGGCCGCATCGGCACCGGCGCGCTTGGCGGCTTCGACCAGCCGTTGCGCCAGCGTGCTCAGAGCAGATTGGTCAAAGAGATCGGCGACCGCGGCATCGGAGGAACGCGGCAGTGCCGCTGATGGTGAAGAGATCACGAACGAAATCCCAAAGATTGAGGCAAGGATTGAGCAACGATCAACGATGAACCGGCTCGGTTCGGCACAAATCGAACGATCCCCTCAGATGTGCCCGATTGACCCCGACTTCAAGCGGTTTTGCGCCGAAACATAAGATTTTCCGACGCATGGCAAGGTCCCGTCAATCATGTGAGCCAAGCTCTTGTCAATCATGACGGCAGGTGACCTCCGGTTAACCAGGCTTCTTAAGCTGAAACGGAAATCGCTGTGGCAAGCTCTCACCCATCGACCGGGAACATAATTCCGGCGGGGAGACCAAGCCGTGAGGCGTCAAACATCACTAGGCGGGATCAATCCCGCAGGGTCGAGCCGTGCGATGCGGCTCGACCCGCTCTCTTTGCCCGTCAGCTTCGATGCGCATGACATGCGCGCGGACGGCGGCGTCAGGCAGGTCGAGCTTCACCGCGAGCGCGTGGTACTGCGCCGTGCGCTGCATGGCATGCGGATGGCGGTCAATGTCCGCGTCAGCGATTTCCTCGGCATAGCGCTGCGCGACGAAGACGACGGGCAGATGCTTGCCCTGGTGCATCGCGATCCATCGCTGACCATTCCGCTTTGCGTAAGCTGCGATCAAGAAGAGATCACCACCGCCTGGCAATTGTGGAGCGACATCCTCAGGCTTCCCTTGCTGACCGAGAAGAAGTCCGAACCAGCGCCGCGACGGCGGCGCCATAATGCGATCCGGACCCGGCGTCCGAAATTCCTGATCCGCCGGCGCAGCGGCGATCCGCTCAGCCCGGCCAATGTCCATCGCGGCGAACGCGAGATCATCGCGCGCGATTGAGGTTCGGATTTGCCGATCGCTCAGTTCGCGCGCAGCACCGCGTCGGCAAGCAGGCCCGCGAACAGCAACAGCCCGGCATCGCGATTGGATTTGAAGACGCGCAGGCACAGTGCGGCGTCGGAGATATCGAGCCGGGCGATCTGCCAGCCAAGATGCGCGGCAAACACCGCAAGGGCGATCCATGCCGGCCCGTGCGCGCCGGCAGACCACAACGCCAGGCCGATCAGGATCACTGCCAGCGCATAGAATGCCACCAGCGCCGGCCGGGTGCGCGTGCCGAACAGGCGCGCGGTTGATTTGATGCCGATCAGCGCGTCGTCCTCGGCGTCCTGATGCGCATAGACGGTATCGTAACCGATCACCCAGGCGATCGAGCCGGCATAGAGCCACAGCGCCGCAGTATCGATGCGCGCAAACGTCGCCGCAAATCCCATCAAGGCGCCCCAGGAGAACGCCAGCCCCAGCACGATCTGCGGCCACCAGGTGATCCGCTTCATGAACGGATAGATCGCGACGATGATCAGCGAGGCGATGCCGGTTGCGATCGCAAAGCCGTTGAACTGCAACAGCACCATCAGCCCGATCAGGGCCTGCGCGGCCAGAAAGGCCAGCGCCTGCGTAACGCTCACCTGCCCGGCCGGAATCGGCCGCGACCTCGTCCGTTCGACCCTGGCATCGAGATCGCGATCGGTGATGTCGTTCCAGGTGCAGCCGGCCCCGCGCATGACGAAGGAGCCGATGAAGAACAGGATGATGAACAGCGGCAGCCGGCTGACATCA
>DASZTN010000059.1:0-9544 GCA_035547995.1 Bradyrhizobium sp. | reverse complement strand
CCCTTCGGCGCGCCGGTTGCGAGGTCGAAAGTCTTGAGCCATGCACCCTTGGTGTCGCCGGGACCGGGCACGCCGCGGCCACTCAGATCGTTGGAGCATACATAGAGCGTGCCGCTCCTGGCGTCGGCGAGCACGCCGAGGGTGGAGCGGCTGCCGCCGTCGCCGGGCTTGATGAACTGTTCGGCCGCGTGGCCAGGCCTTGCCCGGAGCACGCCGCCATTGTTGAAGCTGCCGGTGTAGAGGGTTCCGTCAGCCGTCGACGTCACGCTTTCCGGAAAGCTTTTGTCGGGAAGAGCAATCGATCTTTCTTCGGCAGATGCGACTTGCAGGGAAAGGGCGCCGAGCACCACCAGAGCTCCGGCGGTGCCGAGCCCCCGGTTGCGCCAACCTCCCGTTTCGCACAGAGCAACTCTGCGTTCTCTTTTCATGGTTGAAATCCCTGTTGACATGGAAGGCGACGGGAAAACCCGTTCGCAGGCATCATCAGGCATCAACTCTTTTGGGGGCGGGCGTCTTCGCCATTTCCTTCCCCCTATTTGACATCGATATATACAGATAAATATAACGATGTCCAGGCGCGAAATATGTCAACGTTGCTGCTGTACCCGCACCGAAACCGGCATGGCGTCGCTCCGTAAATGGCTGGATGCCGTCCATTTCACAACAAACTCGTTTCTGGAATCGTTCCAGCGACTGGTTTCCGGGAGCTGTCCTTGCGCTGGCGCAAAGATGCGTCTCGTCAGAGGCTTAAATTTCAAAAAAACTCCAGCGCAGGATCAAGCGTAAGAAATGCCGACAAGAAATCTACGGAACAAAGACGCCGTCGTGATCCGGTCCAGGATCGTGAAGACGCCGCCGAAAAAACCGGGCCGCGATGGCGAGCGTACCCGGCAGCGGATTCTCGCCGCGGCGTCGAATGAATTCGCCAGCAAAGGCTATGACGGCGCACGGATCGACGAGATCGTGCGGCGCTGCAGGGTCAACAAGAACCTGCTCTACTATTATTTCGGCAGCAAGGAAAAATTGTTCGTCTCCGTGCTGGAGGCGGCCTATGCCGACCTGCGCCGGCGGCAGGACGCGTTTGCACCCGATGACGGCCAGCCGGAACACGCGATCAGGCGTCTGGTTGCCGATCTCTTCCATTACTGGCGCGAGTCCGAAGCCTTCATCGGCTTCCTGACATCGGAGAATCTCTACAAGGCCAAGCACATCAAGAAGTCGAAATTCGCTGCCGAGGCCTATGAGAAACTGATCGAGAGCCTGTCCGACGTGCTCGAGGCCGGAGCAAGGCAAGGCGTGTTCCGCAAGGGCGTCGATCCGGTTCATCTCTATATTTCGATTTCCGGCTTGAGCTATAAATATTTCAGCAACCAGTACACACTGTCATCGTCGCTTGGCAAAGATCTCACCTCCGAGGAGGCGCTGAAGACGCGGCTGCAGCATGTGGAAGAGATGGTCCTGGGTTACTTGCGGCCGGCGGCATGAGAATCGGTTGGCCAGACAGATGTTGGGCGCGGCGCTGCTATCGCACCATCACCCAGCCTGGTTGCAGGATCGGATAGGCGATCAGTCCGACGATTGCGGTCGCCGCGATCAACATCGGATTGCTGACTTTCCAACGGAACAGAATGGCGAGCGATAGGAGCCCGATCAGCGCGGTAAGCCAATCGCCGATCGCGATGCGCCCGAGCAGGATGCAGGCGCCCAGAATTGTCCCGATCGCCGCCGCGTAGGCTCCCCTGACGAAGCCCTGCACATTCGCATTGGCGCGGTAGCGTGCAAGCAGGGGCGCGGCAACCAGCACGAACAGGAAGGATGGCAGGAAGATGCCGATCGTGGATACCAGCGAGCCCCAAAAACCGGCAACGAGATAACCGACGAAGGTCGCGGTAATGACCACTGGCCCCGGACTGATCATGCCGATCGCAACCGCGATCAGAAACTGGCGCTGATCGAGCCAGCCGAACTGCTGGACCAGCCCCTGCTCGAGGAATGGGACTATCACGAGGCCGCTGCCAAAGGTCAGCGAGCCCGCTTTGAGGAAGAACAGCAGAAGCTTGCCGAGGATCGAGCCCGAGGCGCCAGGCGCGAACTGCGCAACAACCGGCGCGGTCACAGTGAGCGCAGCCGGCGTCCTCTTGAACAGGCTGCCATAGTAGAGAATACCGACGATCCCGGCGCCGATGAACAACAGCGCCACTTCTGCTCTCAGAATGACGGTAACCGCGAGACACGCCACCGCGATCACCGATTGCAGCCAATCATCCATCCCGAGTTTGGCGAGCCGATAACAGGAATGCAGGATCAGCGCGATGACGGCTGGACTGACGCCGTAGAAGATGCCGGTCACCGGCTGCAGGTCGCCGAGATAGACGTAGAGCGCGCCAAGTGCGGCGACGATGAGAAAATTCGGCAGGATAAACGACCAGCCGCCCGCCCACGCGCCCCAGAAGCCGCCACGCAGGTAGGAAATGTAGATGCCGACCTGAATCGCAAGCGGACCCGGAAGCGACTGGCAGATGGCGATCGCCTCGCGCATCTGCTCCTTCGTCAGCCACTTCCTGCCGTCGACCAGCTCTCGCTCCATCTGGCCGACCAGGGCCACCGGCCCTCCGAAACCCAGGCAACCCAGCCGCAGAAAATAGCGTACCAGTTCGCCGATCCGGCTGCTTTCGGTCGTCGTTGTCGTCATCATCACTGCCCGTGCCCGCTCGCTCTGCTTCTAACTTTTCGTGCTAGCTGTCTTGTCGAGGGCGGCACGAAGTCCCTTGGCAAGCTTGATCGCATCGTCATTCGCCCAGAAATGCATGAAGAACAGACGTGGCTTCTCATTCAGCATGTGACTGTGGAGCGCGGTGACTTCGATGCCGTTCTCCCGTAGTGCTGCGATCACGGGATTGACCTCGTCGCTGGTCAGGACGAAGTCGCCGGTGACGGCGGCCTTGCCTGCGCCGGTCGGCTGGAAATTGATGCTGATGGCAACGCCCATCGGCCCGCCCGGACTTAGCTCCATGCCGTCTTGGCTTACGGGATCACGCCGCGGCACGTTGAACTGGTAAACGCCGCCGTTCGCTTGACCTTTGACGCCGATGATCTGCTCGAGCTGCGCGGTGTCGAAATCCATTGCCGAGGGTGTCGCTGGCGGCGGAACAGCTGCCGGCGTTTTGCTCGCGGCCAGCGCCTCGCGGATGGCTTTTGCTAGTTTGACGAGATCGCCCTGGCCGGCGATGTGCATGTAGAAGGTCTCGGGATTGGCACGCAGCAGGTGATTGTGAACAGCGGTGATCTCCAGCCCATTGGCGATCATCTTCGCCATCACCGGATTGACCTCGGAATCGAGCAATACGAGATCGCCCATCACCATGGCGCCGCCGGGCATCGGCTTGAACGCCACCCAGCCACCGAGCGCCAACGCCGGCTTGATCGTCACGCCATCCAGAGTCACCGAAAGGTCGGTGCGCGGAAATCCGTAGCGATGCACATCTCCGGCAACGGCAGCTTTCCGATTGAACACCTCGTCGACCTGTTCCCATCTGATGTCTTGTTTGCTGTCTTGCGCATGTGCCGCGCTCATGAACGGTTCGGTGAATATCCACCAATCGGTCTTATGCGCGCTAGCAGCTGTCGTCAGAGCGATTGCAGCGATCGACGCGGTAGTCCAGAACAGCTTGCGCATTTTGCGCCTCCTTGGTTGGTTTGTGTTTCCATTCCCCCCAGAGGCCGCCTATTCCCTTATGAGGCCGACGATGGTCTGCGCTCCGTTGATGTCCTCCACGATGACTTCGACGTGGTCGCCGTAGCGGACCGCGTCGAGGAGGAGGCCGTCCTGGAGCTTCAGTTCCTCGGTCGCTTCCGGAGATCGGCGGATTTTGATGGTGTCGTTGCTTTCATTGACACTCGCGACGACGCCGCGAAATGTGCGGACCACGGGTTTTGGCGAGCGGACGGGACCAGGCGTCAGCGTAGCGCTGAGCCCGTCACGGTCGGTGGCTGCTAGATCGTTGGCCATTGCCGGTCGAGACAGGCTCACCGCCATGACGCTGACGGCGACGACGAAAAATATGTGAATGATCGACGTCATCGGTAATTTACTCCTCAGCGGCTGTTCCTGCCGGTACGCGCGCTGGTGATTTGCCGAAGGAGCTCTAGTCTCGTTCCTTGATCTGACCATTGCTGTCGACGACGAGCTGCACGTCCCTGCCGTCTTTCCTGGCCTTGACGACCATCCCTTCGGGCGTGGACCTGATGTCTCCAATCTGCGAGTACCCGGCCTCCTTGATCTTGGCGACGATTTCCTGCGGGCTTAGAGCGTAGGCAGGCGCGAGCAGGCAGATCGTCGTCAGACAGAAGGCGGCCAATGAGATCGGGCGCATCCACATGGTGCTTTCTCCCTTTTTGGTTCTGCCCGTGGTCGGATCAGTTCATAATCGCCGGCTGATGTGCCGTGACATCGTTCATGGCTTCACCTTGTTGGTCGGCCAGTTGTGGGTTTCCCTGGTGGCATCGCGGCACCAGCGGTAGAAGGCATCGTAGAGAAGCATGCCGGCGCTCAACTGCTCGAGGTCGTCGTCATACATGCGCGACAGGCCAAGCGATGCCGCGAGAAGGCCGGTCGCTTCCGGCGACAGATCGAGCCGCGCGGTGTCGGCGGCGCGCACCATCGTGGCGAGGCGTTCGAGTGCCGGCGTCGATAGACCGAACTCCTTCATCATGACATCGAACGTGCAGAGTTCGCCGCGATGGCTCCAGAACACATGTTCAATGTCGAAGGGGGCGGCCTCGAAGTGTTCGGCGACATCGATCACTTCCGCGGGCGCGACGAACAGGAAGACCGCGCCCGGATCGACGAACCGTCGGATCAGCCAGGGACAGGCGATACGATCGATCTTCGGACGCGCGCGCGTAACCCAGACCGTGCGTCCTCGACCGTCACGCTGCGGGATTTTGTCGGCGGGGATGGTCGGCAGGTTCGCCTCGTTCCAGGCGACCTGACCGCCTTCGAGGATTTCGGCGGCGACATTGGCGTGACGCAGCCAGGCGGCGGCGCCTTCGCTGAATTTCTGTCCGCGGTGACAGATGACGACGACGGACCGGCCGGAAAGGTTTGAGGCCCAGTCCTGCACATTTTGATGGGAGCGCCGCACCGCGCCCGGGATGAGACGCGGGTCCGCGGCAAAGTCTTCGTCGATGCGGACGTCGATCAACGCCGGCGCACTGGGGGTGCCGATCAGCCGGGAAAGCTTGTCTGATGAAATCGAGGTGTATGAGTAAGACATGCTGCGCCCTTGGTGTTCAGGACGCGATTCTTGGGCATGTCGCCTCGCGGGGAGATCGCTTTCCCCGTATGGGAAGTAAAGTCCTCGCTGCCCATCATGTCAACAGCGGCGCACCGGGATTCGCGCTGCCTTGATTGCGAATAGTTCAGGTTCGTCGTGGAACCATAGAGCTCGGTTTCCACGCGTAGAAATTCAGGCATGAGCTGCGCTGCACCGCGGCAGGTAGGTCCGCTGGACGGAAGGTGTCAGACTGATTTGCCCGACGGGCTGTTGGGTGCATTCGCCGTCCAGCCGTTCTAGCAAAAATATTCCGCTTTATCGTTTGCTAAAATCAGATTTATCTCTTGCGCCGTCCCGCACTCGTCAAGGGGCGTACGCGTCGTCACGGACGTTGAGCGCGGGATGCGATGGATGCGGCGGCGTCAAGGGACGAATGACGCCGAACGCATACGGCGAAGCCGTGTGGTCCTGATGCCCCGACGCTGGCATCAAGTTGGCGACAATGCTTCCGCATTGCGCTGATGATGGTGACAATAAAGCCCGGTCACCAGGGAGAGCCCGGAGTAAGCCGTTAAAACCATTGCGCAGGGAAGGCCGGATGAATCCGCTTTTACCTGTGGTGACTACACTCGTGTGCCTTCTATTTTGCACACGGGGCCGCGGGTGCAGCGGGCACCCGGCCTTCTCTGCGCCCTCGTTCAATCGGAGGCGAGGAGTTCAGACATCACTCGGGCGCATCTGTGCCGCGGGAAGGGGGAGGCGTGTTTTGTTGGTCGTCGCCCGGCTTGACCGGGCGATCCAGTATTCCAGGGACGCCGGCGATTGAACCGGCGAGCCGCAGCGAAATCGATGTCCTACCCGCGCAGGGCGCGATCGGTTAGCGGACATAGGTCAGTCTATCTGACCTTATTATTAGCGTTGCGGCCATACGCCGTTCTCGTTTAGAAAGGGGGCCGGAACGTTTTTCAGCAACAGACCTTCAATGGTTTTTGCGGAAAATTGGCTTCCAAAGGGTCTGGCAATGCTGATTCGCAGCGAAAATGTTGGAGTTTCCGGGACAGCGGCTGCCGCCGCCCGTCCTGACGCGATTCCGGCTGCGTCGCTTTCGGTTGCATCTCTGCCTACCCTGCTTCTTGGCGGGATCCTGCTTCTTATCGGCCCCTGAGGGCCGTCTGGGCGGTTGGCGCCTGGGCACTCAGGGGTGGCACGACGAGATCGAGAGAACCCTTCAGCGCCTTTGAATGACAGCGGCGCCCCAACCTTAAGGAAATCTTCCCATGACTACCGTGAACAAGTCCGAGAAGGACCGCGTCGTCATATTCGACACCACCCTGCGCGACGGCGAGCAATGCCCGGGCGCGACCATGACCTTCGAGGAGAAGCTCGAAGTTGCCGAGATGCTCGACGATATGGGCGTCGACATCATCGAGGCCGGTTTCCCGATCACCTCGGAAGGCGATTTCCAGGCGGTCAGCGAGATCGCCCGTCGCTCCAAGAACGCCGTCATCGCCGGCCTGTCGCGGGCGCATCCGAAGGACATCGACCGCTGCGCCGAGGCGGTGAAGTTCGCCAAGCGCGGCCGCGTCCATACCGTGATCGCGACCTCGCCGCTGCACATGCGGGTCAAGCTCAATATGACGCCGGAGCAGGTGATCGAAACCTCGATCGCCAATGTCGCCCGCGCCCGCAACCAGATCGACGATGTCGAATGGTCGGCCGAGGACGGCACCCGCAGCGAGATGGATTTTCTCTGCCGCATCGTCGAGGCCGTGATCAAGGCCGGCGCCACCACGGTGAACATCCCCGATACCGTCGGCTACACGGTGCCGGAGGAATACACCTATTTCATGCGCACCCTGATCGAGCGGGTGCCGAATTCCGACAAGGCGGTATTCTCGGTCCACTGCCACAACGACCTCGGCATGGCGGTGGCGAATTCGCTGGCCGGCATCGCCGGTGGCGCGCGGCAGGTCGAATGCACCATCAACGGCATCGGCGAACGCGCCGGCAATGCCGCGCTCGAAGAGATCGTGATGGCGATCAATGTGCGGAACGACAAGTTTCCGTACTGGAACAGGATCGACACCACCCAGTTGACGCGCGCCTCGAAACTGGTGTCGGCGGCGACCTCGTTCCCGGTGCAGTACAACAAGGCGATCGTCGGCCGTAACGCATTCGCGCATGAGAGCGGCATCCATCAGGACGGCGTGCTGAAGGATGCATCGACCTATGAGATCATGCGCCCGGAGATGGTCGGCCTGAAGCAGTCCTCGCTGGTGCTCGGCAAACATTCCGGCCGTCACGCCTTCATCCACAAGCTGGAGGAGATGGGCTACAAATTAGGTCCGAACCAGCTGGAAGATGCGTTCGCGCGGATGAAGGCGCTCGCCGACCGCAAGAAGGACATCTACGACGAGGACATCGAGGCGCTGCTCGACGAGGAGATCGCAGCTTCCCATGATCGCATCAAGCTGACCTCGCTGACGGTGATCGCCGGCACCCATGGCCCGCAGCGCGCCACCATGAAGCTGGACATCGACGGCCAGATCCGGATCGAGGAGGCCGAAGGCAATGGGCCGGTCGATGCGGTGTTCAACTGCATCAAGGCCCTGGTTCCGCATGAGGCCAAGCTCGAACTGTACCAGGTTCACGCGGTGACCGAGGGCACCGACGCGCAGGCGGAAGTGTCGGTGCGGCTTGGCCATGACGGGCGCTCGATGACGGCGCGCGCGGCGGATCCGGATACGCTGGTGGCCTCGGCCAAGGCCTATCTCGGTGCGCTCAACAAGATGGTCATGAAGCATCAGCGCGACGTGCCGGTGGCGGCCGCAGGCTGACGAATGACGTTCGTCATTCCGGGGCAGTGCGCTAGCACCAGACCTCTGATGCGCAACTGCGCGTCGGAGAATCCCGCGTCACGATCTCAAGGTTCCACGCCCGAGGCCATCGGCTGCGCATCGCACGAACCCGTCGACCTCGCCCCGGAATGACCGGACCGGCAATTGCTCTCCGCGAAAACACGGCGCCTTGTGCGCCGTGTTTTTCTTGAGAGAGCAAAAAGAGACTTGCTAAATTGTCGCGGCCATGCTGGCTCAAAAGTCTTGCCACGCCGCAATACTGGGGTTTCTTTTGAAAGCAGCAGCGCGTCGGTTTTTGCACTGCAGCAAACAGGAAAAAAGCTCCTGCTAAAGGGGCAATGGCATTTCGTGCGGCTTCTTTGTATGGGTGCCGCGGGCATGAATGGTTGGGGGCCGCGCAGCGCTGCGCGGTTCGCTGAGATCAAGCGGAGGAAACATGCGCAAATTGATTCTGGCTGCCGTGTCTGTCGCGGCAATGGCCCTGGTGGGGCCGGCGGCGGCACAGTCGCCGATCGTCATCAAGTTCAGCCACGTCGTGGCGGCTGACACGCCGAAGGGCAAGGCGGCGGACAAGTTCGCCGAACTGGCGGCCAAATATACCAATGGCCGGGTCAAGGTCGAAGTCTATCCGAACTCGACGCTCTACAAGGACAAGGAAGAACTCGAAGCATTGCAGCTCGGCGCGGTGCAGATGCTGGCGCCGTCGAACTCGAAGTTCGGCCCGATCGGCATCAAGGAGTTCGAAGTGTTCGATCTGCCCTACATCCTGCCGGACCTGGCCTCGCTGCGTAAGGTCACCGACGGCCCGCTCGGCGCCAAGCTCCTGAAGCTGCTGGAGCCCAAGGGGATGATCGGCCTTGCCTATTGGGACAACGGCTTCAAGCAGATGAGCGCCAACAAGAAGCTGATCACGCCCGACGACTACAAGGGCCTCAAGTTCCGCATCCAGTCCTCGAAGGTGCTGGAAGCCCAGTTCCGCGCACTCGGCGCGATCCCGCAGGTGATGGCATTCTCCGACGTCTATCAGGCGCTGCAGACCGGTGTCGTCGACGGACAGGAAAACACCTGGTCGAACATCTACACCCAGAAGATGCATGAAGTGCAGAAGTACATGACGGTCACCAATCACGGCTATATCGGCTATGTGGTCGTCGTGAACAAGAAGTTCTGGGACGGCCTGCCGCCGGATATCCGCGACGAACTGTCGAGGGCGATGAAGGAAGCCACCGAGTACGGCAACAGCCAGTCGGCCAAGGAAAACGACGACGCGCTCCAGAAGATCAAGGAGTCGGGCAAGAGCGAAATCATCACGCTGACGCCTGAACAGAACGAGGCGATGCGCAAGGCGATGATGCCGGTCTACAAGGACGTGGCCTCGCGCGTCGGCCAGCCCTTGATCGACGAGTTCCT
>DASZTN010000058.1:0-51084 GCA_035547995.1 Bradyrhizobium sp. | reverse complement strand
CTGCGAGGTCGCCTGCAGCTTCTTGCCGAGCAGCGTGTGCTCGAAGAACCAGTAGTTGAAGATCACGAGCGCGATCGTCACCGCGATGATCAGGAGATACTGGCTGTCCAGGTACACCGGGCCGAGCTGGATGCCCGGCGTGTCGAACCATCCCTGCAGCACCTGCGGCTGCGGGCCGTAGATCGCAAGCACCGAATTGGTCAGCAGGATTGAAGCGCCGATAGTCGCGATGATCACGGGTAGAAAGCTGCGGTGGCGCAGCGGATAATAGACCCCGAGATTGAAGACGACGCCGAGCAGCGCCATTCCGGCGAGCGCGATCAGAAACGACAGCCAATAGGGCCAGCCGAGATCGACCGAGAACACCACCATCAGATAGGCCGCCACCATCGAGAACTCGCCCTGGGCGAAGTTCACCACATTGGTGGCACGGAAGATCAGCACGAAGCCGAGCGCGACCAGCGCGTAAACGGCGCCGATGCCGATCCCGGTAAATAGAAGCTGAAGCACGAGGTCCATGACAAGCATCCGCAAAAAGAGGAACTTGCTCGATCCGCTGAAACGTCCGGCCTCCCCGGTTTGATCCGGGAAGGCCGAGAATGCCGTCAGTCGGTGAACTCGATATGCTTGTCGAAGACGATATTGCCCTTCTCGTTCTTCACGACGTTATAGCCGTGCAGCCCGTCGCCGTTCTGGTCGAAATTGTATTCCCCTTCGGCACCCGGGAATTTCTTGATCGACAAGATCGCCTGGCGAATCTTGCCCGGATCGGTCGAACCCGCCTTATTGATCCCCTGCGCCAGCACGTTGATGGCATCATAAGTCCACGAACTCTGGCCGTCTGCGGTGATCTTGTACGCATCGCGATAGGCCTTGGCGAACGCTTTCGCAGCGTCGTTGGAGTCTTCGGCGTAATCGGCGACGCCATAGGTATTGTACAATGCAGGACCGGCAAGCTTCAGCGCGGTGACGTCGGTGATCGAGGGAGAGCCGACCCAGGGAATGTTGACGCCGAGCTGGTGCAATTGCCGGGCAAAAATGCCGAGATCGTTCTCGAAGGTGAAGTAGGAGCCGAGGACGTCGGCACCGGACTGCCTGATCGCCAGCACGACGGGAGTGAAATCCTGGCTCTGGTTGGCATAGCCCTGATCGAGAACCGGCGTACAACCAAGCTTGGTGAGGGCTTCGGTGAGCGCCTTGCCGCCGGCGGTACCGAAAGCATCGGTGGAGTGCAACACGGCCCATTTCTTCTTGCCGAGCGTCTTGACGCCGTATTCGGCGATAACGCGGCCGGAATAGCTGTCGTTGGGGCGGCAGCGGAACAGCCACTGGTTGCCCATATGAGTGAGATTCGGATCGGTGCCGCCGATCATCACAGGCTTGCCAAGCTTGACGACATCAGGAGCCATCGCATGCACCTGGGTAGAACGGATCGAGCCGAGGAAGCCGACGATATCGGACTGCGCGGCCAGTTTGGAGAAGGCGAGCACGATGCCGGGATTGGTGGTCTGGTCGTCTTCGACAACCAATTCGCCCTGCTTGCCGAGAATGCCACCCGCCTTGTTGACGGCATCGAGCGCGAGCTTGGCGCCCTTGATGGCGTATCCGCCGGATTCGGCGGCAGGGCCGGTCACCGGCGCGCACATGCCGATCTTGATGGTGGCGCCCTGCGCCCGCGCACTGGTGATGACATAGGGTGCGACGATACCGGCAGCCATACCAATGGTAAAGTCGCGTCGCGTAAACTTCATATCTCTCTCCCTTTGAGGCCGGACAGCTTTGTCGGCCCTTTTTTGATCTTGGCAGTCCGCGAGGACGCGAAACCGGAGTGCTACTTACGGATTCTTTCGCTCCGAGTAAATTGATATCGCATCACTTTCCTCTAACCGCATGGACGACCTGCGCAGAGATGATTAACGCAGGAGTGTCGTACCCCGCCGTTTCGGGCGTTTTTTGCTGAAATACTGGGCAAAACGCAAGCTCTGCGGCGGCCTTTCGCCTTCTCGCTTCGACGACGGCGCTGTCTGCCCTGCGTTGCGCTCCGACAGGCATTCTTCCAGCACATGCAGCATGGCCTGCAAATCAGCCAGCTTGCGGGCGCCATAACGCTTGCCGATCTCGGCATAGATCGCCTCTGAGCTCGGCGCCACCGCTTCGATCAGCTTCAGTCCCTTTACCGAGATCGATACCACGGCGCGGCGCAGATCAGCCTCGGCCGTTCTGCGCTCGATCAGGCGGCGCGTTTCCAGATCGCGCAGAATCCGCGACAGGCTCGGGCCGAGCAGGAACGCAACCCGTGCGAGTTCGGTAACCTCGATGGCTTCCACCGTCGTCAGCGCGCGCAGGATCCGCCATTGCTGCTCGGTGAGATCATGCTGGCGCAGCGAGGGACGAAACTGCCGCATGACCGCCTCGCGCGCGCGCAGCAGCGACATCGGCAGCGATCGGGAGAATTCACGCATCGGCAATCGGCGCCCGACTGGTTTCGAACCATTTTTAGGTGGATTTTTCCGCGCCATGAACACATGTCCGAAACAGAAGGAATAGCGACGAGCGAAGGTTGCGCCGCAATATCGATCCGGTTTGATCCGACACATTTAACATGTTAACTATCTGGCCGTAAACTGCAGCGGAGCTGGCGCCGTGCCGCATTTCACGCTGGAATATTCCGCCAATCTCGATGACCGCCTCGACATGGCTGAAGTCGTCGAGATCGTGCGCAGGGCGGCGGTGCAAACCGGCATCTTCCCGCTCGGCGGCATCCGCGTTCGCGCGGTGCGCTGCGAGCATTACGCGATCGCAGATGGCCGCGCGGAATTCGGCTTCCTCGACATGGTGCTGCGGCTCGGCGAAGGCCGCGATCTCGCCGCCCGCAAAAAGGCCGGCGAGCAGATCTTCGAGGCGCTGTCGACCCATCTCGATCCGGTGTTTGCTGACAGCAAATTCGCACTGTCGTTCGACATGCAGATCAACGACAAGGAAACGAGCTGGAAACGCAACAACATCCACGAAGCGCTGAAAGTGGAGGCCGTCCATGGATAAGGCCGCATCGAATTTCCAGGATATGTTCAAGACCAATTGCGACCGTGTCGCCCCGCTGCTTGAAAAGCTGAAAGCGGACGGCATCGGTCACATGATCAACGGCAGGATCGTGCCGTCGATCTCGGGCCAGAGCTTCGAGACGAAGTCCCCCGTTGACGGCGCGGTGCTGGCTTCGGTGGCGCGCGGCAATGCCGAGGATGTCGATTATGCCGCAACGATCGCGACGGAGACCTTCAAATCCTGGCGCGCGATGCCGGCGTCGATGCGCAAGAAACTGCTACACCGGGTTGCCGATGCGATCGAGGATCATGCCGAAGACATCGCCTTGCTCGAATGTATCGACACCGGACAGGCCTACCGCTTCATGGCCAAGGCCGCGGTCCGCGCCGCCGAGAATTTCCGCTTCTTCGCCGACAAATGCGAAAACGCACGCGACGGCCTCAACATGCCGAGCGACGAACACTGGAATATTTCCACCCGGGTACCGATCGGTCCGGTCGGCGTGATCACGCCATGGAACACGCCGTTCATGCTCTCGACCTGGAAGATTGCGCCGGCGCTGGCCGCCGGCTGCACGGTCGTACACAAGCCGGCGGAATGGTCGCCGGTGACGGCCGATCTTCTGGCGAAACTGGTGAAGCAGGCCGGTATCCCCGACGGTGTCCTCAATACGGTCCACGGCTTCGGCGAGGAAGCCGGCAAGGCGCTGACCGAACATCCCGCGATCAGGGCGATCGGCTTTGTCGGCGAAAGCGCTACGGGTTCGGCGATCATGGCGCAGGGCGCGCCGACCTTGAAGCGGGTTCATTTCGAACTCGGCGGCAAGAACCCGGTGATCGTGTTCGACGACGCCGATCTCGAGCGTGCGCTCGACGCCGTCATCTTCATGATCTATTCGCTCAATGGCGAGCGCTGCACCTCGTCAAGCCGGCTGTTGATCCAGCAAGGCATCGCGCCAGCCTTCACCGAAAAGCTCGCGGCGCGCGTCAAGGCGCTGAAAGTTGGCCATCCGCTCGACCCCGCAACCGAAATCGGGCCACTGATCCATGAGCGGCACCTTGCCAAGGTCTGCTCCTATTTCGACATCGCGCGCCAGGACGGCGCCGCCATTGCGGTTGGCGGCAAGCCGCATGACGGTCCTGGCGGCGGCCATTATGTCGAGCCGACGCTGGTCACCGGCGCGCACGGCAAAATGCGTATCGCGCAGGAGGAAGTGTTCGGGCCGTTCCTGACAGTGATCCCGTTCCGCGACGAGGATGACGCGATCGAGATCGCCAATGATGTGAGCTATGGCCTGACCGGCTATGTCTGGACCGCCGATATGGGCCGCGCGCTACGCGTCGCCGATGCTCTGGAGGCCGGCATGATCTGGCTCAATTCCGAGAACGTGCGGCATCTGCCGACCCCGTTCGGCGGCATGAAGGCCTCCGGCATCGGCCGCGACGGCGGCGATTATTCGTTCGACTTCTACATGGAAACCAAGCACGTTTCGCTCGCACGCGGGACGCACCGGATTCAGAGGTTGGGAATCTGATGTTTCCCGCGCCCGAGGCAACACCGGGGGTGGGCTCCCTCTCCCTAAGGAAGAGGGCCGGGGTGGGGTTTACGGTCTGTCGTTGGTCTGTACCCCCTCACCCGGCGCTACGCGCCGACCTCTCCCCATGAGAGAGGTAAGGACGAACCTCCTGCTAGGAAATTGATATGCCCGTCCCTCAACACGTGTTCGATCCGCCGTTCAACATCATCAGAAGCAGCCATGTCGTGCTCGATGTGACGGACCTCGCTGCCAGCCGCCGGTTCTATGAGGACACCGTCGGGCTCCATGTCGAGGATCACGACGGCGGGGCGATCTATCTGCGCGGCTGCGAGGAGCAGCAGCATCATTCGGTGGTGTTGCGCAAGGCAGCGAACGCCGCCTGTCGCCGGCTTGGATTCAAGGTCGGTAATGATGGCGACCTCGACAAGGCGGCGGCGTTCTTTTCCGAGAATGGCATCGTGCATCAATTCGTCGATCAGCCGTTCCAGGGACGCACGCTGCAGTTCACCGACCCCTTCGGCTTCCTAATCGAGTTTTACGCATCGATGCAGAAGCGCCCGCATCTGCTCCGCCGCTACGATCTCTACAAGGGCTGCCATCCGCAGCGGCTCGACCATTTCAATATTTTTGCTGCGGAAGTTCAGGGCACGCTCGACTTCTATGTGCGGCTCGGTTTCCGCCTCACCGAATATGGCGAGGAAGATGGCCCGAACGGGCGCATCGCGGCCGCCTGGCTACACCGCAAGGGCAATGTGCACGATCTCGCCATCACCAACGGCAAGGGACCGCGCCTGCACCATTTCGCCTACTGGGTGCCGACGGCGATGAACATCCTGCATCTGTGCGACGTGATGGCCTCGAGCGGCTATCTGGAGAACATCGAGCGCGGTCCCGGCCGCCACGGCATTTCCAACGCCTTCTTCCTCTATGTCCGCGATCCCGACGGCCACCGGCTCGAACTCTATACCAGCGATTACTTTACCGGGGATCACGACCACGAACCATTGCGCTGGTCGCTGAAGGACCCGCGGCGGCAGACGCTGTGGGGCGCGCCGGCGCCACGCTCCTGGTTCGAACAGGGTTCGCCCTTCGCCGGCCAGGCCGTGCGCGAGCCGCTGTTCGTCGCCGACGTCAGGATCGCCGACTGAACTGCTTCATCCGAATAAAAGATTGGACACTGCATGACTTCCACTTCCGGCGGCGAAGCCATCGTCAATGGTCTTGTCGCGCATGGCGTCGACACCGTGTTCGGCCTGCCCGGCGCGCAGGTTTACGGCCTGTTCGATGCGTTTCATCAGGCGCAGCTCAAGGTCATCGGCGCGCGCCATGAGCAGGCCTGCGGCTATATGGCGTTCGGCTATGCGCGCTCGAGCGGCCGGCCCGGCGTATTCAGCGTGGTGCCGGGGCCCGGCGTGCTCAATGCCGGCGCGGCGATGCTCACCGCCTTCGGCTCAAACGAGCCGGTGCTGTGCCTGACCGGACAGGTGCCGAGCGGCTTCATCGGGCAGGGCCGCGGCCATCTCCACGAGATGCCGGATCAGCTTGCGACCTTGCGCACCTTCGTGAAATGGGCCGAGCGGATCGAATATCCTGACGCGGCGCCGACTTTGGTCTCGCGCGCGTTTCAGGAAATGCTGTCGGGACGGCGCGGCCCGGTCGCGCTGGAAATGCCCTGGGATGTGTTCACGCAGCGCGCGGCAGTCGGCCCGTCGAAACCGTTCGAGCTGTTTCCGCCGCCACTGCCCGATCCGGATCGCATCAGGGCTGCTGCCACGCTGATTGCCGCGAGCCGGACGCCGATGATCTTCGTCGGCAGCGGCGCCATTCATGCGCGCGAGGCAATCCTCGAGCTTGCCGAACTGATCGACGCGCCGGTCGTCGCCTTCCGCAGCGGCCGCGGCATCGTCTCCAACGCGCACGAACTCGGGCTGACGATGGCGGCGGCCTACCGGCTCTGGCCACACACCGACCTGATGATCGGCATCGGCACCCGCATGGAATTGCCGACCACGTTCCGCTGGCCGTTCCGGCCCGACGGCTTGAAATCGATCCGCATCGACATCGATCCCGCCGAAATGCGCCGCCTGACGGTCGACGCACCCGTGGTCGCCGACGCGCAGGCCGGCACGCGCGAACTGGTCGCAGCGGTGCGCAAGCAGGGCTACAGCCGAAGCAGCGGCCGGCGTGCAGCGATCCGCGAGGCGTCGGCTGCGGCGCTAAAGGAGATCCAGAGCATTCAGCCGCAAATGGCTTATCTCAACATCCTGCGCGAGGTGTTGCCGCCGAATGCGATCGTAACAGATGAATTGTCGCAGGTCGGCTTCACCGCCTGGTTCGGCTTTCCGATCTACGAACCGCGCACCTTCATCACTTCAGGCTATCAGGGCACGCTCGGCTCGGGATTCCCGACCGCGCTCGGCGCCAAGGTCGCCAACCCGGAGCGGCCGGTCGTGGCCATCACCGGCGACGGCGGCTTCATGTTCGGCGTGCAGGAGCTGGCGACTGCGGTGCAATTCAACATCGGTGTGGTGACGCTGGTTTTCAACAACAACGCCTATGGCAATGTGCGGCGCGACCAGGTCGAGCGCTTCGACGGCCGCGTGGTGGCCTCCGATCTCGTCAATCCCGATTTCGTCAAGCTCGCCGAATCCTTCGGCGTGAAAGCCTGGCGCGTGACCTCGCCGGATCACTTCCGTCCCGCGCTGGAACAGGCATTGGCGCATAACGGCCCAAGCCTGATCGCCATCGAGGTGCCGACGGATTCGGAAGTCAGTCCCTGGAGATTCATTCATCCGGCGAAGCCGTAACCACCTCACCGTCATTCCGGGGCCTATCGCGCCTTGCGAAAGGTCAGATTGATCCGCTGCCGGCCGATCAGGGAATGCTCACCGTCGGCGAGCGGCGCGATGCCGTGAAAGAACAGCCGGGACGGCCCGCCCCAGACGACGACATCGCCATGCTCCAGCCGAAAGCGCTGCGGCCTGTCGCTACGTTTGAGGCCGCCGAACAGGAAGATCGCCGGCAAGCCCAAGGAAACCGAGACGATCGGCGCGCCAAAATCATTCTCGTCCTTGTCCTGATGCAACGACATCCGCGCGCCCGGCCGATAGCGGTTTATCAGGCAGGCATCGGGAGCAAACCGGTCAAAGCCGGCTTCCGCCGCCGCCTGTTCCGCCAGCGTGCGAAACACCGGCGGCATCGCCGGCCAGGGGTTTCCGGACTGCGGATCAATCCCGTCATAGCGGTAGCCGCTGCGATCGGTCACCCAGCCGGCGCTGCCGCAATTGGTCATCGCCACCGACATCTGGTGACCGCCCGGCGTCGACATGTGGCGGAATGGCGCCTGGTCCACGATCTCGCGCAGCGCGGCGATCAGACCTTGCTCAACCGGTCCTGCAAATCCGCGTAGCAGAACGGCGCCGTCGGCGATCGTCTCGCGCGGCGGCTGCGTATCGGCAAGACTCTCGAATAAATCCGCGGTCACACCGGTTCACTTCGCATCATGAAAAATCACGCCGACGGTATGGCGATGGCCGGATCGGATCCGGCTGACGCCGTGGCGCATGTTGACGCGGTAGACGCCGTGCGTTCCCTGCACCGGCCGATGATGCACGGCAAAGGCCACCGCGTCGCCCTGCGCCAGCGGCACCACCTCGGCCCGCGACTGCATCCGTGGCCGCTGCTCGGTCAGCACGAATTCGCCGCCGGCGAAATCGGCCCCCGGCTCCGACAGCAGGATTGCGACCTGGATCGGGAACACATGCTCACCATAGAGATCCTGATGCAGGCAATTATAGTCGCCGGCGCCATATTGCAGCAGCAGCGGCGTCGGACGGGTCTGGCCGGCCGCATGGCAGCGTTTCAGGAACGCCTCATGGATTTCGGGGTAGCGGATATCGATCCCCATCGCCTGGTTCCAGCGATTGGCGACCGGATAGAGCCGGGCATAGAGCGCGGGTCGCAATTCGGCGATCAGGTCCGGCAACGGATAGGAAAAATATTTGTATTCGCCGCTGCCGAAGCCGTGGCGGCCCATGACGATGCGGCTGCGAAAGTGCGCATCGTCGGGATAAAGCGCCGCCAGCGCGATGCATTCGTCCGAAGTGAGCAGGTTCTTGAGGACGGCGCAGCCCTGCGCGTCCAGCTCGCGGGTCACCTGCACCCAATCGCTCGCTTCGACGCGTCGGGCGATGCCGGAAGGTTCAACCGCTGATATCTTGAGGTTCGATCTCATGGCGGCGAGCTTGGCAGACCAGAAAGCCGTTCGCCACCCGATTTCTGGCAACCTCGCAACCCAATCCAGCCTCTGTCATTCCGGGATGGTGCGTAAGCATCAGACCTCAGATGCGCAATTGCGCATCGGGGAATCTCGAGATTCCGGGTTCGCCCTTTGGGCGCCCCGGAATGACCGGAATAGTGAAACTTATCCCCGCACCGGCAGCGTGATCACATCATAGGCGTGGCGGATGCTGCGCTTGAGCACGGGATCTTCGAATTCATATTCGAAGCGGCTGGCGGGCCGGATGCCGCCCTTGGCGGCGAAAGTGCCGCCGAACATGGCGCAACCGTCGGGCAGACCCTTGCTGCCGAATTCTTTTTCGATCAGTTCCCGTACCGGCAGCATCGCATCGAGCCTGCCTTCCTGGTAGAGCACGCGCTCGCCATTGATCCAGGCGAATGAGCGCAGGATCAACTGGTCCCAGTGGCCGATGACGTCCTCCAGCTCCCAGAGTTCAGAGGCCATCGGCTTGTCGCACATCTGCTTGGAAACGGTGACGCTGTAGCTTTCGACCTTGCGGTCGGTGTGATCCGAGCCAAGGCCGACGAAGATGCGGCCCTGCCAGCCGATCAGCACGAACTCGACCTCGCCGCTGGAATCCTCGCCGGTGACCTCGATGGTATCGGCGGTGGTCAGCCGGCATGCGGCAACCCGGTAATAGATCGGGGTGGTCGCCGGCCGCGCAATGCCGATCGCCTCGAGCTCGGCGATATGTTTGTCGCGCGCCACGGGATCGCGTCCGGTCCAGCCGGCGATCACAGCCTGCTCGATCGGCAGCGTCAGCGGAGTCGGTGCGCCCTTGTCGTCGATGGTGAAGGTCAGGTCAAACACGGATGGCACTCTCCATTCCTGCCGCGAGTTCAAAGATACGGCGATCCGATCCGCCGGCGGCGGCGAGCATCAGCCCGACGGGAACCTCGCCCTCGCGATGCGCCGGCAGCGAGATCGCGCAGCCGTCGATCAGGTTGATCAGTGTGCAGTTGCGCAGCGCACGCAAATTCTCGGACGTGAACGCCTTGTCGTCGGCGAGATCGGCAATGCGTGGCGGCGTATTGGCCGTGGTCGGCAGAACCAGCGCATCATAGGGCGCGATACGCTTTTCCGCGCGTGCAATCAATGACCGCCGTGCGTTGAGCATCTCGATATAATCCGCAGCAGTAATCGCCTCGCCGCGCAGGATCCGCATGGAGACTCTGGGATCGTAATCGTCGCCCTTGCTGGTCAGCAGGAAGCGGTGCCAGGCATAGCTTTCTGCCGCGGGAAAACCGCCTTTGGCGCCGATCACGGCGACATCGAGAAATTCAGGCATCTCGATCCGCTCGATCACCGCGCCCTGACGCGACAGCGTTTGCAGCGCGCGTTCGAAGGTCTTTGCCACGGCGTCGTCGAGTTCGTCGAGCGCCACTGTGGTCGGCACCGCGAGGTGCATGCCCTTGATCGGGCGCGGCTGCAACGGCGCGATCGGCTGATCGGCCAGCACCGCATCGAGAATGGCGCAGCAGGATGTGGTGCGGGCCAGAGGTCCAAAACTGTCGAGCGTGAACGACAGTGGCACGCCGCCATCGAGCGGAATGCGACGCTGGGTCGGCTTGAATCCGACGATGCCGTTGAACGCCGCCGGAATCCGGCAGGAGCCGCCGGTATCGGTGCCGAGCGCGCCATGGGCCATGCCGTCGGCGACCGAAACCGCCGCACCGGACGATGATCCGCCGGGAACGTGACCAGCGCGGCGCTGCCAGGCGCCCTTTGGCGTGCCGAAATGCGGATTGATGCCGATGCCCGAATAGGCGAACTCGGTCATGTTGGTACGGCCGATCACGACAAAACCGGCGCGGCGCAGCCGCGCGACCACCGGCGCATCCGCGTCCGCCGGCGCGGAATCCTCCAGCACCCGCGAGCCAGCGCGCGTCACCTGCCCCTTGATGTCGAACAGATCCTTGATCGAAACGGGAATGCCGGCAAAACGCGACGGCGCCGCGTTCGCTTTACGCAAGTGATCCATGGCATCGGCCGCATCCAGCGCCGCTTCCTTGTCGACATGGATGAAGGCGCGCTCGCCCTCGCCGGCAGGATCGGCGATCTTGGCGATACATTCCTCGACCAGCTTGCGGGCGCTGGTGCGTCCGCTCTCGAGGTCATCGGCGAGACTGGCAAGGGTCGGCATATCGGACATGGCTTCCACTCATCGCTTGCGAAGGGCCGTCAGCCGGCCCGGTTGGAAGCCTTACTTTTCGCGCGAAGCGGGCTCGATGTCGAGATCAAGCAGCGCCGAGCTCAGCGATTTGCCATGCGCATCGAGCGCCAGTGATCGCGTCACACCGCCGCCAAGCGCGCGATCCATAACAAAATTTAATGCAGCGATATTAGGAAGCTCGTATCTGATGACCTCGCCCTCGACCACGCCGGCAAAATGGGCTTTTACCCGCTCGCTGGTGACCTGTTCCAACAGCAGCGGGTAATGCTTTGCGTCATAGGCGATGACCGAGATGTTGGAGACGTTGCCCTTGTCGCCGGTGCGGGAATGGGCGATCTCGCGCAGCTTCATGGCTTAAGCTCCGACGAAACGCACTTGCGGCATGGCGCGTTCGCGCGGCAGCAGAACGGAAGCAATAGCGACCACTTCGCGCGCCGACTTGAATGCACCGCCACCACCGGCCGGTCCATTGGTATAGAGCGTCTCGACCTCGTTACCGATTCTCACCGCCTCGCGCAGGTTCTCGGTGCGGCCGGCAACGCGGATGCGCACCTCGTAGGGTTCGCTGGCATGTGCCGATACTTGTGCGCCGTGCAATGAATCGACGCCAATCAGGTCGAAGCGCAACTCGCTCGCCGCAACCCCGGTGAGTCTCAAGCGCTCACGCACGATCTCCAACGCGAGCTTTCCGCGCGCCAGCGCGCCCGGACCGGCATAGGAAATCTGGCCCTCCCCGATGAAGCTGTCGAGATAGCCCACCGAAACTTTCAGCGTGCCGGTACGCTCGGCACCGCGGCCGCCGCTGACGTGCACGCGATCCGGACCAATCTCCTCGACCTTCACCTGCGAAAAATCCGCAACCACGTCGGGCTGGATATAGCGCCTGGGATCATGCACTTCGTAAAGCAACTGCTCCTTGCAGGTTCGCGCGGTCACCTCACCGCCGGAGCCGGCGACTTTTGTAATGACGAGCGAGCCGTCCTCGCCGACTTCACCGATCGGAAAGCCGAGCCGCGCCAGACCGGCGACATCCTTGTAGCCGGGATCGGCAAAATAGCCGCCGGTGATCTGCCCGGCACATTCCAGCAGATGGCCGGCGACGGTGCCCTGCCCCAGCAAATTCCAGTCATCCATTGCCCAGCCAAAGGCATGGATCATCGGCGCCAGGAACAGCGCGGGGTCCGACGCCCGGCCGGTGATGACGACATCGGCGCCGCCGGACAGCGCCTCTGCCATCGGCTCGGCGCCGAGATAGGCGTTGGCCGACAGCAGCCGGTTGCCAAGCTGCCGGATCGTGCCGTCGAACTCCATGATCGGCAGATCGCTCTGCTTGCAGGCGTCCAGCACATCGTCGCCGACCACGGCGGCGATCTTCAGCGATGAGAGCCCGAGCGATCTTGCAATCTCGGCGGTCTTGCGCGCTGCGGCTTCCGGATTGGCCGCGCCCATATTGGTGACGATCTTGATGCCCTTGGCGGCGCAGACCGGCAGCACCGCGCGCATCCGCTCTTCGAGCAATGGATCGTAGCCGCTGTCCGGATTCTTCATCCGCGCCTGCTGTGCCAGCGCCACCGTGCGCTCGCCGAGGCATTCGAACACCAGATATTGGATCTCGCCCTTTTCGGCGAGTTCGAGCGCGGGCTCGATGCGATCACCCGAATAGCCGGCGCCGGATCCGATCCTGATCGTGCGCATTACTTCAGCCCGAAATAAGCCCGCCGCAACGCTTCATTGTCGGTCATCTCGGCGACGGTGCCGGAAAAGCGGATGCGGCCGCCTTCGAGCACGAATACCCGCGTCGCCACTTCGAGAAAGCCGATATTCTGCTCCGCAATCAAAAGTGCAAGACCCCGCCCACGCAGATCACCAAGGATGCGGAGCACCTCCTTGACGAACAGCGGCGACAAGCCGGCGGAAGGCTCGTCCATGACCAGCAGTTTCGGCTCGGCGGCCAGCGCCTTGGCGATGCCCAGCATCTTGCGCTGTCCGCCGGAGAGGCTGGAAGCCGGGTTGCGGCGCTTTTCGCGCAGCACCGGAAAGATGCCGTAGAGTTCCTCGACCCGTGCGGCCGGATCGGCATGGCCGAGCGCCTGGGCGCCGACCCGGATATTCTCGTCGATCGACAGGTCCGGGAACACGGCGAGTTCCGACATGTAGGTGATGCCGAGCCGCATCCGGTCGCTGGAACGCATCCGGGTGATGTCGGTACCGCCAAACTTGATGCTGCCGTGCCGCGCCTCGATCAGGCCGACCAGCGATTTCAAGAACGTGGTCTTGCCGGCGCCATTGGCACCGAGCAGCAGCACGGTCTCGCCGGCGCGCACATCGAGATCGACGCCCCACAGCACCTGCATCGTGCCGTAGCCGGCGTCGATGCCGGTGGCCTGCATCAGTGGCGCGGCTTCAGGCGGCATGCTCGCCTCCGAGGAACACTTCGATCACCTGTGGCACCTGCACGGCGACCGCGAGCTTGCCTTCGAAAATCTCCTTGCCGGCATTCATGACGATGACGCGATCGGTGATCTGTTCGATGAAACCCATCAAATGCTCAACGACGATGATCGCAACCCCGCTCGAGGCCAGCGCCTTGATGCGCCCGGCGATCCAATCGAGTTCCGACGGATTGAGGCCGGCGGCAAGCTCGTCGAGCAGGAGCAGCCGCGGACGTGTCGCCAGCGCACGGACCAGATCGAGCATCTTCTGCTGCACATTGTTCAGGTCGGCAGCCGGCCGGTCGGCGACCTCCGCCAGCCGATATTCGGCAAGCAGTTCATCTACAAGCGGCGGCGGCACCGCGGCGCGGCCATAGGCCAATGCAACCTCAACATTCTGCCGCACGGTCAGTGACATGAACGGCTTCGGCACCTGGAAGGTGCGATTGATGCCGCGGTGAACCAGCCGGTGCGATGCCATCCCGCCGATCGGCGTACCGTCCAGCACGACACTGCCGCCATCTGGCGCATAGAGGCCGGAGATCACGTTGATCGCAGTGGTCTTGCCGGAACCGTTGGGTCCGACCAGCCCGAGGATTTCGCCTGATACGACGTGGAACGTCAAACCGTCGAGCGCAAAGAAACCGCCGAAGCGCTTGACGACCTTGTCGACATTGAGGATCGGCCTGATCTCAGGGGACATTCCATCCTCTACGAGTTGCGAGCGAAACCAGACCCGAGGGCAGGAACAGCACCAGCCCCATGATCAGAAGCCCGTAGATGAGCTGGAAATATTGTGGCGTCGTAAATCCGATCAGATTGTAGATGCCGTAGAGAATGATGACGCCGATGATCGGGCCGGAAATGGTGGCGACTCCGCCGAACAGCGCGAAGACGATGGCGAAGATCGAGAAGTCGCCGCTGAACACGTTGTCGGGATAGAATACCGAGACGTACCAGGCATAGACGCCGCCGGCGAGGCCGGCGACCAGCGCCGAAGCGAGCCAGGCGATCACCCGCATCCGCACCACATTGACGCCGGCCATCGCCGCACTGACGTAGTCTTCGCGCACCGCCTGCAAGGCAAGACCGAAACGCGAATTCTTCAGGAACACCACGGCGCCCAGCGTCAGCGCCATCACCACGACCGCCGCCGCATAGGCGAGATCGGGGTTGAAGGTGCCGGACAGCGATACGCCATATGGCCCGCGCGTGATGTTTTCCAGCGCCGGATTGGCGACGAAGTGCAGCACCGCCAGCGCCGCCGCGAGGTTGGCGATCGCGAAATAGGCGCCGGACAGCCGCAGTAGCGGCGTCAGCAACAGGCCGAGCGCGATACCGACCAGGCCCGCAACGATCACCGCCGGCAGCGCCGGCCAGTGATACAGCATGACCATGATTGCAAACCCGTAGGCGCCGGCGCCGAAGAACCCGACATAGCCGAACGGCAGATAGCCGGTGAAGCCGTAGATGATGTTGACCCCCTGCGCCAGGATCAGGAAGATCACGAAATTGAACAGCAGCAGGTGATTTTGATAAAAGCCGGGCAGCACCGCGAAGATGATGACCAGCGGCACGACCATGAACAACAGATGTTTGAGAGCGCTAGGCAACGCGCACCCGCCTTCCAAGCAGACCGCTCGGACGCAGCAGCAGGATGAAGATCAGCAGCACATAGGGCAGAAGGTCGGCCCAAGAGCTTAAATAGGTCTGAACGATCATATAGCAGATGCCATAAACCACACCGCCAAGCGCCGTGCCCAAGGGGTTGCCGAGCGAGCCCAGCACGACGATGGCAAACGAGGTGACGGTCGCGTCCGCGCCGAACGCCGGGGTCACCGATCCAAACATGAAGGGCGCGAACACGCCGGCGACCGCAGCGAGGCCAAGGCCGATGCCGAACGCCGCCGCCGAAACGCGATCGACGTCGATACCGGTCGCCAGGGCTTCATCGCGCCGCGACATCACCGCGCGTGTCAACGTACCCAGGCGCGTGCGATAGAGATAGACATAGACGAAAGCAATCGCGACCAGGCTGGTGCCCGCCGCGATCACCCATGGCGTCGGAAATCCCTGGCCGAAAATATGCACCGGCCCGGCCGAACCCGGCTGGCCGCCGAACAGCTTGACCTTGATGGTCGAGAACACCGTGCCGAGCAGCCGGCTCTGGATCGACCGCTCACTGGTGCCGGCGAAGATCGTGGTGATGGCCTCGATCACCTGCGACAGTCCGAAGAACAGGATGATCGAGAGCATCTCGGGATTCACCGAGCCCTGCAGCCGCGGCACCAGCACCCAGTAGAGCACGAGGCCGGCCAGCAGGAACACGACGAAGGCCAGCGGCACCGCGAATAGCGGATCGATGCCGGCCAGCATGACGATGCCATAGGCGATGAAGGCGCCCAGCATCAGGATATCGCCATGCGCAAGGTTGACGATGCGCATGACGCCGAACACGAGGTTGAGGCCGATTCCGACCAGGCTGAAATACAGCCCGAACAGAACGCCGGCAACGAGCGCATAGATCAGCATCGGCGCGTCGCTCCCGGCGCCCGGCCTTCAATCCGCAATCGTGTCATGGACGCGGATAAACCGGCTTCCCGGTTGCGGTCTCGTGCGGATAGATCGACACGAACTTGACGTGGCCCTGGTCGTTCAGCTCGAGCTGGCCGAGCGGCGTCAACTCGCCGATCTGGCCGCCCATCTCGTCCAGCGCATAGGTGCCGTCGAGGGTCTTGAGCTGGTTCGAGAGGCTGAAATTGGCGCGGCGCAACTCGAGCTGGTCGAGGCTGTTGGCAACGCCGAGCGTCTTTTCGATCACCAGGCCCGTGGTGTAGCCGGCGACCGCATTGAAGCCGAACTCGACCTTGCCATCCGGGTAGGCCTTTTCCCAGGCCGCCCTGTAGTCCTTCATGGGCATGCCGAAATTGACCGGATATTCGGCCTCCGACGGTGGCACGTAGGTGAACACGTGCTCGAGACCCTTGGGCCCGACATTCTTCTCCAGAAGCTCGGTCTCCAGCCCCGCATAGATGCAGAACAGCATTTTGAACTTGGTGCCGACGTCCTGCACGTTGCGCAGGAAGGCGATGTCGTTCGGCGCATAGCCGAAATGGATCACGGCATCCGGCTCGGTGTTGGCGATATTGTTGATGATGACGGTGTAGTTGGTGGTCTCGGTCGGAACGCCCTGATCATAGACGATCTGGATCGGCGCGCCGGAATCCTTGATGAACTTGCGGAACGCGTTGGCCTGCGTGCCCGTGAACTCATTGGTCGCGTACAGCAGGGCGACCTTCTTGATACCGAGCGCCGGGCCGTCATGGATCAGGAAGTCGGCAACCGGCTTCGGCCATACCGTCGATACGGGATCGGCCATCAGCGCGATATAGGGGTTATCCTTGGAGAAGAAGCTCGCGCCTGTGCCGGTCTGATCGAACAGGAACATCTTGTGATCGCGCGCGATGGTCACGGCAGGCGCCGTCAGCACCGAGCCGGAATCGGCGACCAGCAGATCGACCTTATCCTGCGTGACGAGCTGATTATAAAGGGTGGATGCAGTCGCAGTGTTGCTCTGGTCGTCATAGGCGACGAGCTTGACGGGAATTTTCTTGTCGAACGCCTTCACATAGACGCCGCCCTCGGCATTCTTCCGGTCTGCCCAAAGTTTGAGCCCATTATAGACCGGCATCGAGATCGACGCATAGCGACCCGATGATGCGTAAAGCGTGCCGACCTTGATTTCCGCCGGCGCATCGGCAGCCATTGCCTGCGTGGCAATCGCCAAACCCGCTGCCAGTACTGCGCCCGTCACCTTCAACATTAAAATATCCTCCCGGTTTCTGTTCGGGCCGGAACATAGCCCGGAGGATCGTTAGGATACAAGCGTTCCGGCATCATCCATTGTGCGTGTGCCGGAATATCTTCCTGCGAGGACAAGCTGGACCGTGGGCGGCCAATCGTCCAATCTGACGCCATCTCGGGACCGGAACCAGCGGCTCAAAAATTGCCGCGCTCACCTGGGGAGGAATGAATCAATGGCTGAAGCTGCACGGGCACGACCGAAACCGACGCCGGAGACCCAGCATTTCTGGGAGGGGACCAGGGCGAACGAACTTCGCCTGCAGCGCTGCGACGCTTGCGCGCAGGTCTATTTTCCACCCCGGCCATTTTGTCCCTCCTGCGCCTCACGCCAGGTGAGCGTGTTCAAGGCCAGCGGCAGGGCCAAGCTCTACAGCTACGTCATCCATCACCGGCCTGCGCCGGGATTTACCCCGCCCTACTCGATCGCGGTGGTCGAACTGGATGAGGGACCGCGGATGATGACCAATGTGGTCGATTGCCCGCAAACGCCTGATGCGCTCGAACTCGACATGAGGCTGGAAGTCAGGTTCGAGAAGCTCGACGAGCAGATCACCCTCCCCTTATTCCGTCCGGCAAGGGGTTGACCGCATGCGCAGAAACCAGGTCGCCATTGTGGGCGCGGCCGAGACCACCGAGCTCGGCGTCATCCCCAACATGTCGCAAATCCAGCTGCATGCCGATGCCGCGCTGAACGCGATCGCGGACGCCGGATTGAAATTGTCGGACATCGACGGCTTCGCCACCGCGGTCGAGACGCCGCAGCAGATCTGCCATTACCTCGGCATCACGCCGAGCTGGGTCGACGGCACCTCGGTCGGCGGCTGCTCCTTCATGCTTCATGTACGTCATGCGGCCGCAGCGATCGAGGCCGGGCTCTGCAAGACGGTGCTGATCACCCATGCCGAGAGCGGCAAATCCAATATCGGCCGGACGCCGCGCATGGTCGGTCCCGACAGCCTGAACGGGCAGTTCGAACTGCCCTACGGCGTCACCACGCCGGCCAGCATGTTTCCGATTCCGGTGCTGCGCTACATGAAGACCCACGGCATCACCCATGAGCAGCTCGCGATGGTGGCGGTGGTGCAGCGCGAATGGGCGGCGAAAAACCCGCGCGCCACCATGAAGGCGCCGATCACGGTCGAGGACGTGCTGAATTCGCGGATGATCGCCTATCCGCTGCGCATCCTGCAATGCTGCCTCGTCACCGATGGCGGCGGCGCACTGATCCTGACCAGCGCCGATCGCGCCAGGGATTTTCCACAGAAGCCGGTCTATATCCTCGGCACCGGAGAAAGCGTGGAGACGCCGATGGTCAGCCAGATGCAGACTTTCGATTCGTCGCGCGCCTTCAAGGTTGCAGGTCCCCTCGCCTTCAAGGAAGCCGGCATCACCCACAACGATGTCGACCACCTGATGATCTACGATGCGTTCGCGCATCTGCCGCTTTATGGCCTCGGCGATCTCGGCTTCATGCCGCACGAGGAAACCGGCAAATTCATCGCGGACGGCAACACCCGCCCGGGCGGCAAGCTGCCGCTCAACACCAATGGCGGCGGCCTCAGTTACATGCATTCGGGCATGTACGGCATGTATGCGCTGCAGGAAAGCGTACGGCAGATGCGCGGCATCGCACCGGCGCAGGTGCCGGGCGCAAAAATTTCGGTGTGCCATGGCGTCGGCGGCATGTTCGCAGCATCGGGCACCATCATTTTCACGAATGAATTGTAATCCCCATCGTCATCCGGAATGGTCCGAAGGACCAGACCCGGAATCTCGAGATTCCGGACCGCCGCTTCGCGCCGTCCGGAATGACGAAAACAACCGGAGAAGCGTCAATGGCCCAATCACTGCAAGATAAAGTCATCATCGTCACCGGCGCCGGGCGCGGCATCGGCCGCGAGATCGCGCTGCTTTGCGCTGCGGAAGGCGCCAAGGTCGTGGTCAACGATCCCGGCGGCGCATCCGATGGTTCCGGGTCGAGCGCGGCGCCAGCGGAAGAAGTGGTCGAGGAAATCCGCAAGCGCGGCGGTACCGCGGTTGCGAATTTCGAGACGGTTGCCGAAGCCATTCCGGCCAGCCGGATCGTCAAGACGGCGACCGATCATTTCGGCAAGCTCGACGGGGTCGTCAACAATGCCGGCATCCTGCGCGACATGATCTTCCACCGCATGAGCGTGGAAGCATTCGAAGCCGTCATCAAGGTGCATCTGATGGGCTCGTTCTATGTCTCGCACGCGGCGGCGCGGCTGTTCCGCGAGCAGGAAAACGGCTCGTTCGTCCATTTCACCTCGACCTCGGGCCTGATCGGAAATTTCGGCCAGGCCAACTACGCCGCGGCCAAGCTCGGTATTGTCGGCCTGTCGAAATCGATTGCGCTCGACATGAACCGTTTCAACGTGCGCTCGAACTGCGTTTCGCCCTTTGCCTGGAGCCGCATGATCGGAACCATTCCGACCGAAACCGAAGCGGAGAAGGCCCGCGTCGCCAAGCTGCAGCAGATGGGACCGGAAAAGATCGCGCCGGTGGTGGCCTATCTGCTCAGCGATGCCGCCAAGGATGTCACCGGGCAGATTTTTGCAGTGCGCATGAACGAGATCTTCCTGATGGGACAGTCGCGGCCGCTGCGCTCGGTGCATCGCGGCGAAGGCTGGACGCCGCAAACCGTGGCCGAACACGCGATGCCGGCGCTGAAATCCTCGTTCTACAAACTCGACCGCTCCGGCGATATCTTCACCTGGGATCCGGTCTAAGCAACCAGACCCGCCCGCCATCTTCGGTTGTTCCCCAAGATTTGCCGGATTGCACACCTACGATCGTCTTCCAACAAAAAACATGGGAGGCAATCGTGTCAAACCTGCTGACCTTTCCCGACAACCATGACAAAGACGGATCGAACAGCATCGGTCGCCGCGCCTTGCTCAAGGGCGCGACAGTCCTGGTGACGACCGCCGCATTGAGTTCGGGAGCGATATTGAGTTCAGAAGCCATGGCCCGCGATTTCAGCCCCGGCGCCGCGCCGCAGCGCTATCCTGATCCCGACGTCGTCGTCATCAACCCCAAACGCTTCAAGGCCAAGGTCGGCAACACGTCGATCCATCGCCTCTATACCGGCTGCCTGTGGGCGGAAGGGCCGGCCTGGAATGCGCAAGGCCAATTTCTGATCTTTAGCGACATTCCCGCCAACCGCCAGCTTCGCTATCTCGACGACGACGGCCACATCTCCGAGCAATTCCGCAAGCCTTCCAATGGAGCCAACGGCAACACCTTCGATTTCGAGGGGCGCCAGATCACCTGCGAGCGCACGCGGCTCGTCCGTTTCGAGCATGACGGCTCATCGACGGTGCTGGCCGAGCAAGCCAATGGCAAACAACTCAACGGCCCGAACGACGTCGTGGTGCATCCCAACGACAAATCGATCTGGTTCACCGATCCCGGCTACGGCGCGATCAGCCTCTATGAAGGGCAGAGGACCAAGAACGGCTCGCTGCAGCCGTTCCAGAAGGAGGCGGTCTACCGCGTCGACGCCTCGACCGGCCAGATCACCAAGGTCGCCGACGAGCCGTTCAAGCCGAACGGCATCGCCTTCAGCCATGACTACAAGAAGGTCTATGTCTGCGACAGCGGCAGCACGCATTATCCGGAAGCCAAGAACATCGTCTGGCAGTACGACCTCGATGGCGACAAGCTCTCCAATCCACGCACGCTGCTCGACATGGAAATGGATGGGAAGTCGGGATTCCCGGACGGCATGCGTGTCGACACCGAGGGCAATATCTGGGTCGGCGCCGGCTGGGTCGGCGACGGTTATGACGGCGTTCAGGTGTTTGCGCCGGACGGCGAGCGCATCGGCCAGATCCGCCTGCCCGAGACCTGCGCCAATCTATGCTTCGGCGGCCGCAAGCGTAACCGGCTGTTCATGACGGCGAGCCAGTCGCTCTATGCGCTCTATGTCGAGACCCAGGGCGCGCATAATTGTTGAGGAAGGCTCTCTACGATCGTCATTCCGGGACACGCGTCTTCGCGTGGACCCGGAATCTCGAGATTCCGGATCGCCGCTTCGCGCCGTCCGGAATGACAACTAGCCGCTATTCCTCAGCCCAGCCGATATTCCATTAATCGTCAGCTGGATACCGCGCAGGATCTGCTCATCCGGATTCTGCGCGCGGTGCTCCTTCATCAATTCCACCTGCACATGGTTGAGCGGATCGAGATAGGGAAAGCGGTTGCGGATCGAGCGTTCGAGCAGCGGATTGCCTTGTAGCAATCGCTCCTGCCCCATGATGTCGAGCAGCGTTTCGATCGAGTTATGCCATTCGCGGCGGATGCGGCCAAAGATCTCCTCGCGCAATGTCGCATCCGCCACCAGTTCGGCATAGCGGGAGGCGATCGCAATCGAGCTCTTTGCAAGCACCATGTCCATGTTGGAGAGCAGCATCCGGAAGAACGGCCAGTCGCGATAGATCTCCTTCAGGAAAGGCATGCCCTTGTCGGGGTGCTCTGCGATCCAGGACTCGACCGCGCTGCCGAAGCCGTACCAGCCCGGCAGCATCAGGCGGCACTGCGCCCAACTGAATACCCAGGGGATCGCGCGCAGATCCTCGATCGCCCGGGTTTTCTTGCGCGATGCCGGACGGCTGCCAATGTTCAGCGTCGATATTTCGGTGATGACGGTGGAGGCCCAGAAATACTCGGCAAAGCCCTCAGTTTCATAGACCAGGCTGCGATAGGCCTTGTAGGCGAGCGCCGACAATTCCTCCATGGTTTCCAGATATTCGCGGCGCGGGGCGCTTTGCTTGGGCTGCAGCAGGCTGGCTTGCAGCGTCGCGGCCGCAAGTATTTCGAGATTGTTGCGGCCGACTTCGGCGTTGGAATATTTGGACGAGATGATCTCGCCCTGCTCGGTGATGCGGATTTGACCGTTCACCGCGCCGCCCGGCTGGGCGATGATCGCGTCATAGCTCGGCCCGCCGCCGCGGCCGACCGAGCCGCCGCGCCCGTGAAACAGCCGCAGGCGCACGCCATGACGTTCGAACACCTCGACCAGGCCGATCTCGGCCTTGTACAGCTCCCAGCCCGAGGTGACGAAGCCGCCATCCTTGTTGCTGTCGGAATAGCCGAGCATGACCTCCTGCACCGCGCCGCGGCTGTCCACCAGCCTGCGGTAATCGTGCAGCGCCAGCATCCGGTCCATGATGCCGCTGGAGGCCCGCAGATCCTCGATGGTCTCGAACAGCGGCACGATGTTGATGGCGCTGCGGCCGGAGGGATCGACCAGGCCCGCCTCCTTCAACAGCAGCGCCACTTCCAGCATGTCCGACATGCCCTGGCACATCGAGATGATGCATTGAGGAATGACGTCGGCGCCGAACTTCGCATGTGCTTCAGCCGCGGCATGGAACACCGCAAGCTCGCCCAGCGTCTCCTCGCTGTATTTCACGAAGGCCGACGTCAGCGGCCGCGCATTGCGCAATTCGGCCGACAGCAGTGCGATGCGGGCGTCCTCGCTCAAGGCGAGATAGGACATGCCGGGCGTCGCCGCATCGATCAGCTCGGCGACCGTGCGTTCATGTACGGCGGAATTCTGCCGCATGTCGAGGCGCGCCAGGTGGAAACCGAAGCAATCGACCGCGCGGCGGAGCAGCCGCAGGCGTCCGCGGGCGATGACGCGCGACTTGTTGGCAACCAGCGAACGGTCGAGAATGTCGAGATCGGCCTTGAACTCCTGCACGCCGGCGTAGGGTGCGGCCTCGCCGACCGGCTTGCGCGTGATCTCCACATCGAGCTTCGCCGCCGTTGCGGTCAGCCGCGCATAGATGCCGGAAACCGCGAGCCGATAGGGCTCGCCGCGCCGGTGCGGCGAGGTATCGGGCGAACGTTGCGCGAGCGCGCGCAACTCGTCGGAAGTCTCGGCGAGATGGGCGGCCAGCGACAGTTCGGAGCCGAGCACATGCAGCTCCTCGAGATAGAAATTGAGGATGCGGCTCGACTGCAGCCGCAGCGTACCGCGCATGACATCAGCGGTCACGAACGGGTTGCCGTCGCGGTCGCCGCCGATCCAGCTTCCCATCTTCAGGAAAGAAGCGAGCTCGACCGGCTCGCCGCCCTCCCCGTTCAGCCGGTCTTCCAGCGCGCAGTGCAGCCGCGGTACCTCATGCAGGAAGGTATAATCATAGAAAGAGAGCCCGTTGGTGACCTCGTCGAGCACGGTGAGTTTGGTCCGGCGCAACAGATTGGTCTGCCACAGCGTCAGCACCTCGCGGCGCAATTGCTCGTCGCAAGCTTCGATCTCTTCCGGCGTCAACTGCACCCGCTCCCGGCGATCGAGCAGGTTCGCGATCTCCATCTCGCGATCGAAGGTGCTCTTGCGCCGCACTTCAGTCGGGTGCGCGGTCAGCACCGGGCTGACCAATGCCGTCCTGAAGAAGCAGCGCAAATCGGAAGCGGTGAGGCCGGCCTCGCGGGCGTGTTCCAGGGTCTCCGCAAGCATTCCCGATGGCGCTCCGGCGCCGGCATGGCGCGAGCGCATCTGGCGGATGTTGTTCTGGTCCTCCGCGATGTTGGCGAGGTGGGAAAAATAGCTGAAGGCGCGTACGATGCGCACGGTCTCGCTGATCGACATGCTGTCGAGAATGGTCTCGAGCTCGCCTCTCGCCAGACGGTCCTCGTCGCGATGAAAGCGGATCGAGGTCTGCCGGATGCGTTCGACCAGGTCGAATACGTCGTCGCCCTCCTGATCGCGCACGGTATCGCCGAGAATACGGCCGAGCAGCCGGATATCATTGCGCAGCCGGGCGTCCTCCTCGAGCGCCAGCGCGTCCTCGACGCGATTAAGTCTGGCGCCGGCGTGGGAAGAAGGCGGGGAAAGATCGATCTGGGAAGACTCGATCTCGGAAGACATGATCTGGGAAGACATGGCTGACCGCTCCAGAGGTTCCCGGGCAGTTCGAGTCTGCAAGTTTTTTGCTGCAGGGCAAGATCAACTTAGAGGCGGTCGGCTGGTCCAGCCAGAAGGCCGCCGTCTTAAGGATCGATAAAGCGCGGCGGCCGCTTGTCGATATTGGCGCGCACGGCTTCGAGCTGATTGGTGCTGCCCAGCAGTTTCTGCTGCTCGACGGATTCGGCTGACAGCGCCGGGCCGGGATCGACAGACAGCCCGTTGAGCAGGCGCTTGGCGGCGCGGATCGCATCCGGACTTTTGCCGGCAATCTCGCGCGCGACCTCGAACGCTGCGGCGCGGGGATCATCGCAGATCCGAGTCGCCAGGCCGTAGCTCAGGGCCTCCTGGGCTGAGAAGATCCGTCCGGTATAGGTCAGCTCGCGCAGGATATCGTCACGCACGAGGCCGGCCAGAATCGGCGTTCCCGCCATGTCCGGCACCAGCCCCCATTTGATCTCCATGATCGACATCCGCGCATCGGGGCTGAGGAAGCGCATGTCGGCGCCAAGCGCGAGCTGGAGCCCGCCGCCGAAGGCGACGCCGTGCACCGCTGCGATCACGGGGACCGCAAGCTGCCGCCAGCCCCACACCGCCTGCTGTGGATAATTGGCAAGGCCATGGGTCCGTGCCGTGAGATCGCGTTTTTCGCCGCCCGCAATCCCGTGACCGCCGGTCTCCTTCATTGCGGCGAAACGACCCATGTCGAGGCCCGCACAAAACGCGCGTCCTTCGCCGGACAATACTACCGCCCGCACGCCTTGCTCGCGATTGAGCCGCTCGGTGGCGGCGACCAAGGCGTCGAACATCTCGGCATCCAGCGCATTCATCTTGTCCGCGCGCATCAGCCGAACATCGGCGATCCCTTGCAGGATCGAGATCGAGACGCGTTGCTCCATGAGATTTCCTCCGGGAATTTCCTTCGGTTTATTCTTTGTGCTGCTTTACAGAACGGTTCCACCCGGATTTAGTCAATCGAGCATTCATCTGAATCCTTTTGGGTGGCAACGATGTTCAGGGATCAGCTACTTGCCGGGCGACGCATTCTCGTAACCGGAGGCGGCACAGGTCTGGGCAAAGCCATGGCCGCGCGTTTTCTCCAGCTTGGCGCCGAGGTCCATATCTGTGGCCGCCGCAAGAGCGTCTGCGACGAGACCGCGACCGAGCTGATGGACCTCTATGGCGGCCAGGTGATGAGCTACGGCGTCGACATCCGCGACGCGGCTGCCGTTGACGAGATGATCGAAACCATCTTCACCCAGGGTCCGCTCACCGACCTCATCAACAACGCCGCCGGCAATTTCATCGCGCGAACCGAAGATTTGAGCCCGCGCGGCTTCGATGCGGTCGCCAATATCGTCATGCACGGCACGTTCTATGTGACGCATGCCGTGGGCCGCCGCTGGATTGCGGCGAAACAGCGCGGCAACGTGGTGTCGATCACCGTCACCTGGGTACGCAACGGCTCGCCCTATGTGGTGCCCTCGGCGATGAGCAAATCCGCGGTCCATGCCATGACCATGTCGCTGGCGGCGGAATGGGGAAAATACGGCATCCGCCTCAACACGATTGCGCCCGGCGAAATTCCGACCGAGGGCATGAGCAAGCGGATCAAGCCGGGCGACGAGGCCGGCGCGCGCACCAAGGCGATGAATCCGATGGGCCGGGTCGGCACCATGGAGGAATTGCAGAACCTCGCGGTGTTCCTGATTTCCGGCGGCTGCGACTGGATCAATGGCGAGACCATCGCCATGGACGGCGCCCAGGCGTTGGCGACGGGCGGCAATTTCTATCAGCTCCGCGACTGGTCCGATCAGGAATGGGCCGAGGCACGCGAACAGATCAAGGCGCAGAACGAAAAGGACCGCGCGGCACGGCGCTGACAATCCCGCCCGTGCATGCGTTGAGTCGCACACGCCATGCATGAAGCACGGTGCAGAGTTGGTTTGCCTCCCGAACCGTCGTGCGTTATCGAAGCAAAAATCCCAACAACAGAAAAACCACGGGAGCGAACATGGATCTGAAATTCTCCAAAGTCACGCGCAAGGGCCCGGTCACGATCGTGACGCTGTCGCGGCCCGAAGTGTACAACGCGCTGCATATCGAGGCGCATTTCGAACTCAACCAGGTGTTCGACGACTTCGCCGCCGATCCCGAGCAATGGGTGGCGATCGTCACCGGCGCCGGCGACAAGGCGTTCTGCGCCGGCAATGACCTGAAATGGCAGGCGGCGGGGGGCAAGCGCGGCTGGGACAAGGGCGGATTTGCCGGGCTGACCTCGCGCTTCGATTGCGACAAGCCGATCATTGCTGCGGTCAATGGTGTCGCCATGGGCGGCGGCTTCGAGATCGCGCTGGCCTGCGATCTCATCATTGCCGCCGAGAATGCAACCTTCGCCTTGCCGGAGCCGCGGGTGGGACTGGCGGCGCTGGCCGGCGGCCTGCAGCGGCTGCCGCGGCAGATCGGACTGAAGCGCGCCATGGGCATGATCCTGACCGCGCGTCACGTCTCTGCCCGCGAAGGCTATGAACTCGGCTTCGTCAATGAAGTGGTGCCGCAGGGCGAAGCCCTGGCTGCAGCGGAACGCTGGGCGGAGACGATCTGCAACAACAGCCCGATGTCGATCCGCGCCTCCAAACAGGCGATTCAGAAGGGGCTCGCGGTGTCGCTCGAACAGGCCGTCATCGAGCAGCGCGATTATCCCGCGGTAAAGGCGATGGCGGCATCACAGGACTATATCGAGGGCCCGAAGGCGTTCGCCGAGAAGCGGCCGCCGAAATGGCTGGGAAAGTAAGGCTTCGTCGTAGGAGAAAGCAAGACAGCAACCATCGTCATTCCGGACGGCGCAAAGCGGCGATCCGGAATCTCGAGGTTCTCAGGTGCGCAAGTGCGCACCATAGTTCGATGCTTTGCATCGCCCCGGAATGACATCGGGCGTAAACACCCCCTCACCTGCCAGTGAATTTCGCCGGACGCTTCTCGAGGAACGCGGCAACGCCTTCCCTGAAATCCTCGGTCCTGCCGGCCTTGCGCTGCAATTCGAATTCGAGGTTGAGCTGGTCCTCGAACGAATTCTCCGCACTGTCCCAATAGAGCTGACGGGTCAGCGCCAGCGCCACGGTCGGACCATTGGCGAGTTCGCGAGCAAGCTTCATGGCCTCGTCCATCAGCACGGCATCATCATAGACCCGGTTGACCAGGCCCCATTCCAGCGCCTTCTCCGCCGGCAGCCGCTCGCCCATCAGCGACAGTTCGATGGCGCGCGCCTTGCCGATCAGCCGCGGCATCAGCCAGGTCGATCCGCAGTCCGGCACCAGGCCGATGCGGCGGAATGCCTGCAGGAAATAGGCTGAACGCGCGCACAGGATCATGTCGCCCATCAACGCAAAGCTCATCCCGGCGCCCGCCGCCGGGCCGTTGACCGCGGTGACGATCGGGCAATGCAAATTGCGCAGACGCCGCAGGAACGGATGGAATGCGGTCTCCAGCGCCGCGCCGGCATTGCTCCGGCCCGGCTTCTGATTGTTGCGGCCCTGCAAATTGGCCCCGGTGCAGAATGCACGCCCTGCCCCCGTCATCAGCAGGCAGCGCGCCTCGCCTTTCCGGTCCCCGATCTCATCAAGCGCCTCGATCAGGCTGCCCAGCATCTCGGTCGACACCGCGTTCATCACCTCCTGGTGGTCGAGGGTGAGAACGGCGACGGCGCCGTCGAATTCCAGCGTCACGTGCTTGAACTGCATGGTTTCCTCGCAATAATGGTCGGACATTGCCGTGACAGGCGCGGCTTTGCCCGATATTCGATTCTTGGCACCGGCTTGTCCATGCCGGATGCTGAATAGCTGATGCACATCATACAAATGGAAGCGCCTATGAATATTTTTGATCTCACCGGACGCGTCGCCATCGTCACCGGCGGCAATGGCGGTATCGGCCTCGGCATCGCCCAGGCGCTCGCAGGCGCCGGCTGCCAGGTTTCGATCTGGGGCCGCAATGCCGGGAAGAACAAGGACGCCGCGGCGGCGATGGCCTCAATGCCGGGCAAGGTCGACACCCAGATCTGCGACGTCACCGACAAGGCGTCGGTGGCAAACGCGATGAAAGCAACGCTCGACAGGTTCGGCCGCGTCGACGGCTGCTTTGCCAATGCCGGCATCGGCGGCGGCGGGCGGCGCGCCTTCATCGACCGCACCGAAGAAGAATGGCGCCAGATGTTCGCCACCAATCTCGACGGCGTCTTTCATGTGTTCCAGGCCGTGGCGCGTCACATGACCGAACGCGCCGAGAATGGCGATCCGTTCGGCCGGCTGGTGGCGACGTCCAGCATGGCTTCGCTGTTCGGCACCGCGCGCAATGAGCACTATGCCGGCAGCAAGGCCGCCATCAATGCGCTGGTCCGGGCGCTCGCCGTTGAACTCGCGCGTCATGGCGTGACCGCAAACGCGATCCTGCCGGGCTGGATCAAGAGCGAGATGACCTCCGGCCTGATGGGCAACGACAAGTTCGTCGCCAATGTCATGCCGCGCATTCCGGCACGGCGGTTCGGCGAGCCCTCCGACTTCGGCGGCATCGCCGTCTATCTGATGAGCCGGGCATCGTCCTATCATACCGCCGACTGCATCGTGATCGACGGCGGCTATACGGCGTTTTGAGATCGATGGCGTCCCCCGACCGCCGGCACCGTCCCCTCAGCCGAACAGGAACATCATCATGGAATATGTGCCCAGCGATCTCACCCCTCGCGAGCGCTACAAGGTGCTGACGTCGTTCGTTCTGCCCCGCCCGATCGCCTGGGTGACCACGCTTGGTCCCACCGGCGTGGTCAACGCAGCGCCTTTCAGCTTCTTCAATGTGTTCTGCGAAGATCCGCCGCTCTGCATGTTCGCCGCCAACCTCCGGCCCGACGGCCGGGTCAAGGATACGGTGACCAACATCCAGCGCCTTGGGGAATTCGTGGTCAATATCGCCGACGAGCCGCTGGCTCGGGCGATGCACGAATCCAGCGGCGACTTTCCGCCCGAGATCGGCGAGCCCAGCTATCTCGGGCTGAAAGTGGCGTCATCGACCAAGATCTCGGTGCCGCGGCTGGCCGATACGCCCTGGGCGATGGAATGCAGGACCTGGAAGACCATCGACGTGAACCATGACCGTCTGCTGATCATGGGCGAAGGCATCAATTTCTACATCCGCGATGAATTGTGGGACACCGCAGCGATGCGCGTGCATATGGAGCGGTATCACCCGATCGGACGCATGTTCGCCGACCGCTACTGCCGCACCGATGACAGGGTGGTGTTTCCGCCAGCCGAAGGCGCGCGTTAAACGCGCGCCGCTCGGATCCCGGGCGATGGATCAGGATACGGCCGCCGCAAGCGGCCGTTCCGCACGCTTCATCGCAAAGCCCTCATAGCCTTTGGCCGCGATGTCATTGCAGATCTGCCGGTAAACGCCGACGCCGCCGATATAGGGCATGAAGATCCGCGGCTTGCCCGGGATGTTGGCGCCCATGTACCAGGAATTGGCTTGCGGATAGAGGGTCTTGTAGGCGACTTCGTTGACGTGCTCGACCCAGCGGTCCTCGGCTTCCCGGCTCGCTTCGATCATATCCAGATCGTGCCGGCGCATATAGGCGATGCAATCGGCAATCCAGTCGACATGCTGCTCGATCGAGACCATCATGTTGCTCAGCACCGACGGGCTGCCGGGCCCGGTGATGACGAACAGATTTGGAAAGCCCTCGCTCATCAGCCCGAGATAGGTTCTTGGACCTGCCGCCCATTTCTGATTGAGCGTCCGCCCCTCGCGGCCGACGATATCGATCTTGGCGACCGAGCCGGTCATCGCGTCAAAGCCGGTTGCCAGCACCAGCGTATCGATCTCGTAATCTTTGGCCCCGGCACGCACCGCATTCGGCAGGATTTCCTCGATGCCGGTACTTTTGATGTCGACCAGCGTGACGTTGGGACGATTGAACGTCGCGTAATAGTCGGTGTCGACGCAAATACGCTTCGAGCCGATCGGATGATCGCTCGGCTGCAATAGTCTTGCGGTCTGCGGATCGCTGACGATCTCGGCGATCTTTTCGCGGACGAAATCGGCTGCGGTATCGTTCGCAGCCTTGTCGAGCGCGAGGTTGTTGTAGACGCCCATGAAAGTGAGGCCGCCGCGCGCCCAGCGCGCCTCATATCTGGCGCGGCGTTCATTGTCGCCATCGTCCAGTGCGCCGCGATCGGGCAGTTCCTGATCGATGCCGTTGCGCATCTCCTCGCGCGCCCGGCGCCGGATTTCCGGATAGTTGGCCCGGAATCGCTGGCGCTCCTCTACCGTGAGCGGCGCGTTGCGGGCGGGAATGGAGAAATTTGCAGTGCGCTGGAATACCGTCAGGTGCTTCGCCTGAGCCGCAATCACCGGCACCGATTGGATCGAGGACGACCCGGTGCCGATGATGCCGACGCGCTGGCCGGTGAAATCCACCGGCTCATGCGGCCAATGGCCAGTGTGATAAACCGCTCCCGCAAAGCTCGACAGTCCCTTGATATCGGGGACGCGGGCGTTCGACAGGCATCCGGTCGCCAGCACGACGTAAGTCGCGCTCACCGTCCTGTCGTCGGATGTCGCGACCGACCATGTATTGGTGTCCTCGTCGAAGACCGCGCGATCGACGCGGGTACCGAGCTGGATGTCCGGCCGCAGATTGAAACGGTCGGCGACGTGGTTGGCATATTTCAGGATTTCCGGCTGCGGCGCATAGCGCTCGCTCCAGTCCCATTCCTGCTGCAACTCTTCCGAGAACGAATAGGAATATTGCATGCTCTCGACATCGCAGCGCGCGCCGGGATAACGGTTCCAGTACCAGGTGCCGCCGACGCCATCGCCCTGCTCATAGACGCGGACCGACAGACCGAGCCCGCGCAGACGGTAGAGCATATACATGCCGCCAAAGCCGGCACCGACCACGACGACGTCGTAAGTCCTGTGGCCAGCGACATCCCCTCGACCGGAAACGGATTCCAGGATGGACATCTGATCTCCCTCGAAGATTTCTTTGTTTGTTGCGACCAGCATTCTCCGCATGGAGCGAAAGCGCAAGAGACAAACGTTGTTTTTGCAAACGCGGAATATTCTGCGACACGGAACAGCTCTTGTCATTCCGGGGCGCGCCACTAGGCGCGAACCCGGAATCCATGGTTCAGTAGAGTATGCGGCACGATGGATTCCGGGCTCGCCCTTCGGGCGCCCCGGAATGACAGAGCAAAGGATGTTGCCTCATATGGGAAACGCCATGACTGAAGCGATCAGTGAGGACCGCATTCCCGTCATCGTCGGAATCGGCGAAATAATCGATCGTCCGAAGGACATCACCGCCGGTCTCGAACCGCTCGTCCTGCTTGAACAGGCGCTGAAGCGCGCCGAGCAGGACAGCGGCGCGGCATTGCTCGGCGCAATCGATTCGCTCGACATCGTCAATTTCCTGAGCTGGCGCTATCAGGATCCGGCGCGGCAGCTCTCCGAGCGGCTCGGCATCAAGCCGAAGCACGCCTATTACGGCCCGGTCGGCGGCGAGAGCCCGATCCGCTATCTGCACGAAGCAGCGCAACGCATCGCACGTGGCGAATGCAGCGTTGCGGCGGTCTGCGGCGCCGAGGCGCAGTCGACGGCGACCAAGGCCGAACGCGCCGGCATCACGCTGCCATGGACACCGTTCGCGCACGATGCCGCGGAGCCGAAACGCGGTGCTGCGTTCCAGAGGCCGATGGCAGTGAAGCTCGGCGCCTACATGCCGGTCACGGTCTATCCGTTCTACGAGGCGGCATCGTCGGTGCATTGGGGACAGACGCCGCGCGAGGCGATGGCGGACTCGGGCGCACTATGGTCACGCTATTCCGCCGTCGCGGCACAGAATCCAAACTCCTGGCTGAAGCGGCAGTTCACTCCTGACGAGATCACCACGCCGACGCCGGACAATCGGCTGATCGCCTGGCCTTACACCAAGCTGATGGTGGCCAATCCCAGCGTCAACATGGGCGGCGCACTGCTGCTGACCTCGCTGGCAAAAGCGCGGGCGATGGGCATCGCAGAGGACCGCCTGATCCATATCCAGGGCGGCGCATCGGCCGAAGAGCCGCGCGACTATCTCCTTCGCGACCAGTTTTTCGAAAGCCATGCCCAGAACGCCGTGCTCAAAGCCGCGATGAATCTCGCCGGCGGCAACGTCACGGCGTTCGATGCGATCGAGCTCTACAGCTGCTTCCCCTGCGTGCCGAAGATGGCGCGGCGAGCGCTCGGGCTCGGCCCTGATCTCGAGCCGACAGTGAATGGCGGCCTGACGTTTTTCGGTGCCCCGCTCAACACCTATATGACGCACGCCGCCTGCGCGATGGTACGAAGACTGCGCAATGGAGCGAAGCTTGGCCTGCTCTACGGCCAGGGCGGCTTCGTCACCAAACACCACGCGCTGGTGCTGTCGCGGCAGGCGCCGCCAGAGCCGCTCGCGCAGGACACCAGCGTGCAGGCGCAAGCCGACCGTCAGCGCGGCGCGGTGCCCGAATTCGTCACCGAGGCGAATGGCGTGGGCTTGGTCGAAAGTTTTACCGTGATCTATGGCCGCAGCGGCGAAGTCCAGCACGGCGTGGTGATGCTGCGGACATCGGACAACAAGCGCGCGCTGGCGCGCGTTCCCGCAGCCGATCGGCGGACGCTGGCACATCTTCTGGACATGGATCGAAGCCCGGTGGGATCACGAGGCGCGATCCTCACCGCCGATGACGGCATTCCGGAATGGCAGGCCGCGTAAAAGGCGTTAACCCTTCACGTCCTGCTTTTCGGAGACCTTCTCCGGCTTGGCGCTTCCGCCGCCGCCGACAACACGAACCTGATCGCCATCGGCGATACCGTCGGGCGGCGTGACGATGACGCGATCGTCGGTGGACAGTCCCGATGACAGCTCAATGTCGCGGCCGAGGTCGCGGGCGATGGTGACCTTCTTGAACAGCACCTTGTCGTCGGGTCCAACGGTCGCCACGCGCAGGCCATGCTGGTCAAAGATCAGCGCGCTTGCGGGAATGTGCAGCGGCACCGAGTCCCCCGCCAGCGTCAGCCGCACGTTAGCATAGCCGCCAGGCATCAATTCGCCGGAGGAATTGTCGAGCCCGAGCTGCATCCGCGTGGTGCCCGAGGCGACGTCGACGGCTTGCGAGGAGGCCTCCACCGTCGCCTGGAACGTCCGGTTCGGATACTCGGGCAGCGTGATCACCGCCTTGGCGCCGATCTTGATCGAGGGCACGTAATTCTGCGGCACGTTGACATAGACGCGCAGCTTCTTGATGTCCGAAACCACGAACATCGCCGGCCCCTGCGTGCCGCCAGCATTGATCAAGGCGCCGACGTCGGTATTGCGGGCGGTCACGACACCATCGAACGGCGCGGTGATCTTCTTGTAGGAGGCCAGCGCTTCGAGCCGGTCCACATTGGCCTGGCTGGCGTTGACGGCGGCCTGCTTGTTGGAAAGATCGGCGGTGCGCTCATCGATTTCCTGCATCGACACAAAATTCGAGGCGATCAGGGTCTTGCGGCGCGCCAGGGTCACTGCCGAGAGCTTCGCGCTGGCCTGCTGGCTGGCGAGATCCGCCTTCGCCTGCATCAATTGCTGATCGAGGTCCGGAGCTTCGATTTCCGCGATCACCTGTCCGGCCTTGACCTTTGCACCGATATCGGCGCTCCAGCTCTTCAGATAGCCGCTGACCCGGGCGAAGATCGGCGCCCGGTAATAGGCCTCCAGCCGGCCCGGCAGATCGAGATGAGAATTGAGGACCTTGGCGTCCGGCAGTGTGACGGCCACGGAGGGAATCGCCTGATTATCGGTCCATTCGCGCAGCTTGGCGTCGGAGTCCTCGCGGGCCCGAATACCGTTCACCACGATCAGGATCGCAGCGGCAACTGCCAGAAGCCCGAAAATGCGCAATTTTCGATGAGACACCGGCGAGCTCTGTTCAGTGGACATGCGAATTCTCCGGGGAGGCGACGACTTTGGCACCCTGTTTCTTATGTACCATACTAAAGACAACGGGAACAAACATCAGGGTGGCGATGGTGGCGAAGATCAGGCCTCCGATCACCGCCCGCCCGAGCGGGGCGTTCTGCTCGCCGCCCTCGCCGAGGCCAAGCGCCATCGGCGTCATGCCGATGATCATGGCAAGCGCCGTCATCAGCACGGGGCGGAAGCGGACGAAGCCGGCCTCGATGGCGGCTGCGATCGGATCGCCAAGCTCATCGTAGCGTTCGCGGGCGAAGCTGATCACCAGCACGCTGTTGGCGGTAGCCACGCCCATACACATGATCGCGCCGGTGAGCGCCGGAACCGACATCGTGGTCCGGGTCGAGAACAGCATCCAGACGATCCCGGCGAGCGCCGCCGGCAGCGCGGTGATGATCACGAACGGATCGGACCAGGACTGGAAGTTCACCACGATCAGGAAATAGATCAGAACGACCGCGGCGAGCAGCCCGAACAGCAGGCCGAAAAAGGCGCTGTTCATGGTCTGCACCTGACCGAGCAGCACCACCGAACTGCCTTTCGGCACCTCGCTTGACGTATCGGCAATCGCCGTCCTGACGTCCGCAGCCACCGCGCCGAGATCGCGCCCCTGCGGCGTCGCATAGATCTGCACCATCGGCTGGATGTCGTATTGCGAGACCACGGCGCTCGAGGTCGATCGCGTGATCTTGGCGATGCCGCCGAGGATCGGCGCTTCGGTCCCGTTCGAGGTGATCGGCAATGTCTGCAACGCGTTCAGCGAATCGATCTGGTATTGCGGCGTCTGCATCACGATCGAATAGGACACGCCGTTATCGGGATTGAGATAGTAGGTCGGCGCGACCTGCCCGCTGCCGGCGAGATTGACGACCAGGCTGTTGGTCACGTCGCGTTCGGTCAGGCCGACATATTGCGCGCGGGTGCGGTCGACATCGATATCGAAGGTCGGACTGTTCGGAGATTGCTGGATGCGCGCGTCGGCGATGCCCGGTATGCGCCGGATCCGGCTCAGCAGCTTGTTGGCATAGGCGAAGTTCGCGTTGATGTCGTTGCCGCGGACCTGCAGATCGATCGGCGCCGGCGCACCGAAATTGAGAATCTGGCTGACGATGTCGGCCGGCAGGAACGCGAATGTCATCCCCGGAAAGAGGCGCGGCAATTTCTCGCGCAGCGCCTGCACGTATTGCTCGGTCGGGCGATGGCCTTCCCTCAGCTTGATCTGGATATCGCCGTCCTGCGGGCCGATCACGCCGGTGTTGTTGTAGGTCATGTTGATGCCGCTGATCGGCATGCCGATGTTGTCGGCAAGCGTCTCGATCTCCTGCGGCGGAATGATCTTGCGGATGACCTTCTGCACCTCGGCGAACTGATTGGCGGTCTCTTCGACGCGGGTGCCGATCTGGGCGCGCGCATGCATCAGGATCTGGCCGGCATCGACCGAGGGGAAGAAGTTGCGTCCCAGAAACGGCACCAGCAGGAACGAAACGACGACGAAGCCGAGAAAGCCGGCCACGAACAGCGGCCGCCGCCGCATCGCCAGCGTCAGCAGCTCGCGATAGCCGCCCCGCACCCGCTCGAAACGCGTCTCGAAACCGCGCTGAAACAGCACCAGCGGATTGCGCGAACGGCGCGGCGCCTCGCCTTCGCCGTGGTGGTGCGGCTGCAGCAGATATTTGGCCATGGTCGGCACCAGCGTGCGCGACAGGATGAACGACCATACCATCGCGAACATCACCGCTTCGGCCATCGGCACGAACAGGAAGCGCGCCACGCCTTGCAGAAAGAACATCGGCACGAACACGATGCAGATACAGAGCAGCGAGACGAAAGCCGGCGTCACGATCTGGTTGGCGCCATCCAGGATCGATTGCTCGACCGGCTTGCCCTGTTCCAGATGGTAATTGATGTTCTCGATCGTCACCGTGGCGTCGTCGACGAGGATGCCGACCGCGAGCGCAAGGCCGCCCAGCGTCATGATGTTCAGGGTTTCGCCGATCATCGACAGCATGATGATGGCGCCGAGCACCGCCAGCGGAATCGAGGTGGCGATGATGATGGTCGAGCGCCAGCTTCCCAGGAACAGCAGGATCATCACGCTGGTCAGCAGCGCGGCGATGACGCCCTCATAGGCGACACCGGTGATGGCGCCGCGCACGAAGATCGACTGGTCACCGATGAACCCGATCTTGAGCGCATCGGGCAGCGAATCCCTGACCTCGATGACCTTCTTCTTGATGCCGGCGATGATATCCAGCGTCGAGATCGAGCCGGCCTTCAGCACCATCATCAGCACCGAGCGGTTGCCGTCGACGTGGACGATGTTGGTTTGCGGCGGATTGCCGTCGCGCACGGTGGCGACGTCATGGATATAGACCATCGCGCCGTTCACGGTCTTGATCGGCAGATTGCCGAGGTCTTCGATCCTGAGCGGGGAATTGTTAAGCAGGATATTGTATTCGAAGCTTCCGATCTTCTCGGTTCCGACCGGCGTGATCAGGTTCTGCGCGGCCAGGGCGTTCGCGACATCCTGGCCGGACAGGCCGAGCGACTGCAGCGCGGTGGGGTTGAGGTCGATCTGAACCTGGCGCTGCTTACCGCCGAACGGATAGGGAATCGCCGCGCCCGGCACGGTCACCAGGGGCGTGCGCAGCTGGTTGATACCGATATCGGCAAGGTTCTGCTCGGTCAGCCCCTCGCCCGACAGCGCCACCTGGATGATCGGCACCGTGGAGGCGCTGTAGTTCAGGATCAAGGGCGGTGTCGCGCCTTGCGGCAATTGCTTGAGCATCGTCTGCGAGATCGCCGTGACCTGGGCGTTCGCGGTACGGATATCGACATTGGGCTGGAAGAATATCTTGATGATGCCAAAGCCATTATAGGAATTCGAGACGATGTGCTCGATATCGTTGACCGTCGTGGTCAGCGCCCGTTCGAACGGCGTGGTGATGCGGCCGGCCATCTGGTCCGGCGGCAGGCCGGTATATTGCCAGACCACCCCGATTACGGGGATGCGGATATCCGGGAAAATATCGGTGGGCGTACGCAGCGCGGCCAGCGGACCGATGATCAGAAGCAGCAGCGCGAGCACCACAAAGGTATAGGGCCTGCTCAGCGCGATGCGGACCAGTGCAATCATTCGTCAGCCATTCCCCCGCTCGCTGAAGCTGCGAGAAGCCCGCAATTCAACGACCTGCTCATAGGCGCCGATTTACCCGAACCGGAGCGAAAAAGCTAACGTCTGACGGCATAACGGCCCTTCACTTCCGCGGTACCCGGCCGCCAGCGGATACCTTCGGAACTGCGGGGAATAGCTTTTTTCAGGCCGCCCGGACCGAGGCGAGAAACTTGCTCACCTCCTCCTTGAGACGGCTCGAGTCGCCGGACAGCATCTGGGCCGCCGACAGGACCTGCGATGAGGCCGATCCGGTTTCGCTGGCGCCGCGCTGCACGTCGGTGATGTTGGCCGACACCTGCTGGGTGCCCTGTGCCGCCTGCTGCACGTTGCGCGAGATTTCCTGGGTTGCGGCACCCTGCTCTTCCACCGCCGCGGCGATGGTGGAGGAGATTTCGGACAGCCGCTCGATGGTGCCGCTGATTTCCTTGATGGCGCCGACCGATTCCTGGGTCGCGGCCTGGATGCCGGTGATCTGCTGGCCGATCTCGCCGGTCGCCTTTGCGGTCTGCTCGGCAAGCGCCTTTACTTCGGAGGCCACCACTGCAAAGCCGCGGCCGGCCTCGCCGGCACGCGCCGCCTCGATGGTGGCGTTCAGCGCCAGAAGATTGGTCTGGCCGGCAATGGTGTTGATCAGTTCGATCACGTCGCCGATGCGCGCGGCAGCCTTTGACAAGTCGCTGACGCGCTCATTGGTCTTGCGCGCCTGGCCTACGGCCTCATTGGCCATCCGGGCCGATTCCTGGACCTGGCGGCTGATCTCGTTGACGGAAGAAGACAATTCTTCGGTGGCGGAAGCGACCGACTGCACGTTGGTGGAAGCTTCTTCCGAGGCCGCGGCGACCGTGGTCGCGAGCTGCTGGGAGCGGTCCGCCGTGGACGACAGGCTGCCGGCTGAGGATTCGAGCTGGGTCGAGGCCGACGACACGGTATTGACGATCTCGCTGATCATGGCCTCGAATTCGCGGGTGATATTGTCGACGCGGCGGCCGCGTTCGATCTTGGCTTCGGCATCACGAGCCGCGGCTTCGTCGGCGGCCTTCTTGGCGATCAGCGCCTCCTTGAACACCTGCAAGGCGTCGGCCATGGTTCCGATCTCGGTCTGCTCGCCCCGATGCGGCACGTCTGCGGTCAGATCGCCCGCGCCAAGCGCCTGCATCGGCTTCACGATCGAAGCAATGCCGCTGGAGACGTCGCGAACCAGGTAAATGCCGACGCAGCAACCCGCGACGACGGCAATGCCGAGGATGATCGTGAGCAGCCAGAACGAAGAACCATAGGTATTGGCGGCGTCGGCCGCCGCCTTGTCCGCACCCGAATTATTGAGGTCGATGTCCTTCTTCAGGAGCTCGTCGGCGTCGATCGATATCTTGTTGACCGTTTTCGAATTCAATTCATGCGCTTCGTGTGGAGTCTGGCCGGCCTCCTTGCGCGAGAGCGCCATAACCTGTTCGGTGCCCTGCTTGTACTTGTCCCAGGTCGCGGCCCACTGGTTATAAAGCTCGCGCTCCTGCGGAGACGTGATCATGGCCTCGTAGCTGCGCCGAACTTTCTCGTTATTGGCGACGACACCGGCCAGCGTCTTCTCCACCGCCTGCTTATCCTCGAGCGTCTCGGCCAGCATGTGCTCGCGCACCACATTGCGATAGGTAATGATGCTGGCGCGCAGTTCACCCAACGCGCGAACGCTCGGCAGCCAATTGGTTGTAATATCCACGGTATTGGCGTTCATCGCCTGCATATTGCGGACGGCGAGGAGACCCATGCCAGCCATTGCGAGAAGCAGGAAGGCCACCACGGTCGTGATCTTGGCGCGAATCGAGAATTTGGCGAACATGTTTGCAAATCTTCCGGAAGATGGCGCGGTTGAAGCTACCCAAATCGACGGGAGGGATTCCCCGCACCATTAGAACCGGAGGTTCCTGCGTTTACGTTAACTAAAATCCGTAGGAGTACGGCGTGCCGGGCGGATCTCATCCGGACCACGAGACCGTTGCCACGCTCAGATCATGATCCGGTCAGGTTGTGTTGGATCATGATCTCATCTCTTGGTTTGAGCATGATCTCCGCACAAACGCGTTCCGCGTTGTCGCGAGGGAAAACCGGCACCCACTGCTCTCAGCGCATCAGCTTGAGCGCATCGGAGAAGAACTCCGGTCCGCCGAAATTGCCTGATTTCAACGCCAGCAACATCTCACCGGCCTGTGCGCCGACGGCGCGCAAAACAGGAACGCCCGCAGCGATTTCGGCGCCGACCAGAAACGCCGGAATTTTCAGACGGTCGACCACCGCGCCGGAGGTCTCGCCACCGGCAACCACCAGCCGGCGGACACCGTGCTGCACCAGGCCTTCTGCGATATCGGCCATCGCCTGTTCAATCGTATGCCCAGCCGCGCTGCGGCCGTGCCGGGATTGCAAAGCTGCGACTTCCTCGGGCGTCGAGCTGCTGGCGATCAGGACCGGCCCTTCGGTGAGCCGATCCCTGGCCCAGCCGATGGCGCGCCGCGCCTCGCCGCTGCCGGCCAGGATCTGTTCAGGATCGAGGTGAAGCACCGGCATGGCCTGTTCGGCGTTGGCGACCTGCCGCAACGTCGCCTGCGAACAGCTGCCGGCCAGGCACGCCGCCGGCCCACCGACCGGCGCAGCCGCCGCCGCATTCGCCTCAGATCGCCGCGACGCCGCCAAGGCATGGGCGAGGCCAAGCCCGATACCCGATGCGCCGACCGACAGCCGATGGTCCAGTGCCACCTGGCCGATCGTTTCCAGATCGGCATCGAACACCGCGTCGATGATCGCAGCGCCAATCCCCTGCGACGCGAGCTCAGCGAGCCGCGTGCGCACCGCATCCGGCCCGCGGCTCACGGCGGCAAGATCGACCAGGCCGATTTTGGTCCGGCTCTGGCGCGCCAGCACCCGCACCAGGTTGGAATCATGCATCGGATTGAGCGGATGGTCCTTCAGCGGGCTTTCGTTCAACGGCACCGAGCCGACGAACAGATTGCCCTGATAGACCGTGCGGCCGGTTTCCGGAAAGGCCGGCGTCACCAGCACGATCTGCTCGCCGCAATCGCTGCGTAGCGCATCCATGACCGGGCCGATATTGCCGGCATCGGTGGAGTCGAAGGTCGAACAGATCTTGAACAGCACGTGTTTGGCACCGCGGCCGCGCAGCCATTTTTCCGAGGCGCGCGATTTCTCCACCGCCAGATCAGCCTCGATCGACCGACTCTTCAGCGAAACCACCACCGCATCGACCTCCGGCAACGCCAGATCACCTGGAGGCACGCCGATGGTCTGCACCGTACGCAGGCCGCCGCGGGTCAGCGTATTGGCGAGATCGGAAGCGCCGGTGTAGTCGTCGGCAACACAGCCCAAAGCCAGCGTCATGGCTTCACTCCGGCATAGGGCTTGAACCAGCCAAGGCCATCGGTCGTCCGGCCGCGCGGATTATATTCGCAGCCGACGAAGCCGCCATAGCCGAGCCGATCGAGCTCGTCGAACAGGAAGGGGTAGTTCAGCTCTTCGCCATCCGGCTCGTGGCGCGAGGGAATGCTGGCGATCTGGACATGGCCAATGATCGGCATCATCTCGCGCAGCCGCATCGTCACGTCGCCATGGATGATCTGACAGTGATAGATGTCGAATTGCAGCTTCAGATTGGGGATCTTCAGCTCCTCGATCAGGTCGCGCGCAAAACCGAAATCATTGAGGAAATAGCCCGGCACGTTGCGCGGATTGATCGGCTCGAGCACCACGTCGACGCCATGGGGCGCGAAGAATTCGGCGGCATGCGCGACCGACTTGTAGAAGGCTTCGACCGCCAGATGATCGCTGCGCTCGGCAATTCCCGCCATCAGGTGCAGGCGCTTGACGCCGGTTGCCTTGGCATAAGGCAAGGCCGTGTGCAGGCTTTGCTGCAGATCGGTGAACCGCGCCGGCAGCGCGGCAAAACCTTTGTCGCCGGCCGCCCAATCGCCGGGCGGCAGGTTGAACAGCGCCTGCGTCAGGCCGTTGCGCTTCAGCCGCTCGCCAACCTGCTCGGCCGGATGCTCGTAGGGAAACAGGAATTCGACGGCGGAGAAGCCGGCCTTAGCCGCGGCCTCGAAGCGGTCGAGGAACGGCACTTCCGTGAACATCATCGAGAGATTGGCGGCAAAGCGAGGCATTCGGCTGTCCTCATGTGTATTTATGTGTCGGCTTTATTTCGATTCACCCGGCAGCTTGGTGCCGGTAACCTGGGCATACATCCGTGCCACCGAAGCATCATCGTCGCGGCCCATGCCGGCGGCGGCCGTCATCAGGAACATCTGCAGTGCGGCGGCTGCGACCGGCACCGGAAACCGCGCCGTGCGCGCCATGTCCTGGATGATGCCGAGGTCCTTGACGAAAATCTCGACCGCACTGCGCGGCGCATAATCGCCATCCAGCACATGCGGCATGCGATTCTCGAACATCCAGGAATTGCCGGCTGACGCCGTAATCACCTCATAGACCTTGCGGATATCGAGCCCCTGCTTGGCGGCGAAGGCGATCGCCTCGGAAGCGGCTGCGATATGCACGCCGGCCAAGAGCTGGTTGATCATCTTGAACGCCGCGCCCTGCCCCGGCGCATCGCCGAGTTCATAGAGCTTGGCCGCCATCGCATCGAGCGCGGGCCTAGCCTTGGCGAAGGCGGCCGGACTGCCCGATGCCAGGATGGTAAGTTCGCCCTGCGCCGCGCGCTGCGCGCCGCCGCTGATGGGCGCGTCGAGATAATGCCGGCCCGAGGCTTCCAATTGTTTGGCGAGACGCCGCGCGACATCGGGATCCATGGTCGCCGATGAAATGAACACCGCGTCCCTGGCGAGGGTTTCGGCGACGCCGTCTTTGCCGAACAGGATCGTTTCGGTCTGTGCGCCGTTGACGACCACGCTGACGACGATGTCGGCACCTTTGGCGGCTTCGGCGGGCGTCCTGCCGCCCTTGCCGCCTTCGGCCGTGAAGCGCGCCACCGCATCGGCCGAAACGTCGCAGCCGGTGACATCGAAGCCGGCGCGCTTGAGGGAGATCGCCATGCCATATCCCATCGAGCCGAGGCCGATGACGGCAATGCGTGATTTGGTGGAGGCGGAGTCTGGCATAAGCGTCCCTTGACGTTCCCTGACGTTTTCTTGGCGTTCTCGACGGCCGCAATCGGGGCACGGCCTTGGCTTCCTGCCTATCACGGCTTGGCCGCGCTGCCAAAGCATGAGACAAGACAAAAAAACGGGAAACCGCTGAGGACACCGTGATGAGCGAAACAAAGCTCCGTGAGGAAATCTGCCGCCTTGGCCGCTCGCTGTTCGAGCGCGGGCTGACGCCGGGCTCGTCAGGCAATATCAGCATCAGGCTCGACGACGGCGGCTGGCTGGTGACGCCGACCAATGCCTCGCTCGGTTTCCTCGATCCGGGCAGGCTGTCGCGGCTTGGGCCTGACGCAAGGCTGATCTCGGGTGATGCGCCGACCAAGGAAGTGCCGCTGCACACGGCACTGTACCAGACGCGAGATGCCGCACGCGCCGTAGTGCACCTGCATTCGACGCATTCGGTGGCGCTGTCGATGCTTCCGGAGATCGATCCGCGCGCCGCGCTGCCGCCGATGACGGCCTATTATCTGATGAAATGCGGCCGCACCGCGCTGGTGCCCTATTATCGTCCCGGCGATCCGGCCGTGGCCGACGCCATCAAGGGGCTGGCCGGACGCTATTCGTCGGTGCTGCTGGCCAATCACGGCCCGGTGGTATCGGGCGATTCGCTGGAAGCGGCGGTGTTCGCGATGGAGGAACTGGAAGAGACCGCAAAGCTCTATCTGCTGCTGCGGGGGCTCAATCCGCGCTATCTCACCCCAGTGCAGATTGCGGATCTGTCACAGGCGTTCGGGCTCGAGTTGCCGGAGCATGGGCATTAAGCCTTCAAAGAGCGACTCGGTCACCGAGCTGCGATGGGAGATTCGACGCCACCGTCTCGATGATGGCGGACTGCAGTGACTTCAAGGTGGGGCTAAGCGCGCGGCCGCCGTCGTGCAGGCAAACGGGAAGCGCCGGCTCCGCGGGGGCCGGCAAACCGCCGTCGAGTACGCGCAGCGTTGCGGGAAGTCCGACTGCCGTCCGCAACGTCACACCGAGCCCTGCTTCAACTGCCGCCCACAATCCAGGCAGGCTCGGACTCGTGAACGCAATCCGCCAAGGCAGGCCGGCTTGATCGAGCGCGGCGAGCGCCCGACTGCGGAAGAAGCAAGGCGGCTCATACATCGCCAGGGGTATCGGCTCGCCCGGCGGCCAAGCCGGTTTCGACGAGGCAACACCTATCCAGACCAGCGGCAGCGGCGCCAGCACGTTTGCGTCACTGCGGGTTCCACTTCCGATCGCCAGCACCAGATCCAATTCGCCCTTGTCCAGACGCTCCAACAGCCGACGATTGCGGTCCACGACAGCTTCGATGCGTGCTGCGGGGTGCGTGCGCGCGAAATGCCCGAGCACCATCGGCAGCCAGGTCTCCGCGAAATCAGCCGGCACACCGAAACGCACTTGTCCCTCGGCACTGTGGCCGCGGATGGCAGCGACAGCTTCATCGTTGAGATCAAGGATACGCCGCGCATAGGCGAGCACCATCTCGCCCGTGTCGGTCAGGACAAGCCGGCGCCCCTGCTTTTGAAACAGCGGATGACCGACCTGCTCCTCGAGCTTGCGGATTTGCTGACTGACCGCCGATTGCGATCGACCGATATGATCGGCCGCCCGATTGAAGCTGCCAAGCTCGTGGGCCGTAACCAGGGTTCGCAGGACATCCATGTCCAGATTGATGCGGCTCATCGTTCAGTTTCTTGAATTCGAGACATTAGAACTACCGAATTTTCTCATGGGTTTACATGGCTATCTTCTGCCGCGCCGAAACCCTCTCCAAATCCTCCTCTGGAACATCCACATCATGAAATTCACAACAACGTTAAACACCGGCATCACTGGCATGGCTTTGGTGGCTTCCCTCATCGCATTCCCGGCATCGCGGGCGGATTCCTCGCCAGCGGTCTCGCCTCTCGCCGGGACCTGGACGCTGGTTGCAGCGGACGTGGTGCACGCCGATGGAACGCGCGCGCGCGACTTCGGCGCAGCGCCAAAAGGCCTGCTGCTGATCGACATGGCAGGACGTTATTCGCTGCAGATCTTCAAATCCGAACGGCCCCGTTTCGCCGCCGGTGACAAGCTCGCCGGCACGGAGGCCGAGTATAAGGCGGCCGTCCTTGGCTCCAGCACCCATTACGGCACTGTAAGCATGGATACGGCGAGGCACACCCTGACCTTCAAGATTGAAGCTGCGTCTTTTCCCAACTGGGAAGGCGCCGCGCAGATCCGAAGCTATGAGCTGAAGGGAGACGAACTGAGCTATCGCGTACCGCCCCGTCCCAATGGCGACACGCCGATTTCGGTGTGGCGACGGCTGAACTAAATCGAATCTACAGGGGCATGCGCCAAGCGATGCTCTCGAGGGCGGCCAATGCGCATCATCGATATCAGGGAGCGGACGATTCCCTTGTCCCGATACGCCGATCCCGCGATTCCGTCAGGCGGCCTGACCACCAGCCTCGTTGCGGTGATCACGGACGTCATACGCGCGGGCAAACCGGTCGTTGGTTATGGCTTTTCCTCGATTGGCCGCTTTGCGCAAGGCGGCTTGATCCGCGAGCGCTTCGCGCCGCGCCTGCTCAACGCGGTCGCCGGCGCGTTATCCGACGAGCCCGGCACCAACCTCGATCCATTTCGCGCCTGGAACGTGATGATGGCTGGCGAGAAGCCGGGCGGCCACGGCGAGCGGTGTATCGCGGTCGGCACGCTCGATATGGCGATCTGGGACGCAGCCGCGAAGATCGCTCATCAGCCGCTATATCGGTTTCTGGCAGAAAGAAGCGGAAATCAGGCTGCGGCCCAATCGCGCGTGCGCGCTTATGCGGGCGGCGGATATTACTATCCACAGAACGACATCATGCGGCTGCGGGACGAGATCCGCAGCTTTGTCGATCTTGGCTTCACCCACGCCAAGATCAAGATCGGTAATGCCGACCTCGATCAGGATAGACGTCGCATCGACGCTGCGGCTGAACAACTCTCCGCCTATTCGCATCTCGCTGTCGACGCGATGAACAGTTACCAGCGCGACGGTGCACTCGCGGCAGCACAAATGCTTGCGCCTCTAGGTCTGCGGTGGTTCGAGGACATCTGCGATCCGCTGGATTTTGCCACACAGGCCGAGGTCGCCGCAGTCTATCCAGGACCAATCGCGGCCGGCGAAGCGCTATTTTCCGTCGCCGAGGCGAAGCTTCTCGACCTGCATGGCGGGCTACGCCCGACGCAAGACGTTTTGTTATTCGATCCCGTACATTGCTACGGGCTACCGGGCTATCTCCGGATTATCAGACATCTCGCGGCAAACGGCTGGCCCAGCGAGGCGTGGTGGCCGCATGGCGGACACCTGTTCTCCCTGCATATCGTCGCCGCGCTCGGTCTGGGCGGCGCCGAGATCAATCCGCTGAGCTTCCAGCCGTTTTGCGGCGTAGCCTCCGACATGAAAATCGTCGATGGCTGGGTTGATCTCCCGCAGGCACCCGGTATCGGTTTCGAAACCCATCACGAAACGTGGGGGGAGTTTCGCAAGCTGTCCGACGACGGCGGGCCGTGACATCGTCCGAAGGCTCGGCCGCAAGCGCGTCTCACCGCCGATGCAAAGCTAAAGCCCCAGATACGCCTTGCGCACGTCGGGATTGCCCTTGATCTCGGCGGCTGCGCCCTGCATCAGCACGCGGCCGGTCTGCAGGATATAGGCACGGTCGGCGATGTCGAGGCATTCGGCCATCCGCTGCTCGACGATCAGCACGGTCATGCCGGCATCGCGGATGCTCTTCACTGCGACAAAGATCTCATCGACCAGTTTCGGCATGATGCCCTGCGACGGCTCGTCGAGCATCAACAGCCGCGGGCGCGTCATCAGCGCACGCCCGATTGCCAGCATCTGTTGCTCGCCGCCGGACAGCGTCTCGGCGCGCTGCTCGAGCCGTTCGGCGAGCCGAGGAAACAGCTTGAACACCAGATCGAGTGGGGAATCGCGATCGGCCTGGCTGCGATACATGTAGCTGCCGAGCCGCAGATTGTCGTGCACCGAAAGCCGCGGAAACAGCCTTCGATTCTCCGGCACATAGGCGATGCCGCGCGCGGTGATGACATGCTGCGGCAGACCGCTCACGGTGGCTCCGTCGAAGGTGACGCTGCCCGAGCGCGGCCGCTCGGCACCGGCGATGGTCTTGAGCAGCGTCGATTTACCCGCGCCATTGGCGCCGGCGACGCAAACGATCTCGCCTTTCTCTACCTCGATGCTGACGGACGAGATCGCCACCAGCCCCTGATAGGCGGTGGTGATTTCACGTACTGACAGCATGACGATCCCCAAGATAGGCGGTGATGACTTTCGGGTCGCGGACGACGTCGGCCGGCTTGCCCTCGGTCAGCACCTTGCCGAGATCGAGCACGATGGCGCGGTCGACCAGCGGCATCACGATCTCCATGACATGCTCGACCATCAGCACGGTGATGCCGGCATCACGCACCCGCCGCACCAGGTCGACGCCGGTCTGCGCCTCGGTCGGCGTCAGACCGGTGAGCACCTCGTCGAGCAGCAGCAATTTCGGCTCGGTCGCGAGCGCGCGGGCCACTTCCAGCCTGCGTTTCTCCGAGGGCACCAGATCGCTGGCGAGCACGTTGGCGCGGGCGGCAAGACCGGCGAATTCCAGCACCTCGTAGGCCTTGCGGCGAGCCTCGCGCATCACCGTGGTGCGGATCAGCGCGCCGACGATGACGTTGTCGATCACCGTCATGGTCTCGAAGCTCTTGACGACCTGGAAGGTGCGTCCGATGCCGCGCTGGCAGCGCGCTGCCGCCGGCAGCCTGGTCACATCCTCGCCGTCGAACCAGATCGAGCCCTGCGTCGGCGGCAACACGCCGGCGATCAGATTAAACAAGGTCGACTTGCCGGCGCCGTTCGGGCCGATCAGTCCGACGATCTCGCCGCGTCCGACCGAGATCGATACATCGCTGTTGGCGATGAGGCCGCCGAAGCGCTGCCATACGCCGCGGGTTTCCAGCAGCGCCGTCATTTCGCCGGCTCCTTGCGCCCGCGCGAGAACAATCCGATCAGGCCTTCGGGCCGCGCCAGCGAGATTGCCACGATCAGCGCACCGTAGACGATCAGATCGACGCCACGGCCGGAGCCGCCGATATAGGAGCGCGTCAGTTCGGTCAGCGGGATCAGCACGACGGCGCCGAGCACCGGCCCCCACAAGGTCCCGATGCCGCCGATCACGGCCGGCAACGCCATCAACAGCGAGAACTGGAAACCCATCACGCTTTCAGGATCGATGTAAGAAACGAATTGCGCGTAGAAGCTGCCGCCGATGGCGGTGAGGAACGCCGAGACCGCAGCAGCGCCCATCTTGGAATCGAACACGACCACGCCGAGGCTTTCGGCGGCGTCGGGATTATCCTTCACCGCACGCCACCAGTAACCCCATTTGGAATCCTCCAGCCACCAGGTCACCAGCCAGGCGATGCAGGCGAGCACCAGCGCGAAGTAGAAATAGGGCAGCTTGCTGCGCGCGAATTGGAATTTGAGCCAGCTGTCGCCGTGCATCGGAATGTCGATGCCGAGCGCCGCACCCGCCCAATCCCAGTTCTGGAACAGCAGCAATCCGGTTTCGGCGATGACGATGGTGGCGATGACGAAATAATGCCCGCGCAGCCGGAAACAGGGATAGCCGAGCGCCATCGCGATCAGTGCGGAAACCACCCCGCCGGCCAGCATGCCGAACCAGGGCAGCACGCCGAATTTGGTGAACAATAGCGCGGTAGTGTAGGCGCCGAGGCCGAAATACAGCGCATGCCCGAGCGAGATCTGTCCGCAATAACCGGACAGGATGTTCCAGCTCTGCGATAGCGCGGCATACATCAAGGTCAGCACCATGATGTTCTGGACGTAGACGTCCTTGACGAACAACGGCACGAGTGCGGCTGCAACCGCGCAGCAGCCTGCCATGATCAGATCGCGCCGGCGGCGTTGGGCGAAGCTCGTATCCATCACAGCGATCCGAATAGCCCGCGCGGCCGGATGAACACGACCAGCAGATAGACCGCGTAGATGCCGACCGATTTCAGCGACGGCGGCAGGAGCAGCGCGGTCATGGCCTCGACCAGGCCGACGATGATGCCAGCGGCAAAGGCGCCGAACACGCTGCCGAAACCGCCGAGCGCCACCGTGACATAGGCGATCAGCGCGAAGGACGCGCCGACGTCGGGATAGACATAGAAGAAGATCGCCATGATCGCACCGGCGAGCCCGACCAGCGCGGCACCCAGCCCCCATCCGAGCGCGAATACCCGGTTCTTGTCGATGCCGACCAGCGCCACAGCGCCGGCATCCTCGCGCGTGGCCTCGAGCGCGCGGCCGAAATCGGTGCTGTGAATGAAGAAGTACAGCGCCGCAAATGCCGCGATCGATACCGCCGCGCCGGCAAGCTGCGGCACCGGCAGGAACACGCCGGCGACGGAGATCGTCTTACCGCCGAGCCAGGAATGGGCGATGCTGCGATAGTCCGGCGTGAAGAAATATTGCGCGAGCCCGCGCATGACGATGGCAAGCCCGAAGGTGGAGAAGATCTGCACCATGCCGGCATTGGCCTTCGCCCGCACCGCGAAGCGAACCACCAGCAGGTAGACCAACGCCCCGAACACGAACAGCGCCGCCGCAACCAGCGGCGCCGACAATAGCGGATCGAGCGCGAAGAACGAGAACAGGAAGAACGTCGCATACATCGCGATCATGAGGAACTCGCCATGGGCGAAGTTCACGACGTCCATCAGTCCGAAGATAAGCGCCAGCCCTGCGGCAATCAGGCCGTAGAGCAGCCCCAACAGCAGGCCGCTCGCCAGGCTTTGGATAATGGTCTCGGCTGTCACTGAGGTCCGCCTCTGCTCCAAGTACCAGGTCGAGGGCCCGTCATTCCGAGCGCAAGCGAAGGCTGCAGGGTAGGCAAAGCGAAGCGTGCCCGCCTTCCCGAATGGAGTCCCGGCTGGTGGGCACGGCGCTTGCGCGCCCTTGCCCACCCTACGATCTCGATGGTTTCAGCCGTCACGGCCCCGTCCCCGCTCCGCTCACTTACTTCATCGGCCACATCGGTTCAGCGACCGCGGCCTGTTTCGGGAAGATCGTGACGAACTTCTTGTTGACATATTGCAGCAGCACCGGATCGGCGTCGTTGTTCTGGCCCATCGAGTCGAACTTGACGTCCTTCCAGGGCATAATGGTCTGTTCTCCCGGCATGTCGGTCGCTACCAATGCCTCGCGGATCTTCTCGCCGTCGGTCGACTTGGCGCGGTTGATCGCGTCCGCGATCACGATCAGGCCCATGAACTGCCGTGACGAATAATCGTTGAAGTCCTTGCCCGATTTCGCCTTGAACATGGCATTGATCTTGCCAACCATCGGCCGCTTCTGCGCCAGATCGAGCGAGAAACTGCCGCGCGAGATCACGCCTTCGAGCTTGTCGCCGACGGCGTCATACAGCGCCTGCTCGGAGAAGCCGGCGTCCTGGGCGACGATTGCCGGCGGCTTGTAGCCGAGTTCGGACATGGTCTTGACCAGCAGGATACCGTCGGTGGTGTAGCTCGACGGCATCAGCACGTCGGCATTGGCGGCCTTGAGCTGCTGCACTTCGGCTGACAGCGACGGCGAATTGGCGCGATACTTGATATCGGCGACTACCTTGTAGCCGCGCTCCTTGGCGAATTTGAGCTGGGCATTGGCGGAGTCGGTGCCGAAGATGGTATCTTCGTGGAACAGCGACAGCGTGTCGATCTTGGTACCCTTCTTCTTCATCTCGTCGAAGAAGTCGAACATCGCCTTCGAGAACATCTCGTCGTGGGGCGCCGCGCGGAAATAGAACTTGAGGCCGCGGCGATGCAGGCTCGGCGAGGAATTGTCGGCCGAGATGAACGGGATCTGGTAGCGCTCGCAGACATCGCTGACGGTGACGGCGACCGCGCTCTGATAGGTGCCGACGACGGCGCAGACCTTCTCCTGGGTGATCAGGCGCTCGGCTTCGGCCCGGCCCTTCTGCGGGTCGGCCTGATGGTCGGCGTAAACGAGCCGCACCTTGGCGCCGCCAAGGCCCGGCAGGCCCTCGCCGCGCGCCAGCGGCAGGTCGAAATCGTAGTTCTTGTTGATGATGTCGGCCGCAGTTTCGAATGCATTCTTGGCGTCGACGCCGATCTGCGCGCTCGAGCCGGAGAACGGATAGATGATGCCGATCGGCACGTCCGGCGTATCCGCGCGTGCTGCGAGCGGCATCAGGGCCGCGGTGGCGGTGGCTCCAAGCAAAACGTCTCGACGCGTGATGGCCATAGGATATCCCCTCAATTTATCTGTCGCTACCGATTAAGCGATTGAACTTGACGGTAAAGCCTCAAAGAGCGGCAACGACTGCCCATTCAAAGCACAGCCAGCTGCCTGTTCTTCAGATCGGTTACCAGCATTAGTCCGGGCG
>DASZTN010000057.1:0-8585 GCA_035547995.1 Bradyrhizobium sp. | reverse complement strand
ATGTTCGGCAACTTCGCAACAATGTCGAGCGCGTGATGATTCTGGCCGCCGGCGGCCCCGAAGTCATTATCACTGCGGACATGCTGCCGCCGGATGTCGGCTCGATGGTGCCGGCGATGCCCACCAGCAATAATGGCGAGCACATCATGGGCCTGCCGCTGCGCGAGGCGCGGGAAGTGTTCGAGCGCGACTATCTGATCGCTCAGATCAGCCGGTTTTCCGGCAATATTTCCCGTACCGCCGAGTTCGTCGGGATGGAACGTTCGGCGCTCCATCGCAAGCTCAAGGCGCTGGGGGTCGGCTGAGGCGGGTCGAAATTGATGCATTTTCATGCATTTGCTTGATAAATTTGAGTTATTTTCGAGGTTTCCCTCAAATTTTGCATTTCTATGGAGGCGGCGGTGCGTGAACCGACTTGCCTAAAAAGCGCGCCTGCCCTCTAATCGTTCCGCCGTGTTCCCCGGAGGGGGATCTCAGGGGAAGCCGGCAAACCGTAACGCGGCCGAGAAGTGCTGCGTAGGGTTCAATAATAAGAAGCAAACAAGACTGCGGGATAAAAACAATGGCGGCAGACCGCGCACAAAATCTACAAGACACCTTCCTCAATCACGTTCGTAAAACCAAAACGCCTCTGACAATCTTTTTGGTGAATGGAGTAAAGCTGCAAGGGATTGTGACCTGGTTCGACAATTTCTGCCTGCTGCTGCGGCGCGATGGCCATTCGCAGCTTGTCTACAAGCATGCGATTTCGACCATCATGCCCGGTGCTCCGATCCAGTTGTTCGAAGGTGGCGAGGATACTCAGGCTTGAGAGTGATCTGATTGGAACCCCGGAATCTTGACGGGGGCGCCGACCGTCCACGGTCGGCGGGGAATGAAGCAACGGGGCGGGTGATCGTCATCGGCCCCTATTTGCGTGCACGCCGCGGCGAGGCCGAGGCGCAGGCGGAGCTTCATGTCCGGGATTCGCTTCACGTCCGGGACTCCGAGGCGCGACTCGAGGAAGCCGCAGGTCTGGCGCGTGCCATCGACCTGACGGTCGCCGACGCCCTGATTGCACCGGTCGGTCAGATCCGCCCCGCGACCTATCTCGGCAAGGGCAAGGTCGAGGAGATCGCGGGCCTGATTCGCGGGCACGACATCGAGCTGGTGGTGATGGATTGCGCGCTGTCGCCGATCCAGCAGCGCAATCTCGAGAAGGCCTGGAACACCAAGGTGCTCGACCGCACCGGGCTCATCCTGGAAATCTTCGGCCGCCGCGCCAAGACCAAGGAAGGCGCGTTGCAGGTCGAGCTCGCGCATCTGAACTACCAGCGCAGCCGGCTGGTGCGGTCATGGACCCATCTGGAGCGCCAGCGCGGCGGCTTCGGCTTCATGGGCGGCCCCGGTGAAACCCAGATCGAGGCCGACCGCCGTCAGATCAGCGAGCGCATCACGCGCCTGGAGAACGAGCTGAAGAAAGTCCAGGCGACGCGGCGGCTGCATCGCGCCGGCCGCCAGCGGGTGCCGTACCGGGTGGTGGCGCTGGTCGGCTACACCAACGCCGGCAAATCGACGCTGTTCAACCGCTTGACGCGCGCCGAGGTGCAGGCCGCCGATATGCTGTTCGCAACCCTCGATCCGACCTTGCGTGCGCTCCGCCTGCCGCATGGCGGCAAGGCGATGCTGTCGGATACGGTCGGATTCATCTCCAACCTGCCGACACAGCTGGTCGCCGCGTTTCGCGCCACGCTGGAGGAGGTGCTGGAGGCCGACATCATTCTCCATGTCCGCGATATCTCCCATGAAGATGCCGAGGCGCAGGAACAGGACGTCGAAGGCGTGCTGCGCCAGCTCGGCATTGATCCGAACGCCGACGGCGGCCAGCGGATCATCGAGGTCTGGAACAAGATCGACCGGTTCGATCCGGAGCAGCGCGAGAACCTGCGCAACATCGCCGCCCGGCGGCCGCCGGAGCGCCCGTGCTTCCTGGTCTCGGCGGTGACCGGGGAGGGGATCGACGAGCTGCTTGCCGCCATCGAAGAGCGACTGGCGGCAAGGCGCACCACGCTCAATCTCTCGATCGACGCCTCTGACGGTGCCGGCATCTCCTGGCTGCATCGTAACGCGGAAGTGCTCAACAAGGAGCTGCACGACGGCCGGTTCGACATGACCGTGCGCGTCGATGAAACCAAACGCGACATCGTGGTCAATCGCTTCGACGCCGTGCCGCAGGGGATGCACTGACGGGAATTCGCCGCCGCTTTTTTGGCAGCAAGATCTCACTCCTTGCGCTTGGCCTCATCCCATAGCGCGTCCATCTCCTCGAGCGAGGCACTCTCCAGCGAGCGGCCCTGCCTGGCCAACGCGCGCTCAATATAGCCGAAGCGGCGCTCGAATTTGGCGTTGGTCGCGCGCAGCGCGGAATCGGGATCGGCGCCGACATGCCGCGCCAGGTTGACCAGCGCAAACATCAGATCGCCGGTTTCCGCCGCCAGCTCTTCCGCATCCTTGCGATCGAGCGCGGCCTCGATCTCGTCGGCCTCCTCGCGGATCTTGTGCAGGACCGCGCGCGGGTCATTCCAGTCGAAGCCGACGCTGGATGCCTTGCGCTGCAATTCCAGCGCCCGCGTCAGGGCCGGCTGCCCCGCCTTGACACCCGATAACAGCGACGGGGGCACGGTCTCCCGTTGCGGCCGGCGCGCGGCGCGTTCGGCTTTTTCTTCGGCCTTGATGCGATCCCAGGCCCCTTTCACCTCCGAAGCGCTCAAGCGGCGGCCATCCTTGCTGGCGAAAATATGGGGGTGCCTGCGGATCATCTTGCGCGTGATCGCCTCGACCACGTCGCCGAACGAGAACGCGCCCTGTTCCTCGGCCATGCGGGCATGAAACACCACCTGCAGCAGGAGGTCACCGAGCTCGTCGCAGAGATCGGGCAGATCATCCCGCGCGATCGCGTCGGCGACTTCATAGGCTTCTTCGATGGTGTAGGGCGCGATCGTCGCGAACGTCTGTTCGAGATCCCACGGGCAGCCGCTGCCCGGAGTACGCAGCGCCGTCATGATGTCGAGCAAGGTCTGGATGTCGCGGGAAGGGCGCATATGTTCACCGGGAAAGTTGATTGCCCCTGTATGCCGCAAGACGCCTCGTCAGCCCAGCAAAACGAGCCGTCATGGCGGCGGTTTTCTGGCCTCTGTGGCTGAGGGGTGCTAAAGGCAGCACCATGAGCGATCAGTCTACCAATCAGTTCCAGGCAGAAACGGCGCTGGTGCTGTTTTCGGGCGGCCAGGATTCGACCACCTGTCTGGCATGGGCCCTGCAACATTTCGGCCGGGTCGAGACCATCGGCTTCGCCTACGGGCAACGTCATGCCATCGAGCTTGCATGCCGGAGCCCGCTGCTCGATGGCGTCAAGTCGTTGCGCGCGGACTGGGCGGCGAGGCTCGGCGACGACCACATGCTGGCGATCCCGACGCTTGCGGAGATTTCCGATACTGCGCTGACTCGCGACGTCGCCTTCGAAATGGGCAAGGACGGGCTGCCGAACACGTTCGTTCCCGGCCGCAATCTGGTGTTCCTGACTTTCGCCGCGGCGCTGGCCTACCGGCGCGGCATCACCCATATCATCGGCGGCATGTGCGAGACCGACTATTCCGGTTATCCGGATTGCCGCGACAATACCATCCGGGCGCTGCAGTCAGCGCTCAGCCTCGGCATGGACCGGCCGTTTCATCTGCACACGCCGCTGATGTGGCTCGACAAGTCCAGCACCTGGAAACTTGCCCATGAACTCGGCGGGGCGGGCCTGGTCGATCTGATCCGCGAGCAGTCCCACACCTGCTATCTCGGTGAACGCGGCGCGCGCCACGACTGGGGCTATGGCTGCGGCGAGTGCCCGGCCTGTTCGCTGCGGGCAAAGGGCTGGCGGGAATATGTCGCGAGCAGCGCAACGCCCTGAGGGCAGGATGCTTTCTGTCGCCCCCGAAAGACGATGGCCGCTGCAGAATTCAGTGTGCGGGCTGCAGTTCGCGATCTGGTCCGGAAGCCTCGCGGCCGCTGGAAATATCACGCAATTCCTTCAGGCATGCACGAATGCTGAGACGGGCCTGCAACTGATTCCGGGTCTTTTCCGTCAGCTTCTGCTCGATCGCCTGAATTCGGGTAACAGCCTCCGCAATCATCGATTCGCCTCCCTGTCCGTTAAAGACATGGAAACCGGCGGATGGTTAACGGTCGGTTAATTGGCCTTCCGGGGACCTTGTCGCTGCGGCCCTCCAAAAGAGAACGCCACGCTCGATCTTGAGCATGGCGTTCGGATGTAAAGAAAAGCCCGGTAGATTCGGCCTAAGCGGCTTTCTCTGCCGTTTGTCCAAACGTTTCGGTCTCAACTCGAGCAGACGAGTCCGGCTGTTCCGCAGAAGAGGCTGCTACCGTCTCGTCGGATTGACTTGGGGTCCGCTCGGCGACGACAGTTTGGGAAGCGATCCCCGAATCCAGGGGCGTCTCATCGATCGCGCCGGCTTCAGCAACCGCGGCGAGAACTTCAGCAATCGCATTCGTCGTCTGAGCTGCATCTGTCGCTTCCGCAGTGCTGTCCGGATTTTCAATCAGCAGAACCGCATCCAGCCTGGTCGCCGTTTGCCCGGCAGTTGATTCCGGTGAAATTGCTTGCTGATCCGAAGACATCTGTTCGGCAGACATCGGTTCGACAGTGGACGGCACCGACATTGCGGTCGCGTCCGCCTCAGGCTGGACCGGTGCGAGTTGCTGACCGTCGATACCAAGATCAGCCGATACATCGCTGATCAATTTGTCGATCGCCAGCAAGGCCCGATATTCCGGAACGCTGGCAAGATGTTCCCTGAATTTTGCTTTGGCCGTCTCCAGTGCCGCGACGACTTCCGCAGCCATCGAGGGCGTTGCAGAGCCGATACCTTGAAGCGTGTCGGCTACTTTCTGGGTCGAGCTTTCGACCAGCAAAAACGCCTCATATTGCGGGACGGATTTGAGATGCTCGTTATAGTCATCGCGCACCGCGCGAAGGGAATTCACAACATTACCAAAAGACACAACCCCAGACATTGCTCAGCTCCCCGTAAGCTCCTTAGTTGGAGCTCTCCGAGGTTATTTTAAAATTTTTGAATGTTCAATTTGAAATTGTGTCTGGACCATGATCTTATCGTCGATCAAAAGTTGAATATGACGGTTTTTGCTGCTCGAAGATAATCATCATCCGCGGCCTGCCGGTTAGTGTCTTGCCGTGTCCGGAACTATTCACTGTGTAGTTGTATCCGATGTCTTCAATTGGTAGTGGTATGCGCTGCGAAGAATACGAAAGCGCATCGCAAAAAAATCTATGATCGAAGGAGATTTTCGGGCAAGCCTAATACGGGGCGGGGCAAATGGAACGTCATGATCCTGTCATTCTTGCGTTGAGGCAAGCGGCTGATCAAGGTGTCTCGGCTACAGAATTGAAGAAGGCCGCAGGCGCTTCTTCGAAAATTAGTCAGTTGACGGCCGAAGGCACCATTCGCGGGCCGATCAAGATTGGCCGCGCAAAGCGCTATTTTCTGGTTGAGCACGCGCCAGATCTCCATCGGATAGCCGGCCGGATCGAACAGGTGCTGCATGGCGCTGGCCTGAAGCTCACCAGCCTTTCCAAGCTGGAAGCCATCGTAAAGCCGATCCTGAAAACGCTTTTCAGCGATGCCTTGAGTGCTCTCAAAGCCGAGGGACGCATCGTTGAAGTGAAAGATGCACGGAGAAGCAAATTCTATCTTCATCGCGAGCCGCTGTTGGAGCAACTTCGGCTTGAAGTGCCAATCTCCGAGCCTTCCTCCGAAACCACGAAGCCCGCATCGGAGGTGTCGCTCGATCAGGTTCGGTCAATCTATGAGGCGTTGAAGACCCAGCAGGGCGGTATTAGTGCGGTCACCATCTCAGACGTCTTGAAGAGCCTTAAAGCCGATAAGGCAGAACTTCATCAGCTGTTGCTTGAAGAGGTCAAGAAGGGCCGTGTCACGCTTCATCGGGCTACTACGACCAATTTTCCCAAGGAAGTCATAGACGCCGGCATCAGCCTTGAGGGTGAGCAGCATCCATTCGTCACTTTTGCTATCAGGTAGAGCGCATGAGTCCATCAGCACCGCGGCTCAATCCATTTGTAGATGATGTGGTCGGCCAGCCGCGTTCCGTCAGCTATTCTGTTCCTGGGCTAAACGAGCGGCCGCTATCGAAATTACTTCAAGAATTCGAGCAGGTTGCATCTGGCAATCTGCCGCGTTCACCCAAGGGAGACCATAAAGCACAGCTCATTATTTCTCCCGAGGCAGGCTATGGAAAGTCGCATCTGCTGGGACGACTGTTTCAAAGTCTCGGTGAGCGAGCGACCTTAATCTATCTTCGGCCGTTCCAGAACACGGAACGGGTTTGGAGTTCGATCTTGCTGGCGACCGTCCAGGAGTTGGAACGGCCCGATCAGTCCGGTCTCCTGACCGTCAGCCAGATTGAAGCGTTTGCGACCGGCGTACTGGCGCATGTTGCTGCAGATTTTATGGCCGGTCGCGGTCTGGACAAACAAGAATCGATGAAGTCAGCGATTCAGCATCTAAGAGAGCATCCGCTTGAAGTATTCGCCAGGGAACGATCGAATAAGCCATTGCTCGATTGGCTAAAGGCCCGCATCGAAAGTGCTACTGACCTTGTCCAATTGGCCGGGCAATTGAGCCATAGGCAGCTTCTGCTGGAAGGAAAAGAGAAGGCATGGCTCAAAGTCTTGGCGGGCTATGCGCTGTCTGACAGGAACAGCCTACAAAAGGATGCGGCGCTGTGCTGGCTGAGAGGAGAGCCGCTTGAGCCCGAACAAGCCGAAGCTTTGAATTTGACGGCGGCAGAAAATGACGGATATGGCGATGCAGGTGCGATCCAGGTGGATGACCTGTGTCGCAAGCGCCTTGAAGGCCTGTGCATGCTGGCATCCTTCTATAGACCGTTTGTGTTTTGTTTTGATCAAACTGAATTTTATGGCGGTCACGCTGGGTTGGTCTGTGCTTTTGGCAAAGTAATCGAACAGCTATTTATTTTCCCGAACAACCTGACGGTGGTCACCAGCAACGCCAATAATTGGTTGCTAGAGCTTAGGCCACATCTGAGCAAACAATATCTTGATCGCTTTGCGTCACCGATCAATTTGGAAGGTATAAATCAAAAACAGGCGCGGCAGCTGATTACTCAACGGCTTCGTGAAATCGGAACAGGAAGCGATACCGTAGCCGATTTCCTGGCCGCAGACTGGCTGAACTTGGTGTTCGCAGCGGGGCAGGCTGACATTGGAGTTCGAGTCCTTTTGCAGCAATCGGCAAAGCGATTCGATCAGTTAGAGGATGTCAATACGGCGTTACCGACCTCTATGGCCGAAGCTTTCGACGTGGAGGTAAACCATATCCGAGCAAAGCCGTCTCTGCACCAATACAGCCAGGATTGCCTGATGTGGGTAATCGAGACGATGGCGCAGGGATTCGCTGATGTGGATATCAAGCGGGAAAGTCGAAAATACTTTTCTTACCAATGGGTATGGCTAGACCGATCGGTAAATTTCGCGTTTGAGGCCGGGCATCACAATGCTCGCTGGCGAGCGCTGGCGAAAGAAGCGGTCGAGCTTGCGATGGTCAGTGATGTATTCTTAGCCAATGTGGTTTTTCGTACCCCAGATTTAAAACCAATTCCAGGAGCGAACTGGAACGCTGCTCGTAGTGCGATCGCAGATGCCGAAACATGGGGGCTTCGGATCGTAAAACTCAGTCTTGACGAGGTTTGTGAACTCCATGCGGCTCGGGAGTTCTATTCGAACGCCCTGCAGGGCAATCTAGACTTCAGGCCGCACGAAGTGCTCGCGTTTCTACGCGAGCGCTTTACGCCTTGGTTTAATGGGCTCTCGGATCTAAGCCTTAGCAAGAAAGGAGAGCTACCAGTCCAGCCGACCGCACCCGCGCCTCGCTCCAATGGTTGCCAAGTTAAATTAAGCCCGGAGCAGGTCGACTTTATCGTAAATCATGTAAGGGAGCAGCGTCTTGTGGAAGTCGGTGAGGTGCTGGATCGGCTTGGTGATATGTCCTTGAAAGAGTCGATATTGAAAGAGGTCGAGGGACATCCCAACCTTAAGGCACATGCCGGGCCTCAGACGATTGTCTTGCAATGGCGCGTATAACGGTTACGGAGCTAAAATGCGCAGTGCTTGATCCGGAGTGGCGCAAACGTTGGCTGGCTGGAAAAAAGCCCAGTACGTTCAGCTTTTCTCCGCCTGGCGCCAGCCGGGTGTTTGGCACGCGGTTTCATCAAGAAACTGAACAGCTGGCGCGCTGGCTGACAAGTTCCGAATGTCTTCATGAGGCTGCTGCGATAACGACCGCGGAAGGTTTGCTGGACGTTGTCTGGCGCAGATCGTTACAGGCTTTCACCGACGAACTGCTCGCGTCAGGCAAGTCCCACGAAGCGCTCGATTTCACCGCTCGGATCCGAGCTTATTGCGGCAGGCTGATTGATCTCCGAAAACGCGCAAGAAAATTTGCCGATTGGCGAGATATATTCGCATTTACTGAAGAGAAAAT
>DASZTN010000056.1:0-9637 GCA_035547995.1 Bradyrhizobium sp. | reverse complement strand
TGCGCCAGGGCCGGCGTCGCCAGCAATTCCGGCGCTTCGAGCAAGGCGCCGGCGGCGCGGTTCAGATCGGCCTTGACGAAGCCGCGGGGATCGGAGGCTGCATTGACAAAATCCCCGGAAACATTGCCGCGCGCACCTAATCCAAACCGGTTGAGCGCGACGAGAGCGGATTGTGGATCGCGGGCCATCGGATTTCCTCGGGACTTCCTCGCAACAGCTCAAGCCCACACGGCGGTCGCAAGTATAAGGGCGCCGAGCATGAATGCGAGGTGAAGAACCGGGCGAAAGTTCAGTCAGCTTCGTGACAAATCGTTCAGGATCGGCGACGCGTGCATCACCTGTTCCCGCAGCGGAACAGAATCGATCGGCGAACACCTCGCCGGGAACCGTTCAGCGCTCATTCAGACGAAAGCCTTTAGCAGAATGACGCTTGCAGCTTGAGCGGAGCCTGGAGGGGGAGCGATGAGGATCGTTGCGACGGCCGCACTGGTGGCGGTCCTGATTTCATCGACGGTGCTGGCACAGTCGAGCCCGCCTGCATCGAGCACTCCAGTCACTCCAGAGGCGACTCCGACCATTTCAACCAATACCGGCCCGCCTCAGCCGGTGCCGACCGGCAAATGGCTGACGTGCCGGAAGTCAGCACAGGCGCTGCAGGGGCAGGACAGGAAGGACCAGATGCAGCTTTGCCTGGCGGAAGCCCGTCTCGACTGCCTCAAGCAGGCCATCGCGCAAAAGGTCATTGGCCCGCAACGGCGGGATTTCATCCGGACCTGCATGACCGAGTGATTGTTGGCTATACACTACGCAGGTGTAGCTGCGTTCGGTTTTGTCTCCGTCACAACGGCGCTATTTCCTCCTGGGAAGCGCGGTTGCGCGCGTCTCGGACCATGAGGAGCGATTAATGCTTGGGCTGGTTGCCGACGCTGCCGGTCGCGTTCTCGGCTTCGCAGGAAGCCCTGCCGGGCTCGGCGGCCTGGCATCGATAGACCCTTCCGGTGAGCCGGTCGATCAGCCAGACGGATTCTTCGGAAGGACTGTCCATGCCGACGAAGCGCGTGCTGGCGACATTGATCAGCGTCGACAGCAGAATGGCCGACGCGATCATCGCGGCGCCGACCAAGACCGGCATCGATATTCCCGAACGATCCTGCGTGGTGCCGCGATATCCCTGGTGGTCGCTATATCTCTTCGATGGTTGAAACACGACACGTCGACTTCGTTGGACTTCGTTGTTCTTTTTGTTAAGACCTCATCGTAGGACACCATCTGGCCAAATTGTTGTCGGCACGTCGGCATTCCCGCGACGGCTTTGCGTCGGCACAACGCCGCACACACCGCGCCGACGCCGGCTGTTGGTGTCGCCCTGCCGCCCGCGCCGGGCTGCCTGATCAAGCCAAGCCGGCCTTTGCCTCCCCGGCCAGCGCAAGCGCGGCGCTTATGCCGCTCTCCAGGATTTCGTCGGAGAGCGGCCTGTCGTTGACGGCGCGCGCCAATTGCAGGGTACCGACCATCATGCCGTAGACCGCGATCGCGCGGCGCCGCCGCTCGGCCGCCGAAGCCCCGCGGATCTGCGTCGCAATCAGCTCGATGAAGGTGGAAACTTTTTCGGTGAAGGCACCGCGTGTCGCTTTCGGATGACGCGCGACCTCGGCGACCAGCGCCGCGGTGGGGCAACCGCCGCCCGGCCGGTCACGATGGCTCGGGGTCAGGTATTCGCGGATCACCGCCTCGAGCCCTTCATTGGTTTCGGCAGCCCTTCGCAGCCTCTGTTCGCGCCTCCGCAGCGCATTGGCGAGCACGGATTCGACCAGATCTTCCTTGGACTTGAAGTGGGCATAAAACGCGCCGTTGGTGAGACCGGCGCCGGACATGATGCCGGCGATGCCGACCGCGGCAACGCCGTTCTCGCGAAACTGCCTGGACGCCGTGTCGATGATGCGCTGACGCGTGGCGTCCTTGTGTCCCTTCTCGTACCGCATCTCCGTTTTCCCTCGTCACAGGCGAGAAATTGCGCCGCTCGACACCAGATCAGCCAGCCAACAAATCGTGATCCGCATCTGTTGCATTACGATCATAATAATGCATTATGATCATAATGCAATGTAGATCGCGATCACAGGAAGCCGATATGGAACCGGAAGCAGCAGCAGCGACCCTCACCCTGGATGAGGTGCCTGCGGAGGAGACGCAACGGGAAACGCCCACTGTGATCAAATCCGCGCCTGTGCAAAAGGATGCTGCGCGCGCGGCGATCCTCACCGGCGCGATTCTGCCGACGCTGCTGCAACTGGCGCTGCCGACCATGGTCGTGCTGGTGGCGCAGACCGCGGTCAATGTCGCCGAAGCCTATTATGTCGGCTTCCTCGGCACCGACGCGCTTGCCGGCGTGGCGCTGGTATTTCCGATCTTCATGCTGATGACGATGATGTCGAACGGCGGCTTCGGTAGCGGCGTCTCCTCTTCGGTGGCGCGTGCGGTCGGCGCCGGGCGCAAGGACGATGCCGACGCGCTGGTGTTCCATTCGGTCGTTCTTGCCGTCATCGTCGGCGCGCTGTTCACCGCAGCGGCAATCAAGGGCGGTCCGGTGATGTACCGCATGCTTGGCGGCCGGGCCGAGGCACTCGACGCCGCACTGAAATATTCCAACTACCTGTTCGCCGGCGCGATCCCGGTATGGATCGTCAACCTGCAGGCCGCGGCCTTGCGCGGCGCCGGCAATGTCAAGGTGCCGGCGACGGTGACGCTGGTCGGCGCGCTGGTGATGATCCCGGCCTCCCCGCTTCTGATTTTCGGCCTTGGTCCGATACAAGGACTTGGCATCCAGGGCGCGGGCATCGCGTTTGCGGTCTATTACTGCGGCGCGATGCTGGTGCTGCTGCGCTACATGGCATCGGGGCGCTCGGGCCTGACCTTCAAGATCGTGCCGCTGCAGAGCCGGTTGTTCATGGACATCCTGAAAGTCGGCGTTCCGACCGCCTTCAACGCCATCCTCACCAACCTTACCGTTATCCTGGTGACCGGTGCAGTCGGGCTGTTCGGCACCACCGCGCTTGCCGCTTACGGTATCTCGTCACGGCTCGATTACATCATGATCCCGCTGCTGTTCGGCCTGTCCACCGCGGTATTGACCATGGTCGGCGTCAATATCGGCGCCGGCCAGATCGCGCGCGCCAGGAAGATCGCCTGGACCGGTGGCGCCGCCGGGATGGTGCTGACGGGATCGATCGGCATCATCGTGGCGCTGTTTCCGATGCTGTGGCTGCATCTGTTCAGCCGCGATCCGGTCGTGCTCGCCGACGGTGCAACCTATCTGCGCATCGTCACCCCGGCCTATGCCGCGCTCGGCTTCGGCTTCGTCATCGCCTTTGCCGCGCAAGGCGCCGGCCATGTGTTCTGGCCGTTCGTCGCCTCGATGGCACGAATCATGGTTGCCGCCGGCCTCGGCTGGATCGCGGTCGGCTATTTCGGCGCGGGCCTTGCGGCGCTGTCGGCGATGGTGACGGTGTCGCTGCTGGTCTATGCCGCAGCTTGCGCGATGGCGATGATCGCAGGTTCGGTCTGGAAGCCGGACCGAACCTGAGAGTCAGGCATTACGCGCCGTCATAGGCTTTCTGCAGCGCCGCGATGTCGAGCTTGACCATCTTCATCATCGCCTGCATGGCGCGCTGCGCGCCGGCCCGATCCGGACCGCTGAAGAGCCCGGGCAATATCGACGGCACGATCTGCCAGGACACGCCGTAGCGATCCTTAAGCCAGCCGCATTGCACCTCCGCGCCGCCGTCGGACGTCAGACTGTCCCACAGGCGATCGACCTCGGCCTGATCGGCGCAATCGATCTTGAACGAGATCGCATGGGTATATTCCATCCGCTGGCCGCCGTTCAGCGCCATGAACTCCTGACCAGCCAGCGTGAACTCCACCACCAGCACCGATCCCGCCTTGCCGCCGGGCGTGTCGACGGCACTGTGCACGATCTTGTCGATCCGGGAATCCGGCAGCAGCGAAACATAGAACTTTGCAGCCTCCTCGGCCTCACCCTCAAACCACAGGCAGGGAGCAATCTTGGACATGAGAAACTCCTTTGCGATGACAGGTCCTCAGGCAGTGGCACATTGAGCCTTGGCGGCGGCCTCGACATCCATCCACATCACTCCCCACATATGGCCATCCGGATCCTCGAAGCTGCGGCCATACATGAAACTGAAATCCTCTTTGGGCGATGGATCGGGGCTGCCTCCGGCGCCGGCGGCCTTGCCGACGATATCGTCAACGGCGTCCCGGCTGTCGGCGGAAAGGCAGATCAGCACCTGGTTGGAGGTCCTGGCGTCGGCGATCTTCTTGGGCGTGAACTGCCGGAACTTGTCATGCGTGAGCAGCATCACATGGATGATGTCCGACAACACCATGCAGGAGGCGGTGTCGTCGGAGAATTGCGGATTCTTGGTGGCGCCGACCGCCTGATAGAAGGCCGTCGAACGGGCGAGATCGCTGACCGGCAGGTTCAGGAAGATCATTTTGGACATCAAGGGCTCCTTTGCGTGGGTCCGGTCCAAGGACGGTTGGCCGCTCGATCGCCCGACAATGGCGGCGAAAAAAATTCAGCGCGGTCATTCCGGGTCGCGCGATCTGCGCAACAATTGACGCACGCCACCCCAATTGGGTCATCGTAACGCCGGAAATGACGGTGCCCCCGGGGTGATGTCACCGAGAAGCCATGAACAGCAACCAATCCGGCAGCGCCGAAGCCGGCTCGCTTGATTAGCGCGCCGTACGACCGGCCGGCCGCGATGCGCCATCATTTCTTCCGGCCTGTCTTGTTTTCTGCTTGTTTGGAAAACTCTCCGTCGCGACGTTTGCATCCGTGCTGCGTCTCGAAAATGACGTCAATGTAACAGGCCCCCAGCGCGCCCGAAGATCACGATGCGGCGCAGCGCAAATTTCACGTATTGAAAATGCGCGGGGCAGTGCTCCAACCAGTGCCTTCGAAAATTCGTGATGGTGACAGCGGACGCTTGCTCCGCGCCGATACGCGTCTAGTCTTCCGCTCGTAACCGCGAGGCATTCATCGCGGAGCAATCCATGGAGGAAGAGCTGTGAGCAGCCAACTGACCGAAGCTGAACTTGCTGCACTGATGCCGTCGGAATTCTGCCTGTATCCGACGCCGATCCCGACCCAGATTGTCTCGAGCGATGAATTCTATCCCGACCCGCAAAACGAGCGGCAACGCGAGGTCGAAGCTCGCCTGCTGGCGATGGCCGACGATCTCGGCGGCAAGCAGGGTTTGAACCGCCGCAAATTCTTTCAAAGCGCCGCCGGCATGGCGGCGTCCTTTGTCGCGATGAACGAAGTCTACGGCCAGCTCTTCGAGGCGACGCCGGCGGAAGCGGCAACGCCGGCCATGGCGGACGAGCGCGCGAGATCGCTGAAAGACCAGTTCATCATGGACATGCATACCCACTTCCTGCGCGACGACACCCGCATCACCACGTTCCTGGAAATGCGCAAGGCGGTCGGCAAGGCCGGCTGGAACAAGGAGCTCAACGACCACGAGCAGACCATCGATGATCTCAAGTTCAACAACTACAAGAAGGAGATCTTTCTCGACAGCGATACCAAGATCGCACTGATCTCGTCGGCGCCTTCCGACATCGAGCAGGACTGGTTCCTGACCAACGAGCAGATGGCGGATGCGCGCAAGAAGGTGAACGACGAAGCCGGGTCACGCCGCCTGTTCTGCCACGCCATCTTCACGCCGGGACAGCCCGGCTGGCTCGACAAGCTCGATGCGGCGCTGGCGCTGAATCCGGAATCCTGCAAGGGCTACACGATCGGCGACAACACCCACAAGGAGATCAGCCGCTATCCGTGGCGGATGGATGACGAGAAGGTCACCTATAAGGGCTATGAGAAGATGGTGAAGGCCGGCATCAAGAATGTCTGCGTCCACAAGGGGCTGTTCCCGCCTGGAGTCGAGAAGCAGTTTCCGAACCTGCGCGGCTTCGCCGATGTGGCCGATGTCGGGCAGGCCGCCAAGGACTGGCCGCAGCTCAACTTCGTCATCTATCACTCGGCCTATCGGCATGTCGGCGGCGATCCGAAGGTCGCGCTCGCCGAGTTCGAACGCACCGGCCGCATCGCCTGGACCAGCGATCTCGCCGATATCCCTGCGCAGTATGGCGTCAGCAATGTCTATGGCGATGTCGGTCAGTTGTTCGCGACCACGCTGGTCGCCGAGCCGAATGTCTGCGCCGCGCTGATGGGCATCCTGATCAAGGGCCTCGGCGTCGACCATGTCTGCTGGGGCACGGACGCGCTGTGGACCGGCGCGCCGCAATGGCAGATCGAGGGCCTGCGCCGGATCGAAATCCCCGAAGTCATGCAGAAGAAATTCGGCTTCGCCCCGCTCGGCCCGGCCACAGGCCCGGTGAAGACGGCGATCTTCGGCGACAATAATGCGCGGCTCTACGGCATCCAGCCGAAGCACGCGATGCTGGAGCAGAAGGGTGATCGTCTCACGCTGATGAAGGCCGAATATGAGAAGGCAGGCCCCGAGCCGTCCAACAAGCGCTACGGCTACGTGGTGCCGAACGGCGTGATCGACCACTCGGTGTTTGCGTGAGGGTTACACCGTCATTGCAAGGAGCGTAAGCGACGAAGCAAACGAGACGCTGTCATTCCGGGATGGTGCGTCAGCACCAGACCCGGAATCCCGAGATTCCGGATCGCCGCTTCGCGTCGTCCGGAATGACGGTAACACGTCACTTCTTCTCGGCGGGGTCGCGGTGCACGGGATCGACCCACAGCACCGTCTCCGGCTTCTCGACCGGCTCGATGTCGATGTTGATCGCGACCGCCTCGCCATCGCTGCGCACCAGCACGCATTCCAGCACCTCATCGGGACTGGCGTTGATCTCCTGATGCGGCACGTAAGGCGGAACGAAGATGAAGTCGCCTGGACCAGCTTCCGCGGTGAATTGCAGCTTCTCGCCCCAGCGCATCCTTGCCTTGCCCTTCACCACATAGATGATGCTTTCGAGATGGCCGTGATGATGCGCACCGGTCTTGGCGTCGGGTTTGATGGTCACGGTGCCCGCCCACAATTTCTGGGCGCCGACGCGGGCGAAATTGATCGCCGCCTTGCGGTCCATACCGGGGGTTGACGGCACGTTGGGATCGAGCTGGTTGCCCGGAATGACACGGACGCCATCGTGCTTCCAGCGGTCGGCGTCGTGCGCGTGATCGTGCGAATGGGCGTGATCGTGATGGCCTGTCATCGTCTTTTGTTCCCGAGAAAATGGTTGATCCAAGCTAGCCAAATCCACCGCCGCAAACCAGCCTTATCGAGGAACTTTAGCCATACCCGCGACTTGCTTCTACAGAAGTGCATTCGAGGGAGACAAGTCATGAGCAGCACGACCGATAAAATCAAGGGTGCTACCAACGAGGCCGTCGGCAAGGCCAAGCAGGGCGTCGGTGAAGCCACCGGGTCCGAGCGGCTGGAAGGCGAAGGCGCGATTCAGGAAGCCAAGGGCAAGGGCCAGAAGGCGATGGGAGATGCCAAGGAAATGGCGAAGGATGCCATCAACAAGGCCGCAAGCAAGACCAACAAGAATCTCTGATCCGGTCGCTTGATCAACCCGGGGCCGGTTCCAACAGAGCCGGCTCCAGATTTTTATTTTGACGCGTTCTTCACGCCAACCGCTATCCGCTTGGTTTGTAGGCGCTTTAAAGGGACCGGCTTCTTGGGCCGGTCCTTTCTCTTTGCGGTTCCCGTTTGCGAATTTCAGGTCCTGCGATGACCCATCACGTCGGGATTGACGACGTTGATCGGGCGGCCTTCGGCATAAGCCAGAATCTGGTCGAAAATGTCGGTGAACTGCAGCTCGTATTCGTCGCGCGTGACATAGCCGAGATGCGGCGTGCAGACGACATTGTCCATGTTCAACAGGGGATCATTGATGTCACGCAGCGGCTCTTTCTCGTAGACATCGACCGCGGCCATGCCGGGGCGTCCGGCACGCAAGGCCTCGACCAGCGCGTTCGGCGCGATCAGCCCGGCGCGGCTGGTGTTGACGAGAAGCGCGGTCGGCTTCATGCGGGCGAGATCGGATGTGGTGACAATGCCGCGCGTGGCGTCGACCAGCCGCATATGCAGCGACAGCACATCGCATTGTTCGAGGAATTCCTCCTTGCTCGCCGCGGTCGAATAGCCATCGGCGCGTGCCTGCGCCAAGGCCTTCTCGCGGGCCCACACCAGCACCTTCATGCCGAACGCCTTGCCATAGCCGGCGACGACAGCACCGATCCGGCCATAGCCATAGATGCCGAGCGTCTTGCCGCGCAGCGTGTGGCCGACGCCGATCTGCCATTTCCCCGCCTTCAGCGAGGCCATCTGCTGCGGGATCGCGCGCATCGCCGCCAGGATCAGGCCCCAGGTGAATTCAGCGGTCGCATAGGACGGCGTATCGGCATGCTGGCTCGACGAGACCACAATGCCGAGCCGCGTGCAGGTGTCGATATCGATGTGAGGGTAGACGCTGCGCTGGCTGATCAGCTTCAGCTTCGAAAGCCGCTCCAACAGGGAGTTGCGGATTTGCGTACGCTCGCGGATCAACACCAGGGCCTCGGTGTCGGCGAGCCGCCTGGCCAGCGCGTCGACATCCTGAACATGATCGTTCCAGATCGTGACCTCATGCCCGGCAAGTTTTGCGAAGCAATCGAGGGTCCGCACCGTGTCGAAATAATCATCGAGGATCGAGATCTTCACGGCGCGTCTCCTCTTTCCCTATCGACCTATTTCACCGCCAGCAATTGAACGTCGAAGATCAATGTCGCGTTTGGCGGGATCACCCCGCCGGCGCCGCGCGCGCCATAGCCGAGCGCGGGCGGAATGATCAGGGTGCGCTTGCCGCCGACCTTCATGGTGGCAACACCCTCATCCCAGCCGGCGATCACCTGATGCTTACCGATCGGGAATTCGAACGGCTCGTTGCGATCGACCGATGAGTCGAATTTCTTGCCCTTCTGGCCATTCTCATAGAGCCAGCCGGTGTAGTGCATGACGCAGATCTGGCCGGGCTTCGGCGAGGGGCCGGTGCCGACGACGGTATCGATGATTTGCAGGCCTGAAGGTGTGGTCACGGTTTTTCCTGTGGTCTGGGCCTGCGCGATGGTCGGCGCAAGCGTGAGAGATGCTCCGACGCCGCCGATGGCGATGGCAAGAGCGAGCGGAAGGTTTCGGAATCGGAAACGTGGCATGTTCAGCATCCTTTGCGCGGAGAAAGGAAATTGTTGGGCTACCCGCTCAGTAGCCGAGCGCGCAGCCGTCCTTACGGGGATCGGAACCGCCGGTCAGCGTGCCCTTGTCCCAATCGATCCAGATCGCCTGGCCGCCGCCGAGCGGGGCCACCACGCTGGTGGTCTTGTGTCCGATCTTCTGCAGCCCCTCGACGATTGCCGGGGGCACGCCGTCCTCGAGCTGATAGACGCCTTCGTAATGAAGCCCACGCGGCATATCGATCGCTTCCTGCACATCACAGCCATAGTCGAGGATGTTGGTCAGCACGCGGGTCTGACCGACCGGCTGATACTGCCCGCCCATCACGCCGAACGGCATGACGGCGCGGCCGCCCT
>DASZTN010000055.1:0-4115 GCA_035547995.1 Bradyrhizobium sp. | reverse complement strand
TGATATTGCTGTCGGAAGCTTCGTCGGATCGTGCGAAAACGCGGCGTCTGGCCGACTACCAAGGCGCCGGCAGGCCGGTTACGCTGCTCGTCGATAGGAAAACAGGGCTTCCGAGATAGGCCCCCATGGTCGGCGAAGCGCCACCTGCATTTCCCCGACCAATTTCGGTCGATCCCGGCGGACGTTTTCCTCCCTGGCTTGGGCCTCCAGATGGCCCCTTCTTTTTGCTTCGGACGAGAACTAAAATACCACCATGCTCGTGCTTGAGCATGGCTTGACGCTCCCGTCGAGTCTTTGAAGTCTCCATGCAGCGCGATTCGGTTGCTGCCCGGGCCGCATCGGAAAGCGCTGTGAGCTTTGACTGAGCGCGACTGATACTGCTAACGAGAATATGAAAACATCAAGAAAATCATTCTCTGGTGACGCCGCATTGCCGGTCGAAAGGCCGTGCGAGCCTCGGATCGAGAGGACGTCGGAAATGGCGAGTATGCAGAACGATCTGGTGGTCGAACGTCCATCCTCTCTGCGTGACCAAGTCGTGGGAAATCTGCGGCAGGGGATCATTAGCGGTCGGTTCGCACCGGGTGAACGTCTCGTCGAACGGCGCATGCGGCGCTTAGTCAGGCGGCGCGGGCCATGCACATCTCGGGTTTGAACGCCGATTGGCATTCAAGAATTTCTTCGACTGCGTCGATGCAACTGGACAGCTCATGCTGCCAGAGCTTATCCAGCCAAAACAATGTTGCGAGGGACATTCATCCCAGTCCATATGATCACCGCTGGCGCAAGGGCGGCCCGATATAACGGCTTGTTGGACGCATCATACGACCGGTCTGCTGCTGCTCCATGGAATGAGCAAGCCAGCCGGCCACTCGTGCCGTCGCAAACGTCGGCGTGAACGCATCGCGCGGAATGCCACAGGCTTCAAGCAACAATGCAGCATAAATCTCGAGATTTGGTCGCAGCTGCCTGCCTGGTCGATGTCGCGCAAGCGCCGCAAGCGCGAGACGCTCGAATTCCGCTGCGAATTGCGCACGAGCAGACGTTCCGGCAAGCTTGCGCAGCGCCTCGGCCAGGAGCAAAGCGCGCGGATCACCGTTTGGAAATGCGCGATTGCCGAAGCCCACAAGCCGCTCTCCCGATGCCAATTTCCGGGATAGCCACGCTTCCGGATCGCCACTTGCCTGAGCTTCATCCAGCATTGCCAGGGCCAACCCGGGGGCGCCGCCATGTAAGGGGCCTCCGAAAGCACAATAGCCTGCAAGGGTGGATGCTGCGAGGGTTGCGCCAGTCGAAGCCGCCACACGCGCGGCGAACGTCGATGGACCCAAGCCGTTTTCCACCGTGACGGTGAAGTAGGTGTCGAGGGCGTCTACGAGAGCTGCCTCTTGTGCCTCACCATTCATCATCCGCAGAAAATCGGCCGCCATCGACAGCGCTGCGTCTGGCTCGATCGGCTGTAGACCTTTGCGAGCCCGAACGAGTGCTGTCACGCCTACCGCAAGCGCGCCGACGATTTCCGCAGGCGTGCTGCCATCCGGCACGGCCGCAAGGCATCGGCGCGTTGCTTCATCCAGACTGCTGCGACTTGTTTCGGGGAGCCATCGATCGAGTCGCTCGAACGACCGCTGCCGACCGATAGCGAGTTTTTTTACGACATCCTCGCGCGTCAAATGTTTGCCGGCATACCCAGACCACAGGAGTCCAACGGTGCCCTCATAACCAAGATCGCGGACGGCCTCGTCAAGTGACACTCCGCGGATCCAAAGCCGCGAGAGCTCTGCATCGGAATGGCTGAGAACAGTTTCAGCGACGACGACTCCCTCTAGTCCACTTTTCACGTGCTTGTCCTTCACAGGAGATACCGAACATCACAACAGGATATTTGAAAGTTCCACTACGGGAATGCGCTAGCCGATGCAGTTTCGCAATACCCAGTTTGCGCTCGTCGGTGGAAGGCCCTGAAAGGCAGCGGAGCTCGATTCCGGGCGAACCCGGACAGATGCGCCGCCGGGACCGCGCAACCGGCTGGTGATCATTTGCGCACATGGCGGCCCGATCTTCCGAAAATGGCCGGGGGGATCGCGCGATTGACGATCTCCCGTATCGCAAAATTCGACTGGATACGCGAAACGCGGGGAAGGCGGGAGAGTTCAGTTCGGTGGAGTCTTTCGAAATCTTCGATGTCGCGAGCCAGCACGATAAGGAGATAGTCGTCACTGCCCGACATCAGGAAGCAACGAACCACCGAGGGGCATTTGGCGACTCCGGTCTCGAATAATTTCAGGGCTTCGTCGCTTTGGCTGTCCAGGGTGACTCGAACCAGCACCGTGATGTTGAGGTCAAACCGGTTCAAGTCAAGTATCGCTTGATATCCCCGGATGTAGCCTTCTTCTTCCAGAGACCGCTGCCGGCGCGCGATCGCCGTGCTGGATAGGCCCATTCGATTCGAGAGTTCGGTCTGACTGATACGTGCGTTGGCGCTGAGTTCGGCCAGGATTGTCATGTCTAGTTTGTCCATTTGTTTTGGAATCCCGCGTGGAAATGAAGAAATTTGATGAATTTCTGCACTATTCTGCCCCCATCTCGCAACTTTGCAAGAAAACAAACCGCTCCCCCGATTAGAAGACATCGCCGGACTAGGAGATGCAAATGAAGGTCGGTGTTCCCAAAGAAATCAAGACACACGAATATCGCGTAGGCCTCACGCCTGGCGCGGTCCGTGAATATGTGGCGGCAGGCCACAGCGTGGCGGTTGAGACCGACGCTGGCGCTGGGATTGGCGCAACAGACGACAATTATCGCAAGGCCGGTGCAACCATCCTGGATTCCGCTCGGGAAGTATTTGCATCAAGCGACATGATCGTAAAGGTCAAGGAGCCTCAGCCTTCCGAATGGGCGCAACTTCGAGAGAACCAGATTCTCTTCACCTATCTGCATCTCGCACCGGACCCGGAACAGGCCAAGGGGCTCCTAAAGTCAGGGTGCACCGCTATTGCCTACGAGACTGTGACCGATGCGCATGGCGGACTTCCGCTCCTTGCACCTATGAGCGAGGTCGCGGGGAGGCTTGCAATCGAAGCAGCCGGCGCGGCTCTGAAGCGATATACCGGCGGGCGTGGGCTGTTGATCGGCGGCGTCCCGGGGGTCCAGCCGGCCCGTATCGTGGTGATCGGAGGCGGCGTTGTCGGTACCCACGCGGCGCGCATGGCGGCTGGCCTCGGCGCCGAGGTCACAATCATCGACCGCTCGATACCTCGTCTTCGCGAGCTGGACGAACTCTTCGAGGGACGCGTTCGTACCAGATTCTCGACGATACAGGCCGTTGAGGAGGAAGTACTCGCGGCCGACGTTGTGATCGGCGCGGTGCTCATTCCCGGAGCGAGCGCGCCGAAGCTTGTTGGCCGGGGCATGTTGGGCTCAATGCGGAAAGGGTCCGTCATTGTCGACGTGGCCATCGACCAGGGCGGATGCTTCGAGACTTCGCGCCCGACAACGCACGCCGCTCCGACCTATGAGGTGGATGGTGTCATTCATTACTGCGTCGCGAATATGCCTGGAGCCGTCCCGCTTACCTCGAGTCAGGCACTGAATAACGCGACGCTGCCTTTTGGGTTGGCGCTTGCCAACAAGGGGCTTGCCGCCGTGCACGAAGATCCGCACCTGCGCGCGGGCCTTAACGTCTATCGAGGCCGGTTGACCTATAAGGCCGTGGCCGAGAGTCTCGGACTGCCATTCTCACCGATCGAACAGGCTGCGGCCTGATCCCAGAGGTCCCCCTGGGGGACGTTTCCTCCCTGACTTGGGCCACTCCCCAAGGAGTGGCCCTTTTTGTGGGGGGATCGTCAATTCTCCAATGTCGCTCGACGATATCTGCGGCCTGATCCCGTCCTGATTGCGGGCCGAAATCAGCATCCTTCTCGTTGAGCAGAATGTCATACGGCCACTTTGTGTGTAGCCGATCCTGCCTGGGTTCAATCAAACTGGGCGTAGGTTGATCGGCGCAGCCCGGCAATCATCTCCCGCCAGTTTTGGTTGGCGGCCGATCCGCTCGAAGGCGAGCGCAGCCGGGATCTCCACACGTCCTGCGTGATCGCTCGGGCAGATTTTCCTAG
>DASZTN010000054.1:0-6822 GCA_035547995.1 Bradyrhizobium sp. | reverse complement strand
AAGCTCGACGGCGAGTCGGCGCGGGAGGAAATCCGTGACATCGTCAACGAGATCATCGCGATCAAGAATATCGTGATGTCGATCGCCGAGCAGGAGGAACTGCTCGACGACATCTGCAACGACGTTCTCGGATATGGCCCGCTTGAGCCGCTGTTGTCGCGCGACGACATCGCCGACATCATGGTCAATGGCGCCGGCACCGTATTCATCGAAGTCGGCGGCAAGATTCAGCGCACCGGAATCCGCTTTCGCGACAATCAGCAATTGCTGAACCTCTGTCAGCGCATCGTCAGCCAGGTCGGCCGTCGCGTCGACGAATCCTCGCCGATCTGCGACGCGCGCCTCGCCGACGGCTCGCGCGTCAACGCCATCGTGCCGCCACTGGCAATCGATGGACCGGCCCTCACCATCCGCAAATTCAAAAAGGACAAGCTGACCCTGGATCAGCTGGTCAGGTTCGGCGCGATCACGCCGGAAGGCGCGGAGATCCTGCAGATCATCGGCCGCTGCCGCTGCAACGTCCTGATTTCCGGCGGTACCGGCTCGGGCAAGACCACCCTTTTGAACTGTCTCACCAACTATATCGAGCACGACGAGCGCATCATCACCTGCGAGGACGCCGCCGAACTTCAATTGCAGCAGCCGCATGTGGTGCGGCTTGAGACCCGGCCGCCCAATATCGAAGGCGAAGGCCAGGTCACCATGCGCGAACTGGTGCGAAACTGCCTGCGTATGCGTCCCGAACGCATCATCGTCGGCGAGGTCCGCGGACCGGAGGCGTTCGACCTGCTGCAGGCCATGAACACCGGTCACGACGGTTCGATGGGAACGCTGCACGCCAACAATCCCCGCGAGGCGCTGTCGCGATGCGAATCCATGATCACGATGGGCGGCTTTTCCCTGCCGTCGCGCACCATTCGCGAGATGATCTGCGCCTCGATCGACGTCATCATCCAGGCCGCCCGTCTGCGTGACGGCTCCCGTCGCATCACCCACATCACCGAGGTGATGGGCATGGAAGGCGATACGATCATCACCCAGGATGTCTTCTTGTATGACATGGTCGGCGAGGACGCCAACGGCAAGATCATCGGGCGGCATCGTTCGACCGGCATCGGACGGCCCCGCTTCTGGGAGCGGGCCCGCTATTACGGCGAGGAAAAGCGGCTCGCCGCGGCCCTCGACGCGGCGGAAGTCGCCGACAAAATATAGAGGAGGCAAGCCATGAAGACGCAAACGCTCGCTCTGGCCTTCCTCGCCGCTACCGCGATCGGTGGCGTAGCGTGGGTCTTTCTCTATCCTCTGCTGTCGGGCGAGAGAAAGGCCGAAGCGCGGCGCGCCTCGATTGCGCGATCCGAGCCGGCCGCCGTACGCCAGGCCGAAAGAAGCCAGCGCTCGCGGCGCGAGCAGGTCGAAGGATCGCTGAAGGAGCTGGAAGCACGCCGGCAAAAAGACAGCAAGGTGCCGCTCGGCGTGCGCCTCTCGCAGGCCGGGCTCGACTGGTCGACGCAGAAATTCTGGACGATTTCCGCGGTCCTTGGCGCGGTGTTCTTTGTCGCGGCTTTCGTCCTCGGACGCGGACTGATCGCGGCGATCGGCCTCGGATTTGCCGGCGGCTTCGGTTTGCCGCGCTGGATTCTGGGCTTCCTGAAGAAGCGCCGGGAGAAGAAGTTCCTTGCTGCGCTGCCGGACGCCGTCGACGTCATCGTTCGCGGCATCAAGGCCGGCCTGCCGCTGTTCGAGTCGATCAAGGTCGTCGCGGCGGATTCGCCTGAACCGCTACGGGGCGAATTCCTGGCGATCATCGAAACCCAGGCGATCGGCATGCCGCTCGGCGAAGCCTGTCAGCGGCTGTATGAGCGGATGCCGGTGCCGGAGGCGAATTTCTTCGGGATCGTGGTCGCGATCCAGCAGAAATCCGGCGGTAACCTGTCCGAAGCGCTGGGCAACCTGTCCAAGGTGCTGCGGGACCGCAAGAAGATGTCGGAAAAGATCCAGGCGATGTCGATGGAAGCCAAGGCTTCCGCCGGCATCATCGGCTCGCTGCCTCCGGTCGTCATGATTCTGGTTTACCTGACGACGCCCGACTACATCTCGCTGCTGTGGACACACCCGATAGGCCAGGTACTGCTGGTCGGCTGCGTTACCTGGATGTCGATCGGCGTCCTGGTGATGAAGAAAATGATCAATTTCGACTTCTGACGGTGGATCATGCTTCAGTTCCTGGTCGATAAAATCCACGACGCGCATTTCATGACGATGGTGCTCGCCGCGATCGCCGCGAGCGCCACTGCCTACACGCTGATCACGCCTCTGCTGGCCGGCGACGATCTGAACAAACGGATGAAGGCGGTCGCGAGCGAACGCGAACGGATCCGGCAGCGCGAACGCGAACGTCTCAACAGAGGCGAAAAGGTGTCGCTGCGTCAGACCCCGAAGCAGATCGTCTCCAAGGTGGTGGAGGACTTCAATCTCGGCAAATGGCTGGCGCAGGAAGCCGCGCGCGAAAAACTGGTCATGGCCGGCTATCGCGGACACGCGCCTTACGTCACCTTTCTTTTCTTTCGGGCGGTGACGCCGATCGTGCTCTTCATCGTCGCCGCCCTCTATGTTTTTCTGATCGCGCATCTGGAGAAGCCGCTGCCGATCAAGATCGGCATCTGCATCGGCGCCGCCTATCTGGGATTGCAGGCGCCGATGCTGTTCCTGAAGAACGCGATTTCCAAGCGCCAGCTTTCGATCAAGCGAGCCTTTCCCGATGCGCTCGATCTGCTGCTGATCTGCATCGAGTCGGGCATGTCGGTCGAGTCCGCCTTCCGCAGGGTCAGCCTCGAAATCGCCAAGCAGTCGGTGGCGCTGTCGGAGGAATTCACCCTCACCACGGCCGAGCTATCCTATCTGCAGGATCGCAAGGCCGCCTATGAAAACCTCGCCAAGCGCACCGGCATCGACGGCGTGAAATCGGTTTGCCTGGCCTTGCAGCAGGCAGAGCGTTACGGCACCCCGCTCGGCCAGAGCCTGCGCGTCATGGCGCAGGAGAATCGCGACATGCGCATGAACGAGGCAGAGAAGAAGGCGGCCGCCCTGCCGCCCAAGCTCACGGTGCCGATGATCCTGTTCTTCCTGCCGGTGCTGTTCGTGGTCATTCTCGGCCCGACCGCCATCAAGATCCACGAAATGCATTGAGGCCCGCGGCGCGGCCAAGCTGCGCCGCAATAAGAATGGCGTCTCGCCTCGGCATTGCAGGACGCGGCTGCACGCGGCCGGGGCCCATCGCGGCGCATTCCTCGCTGAACCACAGATTGCAGGGCCTGGCCCGCGCCTGTCATCAAGCCGCGCTTTTGTGCGCTTCCGTTCGGGTCATCCCGGAAATGACGGGCAAGCGCCGCTTCAGGCAGAGGTACAAAGCCGTTCGTAGTGCAGCAGGATCGGGGGATCGAAGCTCGCTACTCGGGCTGGCCGAGCGAGGCCATCGGTATCGGCTTGGCAGCCGGCGTACCCGGGCTGTCCTTGTGGCTCAGCATCTGCTTGAGATAGGCGACATTGGCAGCCGCCTCTTCCGGCGGCAGATCCGCCTTCACGATCTCTTCGGCTTCCGCAAAGCGCCCCTGCAGACCGACCACCAGCGCGAGATTTTGCCTGATACGGGAATCTCCCTTGCTGCTGGCATAGGCCTGGCGCAACGTCTCTTCCGCCTTCGGCAGATCCTTGGAAAGCATGTAGGACAGGCCGAGATTGGAGAGCACCGACGGTTCGCCGGGCACGATCCGCAGCGCGCTGGTGTAATAGGCGCGGGCTTCATTGTGACGGCCGAGCTGGTCGAGCACCGCACCCTGCACCGAGAGGATCCGCCAGTCCGGATTGTCGGGCGTATGGGCGCGTGACAGCACGTCGAAGGCGGTCTGGAAGTCACCATTGTCGGCCAGCGCGCGGCCATAGGCCGCCAGCAGCGCCTTGTTGCCGGGATTGGCGATGCTGGCCTGTTCGAGCACCGCGGCGGCCTGGCTGCGCTGCCCGGTGGCGCGCAGCGCCTGGCCATAGGCCAGGGCGGCGTTGGCATCCTTGGGGTTGGCGCGATAGCGCTCGCCGGCCAGTTCCGCCACGCGCCGGGGATCGGTACTAGCCGCTTTCGGGGTCAGCGAACCCGTGATGTCGGAGGTGGTCTGGCAGCCGCAGAGCGTAACGGCAAACAGGGCCGCCACCGCCGCGGACGTCAGAAACCGGGCAACGCTGGACGATCGACGCATGGCACTTGAGCTCGCAATATCAGGCGAATTAATCGAACGGCACGCGTTAGCAATAGACTGTTAACCCTAACGTCTGGTTAATTGGTGCTGCGGCTCTGGCCGGGCCCGGGCTCAATGGAATCACGATCCCGCGCGCATTGTTGGCCATGTAATCCTTTGCGGCGTGATCTTTGGCGTACAACAGCGTCCGTTTGCGAGATCATGCTTTCCCTTGATCGGAGACCGAGAAGCGCATGCCCCCTGTGTTCGAGACAAATCCGGCCGCCCCAAGCATTCCCATCCGCTTTGCCAGCAAGGCGACATGGGAGACGATCCGCGATGGTCTTTCCGCGGCGGAAAGGCAGTTCGCGCTCGCCAATGGTTTTGCGGCAAAGCCGGGCAAATGCCTGATCCTGCCCGCAGCCGACGGCCGGATCGCGCAGGTCATTTTTGGCCTCGATGACGAGAACAGCAAGTCGCGCGATCCGTTCAGGGCCGGCGCTCTGCCGGGCCTGCTGCCGCCGGGCACCTATCGCTTCGCCAACGCGCCGGACGATACCCGTCTGGCCGCGCTCGCCTTTGCACTCGGCAGCTACCGCTTCAGCCGCTATCGCAAGTCCGAGGCCTCCGAGGTCAGGCTGGTGCCGCCGGACGGCGTCGATGTCGCCGAGATCGGCCGGATGGCGGAAGCGGCGTATCTTGCGCGCGACCTGATCAACACGCCATCGAACGACATGGGTCCGGAGGAACTGGCGCATGCCGCGCGTGAGCTGGCGCAGCGCTTCGGCGCCAGTTTCAACTGCATTGCCGGCGATGAGCTCGCGCGGGGTTTTCCGCTGATCCATGCCGTCGGCATGGCCTCGACCCGGGCGCCGCGCCTGATCGACATCGGCTGGGGCGATCCGGCGCATCCGAAAGTGACGCTGGTCGGCAAGGGCGTCTGCTTCGATACCGGCGGGCTCGACCTGAAACCCTCCTCTGGCATGCTGATCATGAAGAAGGACATGGGCGGCGCAGCCAATGTGCTGGCGTTGGCCTCGATGGTGATGGATGCCGGGCTGAAGCTGCGGCTTCGTGTCTTGATTCCGGCGGTCGAAAATGCCGTCGCCGGCAATGCGTTTCGCCCGCTCGATATCTTCAAATCGCGCAAGGGCCTGACGGTAGAGATCGGCAACACAGACGCCGAAGGCCGGCTGATCCTCGCCGACGCGCTGGCGCTGGCCGACGAGGAGGCGCCTGACCTGCTGGTCGATCTGGGAACGCTGACGGGCGCTGCGCGCGTGGCGCTCGGACCGGATCTGCCGCCGTTCTACACCAATGACGAAACGCTGGCGCAGGACGTCGCGCGCCTCGCCAGGCAGGAGAACGATCCGCTGTGGCGCTTGCCGCTGTGGCCCGCTTACGATTCCTGGCTCGACTCCAAGGTCGCCAACATCAACAACGCACCATCCGGCGGTTTCGCCGGCTCGATCACCTGCGCACTGTTCCTGCAGCGCTTCGTCGAGGCCGCCGGGAGCTGGCTGCATGTCGACATCTATGGCTGGACCCCGACATCAAAGCCCGGACGTCCCGAAGGCGGTGAATGCCAGGCCGCGCGCGCAATCTACAAACTATTGGGCGAACGTTATGGATGATCCTCGCCTGACCCCGGCACGGCCCGATCTCGCCGCCAAATATCTCGAGGGAAAGGTCAAGGCCGATCGCTTCGTGACCGGCGAGGAATTCGAGGTGGTGGAGGCGGTCGCGCCGGTCTGCGAAGCGCCCTCGGCGGGATCGATGCTGGCGACGCAAGCGCTGAAGGGCGAACGCGTCACCGTCTATGACCGCAACGCTGAGGGCTGGGCCTGGGGCCAGCTGAACGGCGACGGCTATGTCGGCTGGTTGCCGGACCGCGCGCTGGCAAAGCCGGGGCCGGCTCCGACGCACAAGGTCACGGCGATCCGGACTTTTGCGTTTCCCGGCCCCTCGATCAAGCTGCCGCCAGCCGAGGCGCTGGTGATGGGTTCGCTGCTGACGATCGCACGCGAGGATGGCGTATTCGCCATCACCCGAAATGGACTTCATGTGCCGTTGCCTCATGTCGGCCCACTCGATCGCCATGAGAACGATTTCGTCGCTGTTGCCGAGCGGTTCGTCGGCACGCCCTATCTATGGGGCGGCAGGAGCAGCCTCGGCATCGATTGCTCCGGCCTGGTCCAGATATCGCTCACCGCTGCCGGCACCGGCTGCCCGCGCGACAGCGACATGCAGCAGGACGGTCTCGGCAGGATCCTCGATGCAACGGCATCGAAAAGGCTGCTGCGCGGCGACCTGATATTCTGGAAAGGCCATGTGGCGATCGTGCGCGATGCGCACAGCATCGTCCATGCCAACGCGTATCACATGGCAACCGTGATCGAGGAGACGGTGGCCGCCATCGCCCGCATCAAGGCCGCAGGCAGCGAAGTAACGGCAATCAAGCGGTTGGTTTAGAGCACGATGCATCTAGCGCGAATCGCGTGACGTCATTGCGAGCGAAGGTCAGCGCGCTCCATCGAAAGAAAGATCAGTCCGCCACCACGCCGCCGTCCGCGGCTTCGTGCCGGAACGCGGCGGC
>DASZTN010000053.1:0-17164 GCA_035547995.1 Bradyrhizobium sp. | reverse complement strand
GGGGATATGCTCATGAGCGCGGCACCGGTGCAGGACTTGGCGCCAACCTCAATATTCCCCTGCCGATCGGCACCGGCGATGACGGCTATATCGAGGCGCTCGGCGTGGCGCGCAAGATGATCGAGGCGTTCGAGCCCGGCGCGCGGGTGATTGCGCTCGGGCTCGATGCGTCCGAGCATGATCCGCTCGCCGGGCTGGCGGTGACCACCGAAGGATTCCGGCGCATCGGCGCAGCGATCGCTCACCTCAAGCTGCCGACCGTGTTCGTGCAGGAGGGCGGGTATCTGTCGGATATCCTCGGCACCAACCTGACGGCGGTGCTCGGAGGCTTCGAGCAGGTGCGGTGAGGGCGGGCCCGGCGCGCCGTATTTGAGATCATGATCCGATCAGGCGGGATCGGATCATGATCTCGGCTCCTTGTTCATGATCTCCGCGCAAACGCGATCCGCGTTTGTCGCGAGGAAAAACCGGTTTCCACTTTTCCGGATTAGCTCCAGGTCAAGACGAAGTGCGCACGATCGGTGCCGTATCGCGCTCAGCCTGTGCCACCGCGTGCAATATACTGGTCCGATTGCGGCCCGCTTTTTTCGCTGCATACAGGGCGGAATCCGCGGCCGACATCAGTCGGTCCAGAACAGCCCCTCGAACATGGCTGATCGAAATGCCGGCGCTCGCGGTGGCCGTGATTTCAACGTTGTCGTGAAGGATCGGTGCATCGCCGAATGCGGCCCGAATGCGATCGACGACGAGTCTGGCGTCGTTGATCGTCGCGTCCGGCAGCAGCAGCGCGAATTCTTCGCCGCCGATCCTGGCAAGAATATCGCTTTCGCGGATGATGCCTGCGGCACGTTCTGCGAACTTGGCGATCACCTGGTCTCCGGCCGGATGGCCGTATTTGTCATTGATGGCCTTGAAAAAATCGATGTCGAAGAGAGCGATCGCAATTTCGCATGACTTTCCGGATAATTGGGCGAGGCGGTCGGCGCTTGCTTCGAAGAAACCGCGTCGATTGAGAATGCCGGTCAGTTGATCGTTCATCGCAAGGTCGCGGAGCCGGCGTTCAGAACGCTCACCAATCATCAGAATTCCGAGAACGATGATCGCTACCACGGCGATGGCGGATTGGAACGGCGCGAAAGTGAGCCAGCCCCGAAGCGGCCCTTGGCCGATCTCATCGCGCATCGCAAAGAGGGCTATCGCCTGGCTGTAACTGACCACCGTCTCGAACAGGCAGATCAGCGCGATACAGAGACGGGGCGAGAGTTCCCCGGGAGAAGTTCGCCAGAGATCAAGACCGATCAGAAGCGTCATCGTGCCCATCGCGAGACCGAAATCGATCTCGCGAAGCACATAAGTCTGGTACGCAAAGGGCAGTCCCAATGTCCAGATGAACGGCGGCAACAAGGCGAATGCGGGTAGCGGTCGCTGGTCGAAAACACGCAGCCCGGACCAGAGTGCGCCCGCGCCGAACAGGGCCAGAAATCCCGGAAGCCCCGAGGCGTTCACGTGGGGCAGCGCTTGGCGCTGTGTCGCCAGAACGACGCCAAGGCCGGACAGCAGAAACCCGAGAATCCACCAGGAATAGGATTTTGTGGAGCGATCCCGCAGCCATATGATTACGACGATCAAGCAGCCAAGCGCGGATGCGACGTCAGCCAGCAGCCCGACCGTGAACATATCGAACAAGGACTACAACTCCGGATATGTCGACAAGCACAGTCGTCTATTCGCACTGCCTTAATGTAAGGCCGGCAAATTCGCTACAATTCGATCGGCCGAACCGGATCGCTCGCTGTCGGGTAGACGTCCTGCTTCGCCCGATACCTGCTCCGTGATTAACAGATTGGTTATTTGTTTGCGGTCATTTTCACGGCCTCATTCAACAAAGAGGCACCATGTCTGACATCACCATTCCCGGCGGGCGGATTCGTTCTTTCGTTGAGCGGATCGAGAACCTCGACACTGAATTGCAGGAACTGAACGAGCAGAAGAAGGAAGTGTTTTCGGAGGCCAAGGGCGAGGGGTTTGATGTGAAAATCCTGAAGGAGATCATCAAGCTGAGGAAGCAGGACAAGGATGAGCGCGACGAGCGCGAAAGCCTGCTCGATCTCTATATGCGGGCAATGGAAACCGCGCCGCCGGAAAAGACCGCCAAGGCGGCCTGAGCCGAATCAAGCAGCAGCGCAGGCTGCCGCGCTTTTATGCCACCTGCCGTCATTGCGAGCGCAAACAAGCAATCCGGACCGCCTCCCGTGGAATGGCGCGGGGTTAACTTCGGCGGCTCGTGCTGCTCGCAATTGACGACTGGTCTCCGTAGCTCTTGACCTCAACGAAACGTGAAGCCTGCCATTCACGTTTTCCACCGTTGCCTCGCGGGCCGCACCCGGTTATCGATCCGCTTGTTCGGCCGCGCCTGCGTCGCGGCCGGTCAGCCAAATGATCGGAACCTTGATGCCCCTTTCCCTGCCGAAGCAAAAGATTCGCGTCCTGCTGCTCGAAAACGTGAACGAATCCGCCGTTCGCCTGTTCGACGCCAACGGCTACAGCGAGGTCGAGCGCCTGACCAAGGCCCTGGGTCCCGCCGACCTCAAGCGGGCGCTGTCCGGCGTGCACATGCTCGGCATCCGGTCGCGGACTCATCTCACCGCGGATATCCTCGAAGGGGCCGATCGGCTGATGGCGGTTGGCTGCTTTTCGGTCGGTACCAACCAGGTCGATCTCGATGCGGCGCGGCGCCTCGGCATTCCCGTGTTCAACGCTCCCTATTCCAATACCCGCAGCGTGGCCGAACTGACCATCGCCGAAGTGGTGATGCTGTTCCGAAGGATATTCCCGCGTTCGGTGTCCGCGCATGCCGGCGGCTGGGACAAATCGGCCACGGGCAGCCTCGAGGTGCGCGGCAAGACGCTCGGCATCATCGGTTACGGCAATATCGGTTCGCAATTGTCGAACCTCGCCGAAGCCATGGGAATGCGGGTGATCTTTTTCGACCTGACCGACAAGCTGCGCCACGGCAACACCGAGCCGGTCGAAACGCTGGACGAACTGCTCAGCGTCAGCGATGTCGTCTCGCTGCACGTCCCGGAGACGCCGGCCACCGCCAACATGATCGGCGAGCGCGAACTGCGGCAGATGAAGCAGGGCGCCTACCTCATCAACAATTCGCGCGGCACGGTGGTCGATCTCGATGCGCTGGCCCGGGCGATCAGCGACGGCAGGCTCGCGGGCGCCGCCGTCGACGTGTTTCCGGTCGAGCCGGCCTCGAACGCGGACCGCTTCGTATCGCCATTGCAGGGCCTGCCCAACGTGATCCTGACGCCGCATATCGGCGGCTCGACGGAAGAGGCCCAGGACCGCATCGGCGGCGAAGTCGCGCGCAAGCTGATCGACTATTCGGACGTCGGCTCGACGGTCGGCGCCGTCAATTTTCCGCAGGTGCAGCTGCCGGCGCGGCCGACCGGCACCCGCTTCATCCACGTTCACCGCAACGTTCCCGGCATCCTGCGCCAGGTGAACGAAGCGGTGGCGCGCCATGGCATCAATATCCTGGCGCAGTACCTGCAGACCGATCCGGAGGTCGGCTATGTCGTGCTCGAGACCGACGTCGTCGGCGGGGAGGGCGAAGATCTGCTCGCCGATCTGAGGGCCGTTGACGGCACCATCCGCGTGCGGGTGCTGTACGACCAGGGCCGGCCGGCGACGCGGTGAAGGCGGCAGGGCGGATTGGCCGAAGGCGACATCCGCCGGCTTGATGAAGGAACGGCGGATCGCGCCGCGCTGATCCGCCCCACGCCTTCAGCTATCGAGCGGCAGGTTGGCCAGTCCGGTCAACGCCGGCGATTCATTGAGGATCAGATAGGTCGGAATCCGCTCCAGCATCGCGGAAAAGCGACCCTTGCTCTCGAACCGTTGCCGGAAGGAGGAGGCCGCGAAGGCTTCCTTGAAGCGCAGCAGGATGCCTCCGGCGATGTAGATGCCGCCGAAGGCGCCGATGGTCAAGGCGAGGTCGCCGGCAACGCTGCCGAGAAATCCGCAGAAATACTCGAACGCCTTGATGCAGTTCTTGTCGGAGCCATGCAGCGCGTGCCGGGTCACGTCGGCCGGGGTGAGCATCAGCGCCTCGATGCCCTCGATCGCGCACAGCGCCTCGTAAAGATTGACCAGCCCGGCGCCGCTCAGGACACGCTCGGCGGAAACATGGGTCCAGCGCTTGCGCAGGATCCGCACGATCGCGAATTCCTCTTCCGTTGAGGCCGCGAGTGTCGCGTGGCCGCCTTCACCGGCCACCAGCACCCATTCGTCACCATGCGGGATCAGGGAACTCATGCCGAGACCGGTTCCGGGGCCAACGATGCCGATGTTGCCCCTGCCGCTGGTGGGCATCCCCACGACGAACCTTTCGCTTTCGGCAAGAAAGGGAATGGCCTGCGCGGTCGCCGCGAAATCGTTCACGACCTTGAGCGAGGTCAGGTTCAGGCTCCGCTTCAGCTCTTCCACGGAAAACGACCAGGTCTTGTTCGTCATCGTGATCAGGTCGCCGCTGACGGGAGCCGCAATCGCGATCGCCGCAGAAAGCCCCGAACGCTCATCCGCCGGAAGCACGCTCAAATAATCCGTAATGGCATCATGGAGCGAATCATATCGGCCATCTTCGACGCTGCTCAGCTGCGAGTAGCGTCCGTTCCGGGCAAGCGCGAACCGGGCATTGGTGCCGCCGATATCGGCGATCAGGCGTAATCCAGTCACGAAAGGCTCCGTTCATCGCAGTGCCGGCCTTGTGTGGGCCGTGACAGCGGCATGGAAGCTGAATAGCAGAAAATGGCGGTCCTGCGGAGCGCTGGAATACAGGTCAGCGTCGCAGCAGATGCTTGAGCCGGCTGTCGCAATGCGGATCGCCGAAATGGAAAAGTGCGGTGGCTCGAACCTTGTCGGCATCGCATGGCAGGTTTGTATGCACCGACCGGTACCCCCAGAAGAAGTAGAGATCTCCCGGTACCATTGGAAGCTTTATAAAGCGGTCCACGTTGTGCGCAGCCATATTCCGCAGCACGCGCTGAGTGAGCGGATTGTCCAGCGCGACCTTGTCGGCGAGATTGGTGAGATAGCTCTTCCTGATCGGCCGGACGTTGCGCAGCAGGATCAGTTCACCGGTATTCTTGCCCGCAGGCACTTCGATCGGCAGCAGCGCGGTTACGACATAGCTGTCGAAATGAAACAGCAGCGAGTTTTTCTGGCCGAGGTCTCCGGTGAGGCAGCGAAGCACCTGATGGTAGCCTTCATCCTTTGCTGGCGTTGAAGCGGCGAGTTCGTAGGCGCGTCTGAAGATACTCTTCAACCCGACGGAATTGGTCATGCCGCCCAGGGCTGTATTGGCGATCGGGGAATAACCCGTAAGCGCAGCGTAGCTGCCGCCTGCCGCCGCAACCGTCTCCCGGACAAAACCGCGAAGCTGATCGATGTCCTCCTGCGGGACATATTGCCGAAGTACCGCATATCCCGACCGGTCGATCTCTCGAACGAGCGCTGCAACTTCCGCATCGGTCAATTCCCGGTAAGGACCGGCTTCGTCCTTGTCGCCGGCCAAACCGGCGGTGTGATCGCAGTCGGTTTCCGAAGAGAGCATCCGCGCCTCGTGCAACAGGTTGGTACAACAGATAAGTTGGAAGGTCGTTTCAGGCAATCACTGCGAGCTGCGCATGGCAAGACAGCGAAACTGGGGCGGCATGCAGGCTGCGGTTGCAGGGCAGACCTGATTTCGGAAAAAACGGAGCCGTGCATCCCAAGACAGCTCGCGGAACCGCGGCGGAGACGCACACCGGACTGCTTCGAAAGCTTACGCTTTTCGCTGTGATGGATAACCCTGCCGCCGCCAATCGGCCGGGGTGGCCGTTATTGCAAATCACGGGAACTTCCGCTCACATGAGCCTCACGCGAAACAAGGTTCCCTGCGGAGTAGGTCGTGAGAAATCCGTACGAGGTTCTCGGCGTGGCGCCGACGGCGTCATCTGCCGATCTCCAGAAGGCATATCGCAAGCTGGCGAAAAAGCTGCATCCGGACCTCAATCCCGGGGACAAGGCGGCCGAGGAGAAGTTCAAGGAGATCTCGGCGGCCTATGATCTTTTGGGCGATGCCGACAAGCGCAAGCGTTTCGACGCCGGCGAGATCGACGCGACCGGGGCGGAGCGGCCGCGAGAGCGCTATTACCGGGACTTTGCCACCTCGGATCATGGTCACGCCTACGCCGACGATTCCGGCTATGCCGATTTCATGGATTCGGACGATGCGTTCGCCGAGCTGTTGCGGCGCGCGGAAAGGGCGCGGGCGAACCGGCGCGGACACGACCTGCATTACCACCTGCCGGTCGATTTCGCCGAATCGATCACCGGGGCGAACAAGCGCCTGACGCTGCCGGATGGCGGCACACTTGACGTGACCATCCCGCCCGGCCTGGTCGATGGCCAGATCCTTCGCCTGCGCGGCAAGGGGGCGCCGGGGACCGGCACCGGCGGACCCGGCGATGCGCTGATCGAGGTGGAGGTGCTGCCGGACCCGCGCTTCACCCGCGAGGGCGACGACATCTCGCTGGAATTGCCGGTCTCGCTTTCCGAGGCCGTGCTCGGCGGCAGGGTCCGCGTTCCGACACCGACCGGCGAGGTGACCATGACCGTGCCCAAGGGATCGAACACCGGCACGACGCTGCGGCTGAAGGGCAAGGGCGCGCCCCACCGCGGCGGCGGTCATGGCGACCAGTTCGTCAGGCTCAAGGTGGTGCTGCCCAGGCCGCCCGATCCCGAGCTCGAGGCGTTCGTCGCGAAATGGGAGAAAGGCAAGGCCTACAATCCGCGTGAGGAGAGCGCATCATGAACAAGCAGGAGTTCCTGAACAGCGCCGGCCTCAAGGTCGAGGTGCTGGATTTCTGGCTCGAGCAGCAATGGCTCGTTCCGGAAGAAACCTCGGGCGGCACGGCCTTCTCCGACGTGGACCTGGCGCGGGCGCGCTTCATCGGCGATCTGAAGACAGGCTTCGGCGTCAACGACGAGGGCATCGACGTCATTCTCCATCTGGTCGATCAGCTCCACGGCCTGCGCCGGGCGCTTGAGCAGTTGCACCGCGAGCGGGGAGATACGTGATGACGTTGAAGGAACTTGCCGATGCGCTCGAAAACATCGACGAGGAGGCCTTCGCCTCCTTGCTGCTGGAGTTTGAGCTCAGCCACGATGACGGACCAATCCAGGTCAAGACGATGATGATCGATGCGCTTCGTTTTGCGGACCAGCACGGAATGCCCGTGTCGCGTCCGCCGCTCGATGAAGCCGACTAGGCTTGACCGCTGCCTTGGCCTCTGTGCAGCGATCCTGTGGCCGCTGATACTGACGTGCGGCCATGGTTTCGCTGCGGAAGGTTTCGCTGCGGAAATATCGCTGGTGCCGGCCAGCATGCCGCGCATCGGCCGCATCGACGAGCGCTTCCAGTCCTACAATATCGAAATGGTCGAGGTGACCGGCGGACCGTTCTGGAGGCCATATGGCGCGCCCGGCGCCGGCCTTTTTTCAGAGCGCGAGCCGAAGGATCTCGGCAATGCGCGGCTACGAAGACTGGCCGCAGCGCTGTCACCTGCCTTCATGCGCATCAGCGGCACCTCGGCGAACACCACCTATTTTGCCGATACGGACGATGCCTCGACGCCGCCGGCCGGATTCAAGACCGTCTTGACCGGGCGGCAGTGGCAGGGCGTCATCGACTTTTCCCGCGCGGTCGATGCGCCGATCGTGACCTCCCTTGCGGTCAGCGCCGGCACACGCAACGCGGCCGGCATCTGGCAGCCGGATCAGGCAAGACACCTGCTCGCCGCCACCCGTTCGATGGGAGGCCGCATCGCGGCTGTCGAACTGATGAACGAGCCGGACCTTCCCAGGCTCGGGGGTGTGCCCGATGGCTATGACGCGGCCGCCTATAAGCGGGACTTTGCGGCTTTCAGCGCCTTCATGAAACGGGACGCGCCCGACGTGGTGGTCCTCGGCCCCGGCACGATCGGCGGTCCGTCCGCCGCCGCCCTGTTCGCCGCATCGGCGCAAGGCATTGATGCCGTCTCCTATCATTATTACGGGGCGGTATCGGCGCGGTGCGGCGGCAAGCAAACGCCGGAGGCGGCGCTCTCCGAAGCATGGCTTTCGCGGACCGATCGGACGTTCGCGTTCTACCGCGAGCTGCGCGATCGGCTCGCGCCGGGAAAGCCGATCTGGCTGACCGAAACCGCGGAAGCGGCCTGCGGCGGCAATCCCTGGAGCGCAACATTCCTCGACACATTCCGATATCTCGATCAGCTTGGGCGATTGGCGAAGGCCGGTGTAAGGGTCGTCATGCACAACACGCTTGCGGGCAGCGATTACGGCCTGCTCGATGAACGGACCTTCAAGCCGAGGCCGAACTATTGGGGCGCGCTGCTATGGCGGCGGCTGATGGGAACGACGGTGCTGGATTCCGGCGGACCGATCGAGCCCGGCCTGCACCTCTATGCGCATTGTTTGCGCGGAGCTGCCGGCGGCGTGACCTTGCTGGCGATCAACAACGACCGCAACAAGGCGCATACGCTGAGATTGCCCGAGGCCTCGGAACGTTACACGCTGGATACGGCGAGCCTGCAGGGCTTGGCCGTTCGATTGAACGGTACTGTGCTGTCGCTTGATAATGATGACCGGCTTCCGCGCCTGGCCGGAGTGAGCATGCCGGCCGGCCCGATGATACTGCCGCCGGCCACCATCACCTTTCTCGCCATGGCCAATGCCGGCAACAGTGTTTGTCGATAGCGGCGCGATGGCAGAAGGAAGAAAGTCACGCCCGGCTGTCTTCTCTCTGCACGATGCGGTCGAGAAAGGTCAGGGGAAGAATATCGAAGCGCTCAAGCGAGAGGCTGATGCCCAAGACAGTATCGACATTCGTAATCGTCCCGTAAAGATCAACCCGCTGCCCCCGGCGCATCGCGCGCGTCTCCGGATGCCGGTCGACATCGATGTAGCCATAGATCGGGTGATCGAGCCGTGAAAATCGATGCCACCCGCGCTGGATGAAGCTGAATTGCCGGATTGGGTCCTGGTTTATGTCGAGCGCATCGAAGAAACGGGTTTTCCAGAATACCCTCGTTCCGAGATAGGTTGATGCGATGATCTCGTCGCGCTGGAGCGCAGCTATGCGCCTGAGCGCGCGCATGATCTGTGCTGGGGTAGGAGCGTTCACGGGCGCAGTCATTTGGGCAAATTCACGCTGCAATTATGCTTTTGGTTTTTCGAAACGCTTCCCTTTTCGCTTGCGAAAAGCTGCGGAAAGAAATGAAGAGCAATGCGGCCGGAGTTTGACGCCGGATTGCTGCGCCGATGTCCCTCAATGGGCTGCCCTCACATCGGGGCAATCCCGATCTTGCCGATCACCTCGGCCCATTTGGCGATTTCCGAGGCGATGAATTTCTTCAGGCCGTCCGGGCCGAGCACCGTCGGCTCCGCGCCCTGCTGGGTGAAGCGCGCAATCACCTGCGGATCCTTCGCCGCCTCCTGTGCTGCGGCATATAGCTTGTCGACGATCGCCTTGTCGGTATTGGCGGGCGCAAGCAGCGCGAGCCAGGCGGCGCTTTCATAGCCGGGCAGGCCGGCTTCGGCTGCGGTCGGAACGTCGGGCAGCGCGGTCATTCGCCTGGCGCTGGCGACCGCCAGTGCACGCGCATCGCCGCTCTTGATCAGGCCGAGCACATTCGGCAGCAGCTGGAATCCGAGCGGCACCTGGCCGGAGATGAAGTCCGGCGTATAGGCGGAAATATTCCGGTAGGGGACGTGGACGAGCTGCGTTCCGGTGAGCTGCTCGAAATAGGCACCGGCCAGGTGCTGTGAGGAGCCAATGCCGACCGAGCCGTAATTGAGCTGCTTGGGATGGTCCTTGGCATAAGCGATCAGTTCGCCAAGCGTCTTCGGCGGCAGCTTCGAATTGATCACGACGATATTGGGCAGCGTGGCGAACAGGCAGATCGGCGCAAAATCCTTTTGCGGATCGTAGCCGAGGTCCTTGAACAGCGCCTTGTTGGCGGCGAGCGGCCCGGACGTGCTCATCACCAACGTATAGCCGTCGGGCGCGGCATGCGCGGCGGCTTCCGTGCCGGTGTTGCCTCCGGCGCCGGGGTGGTTCTCGACCACGAAATTCTGGCCCAGCGTCGTCGACATCCGGCTGAGCAGGATGCGCGTGATGACGTCGCTGGCGCTGCCGGCGGCAAACGGGACAAAGATCTGGATCGGCCGGGTGGGGTAGGCGGCGCTGTCGGCGTTGCCGGAAGACGGAGCTAGGGTAGCCAGGATTGTAGCGGCGCAGAGCGACAACAAAGATCTGCGGTGAGCATGAAACTTGAACCTTGCTCGGTTCACGCGCACTCGCGTTCTTATGGCAGCAATAAGCCTTGAGCCCATCGATATCCCCCCGTCACAGCGTTATTTTGGATCTAATCTCCTCAACGCATGCGGGGTTGTCAAATCTGCTCGCCGGTCGCATCGCGCGCGATGCGACACTTTTCGAAAGACTCGTGAGAAGAGGCGCCAAGCTCTGAAGCTGGCGAATCCTCGCTTTCCGGGGCCGGTCAGCCCGAAACCGACCGTCGGCCGGAATGACCGCGCCAGCTCGCCGGTGAATAGAGCGGCGGCGGTGTCCTGCGAGGTGCCTTCACGATACGCGCCGGCTTGGAAACGGGCTTGCACGACCGCGGCTTCAATCCAAATTGCCTCGCCATCTGTTCCCCCTTTTTGAGCGTTCCAGCTTGATGCCGGATATCGTTCTCGGCGCAAGTCAAAGACGAATCCAACCGCCGATCAAGCAGGAGAAATACCTAAGCGAGGCTTCTTCCCCCGAGATTTTGGGAATTCGGGTTTGGTCTTGCCTGTGAAGTTCTCTCCCGTAGCAACCCGCATGGGAGCAGTACGCGGAAAGCATCCGCAGGGAACCGCGTTACTTCCCGAACAAAACCTGCAGTATTCGGCCAGATGGAAAAGATGACATGCCATGGCGCGGGAACGTCTGCACCTGACTTTGCATTAGTCCTCCGTGAAAAGGAGGAGGAACAACATGCGAAACATCGTTATTGCTGCCGTGGCGGCCGGATCATTGGCTGCTGCCTCCGTGGCGCCTGCTGAAGCCCATTGGCACGGCGGACCTGGCATAGGCGTCGGAATCGCTGCCGGGGCGTTGGCTGCCGGCGCAGCCGCAGCGGCAGGCGGGCCGTATTACGGTCCCGGCTATTACGGCCCCGGACCCTATGCGTATTACGGCGGCCCGTATTATGGACCGCACTACTATCACCACCATTACTGGCATCACCGTCACTGGCGGTAAAGAAAAAGGCCCGGTATTTCCGGGCCTTTTCCTTGCGTCCGTGCTCGATCAACGGAAGTTCGTGCAGCGGATTGCGCTCGGCTGATCGGCCGCCGGGCCCGCGCAATTCCGCCTCACACAAGAGCGCGAGCTGATCGAGCAAATGCCCGGTCGTTACCCTATCTGCAGAAGAGGAAAGGAGCCAATCATGATGACAATCAGACTGGCGCTGGTCGCTCTCGTCGCCGTGGGACTGGCTGCGGCGCCCTTCGCCGCGGAGGCGAAGAAGAAGCACAGGCACTACAGGCATTACACGCACACGCGTCACATCTCGACCGCACGACCTGTTACTTATGGAGGGTCGGGAATCTCGACCATGCCCGGCGGACCGCATGGCGCATCCGGACTTCCGATCGGAACGGTCACTGCTCCGTCAGTGGGATCCTATTATTGGCCCTCGGTCGGTGTGACGAATGCGGTCCCTACCTGGAGCAACACCAACCCGCATGTTGGCAGATAGTGCGGGGCAGATCCGCGGAGGGCGTAATCCGCCGCGCTGGCAGGTAAAGCTCGGTAGCGGTTCCTGTCGAATAGACGTGATGTCATCTGCCAGCTAATTCCCGTTATCGGCCGCAAGGCGCAGGAACTGCCGCTTCATCGCGTCGACCCTGGAGATATAGGCCGCGACCAGGTGATCACCGCAGCGCTCGCCGGTCATCATCTGAAAGTGGCGGCGTGCATAGGCGGTGGCGGGGCCCGCGCCGCAGAGATGGATGAAGGCGGCAAGATCCTGCTTCTGCTGCGCGCTTGCCTTCGCATCATCCGCCAGCTTGAGAACGTCAGCCACATGGTGGTCCAGATAAACGGTAGCCAGCTCGATGGCGTGGCTCGGGATCGCGCGGATGTAGGGACCGAACCCGCAGCCGGTGTCCGTTACCGCATTCTCCCGGATACAGAATCGCGCGGCCTCGGCGTAGGCCGGATCGGTCATCTGGTAGAGACCGACGGCGCTGGAGGCAGGCCGGTAGATCGCGAAGGGATTGAGGCTCAGTCGCCAGTGCCAGTAGGTGCGCGCCACCGGGTTGCCCGAACTCTCGACCTGCGCCAGCGCAGCCAATAGTTCGGGCGTGATCGTATGGGTGGAATAGGCGCGGAACAGCGGCCCGTATTGCCGCCACGTCGCCGCCGGCTCCTTGTCGAGCCCGTGGCCGACAAAGAAGAACAGTTCGGTCGGCTTGTGGATCACCTGATAGACGAGGTTCGCCAGCGCGAGAACTGGCAGCAGGATCGCCACGCTACCCGCAATCCGCACCGCCCGTGGCGCTCGCGCGAGCTTGTGCCACGCCCGCCATGCGCCCCGTCGCCAGCGGCGAAGGCGAGAGAGGAAGCGCTGGCTTTTTCCTGGCATGCCTGTCGTGGGAGTGCGTGGGCAGAGTGCGGGTCATGCCAGATAAGCCGCGATAATTCCAGACGGGACAATGCCGTCGAAGGTGCCGGCTCCGCCGATGCTCGCGATGCCGGAGTCGATGGTCTCGATATCCTTCAGATGCAGCAGATCGGCCCCGATCAGGGGACCCATGACGCCGATCACGAAGGCGACCGGCGGCGCCGCTTCAGGGGTAAGCAGAAGCGCAAATGCCGCGGCGACCAGAGGCGACAGAAATCCGGGCATGGCTATTCCGATTCCCTTGATCGGTCGTGCAACGAAATAGCAGATCGCAATGTTGAAGGCGCATCCGACCATTCCGAGCAGCAATGCAACGGGAGCGGAAGCGGCAAGATAGGCAATCTCGTAGAGCGAAATAGCCAGCGGAATGACGCAGCCGCCGAGATTGACGGCAATGATCGTTTGTTGCGTGTTTCGTTCGGTCTGCGGCCAGAAATCCGACAGGCCATAGATCGCCAGCGGATGTTCGGGAACGCTCTTGTTGCGGCGTATCGTCGTGATCGGAATGTTGATGAGGCCGCCGATGAACATCGCGATCACCAATGCAAGTGCAGCCGGCGGGCTGAGATGAAGCTCCTCCAGGCTGGTGAGCATCAGGTTTGCGAACAGGAATGGTGAAACGGCCAGCAGGATCAGGAACAGAAGTAACATCAGCGCAGGCACGACACACTCCATTCGCAAGCTGTTGCGGTTTGGCCTTTTGATCGTATTGCCCTGATTAAGGATCCGGCGCGCTGGAACGTTGATCAGCCTCAAGCCGGAGGCTTGATCTGCGGCAGAGCGGACGCAGAGGAAAGGGCGCGGCCTGCCTCGCCGCTATAGCGCCCGCATCGCTCTTCGTGATCGCGCCGATCGATCGGGCTTGATCTCGCTCAAAACCGGCATCCGGCATCGGAGTTCAATGACGCCGCTCAGGATTGGGTCATGCAGATACCGGCCGAGGCCGAAGGGTGCACGCAGGGCTCTGGTGAACTCCGGGCGACTTTCGAACCGCATCTTGCTCAGCCTCGAGAGACGGAGCGGGCCGGCAGGCATGCAGCATGCTGTCGAAGCATCCGGAAGTCAGGAATCGAAAATAGGAGTGCTGATATGTCAAGCCAGCTGGAAACGGTCGCCATTCCCGGAACGGATCTCAAGGCCACCCGGATTGCACTTGGAACGTGGGCGATCGGCGGATGGATGTGGGGCGGCAGCGATGAGGCGGAGTCGATCCGCACCATCCATAGCGCCATCGATCGCGGCATCAGTCTGGTGGACACCGCGCCGGTTTATGGCTTCGGCAAGTCCGAGGAGATCGTCGGCAAGGCGCTTGCCGAAGTTGGAGCGCGCAAAGTGCTGATTGCCACCAAGGTCGGTCTCGACTGGCGCGACGGCCAGCCGTTCCGCAATGCCACCGCGGCGCGCATCCGCAAGGAGGTCGAGGATTCCTTGCGACGGCTCCGAAGGGACGCGATCGACATCTATCAGGTGCATTGGCCGGACCCGAAAACGCCGATGGCGGAAACCGCGGAAGCGATGGCCGGACTTTACCGCGCCGGGAAGATCCGCGCGATTGGCGTCAGCAATTTCTCGCTGGAGCAGGTCCGCGAATTCCGTTCAGTGGCGCCGTTGCACGTCATGCAGCCGCCGCATAACCTTTTCGAGCGGCAGGCCGAAAAAGACCTGCTGCCCTATTGTCGAGACAACGGAATTGTGACGCTTGCCTACGGTTCGCTTTGCCGTGGGCTGTTGAGCGGGCGCATCAAGGCCGATACCGGCTTTGGCGGGGATGATTTGCGCCGCCATGATCCCAAGTTTCAGCCGCCGAGGCTGCAGCAATATCTCCAGGCGGTCGAACGCCTGGACGATTTCGCCAAACGCAAGTTCGGCAAGCGGGTGCTCCATCTTGCCGTACGCTGGGTCCTCGACCAGCAGCCGCTCAGCATCGCGCTGTGGGGCGCCCGTCACCCGGCGCAGCTCGATGACGTGGCCGATGTCATGGGATGGAAGCTCGACGCCGATGCGCTCGCCGAGATCGATCGCATCGTCGCCGATTGCGTGCACGATCCGGTCGGTCCCGAATTCATGGCGCCACCGACAGGGCTATAGCCGGTTCGCGCCGGCGTGGGCCGCCGGCGAGGCAAGGGCGTAGGGCGGATCAGCCCAAGGCATAATCCGCCGTTCTGGTGAGGTAAGGCTGCGAGAGCATCGTGGGCCGATGCACAGCCGTTACCCCGGAGTACGCTGCGCTATCGTCCTGCGATCTGCGGATCATGTGGTGGACGGGGCTCATCGCCCCAAGGCCCGGAAGCATCATCGCCAAAACGATTGTTCATCGGTGAACATTCGCGCGAGCGCTTTTAACTCCGTAAGCCATTGGCTTCCGTTTCCCGGTCGCATACCTTGATGCGCGCCGGACTGCGAATACAGGAGATGCGCCGAGAATGGAAAGACGACTGGCCGCCATCGTTTGCGCTGATGTCGCCGGCTATTCCCGCATGATGGGTATCGACGAGGAAGGCACCCACGCGACCTTCAAGGCCCATCGCAGCGCCGTCTACCCGGTCATCCTCAATCACGGCGGCCGGCTGGTGAAAAACACCGGCGACGGTTTCCTGCTGGAATATCCCAGCGTCGTCGGCGCGCTGCAGTCCTCCATCGAAATTCAGAGGCTGATGGCCGAACGCAACGCCCAACTGCCGCCGGATCGGCTCATGCTGTTTCGCCTCGGTGTCCATATGGGCGATGTGATGGCGGACGAGGATGAGGTTTTCGGCGATGGCGTGAACATTGCCGTTCGTCTCGAATCCGTGGCTACGCCGGGTGGGATCGCCGTTTCAGGGAAGGCTTATTCCGAAGCGAGCAAACATATCCGTGTTCCGCTGATCGATGCGGGCAGCCGGCGCTTCAAGAATATCGAGGAAGCCATCAGCGTATGGACGTGGGATCCGGGCAGATCGGAAAGCAGCGGCACTGGCCTGCACGATAAGTCGAATCTCCCACCCCAGTACCGCACCGCCATCGTGGGCGTGCTTCCCTTCGTCAATCTCAGTGACCAGGCCGAGGAGTATTTTGCTGACGGCCTGACCGAAGATCTCATCCACGCGCTGTCGCTGCAGTCTTTCTTCCGCGTTCTCAGCCGCAACGCGACCTTCCCGTTCAAGGGCCAGAATCTCTCGACGCGCCTCATCGCCCGCGAAATCGATGCGACCTATCTTGTTCAGGGCTCGGTGCGGCGCGCCGGCAACAAGATCAGGGTGACGGCGCAGCTGATCGCTCCCGAGAGCGGCGAGCAATTATGGGCCAACCGGTATGATAGCGATATCGGCGATGTCTTTGCGATGCAGGACGAGCTCACCACCAACCTGTCGGCCGCGATCGCTCCCGAGATTTTCCGCGCCGAAGCGTCGGCGCCGAGCAGGCCTTCGGCCGATCCCACCGCCTGGGACCGCTTCCTGAAAGGTCTGTCGCATTATTACCGGCACACCAAGGCCGATTTCGAAAAATCGATTGATCTGTTCAGGCAATCCATCGTTCTCGATCCCTCGCTTTCGATCGCACGCGCCTACCTCGCCACGATCAGCGTTCAGGGCGTGCAATATGGATGGATCAAGAGCACCAGGGAGTTGTGGACCGAGGCCATGAGCCTTGCTGAAAGCGCCGTCCGGCTCGATCCTCGCTCCTCGTTTGCATTCAGTCTGTTGTCCTACATGCACGCCATGGATGGAAGCCACAATGCCGCCATGGAGGCCGCGAAACGCGCGGTCAGTCTTAACCCGTATGACATGGGCGCGCGTGGCGTCCTGGGAATATGTCACTTTGCGATCGGCGAGCATGCAAAGGCGATCGAGCTGTTTTCAACCGCGGTGCAACGCGGCAACAGCGATCCGCGGTACAAATGGAATGCGTTGCTGGCCTTCGCCCATTATTTGTCGAGACAATATGATGCTTCGCTGTCGTGGGCCCGCGAAGCCTCATATCTCAATCCCAATCACCTGCAGGTACTCTCGGTCAGGGCCGCAGCGCTGGCGCAAATGGGACAGGCCGGGGAAGCTGCAAAAGCAACCCGGGCTCTTCTGGATGCATTTCCCGACGTCACCGTCATCAGGCATCTGAGAAACTTTCGCTGGAGAAACCCTGATGACATCGCCCATTATCGTGACGGGCTTTTGAAAGCCGGGGTGCCGGCCGGATAAGGCGTTGCGAGCGACTGGATACCGGTTCGCGTGATGAAAAACGCATCGAAACAAAAGCTGGAGCGCGATGGCTGTTAGCTGAATCGTAGAGCTGTCATCGCGAGCGAAACGAAGCAATCCAGGGTCACGCAAAAATGCTGGATTGCTTCGTCGCTTTGCTCCCCGCAATGACGGCCTACGTTCAACCGACAGCTGTCAGGC
>DASZTN010000052.1:0-16110 GCA_035547995.1 Bradyrhizobium sp. | reverse complement strand
GGGCAATACCGCGCCGGTCTCGGGATCGATCACCTCCGGATAGAAATGATCCTCCCAGATGTGCAGGCCGTCCTTGGTCTCCACGCATTCCTGCGCAACGCCCGGGCCGATGACCTCCGACAGGCCGTAGCCATAGGCGTTGTGCATGATCATGCCGGACCGGCCGCCGGCGGCGCGGATCGAGCGCGCCATCACCTCCGCCCACATGTCGATATCGGCTTTGGTGTAGCCGACCACGACCGGCTTGCCGGTGGTGCCGGACGAGGCATGAACGCGCACCACTTTTTCGCGCGGGACCGCGAACATGTCGAAGGGATAGTTGTCACGCAGGTCGGTTTTCACCGTGAACGGAAACCTGGCGAGGTCCTCGAGCCGCCTGAAATCGGACGGGTGAACGCCAGCCTGGTCGAAGGCCTTCTTGTAATGCGCGACATTGTCATAGGCATGCGTCAGCGACCAGGCGAGACGCCGGGTCTGCAGCGCCATGATCTCGTCGCGGGATGCACGTTCGATGTCATCCATCTCCGCGCTGTAACTGCTTCCCCGGGATTTAAGATTGGTCGAAGCCATTACGTTTTTCCCTCAATGCGCGTTTCCTGAAAATTTTTTTATTTGCTCTCACTATCTGCCGGCAGCCACGTTCCGCCGATGCTGCGGGAGTGGCCACGGAATTCCGCAATCACGATGTCGCCATTCGTGACCGTTACGTCATAGATGCCGGAACGGCCGCTGCGCGAGATTTCGCAGGCCTCGGCGACCAGGCGATCGCCGAGCTTGCCCGGGCGAATGAAGGTGATGTTGCCCTGAGCGGCCACGACACGCTCATTATGGGTATTGCAGGCAAAGGCGAACGCCGAATCCGCCAGCGTGAAGATGAAGCCGCCATGGGCGATCCGCTGGCCATTGACCATGTGCGGCTGGACGGTCATCGCCAGCGTCGCCCGGCCGACCCTGACCTCGAGGATCTCCATGCCGAGGCCCTTGCTGGCATCATCCTCGTTCCACATCGCCTCCGCGCAGGCGCGCGCGATATCGTCCGGCGAGGGGGCGGCCTCGCCGCTCACAGCGCCTTCTCCGCGCGTTGCGAGCGATCCAAGTTGAACCGATCCGAGATGAACCGATCCGAGTTGAACCGATCAAAGACGATCCGATCCAAGACGTCCTCCTCCGGCTATTCGCCGCCGGGCTTGTTGGAACAAGCCTCTTGAACTAAGCGATGAGTTAGCTAGTCATGATGCGAAGCGGCCATGGTGTCAACGAATCCTATGGCGCCAGATCGCGTCAGGTAAGGTCAGGAGCCGCCATGACATCGCGCCCGCAAATATTGCAAAGCCAGCCGGTTACCGCCGAGGGGCGCTGCGTGCGCCTTTTGGCGAAGGCCGAAGATCCAGCCTCGATTGCGCCATCGGTCGAGCGCCGTGTGTTGTCGCGGGCTGCCAATGAGGTGCTGATCGAGATCAAGGCGGCGGCGGTCAATCCGTCCGACGTCAAGGCCGCGACCGGCCTGATGCCTTATGCCGTCTTTCCCCGGACTCCCGGCCGCGACTATGCCGGCGTCGTAATCGACGGTCCGGAGGGATCCGTCGGGCGTGAAGTGTTCGGCTCGTCCGGCGATCTCGGAATCCGGCGGGACGGCACCCATGCCAGCTACCTTGCCGTCGAGGCCGAAGCGGTGGTCGAGAAGCCCGCGAATATCTCGTGGGAGGAGGCCGCCGGCATCGGCGTGCCCTTCGTCACCGCGATGGAGGGCCTTCGCCGCGCCGGGGTGCCCAGCTCCGGTGAGACCGTGCTGGTGATGGGCGTCAACGGCAAGGTCGGCCAGGCGGCGACCCAGATCTCGACCTGGCGCGGCGCCCGCGTCATCGGCGTGGTGCGCAAGAACGAGCCTTATGAGGGACACAGCAATTCGACGGTCGACATCATCGATGCGTCCGCCACCGACGTCGCCATGCGGGTCCGCGAACTGACCGGCGGCAAGGGCGCCGATATCGTGTTCAATACGGTCGGCAGTCCCTATTTCGAGGCGGCGCACAAATCACTGGCGCTGCGAGGCCGCCAGATCCTGATCGCCACCATTGAAAAAATCGTGCCGTTCAACATTTTCGAATTCTATCGCGGCCAGCATACCTATGTCGGCATCGATACGCTGGGGCTGTCGTCGGTTGCAACCGGTGATGTGCTCAGGGAACTCGGCCCGGGATTTGCCAGCGGCCACCTCAAGCCGTTCCCGATCCGGCCCGGCGCGATCTTTCCGCTGGAGGATGCCAAGGCCGCGTATCTCGCGGTCGCGGGGTCGTCGCGTGATCGGGTTATCCTGCGGCCGTAATCTGAACTGTCGTTGCGGGCAAAACGCCTCGCAATGAACAAAGTGGAATCCGGGAGCCCCTATGGAGCCTAGTCAAATTGCCGTCCTTTGTGGCCTGATCATCGGTCTGCTCTATGGTTCGATCGGGCTGCTGAGCGGCTTTTGCCTGATGAGCAGCCTGCGCGGCCTGTGGGCGAAAGGCGACAGCCGGCTGGCTCGGACCTTTGCGCTGGCGATGGGCGTCGGCATCGTTGCATCGCAACTGCTTGCCGCGCGCGGCGCAATCGATCTCGGCCAATCGATCTATCTGCAGCCGTCGTTCTCGGCGCCGGTGATGTTTTTCGGCGGCATGCTGTTCGGCTACGGCATGGTGCTGTCGAACGGCTGCGGTTCGCGTGCGCTGGTGCTCTTGGGAAAGGGCAATCTGCGCTCGCTGGTGGTCGTCATCATGCTCGGCATCTTCGCCGAGATAACGTTGAAGGGTCTGATCGCGCCGGCGCGGATCGCGGCGGTGCGGGCCACGCAGTTGACGGTGAGCGTCAACTCGCTGCCGGCGCTGCTGTCGAGCTTCGGCCTCAATGAAGTCTATGGGCGGATGTTCGCGACCTCGCTGGTCAGCGCGGCGCTGATCATCTTTGCGCTTGCGCACCCGCCGTTTCGCAGATCCCCGGGCCAGGTCGTGACCGGCGTCGCGGTCGGACTGCTGATTGCTGCGGGCTGGTATGCAACCGGTCATCTCGGTGCCGACGATTTCAATCCGGTGCCGGTGGCCTCGCTGACCTTCGTCGCGCCAATCGCCGACAGCCTGCAATATGTGATGCTGTCGACCGGCTCGACGCTCAATTTCGGCATTGCGACAATCGGCGGCGTGTTTGCGGGCAGCCTGGTGACGGCGCTCCTGACCGGACGCTTTGAACTCGAAGGCTATCGCTCGCCGCAGCACATGCTGCGCTCGGCCGGGGGCGGCGCGCTGATGGGCATCGGCGGCGTGATGGCGTTCGGCTGCTCGATCGGGCAGGGGCTGACGGGAATTTCCACGCTCGCATTGGCCTCATTCATCGCGGTCGCCGGAATTTTCCTTGGCACCGCAGTCGGCCTGCGCGGCGCGTTACGGGTGCGGCCGCTGCCTGCGGTTTAGCGTTTCTGACCAGAACCATCTTGCTTCTGATGGAAGCAGAACCGCGCTCCGGCCTTTGTTTGACGCTCAATCGGCCGCTCGCGTCACGATACGGATCTCCGAGGTGAGCGTGCGGTGCACCGGGCATTTGTCGGCGATTTCCACGATGCGTTTGCGCTGGTCGGCGTCGAGCGGTCCCTCCAGTCCGATCGCGACCTCGATCTGGTCGAGCATGCCCTCCTTGGTCTCGCATTCCGCGCAGTCCTTTGCGTAGATCTTGCTGTGGCTCAGCGTCACGGTGGCGCGTTCCAGCGGAAAGGATTTGCGGTCTGCATAGAGCCGCATGGTCATGGATTTGCATGCGCCGAGGCCGGCGAGCAGGAAATCGTATGGTCCGGGTCCCGAATCCTCGCCGCCGGCAGCAATGGGTTCATCGGCCAGCAGATGATGCGGTCCGATTGAGACGGTGTTCTGGAATTTGCTGTTGCGGGTCTCGCGCACCACGACGTGCCGCGGTGCTTCGCCGAGCTCTGCCGCAGGTTCGATCGCGAGCGGCTCGAGGTAGCGTTCGGCCCAGGCGGCAATTACGTCCGCAACATAGACCGCGTCGCGCTTGCCGCTCAGCAGGTGGTCGGCATCCGCCAGCGAGACGAAGCTCTTGGGATGCTTGGCCGCGACGAAGATCCTCGTCGCATTGTCGATGCCGACAGTCTCGTCGGTAGGCGCATGCATGATCAGCAGCGCCTTGTGCAGATTGGCGATATCCGTCATCAGCTCGTGCTCGGCAATATCGTCGAGGAATTCGCGCTTGATGTGGAACGGTCGTCCGGCCAGCGTGACCTCGACCTTGCCGAGCTTGCGGATATCGTCGATGCGATCCTTGAATAAATGGGTGACATGCGCCGGATCGGAAGGCGCGGCAATGGTGACGACCGCCTTCGCCTCGGGGATCTGGCCTGCTGCAGCAAGGATCGCAGCGCCGCCGAGGCTGTGACCGATCAGGATCGATGGCGCCCTGCCGGTTTCGCGCAAGTGATCCGCTGCACGGACGAGATCGGCAACGTTGGACGAAAATGTTGTATTGGCGAAATCGCCTTCGCTGGAGCCGAGGCCGGTGAAGTCGAACCGCAGCACCGCGATGCCTCTGGCCGCCAGCGCGACTGCGATCCGTCTGGCGGCGAGTACGTCCTTGCCGCAGGTGAAGCAATGGGCGAACAGGGCATAGGCGCGAATGGCGCCGTCCGGCGTATCCAGCGCCGCCGCCAGCTGATGGCCTTCGGACCCGGTAAACTGCAAGCGTTCATACGGCACCGGCGTTCTCCACGGTTGGAGCGTTTTCCAGCGAAGTGGATACTTCGCATAAGGAAAACGCGTCAAAAGAGGAATCTTAAGGGCGCGGTTCTGATTCCATCAGAACCGAAAACGCCTTGGAGCTGCAGTCTCAATCGGCGGAATAGCGCTGCTCCTGCCACGGATCGCCGCGATTGTGATAGCCGCGCACTTCCCAATAGCCCGGCGCATCCTCGTCGCGGAATTCGATCCGTTGCAGCCATTTGGCGCTTTTCCAGAAATAGAGATGCGGCACCACCAGCCGCACCGGGCCGCCATGGTCCTGCTCCAGCGGCATGCCGGACCAGCTATGCGCCAGCAGCGCATCCTCGGCGGCGAAATCTTCCAGCGAAAGATTGGTGGTGTAGCCGTCATGGGAATGCAGCACCACGAAGCGGGCTTCGTCGCGCGGCTGGCAGGCCGCCAGCAGGTCGCGGGTTGCAAGTCCCTCCCATTGGTTGTCGTAGCGCGACCATGTGGTCACGCAATGGATGTCGGAGGTGAATTGCGTCTGTGGCTGCGCGGTGAATTCGTCCCAGTTCCAGAAGATCGGATGTTCGACCGCGCCATAGACGTCGAGCCGCCAGCGCTGGCGCGAAATATTCGGGGTGAGGCCGAGATCAAGCACCGGCCAATCCCGCGTCAGATGCTGTCCCGGTGGTAGCCGTTGCTGTTCGGGACGTGCGATCTTGCCGGTAAGGAAGCGCCCCTCGCGCGCCCAGCGTTCCTTGCTGCGGGTCAGCTTGCTGGTGGGAGGCGGCTCGTTGTCCTCGGTCATCGCAGGGCTCGCGTCAGGTGCACGGAAAACGATTTTGCGCTTGCGCCGACGAGCGCCGTCAGCGCCAGCTTTTCCGTTGCAGACTATAGCGGCGCAAGGGCCTGACGTCAGCGGCCAAATCGTCCCGGCCGCTGCGACAGGGCAGGAGTTGCGGAGCCATTATCGGCCGATCACTTGTATCGGCCGATCACTTGGCCGGCCGGGGATCGATCGGCGTGGTGCTGCGCAGGCCGAGAATGTCCTCCAGCACCTTGGCGCCGGTGAGAAGCTGCGCCTCGCCGCGCGGGGGCGCCACTACCTGCAACCCGACCGGCAGGCCGGAGGCGGTGAACCCGCACGGCATCGATAGAGCCGGGCAGCACACCAGCGTGATTGCGTAGACGATGCCGAGCCATTCGACATAATTGTCGAACTTCTTGCCGGCGCATTCGGCAAGGTAGCGGTTTTCGAGCGGGAAGGGCGGCACGATGGTAGCCGGCGCCAGCAACAGATCGTAGGTCTTGAAGAAGTCGAGAGTGCGGGCCGTCATCGCCACCCGCTGTGCTTCGGCGCGTTCGAGCTGTTCGACGGTGAGCTTGAGACCCTCCTCGATGTTCCAGATCACTTCCGGCTTGAGCTGGTCGCGCTTGTCGCGCAGCAGCGCCGCCTTGCTGATGGCGAAATCGAACGCGCGCAGCACGTGGAAACATTCATGGGCTTCCCGCAGATCGGGATGCGCCTCTTCGACGGTCGCGCCGGCCTCGGCAAAACGCTCTGCCGCCTTGCGGGTGAGGCTGGCTACTTCGGGATCAACCGGGGTGATGCCGAGATCGGGCGAGTAGGCGATGCGCGTTGGCTTTTTTCCCGACCGTGCTGCTGACAGGAACGATGTCGGCAGTAGCGGCAACGACAGCGGATCGGCCGGATGTTCGCCGCTCATGGCATCGAGCAGCAACGCGAGGTCCTCGATATTGCGCGCCATCGGGCCCTGGACGCCGAGATTGCGGTCGATCTTGGCCGCCGGCGTGTGAGCGACGCGGCCGATGCTGGGGCGCATGCCGACGACGCCGCAGAAGCTGGCCGGGTTGCGCAGCGATCCGCCCATATCCGAGCCATGGGCGAGCCATGCCATGCCGGTCGCAAGCGCGACTGCCGCGCCGCCGGAAGAGCCGGCGGCGGATTTCGACAGGTCCCAGGGATTGCGCGTAGCGCCGAACACTTCGTTGAAGGTATTGGCGCCGGCGCCGAATTCCAGCGTGTTCGATTTGGCGTAGATGACACCGCCATTGTTTTCGAGATGCTCGACAAGGATGTCGGAACGCGCCGGGACGTTGTCCTTGTAGATCGGCGAGCCCTGCGTGGTGCGCACGCCCGCAACATTGGTGAGATCCTTGATCGGGATCGGTAATCCGCGAAGCAGGCCGCGCTCGGCGGCGGGCTTTTCCATCAGCGCCCTGGCATGGCTGCGGGCGCGGTCGAAACAGAGCGTCGGCAGCGCATTGACCTTGCCATCGACTTGCGCAATCCGCTGCTCCAGCACGTCGAGCAGATCGAGCGGCGTGACCTCGCCGGAATTCAGTTTATCGACAATGGTGCACGCTGTTGCCCGAACCAGTTCCTGATCTGCCACCTTAAATCTCTCCCGCTCGTTCCGCTTCGCCAGTCACGGATGGTGCTGTAGAACATTTTCCGGCAAAGTGGAAACGCTGCCGCTCCCGGCTGCCATTCGCTATCACCATTCACTTGGGAGTTCTCAGATGACGACGCCCCATGACGCGCCGGATTGGCGCCAGATGAGCCAGGAGGATCGTGACCTCGGCCTGAACAACGGCGTAGCGGTGGCCGGAAGCATGGAAATCGTCGCGGGCTGGGAGCAGCGTTCCGCCGATATCCGCCGGCGATACTCTGCGCATCTCGACCTCAGATACGGGCCGCGCGAGCGCAACCGGATCGATTTCCTCAAAGCGACCGATATGGCGCCGACGCTGCTGTTCATCCACGGCGGTTATTGGCAGCACCGGTCGAAGGAGGTCTTTACGATCTTCGCCGAAGGCCCGATGGTGCACGGCATCAATGTGGCGCTGATCGGCTACACGCTGGCGCCGGAGGCGACGCTCGATCAGATCGTCGCCGAAATCCATGCCGGCATCGATTATCTGGCCGGAAAGCTGCCTGCGCTTGGCGCTGAAGCCAGCGGCATCGTCGTATCCGGCTGGTCGGCCGGCGGCCATCTCACCGCGATGGCGCTGTCGCATCCGAAGGTGAGGGCGGGGATCGGCATCAGCGGCATCTACGATCTCGGTCCGGTCCGCCACTCCTATCTCAACGCCAAGCTCGGCCTCGACGAGGCGATGTCACAGCGCAACTCGCCGATGGCGCAGCCCGGCGGCCCGATGAAGCCGCTGTCGCTGGTGGTGGGTAGCGCCGAACTGCCGCTGTTGCGCCAGCAGACCGCCGATTTCGCCGGCCACCGCGCTCAATACGGTTTGCCGGTAAGCTATGAGGAAATCCCCGGCGCCAACCATTTCACCATCATGAGCGAGATGATGTCGGCGAATGGGCGTATCACCACGCTGATCCGTCAGTTGTTCGAGCGGACGAGGAGTTGAGCGCGTCATTGCGAGGAATGAAACGACGAAGCAATCCAAGACTATATCCTCGGTCAGATATTTGGATTGCTTCGCTTCGCTCGTAATGACGGCTCTGAATGAGAGCTACCCCCACCCGGCCGCTAAACCGCCGTCAACGGTGAAGATCACGCCCGACGTATAGCCGGAGCGGTCGGAGGCGAGGAATGCCATGAGGTCGCCGATCTCGCGTGCGTGCGCAGGACGGCCGAGCGGCAGGCCTTTTTGATATTCGGTGTAGCGGCTTTCGTCGCCGAGCTGATGCCTGGCCCGGGTCTTCAGCAGCGTGATGTGACGGTCGGTGCCGACCGGCCCGGGATTGATGCCGACCACGCGGATATTGTCGGCAAGGCTCTTGCCGCCGAGCGCGCGGGTGAATGCCATCAGTGCGGCATTGCCGGCGCTGCCGCAGATATAGTTGGCATCGAATTTTTCGCCGGCGGCGCCGATATCGTTGACGATGACGCCGTGCCCGCGCGCCTTCATCTGCGCATAGACGGCGCGAGTGAGATTGATGTAGCCGAACACCTTCAGGTCCCAGGCGTTGCGCCAGGTCGCCTCGTCGATCTTGTCGAGTGAGCCGCCAGGGATGTCGCCGGCATTGTTGACGAGAATGTCGATGTCGGCGGCTTGCTCCGCCAGCCGGGTAACGTCCTCCGGCTTGCGCAGGTCGACCACATGGGCCGACGCGTCGATCTGATGCGCCGAGCGCAGCCGTTCGGCCAGCGCCTTGAGCTGATCGCCGCTGCGGGCGGCGAGCAGGAGGTGGCAGCCTTCTTCGGCGAATGCTTCCGCCGCGGCTTCGCCGATGCCTTTCGACGCGCCGGTGATCAGGACACGCTTGCCGCGCAGATGGAGATCCATGGAGTTGCTCTTTGGTTGGGACGCCGGAGGGGATGCTTGCAATCTTGGCCCGGGGCCGCCTGAGCGGTCAACATGGCAAAGCGCTGTTGCACGCCGGCCAAGTTTGGTCCATTGCAGTGCCGGCAAAAAATCGGCGCCGCCGCTGCGCCCAACCGTCAAGGGAGATCTCGATGAGCAGTGCAAAAAAGCAGTACCGGATCGCGGTCATTCCCGGCGACGGCATCGGTAAGGAAGTGATGCCGGAAGGCATCCGGGTGATTGAAGCGGCGGCTAAAAAACACGGCGTTTCCGTGCATTTCGACCATTTCGATTTCGCCTCCTGGGACTATTACGAGAAGCACGGCCAGATGATGCCGGACGACTGGAAGGAGAAGATCGGCAAGCATGATGCGATCTATTTCGGCGCGGTCGGCTGGCCGGCAAAAATTCCCGATCACGTTTCCTTGTGGGGATCGCTGATCAAGTTCCGCCGGGAATTCGATCAATACGTCAACCTGCGTCCGGTGCGGCTGATGCCGGGCGTGCCGTCGCCCCTGGCGGGTCGCAAGCCCGGAGATATCGATTTCTGGGTGGTGCGCGAAAATACCGAGGGCGAATATTCGTCCGTCGGCGGTCGCATGTTCCCGGATACCGACCGTGAATTCGTCACCCAGCAGACGGTGATGACGCGGACCGGCGTCGACCGCATCCTCAAATTCGCATTCGATCTGGCGCAGTCGCGGCCGAAGAAGCACCTGACGTCGGCGACGAAGTCCAACGGCATCTCGATCACCATGCCGTATTGGGACGAGCGCGTGGAGGCGATGGCGAAGAAATATCCCGGCGTGAAGTGGGATAAATATCACATCGATATTCTTACCGCGAATTTCGTGCTGCATCCGGACTGGTTCGACGTCGTGGTCGGCTCGAATTTGTTCGGCGATATCCTCTCCGATCTCGGTCCGGCCTGCACCGGCACCATCGGCATCGCGCCTTCGGGCAACATCAATCCGGAAGGCAACTTCCCATCGGTGTTCGAACCGGTGCACGGTTCGGCGCCCGATATCGCTGGGCAGGGTATCGCCAACCCGATCGGCATGATCTGGTCCGGTGCGATGATGCTGGAGCATCTCGGCGAGAAGCAGGCCTCTGATGCCATCGTCGGCGCGATCGAGCGGACGCTGTCCGAACGCACGCTGCGCACTCGTGACCTCGGCGGCAACGCGGACACCGCGGCCTGCGGCAAGGCGGTCGCGGAAATGGTGGATTGATTAGTCAGTATGCTCGTCATTCCGGGATGGTCCGAAGGACCAGACCCGGAATCTCGAGATTCCGGATCGCCGCTTCGCGTCGTCCGGAATGACCGTGCAGGTAAGATGCTTCCTCAGCCCTTCGCAATCCGCCGGCAATGTTCCCAGGCTGCGCCGATCAGGTTCTCGCTCGCTTCGGGCGTGCGGAACGCGGAATGCGCCGACAGCGTGACGTTGGACAGCCTGGTCAGCGGATGATCTTTCGGCAGCGGCTCGATATTGTAGACGTCGAGGCCGGCATGACGGATGTGGCCGGATTTGAGCGCCTCGATCATCGCAGCTTCGTCAACGATGGCGCCGCGCGCGGTGTTGATCAGGATCACGCCCTTTCGCATGCCCGCGATTTTCTCGCGCGAGACGAGCCCTCGTGTCTCATCGTTCAGCAGAAGATGGATCGAGACGACATGGCTTTCGGCGAGCAGCCTTTCCAGCCCGACGAACTCGACGCCCGGATATGTCTTGGGTGACCGGTTCCATGCGATCACTTTCATGCCGCTGCCGAGCGCAATGCGCGCGACTTCGGCGGCGATACCGCCGAATCCGATCAGGCCGAGCGTCTTGCCGGTGAGCTGCATGCCGTCTTCGCGCAGCCAATTGCCGGCGCGCATCTCGCGGTCCATTTTGGCGATGCCGCGTGAGGCCTCCCACATCAGCGCGATCGCGCATTCGGCGACCGCGGTATCGCCATAGCCTTTGATCAGGTGAACGGTGATGCCGAGTTCGGCGAGCTCTTCCGGATTCATGTAGCTGCGCGCGCCGGTGCCGAGAAACACCACATGCTTCAGCCCGGTGCAGCGGCGCGCCACCTCGGCCGGCAGCGCTGTGTGGTCGATGATGACGATCTCCGCGCCGTCGAGCAACGCCGGTATCTCATCGGAACTGATATCGGCATTGTTGCTGACTGCGACCGGCGGATCGCCGTTAGCCCTCTGCCGCTCGAAGATTTCCGTCAGCGATCCGTTGGCATCGACAAACACCCCGCGCATCGAAATCTCCGTCTGCTTGCGTTTTCCGGCGAAAGCCTGCCCCGGATTTGATCCGGGGTGGATGACGGTTCGCGTGAAGAGAACGCGTCAAAACAAAATACAGAGCTTCGGTTCTGATTTCATCAGGACCGAAAAGGTCTAGGATGTGACGCCCGCGAGGGCCAGAACGGTGTGCATGAGGACGTTGGCGCCCGCGGTGCAATCGGTCTGCGTGGCGTCCTCGAGCTCGTTGTGGCTGATGCCGTCCTTGCAGGGCACGAACACCATCGCAGCCGGCATCACCGTGTTGAGGTTGCAGGCATCGTGGCCGGCTCCGGAAGTGATGCGCCGATGCGAATAGCCGAGCTGCTTGGCCGCATTCTCGACGGCATCGACGAGCTTCGCATCGAAATGCGTCGGCGGCTTGCGCCAGATCAGATCGAGGGCGACGTCGACCTTGCGCCGGGCTGAAATTTCGGCAATCGCCGCACGCAGATCCTTGTCCAGCGCATCCAGGACATCGGCATCCGCGCTGCGGCAGTCGACGGTGAAGGCGATTTCGCCGGGAATGACGTTGCGCGAGGGGTTGGCGATGACGGCTTCGCCGACGGTGCCCACCGCCTTCGGGCCGTGCTTCCTGGCGATGCTCTCCACCGCCAGCACGATCTCCGACAGGGTTGCGAGCGCATCGCGGCGCAGCGGCATCGGCGTCGAGCCGGCATGGCTTTCGAAACCGGTGATCTTGCCGTCGTACCACAATACGCCCTGGCCGGAATCGACCACCCCGATGGTCTTGCCCTCGGCCTCCAGGATCGGGCCCTGCTCGATATGCAGCTCGACGAAGCTTGAGAATTTCTGCTGTCCGACCGGGTCGTCGCCGCGATAGCCGATGCGGTCGAGCGCTTCTGCGACCGTGACGCCTTCGGCGTCCTTGCACGCAAGAATTTGTTCGGTGGTGAAATGGCCGGAATAGGCGGCCGAGGCCATCATCGCCGGGGCAAAACGTGAGCCTTCTTCATTGGTCCAGTTGGCGATGCAGATCGGAGCTTCGGTCTCGATGCCGGCATCGTTGAGCGTGCGTACCACTTCGAGCGCGGCCAGTGTGCCGAGCACGCCGTCGAACTTGCCGCCGGTTGGCTGGGTGTCGAGATGCGAGCCGAGCCCGACCGGCAGCTTCGACATGTCGCGGCCCTTGCGCAGGCCGAACATCGAGCCGAGGGCGTCGACATGAACCTCCAAGCCGGCCGCTTCGCATGCCCTGCGGAACCAGTCCCGCACCAGTTTGTCTTCGGGGCCGAGCGTCAGCCGCCGAATGCCGCCCTTTGGCGTCGCGCCGAACTGCGCGGTTTCATGGATGGTGTCCCAGAGCCGTGCGGAATCGATCTGCAGATTGGATGCAACTTTGGTCATGGAGCCCTTTCCAAAAGGTCAGGTGAGGCGCCGGCAATACCCATTCAATGACGCGGTTGCGGCGTTGCGTCAACGATGACGCTGCCCTGCGCCAGCTTGGCGGCGAGTTCGGCCACCCGTTCGATGGCGACCGTGTCGGGGGAGGCGAGCCAGCTTGCCGAGAACGTCAGCGGCGGCATTTGCACATTCGTCGACAACAATTGCAGCCGCCCGTCGGCCAGCTCGTTCTCGACGATGGCAGTCGGAATGACGGCAATGCCGAGGCCTTCGATCGCCATGTGAATGATGGTGGCGAGCGAGGCGCTGGCATGCAGCCGCATCGGCGGCAGTTCCGGGCGGTTGAACAGCGAACTCACCACCTCGTAAGGCGGAGTCTTGCGCGGAAAGGTAATGATGGGAAACTTGGCGAGATCGTGCACCGTCAGCCGGCGCTTGCCGAGGCCGAGCGAAGGACTGGCGAGGAAGTCGACCGGGTAGTCGCACAGCACCCTATTGCTGATGGTCGGCGCGGTCAGTGGCCCGAGCAGGAAGGCCAGCTCGATTTCCTGCGCGAGCAGCCGGGTTTGCAGGTTCGAGGTGACGTCCACCTCGATTTCGAGCGAGAGGTTCGGATAGACGTGATTGACGCGCTTGATCAGCTGCGACAGCCAAGTGTGGACGATGGTCTCGGCGACGCCGAGGCGCAATACGCCGCGCATCGCCGAGCGGTCGCCGACCGCCTCCAGCATTTCCGAGCGCAGGCCGATCAGCTTCTCCGCATAGACCATCATCTGCCGCCCGCTCGGGGTCGGCAGCACCATGCGGCGGTCACGCTGCAACAGGCGGACGCCGACCTCGCGTTCGAGCTGTGCGATCCGCTGCGAGATGGCGGGTTGGGTGGTGTTGAGTTTTTGCGCCGCACCGCGGAAGCTGCCCAGCGTGACCACCCACATGAAGGTCTCAATTGCCTTGAAATCAGCCATGCTTCCCATGCTCGCAGATCGATAAACCGGATTTATCGATCTTGATTAAAAACAACGATTGGACTTTATAGTAACCCCATGCGTCATTTGCTGTCGAGCTAAATGGAGTGGCACCATGACCAATCTGGCGAGAATTGAGCGGTCCCCCGACGCAACTTCCGCTTCGGACTTGGCGCCGAGCGTAGCGGCGAGGCATGCCTGCCGCTCGGGGATGGCCTGGACCACGGCCGGGGTCGCCAATGGCTACGTGCAGGGCAATCTCGCGATCCTGCCGGAAAAGCTCGCTTCGTCCTTCCACCGGTTCTGCCAGCTCAACCCGAAACCGTGCCCGATTATCGGCATATCCGATGTCGGCGATCCCCGCATTCCCTCGCTCGGCATCGATCTCGATATCCGCACCGACGTGCCGCGCTATCGGGTCTGGCGCGACGGCGAAGTGGTGGAGGAGCCGACCGACATCATGGCGCATTGGCGCGACGATCTCGTTGCCTTCGTGCTCGGCTGCTCATTCTCCTTCGAGGAAGCGCTGCTCGCGGACGAACTGCCGATCCGCCATATCGAGCGCAATGTGCGGGTGCCGATGTATCGCACCAACATCGCCTGCAGCCCGTCCGGCCCGTTCGCAGGGCCGATGGTGGTCTCGATGCGGCCGTTCAAGCCGGCGGATGCGATCCGCGCGGTGCAGATCACCTCGCGCTTTCCGGCCGTGCACGGTGCGCCGGTCCATCTCGGCCATCCGCAATCGATCGGCATCGCCGATCTCGCCAAGCCTGATTACGGCGATGCCGTGCCGGTCGAGGATGACGAAATACCAGTATTCTGGGCGTGCGGCGTGACCCCGCAGGCGGTCATCGCTGCTGCTAAAGTGCCATTTGCCATCACGCATGCGCCCGGACTAATGCTGGTAACCGATCTGAAGAACAGGCAGCTGGCTGTGCTTTGAATGGGCAGTCTTTGCCGCTCTTTGAGGCTTTACCATCAAGTCCGATCGCTTCATCGGTAGCGACAGATAAACATTAGGGGATATCGTATGGCCGTTACACGTCGAGACGTTTTGCTTGGAGCCACCGCCACCGCGGCCCTGATGCCGCTCGCAGCACACGCGGACACGCCGGACGTGCCGATCGGCATCATCTACCCGTTTTCCGGCTCGAGCGCACAGATCGGCGTCGACGCCAAGAATGCGTTCGAAACGGCGGCTGACATCATCAACAAGAAGTACGATTTCGACCTGCCGCTGGCGCGCAGCGAGGGCCTGCCGGGCCTTGGCGGCGCCAAGGTGCGGCTCGTCTATGCCGACCACCAGGCCGACCCGCAAAAGGGCCGCGCCGAAACCGAACGCCTGATCACGCAGGAGAAGGTTTGCGCCGTCGTCGGCACCTATCATAGCGCGGTCGCCGTCACGGTCAGCGACGTCTGCGAACGCTACCAGGTCCCGTTCATCTCGGCTGACAACTCCTCGCCGAGCTTGCAGCGCCGCGGCCTCAAATTCTATTTCCGCGCGGCGCCCCACGACGAGATGTTCTCGAGGGCGATGTTCGATTTCTTCGACGCGATGAAGAAAAGGGGCACCAAGATCGACACGCTGGCGCTGTTCCACGAAGATACCATCTTCGGCACCGATTCCGGCAATGCGCAGCTCAAGCTCGCCAAGGAGCGCGGCTACAAGGTCGTCGCCGACGTCAAGTATCGCGCTAATTCGCCGTCGCTGTCGGCCGAGGTGCAGCAGCTCAAGGCCGCCAATGCCGACGTGCTGATGCCGTCGAGCTATACCAATGACGGCATCCTGCTGATCAAGACCATGGCCGAACTCGGCTACAAGCCGAGTGCGATCGTCGCGCAGGACGCCGGCTTCTCCGAAAAGGCGCTCTACGACGCGGTCGGCGACAAGCTCGAAGGCGTGATCTCGCGCGGCAGCTTCTCGCTCGACCTTGCCAAGAAGCGGCCGATGGTCGGCAAGATCAATGAAATGTTCAAGGCGAGATCGGGCAGGGACCTCAACGACTTCACGTCGCGGGAATTCATGGGCCTGATCGTGATCGCGGATGCGATCAACCGCGCCAAATCCATCGACGGCGAGAAGATCCGCCAGGCGCTGGTTGCGACCGACATGCCGGGAGACCAGACCATCATGCCCTGGAAGGACATCAAGTTCGACTCGCAGGGCCAGAACCAGGATGCCGACCCGGTCCTGCTGCAATATGTCGGCGGCAAGTTCGTCACCATCTTTCCGCCGCAGGCTGCGGTTGCCGAGCCGATGTGGCCGATGAAGTAAGCGAACGGAGCGGGGACGGGCCGTGACGGCAGAGACCATTATCCAAAGCCTGGCGAGCGGCCTCCTGATGGGGCTGCTCTACGGCCTCATCGCCGCAGGGCTGGCGCTGATCTTCGGCCTGATGGACGTCGTGAACTTCGCCCATGGCGAGTTCCTCATGATCGCGATGTATGCGACGTTCTTCCTGTTCTCGTTCTTCGCGCTCGATCC